>NZ_JADPKS010000161.1 GCF_023074175.1 Bradyrhizobium sp. 139
CTCGTACTCTGATTTCGGGAACGGAGCACCGGTGAACGGGATCGGTTTGAGCGCGGTCATAGATCAGTTCCTCTTCGCAACCATTGACGTTTCGTTTCGTCGATCGATTTGCCGGCACGGTTATCCGTCTCGCCCTCTCTTATTCCAAACACCAGCCCAGCCATCTCAGCTTCGTTGATGCGCCGAACTGTGCACTTTACCGCTGCTACTGTCGCAGCTAGCCAGCTAAGTCTCCAGATCCAAGCCCATCGAGCGCCTGTCGATGCACCAAGTGTGCTCGCCAAAGAACCATCTCGTTCCAGTCTGGTTTTTGTGGGTAAAAATGGCGCTTCATGGCCGTCCGAATCTGCCGGCCCAGTTCGGAATCAACCGCGTCCGGTCTATACCTAAATAGCCAGTGTTCATCGCGCAGTACTGGCGAACTAGGATACGTTCCGTACTCGAGGGCAACATAGGTGTGCCGATCCCCCAAGATACGCTGCCAGTATTCGTCCTGCGTCCCGTGCAGGTTGACGGAAGAGGAGGTGCCTAGATCCGGCAATGTCACGGAGGGCCCGAAGATTTTTGCAGCTCGCTCGTACCCCTTTAGTCCGGACGGCTGCTCGCATTGCAGCTCCCCATAGCCGTAAGGACCGAGCCCGGTGTGGTAATCGATGATGATGACGTTATCGCGTGCCGCCACGTCAAAATCGGCCACTGTTTGCTCGAGGGTTCGCCTGGCTTCGGTCGGCTTGCTTCCGCCGTAAAACAGGCCTCCTGGCCTGCTGTACTGACCACGCATTCTCGCGGATCGGAAAGCCTGCTCGCCGTGCAGCTTGCGATAGTCGGCAATCGCAGCTTCTGCGCGGCGGATTGCTTCTTCCGTTCTGTCTGCAGGAACGCAATATTGATCCAGCTCCTCATACTCGGGATTCGGAGGAACCGGCTTCGAAAAATCGATAAAGTTACGGTTCAGGTCGCATCCCTCCGCAGTCGACCTGCGATCCCACGCAAACCCGTAGCAGTTCAACGCGTGGATGAAGAGCACGGCGGTCGAGCTCGGAAGCTCCTCGTGGAGCTTTGCTCGCAAAAACAGCAGTTGAGCTGCGGATCCATGGTACCCCTCTGGACCGTGCGTGCCGGAAACCAGGACCAGGAGCTTTCTGGCATCCGGGCTGCCAAAGTAGGCCACATCCGTGAACAGAGCCTCGCCGGATGGCCCCTTCGAGCTGCAGGGGTACGATCTTGGCGTTGGCACCGCAGCCACGAATTTTTCCCTAGCTTCCAGATAAGCGTCGGAAAACACGACAGAAGCGGCCTGCTGTGCAATGTCAAAGCTCACGCTGCTTACCTCCACCCTCATTCGCCTCTGGGTCGGGGCGAACAGCCAAAACCTCGCGGCGAATTACCCTGACTCGCACGCCATCTACCAGCATACGTTGAGGGGCCACGCAATTTGCCGGCACCTTGATCAAGTTGCCAGCCCCAACGCTATCGACTCCGTGAGCCGAATTTCTGCAATGTAAGTCCTCACACTCCAGAAATACTGCGCCCGCATGGAGGAACATGGAGCTTCTCACGAGATCTTTGTTAACTTCGCGCCTGCCACGGTGTCGCGCGCCATGGAAAACTGCACCTCAGCGGTCGTTACGCAGAAATGCAACGCACAGTCAGGAGCGCGGACGAACTCGTCTGTATTAGGCCTTTGCGGCTCACCAAAAACGCCATGCTTATTGCCATTACTATTTACCGCCGTCGATTCTTGGGGCCTTTCATTTACTCCGGTAAATGCTGGCTATTCTCAATGATGCTCTCGCATCGTAGAATTCTGCGCGGGACGTGCGAGTTTAGCTTAGCTGCGGCAACGCGTTCCGGCCGCAGCGTGCGCCGCACCACATTTGCTGCGATGCGTAGCCACCGAAGGATGGAGCTGAGATTATTCTCGGATGGTCCAGAGCCACGAGACCCAGGCTCTTGTTCAACCCGCAGGAAAGCAGTCAGGCCAAACCCCGGCTGATCTCACTCAGATAGCCGCGGCTCAAAACTGACTTCTCAAAGGAGATCGCTAACGTTTCTGGCTTGTCTAAACCGAAGAAACCCGCAGATCACTCACAGGTTTTCGGCCTCTTACATGGGATGATGCATGAAATCTGCGGAAATACCTGCAAACAGCACAATAATAGCGCGCCCGCAGGTCTACGATCCCGACCTCGAAAAGCAACTAATCGCTAAGGACTACGGGGGCGCTTCGATGCATGCCCGACCGGCGCTTGCAGAACATCCAGCAGTTGGAACGCGAACGATCGCCGCACCCGCCGGTTCAATGGCCTCAGAGGTATGAGATGACGAAATCAAATTCGCTAGTCGCAATGGACCTAGCAACTTCGCTCCACCCGTCCACCGATGCTCGCGCATTGGAAAAG
>NZ_JADPKS010000076.1 GCF_023074175.1 Bradyrhizobium sp. 139
GGTAAGCGCTAAGCGGGAACCCTTGCTTCGGGACTGGGATGGCTGTGCGAAGCCTCCGCTTAGGACGGAGGCTTCGGATGGGATTGGACAGCAAAAAGGACGTCTATTTGGACGGCTCATCGGCGGTGTCGGTGAGCCGGCTGGAGATTCTTGAAGGGCCGTCAGGACGTCGTGTGCGGTCGGAAGCTGAGAGAGCTCGGATCGCCGCGGAGAGTCTGTTGCCCGGCGCCCAGGTATCCAAGGTAGCGCGCAAGCACGGAGTGACGCGCTGGCAGGTCTACGATTGGCGACGGCGGCTTCGACAGCGAGGTATGTTGCCGCCGTGCGAGGCGTCTCCACCAACGTTTGCGCCGCTGGTTGTGGAAGATGCGTTGGAGGAGCGTCAGGCTCCGGCGGTCAAGCTTGAGATTGCGATCGGCGATGTCGTGCTGCGGACTGACACAGCCATAGATGCTGACCAGCTATCCCGGGTGATCCGTGCGGTGCGAGCGTCACGATGATCGCGGCCGGTGCTGATCTGAAGATTTACGTTGCCACGCGGCCGATCGACTTCCGCTGTGGCCACGACGGGCTTGCGGCGAAGGTACAGGAGATGCTTCGTCTCGATCCGTTCAGCGGCGCAGCCTTCGTGTTCCGATCGAAACGAGCGGACCGGATCAAGATTTTGGTCTGGGATCGAACGGGTCTGGTGTTGGTGCACAAACGCCTCGAAGGTTGCAAGTTCGTTTGGCCAACGATCGCGGACGGAGTGATGCGCATGTCGCCGGCGATGTTCGCTGCCTTGTTCGAAGGGCTGGATTGGAGATTGGTCCGCCCGGAAGAAGCACGGCGCCCGCAGGTGGCGGGATAACTGCGGCAGAATGACTCGGCAGCTATTTTGATCGTGGCACGGGCGTCGGCGATGTGCTCGAAATAGCGCATGAGCATCGCGACACTGCGCGACGAAAACGAACGCCTAAAGGCGCTTCTGGCGCAAACGCAGGCGGCCTTGAGCGAGCATCAGGGGGCACTGGCGGCATCGGAGGAAGCGCGGCGTCGGCTGGAGGTCATTCTCGGCGAATTGCGACGCGACAAGTTCGGCTCGAAATCCGAGAAGCTACGACCAGATCAGTACCATTTGCCGCTCGAAGACGTGGAGATCGCGCAAGGCATTCTGGACGCGGCGCAGGAAAGAGCCGAGAAGGTCATCCAGGGTCGATCGCGCAGCGATCCGGATCGAGGCTCCCATCGCAATCGCGGCTGTCTGCCTGCCCATTTGCCGCGAGTGGAACGGATCATCGAGCCTGCGAGCACGCTCTGTCCGTGCGGTTGCGGCGCCATGACGAAGATCGGCGAGGACGTCAGCAAGCGACTCGACGTGATCCCGGCGCAATGGCGCGTGCTGGTCACACGTCGCCCGAAATACATCTGTCGCCGCTGCTCGGGCCCTGTCACGCAGGCGCACGCACCGGAACACGTCGTGCCCGGCGGGCTGCCGACCGAAGCGGCTATCGCTCATGTGATCGTCTCCAAGTTTGGCGACCACACGCCGTTTTATCGTCAGGCCGAGATCTATGCGCGTCAAGGCATTCGGCTTGATCGGGCGACTCTGGGCAACTGGTCCGGCCGCGCCTGCTTCCATCTTCAGCCCATCGCGGACCACATGCGCCGCCACCTGGCCATGGCGGATCGCCTGTTCATGGACGAGACCACGGCACCGGTGCTTGATCCGGGGCGAGGTCAAACGAAGAAAGGCTACTTCTGGGCGATCGCGTCAGACGACCGTGGCCACAGCGGTCCAAGTCCACCGATCGTGTTGTTCCGATATGCCCCCGGTCGCAGCGGCGCCTTCGCGGAGCAGTTCCTGGACGGCTTTGGCGGAAGCTTCCTGCAATGCGATGCCTATGACGGATATGACCGGATGACCGAAGTCGTTCGACCGCAAGGGCCTTGGACGCTCGTGCATTGCTGGAGCCATTTGCGCCGGCGCTTTGTGAAATTGGCCCGCAACAGCAAGTCGCCGATCGCCGAGGCCGCCATTCGGCACATCGCCCAGCTTTACGCCATCGAAGCCATGGTGCGCGGCGCGTCGCCGGACATCCGGCTGGCCGCGCGCAAGGAGCACTCGCTGCCCATGGTCGCCGCGTTGAAGTCCTGGTTCGAGAAACAGCTGTCGATGATCTCCAGCGGTTCGACGCTCGCCGAGGATATCCGCTATGCGCTCAATCATTGGCAGGGGCTGACCCGCTTCCTCGAAGACGGGCGTCTCGAGCTCGACACCAACCCGGTCGAGAACGCCATCCGGCCGATCTGCTTGACCAGGAAAAACGCGCTCTTCGCCGGACATGAAATCGGGGCGGAAAACTGGGCTTTGCTCGCCTCGATCGTCGCCACCTGCAAACTCAACGACGTAAACCCTGCTG
>NZ_JADPKS010000016.1 GCF_023074175.1 Bradyrhizobium sp. 139
TTGCCTTCCAACCAAGCCGCGCGACGCGCGCCACAAATAGCGCCGTAGCTAGCGCGGCTTGGCTGGAAGGCTGCCCGGGGCCCGTTACCCCATCTACAAATTCACAATTCATAAGCGCAGAAGGGGACAGGGCAATGTTTTCACACGTGATGATCGGCACCAACAATCTGGAGAAGGCCAAGGCGTTCTACGACCAGTTGCTCGGCACGCTCGAGGTGCGGCCGGCCAGGATCGACGGCCATCGCATTTTCTACATCACCAAGATCGGCGTGTTCGCGGTGACGAAGCCGATCAACGGCGAGGCCGCCACGTGTGCGAATGGCGGCACCATCGGCTTTGCCTGCAACTCGCCGGAGCAGGTCGATGCCTGGCATGCCGCCGGTCTCGCCGGCGGCGGCAAGACTTGCGAGGATCCGCCCGGCATCCGTCAGGGTCCGGGCGGCAAGCTCTACATCGCCTATTTGCGCGATCTCGACGGCAACAAGATTTGCGCGATGCATCGGATGCCGAACTGATCGAATCTATCGCGCATGTGCCACAGTCTCCGCCGTCATCGTCCGACTTGATCGGGCGATCCAGTATTCCAGAGCTGTCAGCGATTCACGGAAAAGCCGCGGCGTGCTGGATTCCCCGCCTCCGTGGGGAATGACCGCTGTATGTTGGCGGCACCATTCAAACAACATTTCAAACGCCTCGCGATATTCCATCGCGTGGCATGGGCCGCGTGAAAAAATGCGCGCTCGCACTTTGGCCGCGCTGCGACTATTCTCTCGTCCAGCACGATCTCTGCGACCCGGGAGGAACAATGACAAAACACACCTACATACCCCGCACCACCAACTACACCCTCAATCCGGGCGACGAGCTCAACGACCTCCGCATGTCGGACCAGGTCCGGCCGCTCTACGATCACGTCAGGAAATTCATCCGCGACACCGTCGAGCCGATGTCGATCGAGTTCGCCAAGGCTGGCGAAGGCAAAGAGGATCGCTGGAGCTTCACCCCGAAGCAGCTCGAGGTGCTCGAGGTCGCCAAGAACAAGGCCAAGAAGGAAGGCCTCTGGAACTTCTTCCTGCCCGATGACGAGACCGGCCAGGGCCTGAAGAATCTCGATTACGCCTATATCGCCTCCGAGCTCGGCAAGAGCCCGCTGGCCTCCGAGAGCATGAACTGCTCGGCGCCCGACACCGGCAACATGGAGGTGCTGGAGCGAGTCGGCACCAAGGAGCAGAAGGAGAAGTGGCTGAAGCCGCTGATGAACGGCGAGATCCGTTCGGCCTATGTCATGACCGAGCCGAACGTCGCCTCCTCCGACGCCAAGAACATTTCGACGACCGCAAAGCTCGTCGGCGACGAATGGGTCATCAACGGCGAGAAATACTACATCTCCGGCGTTGGCGATCCTCGCTGCAAGATCCTCATCGTGATGGTGAAGACCAATCCGGATGCGGCGCCGAGCAAGCAGCAGTCGCAGATCCTGGTGCCGCGCGATACGCCCGGCGTCGAGGTGCTCGGTCCCATGTACGTGTTCGGCCAGGACCACGCGCCACGCGGCCACATGCACATGCGCTTCAACAACGTCCGTGTACCCAAGGAGAACATGCTGCTCGGCGAAGGCCGCGGCTTCGAGATCTCGCAGCTCCGCCTCGGGCCGGGGCGCATCCACCATTGCATGCGCACCATCGGCAAGGCCGAAAAGGCGCTCGATTTGATGGTGCAGCGTGGCCTCACCCGCGAAGCCTTCGGCAAGAAGATCGCCCATCTCGGCGGCAACATGCAGATCATCGCGCAGGCGCGCTGCGAGATCGAGGCGATGCGGCTGATGGTGCTGAAGGCGGCGAAGGCCATGGACGTGCTCGGCAACAAGGAGGCCCGCGTCTGGGTCTCGATGGTCAAGGCCATGGTGCCGGAGCGCGCCTGCAAGATCATCGACCAGTCGATCCAGATGCACGGCGCCACCGGCATCTCGCACTGGACCCCGCTCGCGGAGATGTATCAGGACGTCCGCCATCTGCGCTTCGCGGACGGTCCGGACGAGGTGCACTGGATGGTGGTGGGACGGCACGAGCTGAGCATGGCGTAAGCCCACGACACCGTAGATTCCATGGGGCGGTGAGCGGGCTCTTTCCGATAGGTTTGGGTTTCCACACTCGAACCATCGGAGAGTTTGATGCAAGCATCGACCGAGAGCACGCCCACCGCCGGGCATATTGGCACAATTTTCGTTGCGATCGAACTGAGTCAAAAGACTTGGCTGGTGACACTGCACAGTCCGGATCGTGACCGGATCTCACGCCACAAGATTGAGGGCGGCGATCACGCCGGGCTGCTGGCCTTGCTCGAGAAGATCAAGGCGCGAGCG
>NZ_JADPKS010000021.1 GCF_023074175.1 Bradyrhizobium sp. 139
TCCTGCCATGATGTCGCTCCTCATTGCGCCAATCGCAAACGAGGAATCCGCCAACACCCAATCAGTTCCGACGCAGATTTCTTGGAATCGATCGTCTAGTTTACGCGCAGCTTGGCCGCTCTGCGTGAGCGCCTCAATTGCCTTGAGCCATTCAACATTTTTCTCCAGTTTCGTGAATCGTCCGTTCGCGTAGTACGCCAGCACGATCAGCGTCCCTACAGTCGCGAGAAAGTACTCCCAGTTGATGTTGATAGTAAGCATTTCGCGCAACCTTAAGCCTTTGCAGAACGTGTTCTAGGCGTGAGAAGTTGCCAGATGGGATGAGCGTCAGGCTTAGCGAAAACGCAAGTTGGCCGCTTTTGCACGACGAGTAGACCGACACCTCGTGTCGGCTACATAGTCCATACCGACTTCAACTGCCCAGGCATGGACCGGGACGCAAGCCGACGTCGCCACGTGGGCATTCGCAAGTCGACCACTAGGCAATGAGCGGTCTGGAGATCGCAAGGGCCGGCCCCTGACCGGAAGCTCGTCAAGAATGCCGGGCAATTCCCGTGAGTCCAAACACGGGCACGTCGGAATCACCCTTCACTATTCCTGTCGCAGGAACTTTCGTTTTATTTTCGTTCGAGGCCACATCTTCGCTCGCAAGCGAAGACATTGCGGGGGCGCGCTAGTTTGCGCCACGAAAGTTCGAAGTTTGCCGGGCAGAACAAGCCGCTGCCCATACGATGTTACCCATGCGCATTTCGCAATTGTCTTGTCCAATGCATTTGCATCTAAGCTAAGGGCGCGGTGAGCAGAACAGTCGACTGGCGCTTACTGACAGAAGGAGTTTGGTTGTTGAGAACGAAGCCGTATGCAGGCCCCTTGAATCACGTTATACGAACACAAGCCGGACTTGAGCGTCGTAAGGGGCATCTGCTGTGACGCGTGCTGGCGGGATCGGCAACCGCCTTCTGGCAGCACTGCCGTCAGAGGATTTTGCTCTGCTCACACCGGATCTGGAGAGGGTCGCACTCGATCAGGATGCGCTGCTGTCGCGAGTGGGGGACCAGGTCGAGCATGTCGTCTTCCCTCATAGCGGCGTCATCTCTCTCATGATCGACATGGCGGATGGGCAGACCGTTGCTAGTGCTGTAATCGGATGCGAGGGCGCTCTAGGCACACTTTCCGTGCTGGGCTCGTCACCCTCCGCCATCACGGCCATCGTTCGCGCGACAGGCACCGCCTCGCGGATTCCCGTCTCGCGGTTTCACGCCGCTTTTAGCCGCAGCCCCACAATCCGGCGTGCGGTCCAGAGCCACATCAGCGCGATGCTGCTGCAGCTTCAGCTTGGCGGAGCCTGCAACGCACTGCACCCGGTGCAGGCCCGGATGGCACGCTGGCTGCTAAATTTTCGCGACCGTATCGACACCGATAACCTGCCGCTGACTCACGAAACGCTATCGGAGATACTCGGCGTACGACGAACAACGGTGACGCTCCTAATGCGCAATCTGCGTGCGTCCGGAGCGATCCGATCGGATCGGCGAGGCCAAATCGTTGTCGACCAATTTCGGCTCGCAGCGGCGGCGTGCGAATGCCACGGTACGATACGTCGTGAAGTCGACAAGATTTTTTCAACCATTGCGGCCCCATTAGGCGCTCTGGTCTTGTCAGATCATAGAGCCGGCGGTAGCGGTGAATCGGGCGACGCTATGTGAGCATACCGCGAATTGCGGGCGCTCATCGTCATCCCCATCCTAGGCCTGGCCCGTAGGATAAGACGGAGTGGATGTTGCCTCGTGTAGGGCGACGATCTGTGCCGCCCGACCCGGCCGTCACAGTTCACTGACCATAGAAACGCGCCGCGTGGCCTTCAGAGCGGTCCGGACGAACGCGTGTTCGTCTTTCGCTTAAGTGGGGCCTGCACACTGGATGTAAGTGCCTCAAATGCCTTCTTAAGCCATTCAACATTTGTCCCAGTTTCGTAAATCGCCCATCGGGAGTCGATGTTGTGAGCTGGTCCCGGTTGTCTGAACAGATTTTCCGCGTTGATAAGTGGAGCCTCTGCCGGGGTTAGGCTGCCAAGCGGATTGGCAGCGGGGTGAAGTAG
>NZ_JADPKS010000149.1 GCF_023074175.1 Bradyrhizobium sp. 139
GCGAGCCTTGCGATCAAGTACAATCAAGTCGTTTCCCATGCCGCGAGTGAATCATGTTCGCGACAAGCTGGGATTCAAATGTCAGTGACAGAACACTAGATCGGTCGGAAACAGCCCATCGTATAGGGAGTACGGCATATCATGGCTCGCTATTTGATGCTCGGCCAGGAACAATTCAACCGCTCTCATATTGCAGAGGCCTTGCGCGCGCGGCCAAGGCAAGGGGCGCGGCGGTGCACAGTAAATCACGATATTATCGATTAGATGCCGAAACGGGATTTGGGTGGCAGAGGCGAATCATCACGAAGTTCGAGCAAAATCCCTGCTCGTAACAACGAATGCCTATCAGCTTGGCATCGATATCCCATGCAAGGCCCAGTTCACACCTGTGAGCTATTACCAGTTCGCCACAGAACCCATGCCGGAGGCCGCACGCAAAGCCATTCATGCCGACGGCGCAGGCTGCTGGGACACGGCGTGATGTCCTCATTCCGGATCGATAGTCTCGGTCGATTGATCGTTGGTGGCATAGGCAGTTGCGAGGCTCCTGGAGCAAGTATTCACCGCACCTGGGCGCGACGAAAGCTGCGCAAGCTCTTCCCGGCTATTGGCGATTTAGAGTTCGAACATGCATGGAGCGGGACAATAGCAGTCACCGCAGATCACTTACCGAAGATCGTCGCATTTGGCCCTAACGCCTATGCATGCTTCGGTTATTCGGGACGCGGCAGTGGGCCGGGGACAGTTTTCGGCACCCAGGCTGCGATCGCCCTCCTGGAACGCAGGCCCGAAGAGTTGGCAATCGTCAGAACATTTCACCCGTGTTAAGGCTGTATGTTACGCGTTGGGAGCAACCTTGGTTCACGCCGTCTCCGCCAATAGGAGCTAGCGCGAAACAATAAGTGAGGATTCGAAGGATTCGCTAAGGCGGCTTCGCACGTCCAGCATCTCTTTGCGCGAAGAGCTGACGATCGTCGCACGAATCACGACCGCCTTGCCGATGCGCTCCACCTCCGGGCCTGGAGGGAATAAAGCTTGAAGCCGCGCTGCTGCTGCGAGGCCGCGGCCCGGCCAAGTGGGAGGGTGAACGTCTCTTCGAGTGTTGGCTGGCCCTCGACCTTGCGGCGGATGTTGCGGATGATCCGCAGAATGCGCAACTGCGCCGATGCCGCTTGAACAGTTTGGCATGGGCGTAGCGGGCCGCCATTGTCGCGGCGGCCTTGACGATGCGACAATAGGATTGCCGCAACCTAACGCTGTGCCTTGGTCGCCAGGCGGTTGAGCCCTTCGCATTGATTGGACGATCCGGCACGTCATTGTCGCCATCAAGCTCTCGTTTGCAAAATCCACCCGCAGGCCGGCGTCCACTCGAGCGGAAGCCGCGAACCCGGGGCTAAAACCCAGCGGCGCATGTTCTCTTCAGACCTCGCAGTCTTGCTCCGCTCAGGCCAGCGCGCGCGTCGACCGCTTCGATGATCACCGAAACGATAGCAAATCGATCTCGGCTTCGATCGCCCCAGTGCCGGACTTGCGCTGCTGTTCGTTCGCTATGGAGCGGGCGCCTTATCGCACGCTGTTGGCTTTGCCACATGGGGCGCGGTGCTTGGCCTCCAGTGCATCGCTTCGCCACGTCGAGCTGACGTGGGAGCTATTTGGATTACGGGTCCAATCCGCGATTGCCGCGACTTCGGCCGCGTTCAATAGCTCTGATCGCCTCGAGCAGCCACGCGAGGCGGCGTAAAGAGTCTGATTTCCCGGACATCGACCAAGGCGCCCTCGATCGCGCCCACCTGAACTTGCAGTGTCCCAAAAGAAGCCGCCATCGCTGCCGTCCTCTGGCAGTTCGCACAGTATGCGCGAATTGCCTAGCGGGGACCGATCGCCCGTTGCCGATAACGTCAACCGGCAGCCGCGTGGGACACGGGGGAGCGCGTCTTTCCGACCGCCGCTGCGTACCAGCGCCCCATGAGACGCGTATTAGCGAGGCCCTCGATGCGCGGCGGTGATCGGTGCGGGTTTGGGTTCCGGGATGGCTGTCTTCACCGACAGCGACCATCATGTGATCGATGGCGCTGTGGAAGTCGTCCCTGTCTTCGCACGGGGAATGCGCTGCATCTTGCGAATCTTCTTAGCCCCGGTCTCCGTTGAGGAGGATGACTTGGCATCGAACGCACCATCCTCCTCGCAGAGAGCCTGCCTTCGCAGCTGACCGCTTAGCGCGACGAGTGCATCCTGCAGAACGAAGCCGATCTCCTTGCCGCGGACGCGCCGCCAGCTGCGATCATCGAGAGCTGTGAGATCGGTGCCGGCGAAGGTCAGTTGACGCGCATGGACATGAGCCCGGCGGCCGGCAAGACCGACAATGGCGCGCGAAGTCACACTCTTGCCGGAGCCGGCCCCTCCGACAATGGCCAGGCAGCGCCCAGCCTGGAGAGAGAATGAGACGCCGCGCACGGCTGTTCCCTCAGGAAGATCCCGCCCGAATGAGACACAGAGTGAATCGACTGTCAGAAGGTTCGCCTGCGGGGGCACTTGTCGATTAGGAACGTGGAGCATTACTTAGATCTTTCCTTCCAGCCGATCCTGCAAATAGCGTCCGACGACAGTCAGGCCGAGAGCAAACGACACCACGGCAATGCCCGGCATGATCTCAAGCCACCATGCGAAGATCACATAGTTTCGCCCAGCATTTAGCAGCGCGCCCCATTCAGGCGCCGGGGGAGCGACGCCGAGACCGAGAAGCGCAACACCCGCCGCCCAGACGATCGCTTGCCCAACGCCAAGCGTCATCATCGCCGTGAGCGGGCTCATCGCGTTCGGAATGATATGCCGCCATAGGATACGTGGATAAGGATGGCCGAGGGCCTTGGCAGCCTCCACATAAGGCGCCCCTTTTACAGACAGAACCTGTCCTCTGATCATCCGAGCATAGCCCGGAGCTGTGCCAACTCCGACCGCTATAACGAGGGTCAGCACCGATGGACCGAACAAGCTCACGAACAGAAGCGCGAGGAACAGCGTGGGAAGTGCGAACAGCACGTCCAAAAGCCGGCTGAGAACATTGTCGAGCGCGCCACCCACAAGGCCGGCAATGATGCCAAAAACCAGCCCAACGCCGATGCTCAGCGCAGTTGCGCCAAGCCCGATGGTGAGTGACTGGCCTGCTCCTTCGACAATTCGGGAGTAAATATCCCGGCCTGATTGGTCCGTTCCGAACCAGTGCGCGAATGAGGGAGCTTGCAATGGTGCCGTCAAATCGATCGCGAGCGGATCGTGCGTCTGCAGCAGACTCGGCGCGATTGCCGCGACAATAAAGAAACCGATAACGATCAGAGCTACGTGAACCCGAAGAGGAATACGACGGAGGATCGCCGACGCCTCTATCAGCTGCAAACACGCGCTCCAGTGACCTACCCTGCTCATGTCATCTTGATCCTGGGATCGACGATTCGGTAGGTGAGATCGACGAGCATATTGGTGACGGCGAACAGGCCGGCGGAGATCAGAATAGCCCCCGAAACGACTGGAACGTCTCGAGAGGACGTCGCAGCGACAAGGACGCCACCAAGGCCTTGACGCGCAAATACCGCCTCAATCAGAATCGCACCGGAAAGAAGCTTTCCGATCGCCCAGCCTGATAAAGTGATGCCGGGCAACGCTGCATGACGCAGGACATGGCGAAACCTGACGCCAAGCTCACCCATACCTCGTGCCCGCGCCGAGATGACAAATGGCTGCTCGAGGACACGCGTGAATTCGCTGCGAACGATTTGCCCGAGGAATCCTGACAACTCCAAAGCCAACGCACTCGTTGGAAGAACGAGACCGATCGGGGAATTGCCCCCGATGACTGGGACAATCCGAAGCTGCACCGCAAACACAACGAGGAGGATTGTAGCCAGCCAGTAGGGCGGCACGGTCGCCAGGAACACCTGTATTCCGCTGAGCAAGGTTGACCACATGTTGTCTTGGCCGGCGACGAGGACGGTCGTCAGAACCGCGATGACCCATGCCGCAATGAGCGCCGCAACCGCCAGAATGATGGTTGGCCCAATCTGTTCTGCGATGATGTCAAGGACCGGCCGATGCTGCTGGTATGACAAGCCAAGGTCCCCATGCAGGATGCCCCATATGTATTTGCCGTATTGCAGAACGAGTGGCTGATCAAAGCCGTACTTTGCGTTGACCGCCGCGAGCTCTGCTGGAGAGGCCTCTCCAACGTTGCCACTCGCCATGTTGATGATGATCTGGGCGCGGTCGCCGGGCATCAGGCATTGAACAAGGAATGTGAAGGTCGCAGCTAGCCACACCACAGTCGCTGCGGACACGAACCTGCCCGCAAGCCGGCCTATCCGAACATGAGCTGCGCTATTCACACGCATCACTTCACGTCGACGAAATGAGCGTCATAAAAGACGGGTTCACCGACCGACCCGCGGTCCAGCCAGACATCCTTCAGCCTTGGGCTGGTCGCCAATGTGACATCGAGCACCGTGAAGCCTAGGACGGCCGCTTTCTCCACGATATTGCGTTCAGCCTGCTGATAAAGCGCAGTCCGTCCGCCATCGTTGAACTCCTGTTCCGCTGTCTGAACGACATTCCACAGTGCTTCATCCTGGTAGCGCGACGGATTATAGCGGTTCCGCTGGCCGTTCCGATCAGGCTTCCATGAAATGCGGAAGATTTCTGCGCCGGGTGCAACCCAATAGAGGAGCACGACCTCGTAGTCGTCCGGACCGAGATTCTTCCCGGCAAAGAAATCCGCCTGGTTGGTCGGCTGAAGGCGCACCTCGAATCCGGCAGCTTTCGCCTGCTGCTGGATGACCTGCAATGCCTGCTCGCCGTCTGGCTTTAGAAAAGCGCTCGAATAGGAGATTCGAACGACGAGGGGCTTGCCATTCTTGAGGCGAATGCCGTCCTTGTTGTGTTCAGTCCAACCCGCTTGATCGAGGAGCTGATTGGCCTTTCCAACGTCATACCCATAGGACCGCCCGAGCCCGCTGATATATTCCGGCGAACTCTGGCTGAGCGCTCCATTAGCCTCGAATGGCAAAGCGCCGAGGAAGGACAATTCGACGGCGGCTCTTCGGTCAGCAGCGTATGCAAAAGCCTGGCGGACGCGCACATCGTCAAAGGGGGGCCGTGCCGTATACAACGCCAGGCGTAAAGGGGTGCCGCCTGTTATATGCCGCAAGACGGCGAAGCGGGAATTGGCGTCCTTCCAGGCAACTGCCGGAATATCATAGACGACATCAGATTCGCCCGTCAGCAGTGAGCCATAGCGGACGGTCTGATCCGCAAGGAACCTCCAGTTGATGCCATCAACGTAAGCCGGCCCCTGGTGCTTGGCGTGACTTGGTGCCGAATTGTAATCCGGGTTGCGGCGAAACACGACGTTCTGCCCGTGATTCCATTTCTCCACGATGAACGGGCCTGACCCGACCGGGCTGTTGCAGTTCACGGCAAGTCCGCGCTTGAGCGCAGTTGGTGACAAGATGCCTTGGGAGGACTGCGCGAGAACGTTGAGCAACGGCTGAAATGGCGTCTTCAGCGTTATCTGCAGCGTGAGAGGGGCAATTGCTGTCGCCGATTCGAAGCTGTCTTCGAGGTAAGGAGCGGCGGTCGGATTGCGACGATCCGGATCATTGCCGAGCCATCCGTTGATGTTCTCGGCAACAGCTTGTGCATCGAGAGGCGTCCCGTCGGTAAACTTGACGTTTGGCTTGATCTCAAAGATGTATACCTTCCTGTCGTCGGAGATTGTCCAAGACGTTGCGAGCCAAGGCACAATCTTTCCATCTTCCCTCCGAGCAACCAGATTGTCGCTATACTGCCGCTGAAGATACCACTGCTGCACCCATCCCCCGAATAGGCAGGGCGGCTCTTGAAAATGCCCATAGCGAATGATGCCTCCTCGTTTCGGTCCGCCGGCTGACGCCTCTTGGGCAGAGCAGCACGCCATGATCGAGATCTGCAGGAGCGTTGAGACCGCCAACAGGACAGCCGTCGCCTTTTGCTTTCTTCGAGTGTTCGGCTGGATGCCGAGACGCCAAAGGCTCGTGCGTTCGATAACAGACATCTCCAAACTCCGGTGAATGTGGACAAACATTGCGTCACAGAGACGACGGCCTCGCCAACGTCTCGGCAGCAACGTCGTGGTGAGGGATTCCCAGGTGCTCGCGCAGTGTCTCCCCCTGGTATTCCGTGCGAAACAGTCCGCGGCTCTGTAGGATCGGCACGACAAGATCGACAAACGCCGTCGCGCCGTCTTCCAGCACGTCTGGAATGATGTTGAAGCCGTCGACCGCGCCTGTGCGAAACCATGATTCGATCGAATCGGCGATCTGCTCGGGTGCACCGACGAGCAAGCGATGACCGAACGCTTGAACGCTGCCAATGATCTCGCGAACCGTGCGGCCTTCCCTCGCCAATGCTTCGAACGTCCGGTGATGACCGACCGAGAACGCAACATTGTGAGGGTTGGGCAAGAGCTCCTCGGGAATGGGCCGGTCGAGGCTGAGTTTTTCGACCGGCACGTCCATGCTCCGTGCGAGGGCGTCCATCGCGCGCGTCAGATCAAGCAGCGCGTCGATTTCCTTCTTTCGGCGTTGTGCCTCCTCTTCCGTGCCGCCGATGAAGGTGACGAGGCCAGGGAGGATGACTGGAGTTGCACGGCGGCCAAATTGACGCGAGAGCGCGCGCAGGCGCTCGGACTCCCCGATTGCCGTTTTCAAGTCCGCGGCTGCGGTAAAAACGACATCGGCGCTGCGCGCCGCAAGGCGCACGCCAGGATCCGAGCCTCCAGCCTGGACGATGATGGGATAGCCCTGGCGCGAGCCGGGATGGGTGAGCGGGCCTCGGATTGCGAACGCATGCGTAAACTCCAGATGCCTGATCAGCGATAATGGTCTCATCCCCCCAGCTCAGCCAAAGAGCACGGACGGTTTCAACGAACTCCTCGGCGCGCTTGTAGCGCTCTTCGCGTCCGATCTGGCGACCACCAAAGTTTGCTACCGTCGCTGGGCTGGATGTCGTAACCGCATTCCAGGCGGCTCGGCCGCCACGTAATGACATCGAGCGACTGGAAACGGCGCGCCAGATTGTATGGTTCATTGTAGGTCGTCGACGCCGTTGCGATCAGCCCGATGCGCGTTGTCTCGCGCGCGATTACGGAAAGCACAAGCGTAGGCTCAAGCCCATTGAGTGGCGGCTGCCGAGTGATGTCGAAGGGCACCGCGGGGGTATCCGCTAGAAACACCGCATCCAACAGGCCACGCTCGGCAATCTTCGCAGCACGAACGTAATGCCCGATGTCGAAGAAGGCGCTTGGGTTGGTGCCCGGCCAACGCCACGCTGCGGAGTGACCGCCCGCGCCGTGAAGATTGAGGCCAAGATGAAGCGTGCGGATGACGGAAGACATAGGCACTCCCAAATGCGGCGACCTCGAACCTGCCGGCAACGCCTTCAATGACAAATTGATGTTGGTCACGCTGTTCGGCTACTGACCTCGCCCCCCTGGCGGAGGCTTGGCCAGAGTGCGCCCGAAAGGGCCGCGAGCGACCACGCTTCGAGACAGCAACCTCGTAGGCAAGACTTGGGCATTGCGCTGGCCAATACTCGGCCGCTTGGCACGGCGGACGGCATCAGGTGAAGCCAGAATGATCCTGATTGTGGTGTTGATCTGGCTCCGCAGCGGCGCGCTCCGTTCGGGTTTCCACTCAAGGGCTCGCAGCAACAGTCTGCGGGACGCACATGCGCGAGAGACGATGACGAATTGCGTGCGCAAGGCCGTGCTTCCCAATTGCATCGCAAATTGCATCAAACAGTGTCCTTGGATGCCGCAGCCAACGAAAGCGTAGCTCGTTATAGGACACGTGTAGCTGTGACGAGCATCTGAACGCAATAGTTGAGTATTTCAATCTACTGCCGCCACTTGGTATCCTTTTCTTAAGACGAGCTCTTGTTCGATTCATTTGAATGCATTGGCCACATGGTCAAGTTGCGCGAACTCCGCTGATGCTGTGACCTTCGTTTTGTCGGACCTTGCTTCGAAGCGTAAGGGCAGGATCGATGCACAAACTTCTGATGGGAGACGTGCATTTGAGTCGACAGTGTGGAGCAGAACTTTGACGCTGGCGAATAGTTGCAAGCGTGGGCAGTATGGATCCGACGGCAACATCAAATAATGCGAATGAATGCGCTTCTTTTTGCGATGTATTGCGTGAGAACTGGCAGCACTATCGGACCCTCGTAGCTCGCAATGCGTTCCGTATCTTTATTCGGTCCTGCGCACCGCGGTGTCTGACGTGGCCACGTTTTTGCCCGCCCAGAGGTGGCGACATGCTCCGCGCAGGCCAGAGAGCGCGTGACGCCCACAGCCCAGTGCGCTGATCACCCATGAAAACCCAGCGTGACGCCGCGCTGCTAGGCCCCACAGGTCAAGTCAAAATCGCGCGACACGACCTCGCTGCCCCGGACGCGGATCGTCGCCAAGAATCCCACTTCCTTCCAGGCGGTTTCCGGGATCGCCACGACGTTGCTGCCGCGGAAGGTGACCGGGGCTGCAAGGCCGGCGAGAAGCAATACAATCCGGGCAACTTCTTCTCAGTCGGTGCCATCGGCCTGCGCATCGAGGAGTCGCCAAATACGTCCAGATGCTGGTCGTCATAGAAAGTCAGCACCAACTCATTCGGCGCGGCGTGCCCGGCATCTGGGTCTAAGGCCGGCTCTTTCATGTAAGCTCACGCGGCGAGTTCGCTATCTTTTGCGAAACTAGCCAGTGGTTTGATGGCCCACCGAATGGCTGCTTTAGCGCATGAAAGCTCGTGCGCTTTTGGCCTGGAATGTGCGGCGGATCCGCGTTGATCTCGGTATTCCGCAGGAGCAATTGGCTTACGATGCGGACATTGACCGCTCATACATGGGCGCTGTTGAGAGGCAAGATGCGAATCCAACAATCGATCTGCTTGATCGGATCGCTAAATCGCTTGGCGTCCATTTATCTGAGTTCTTTATCCAACCGCCCAAAGGAGCAACGTCCCATAAGACATTGCGCAAAGGTCGCAAGCCGGCTCGTCCACGTCACAAGAAGAAATAGCGCTCTGCTCGCGTGAGTTCGCTAAAACATTGTAATTTGCTGGACAGGAATTTCGAAAGCTGCGGAAGCGCAAAGGCTTCACGCAGGAGAGATTCGTATAGGCCTTCGGCAACAATACTTCAGCGGGTTGGAGTGTCGACGCAATCCCACTGTGTGAATCTGTTCGCGCCTTTCTTCCGCTTGAATCAATATTGATTGCCTCTTCTGATGTTGGCTCACCTTTTGAAATTAGTTATCGGCCAAAGTGTATGCGTTCCGTGGAATTGGCGCCGGTGGCTCGGAGCGAGCCGCTCGAGCATTTAGTCAAGAAAACGGATAACGATCAGAAATCGTGACACGAACCTGGCTCTTGGTCGGTTCTGGGCGCGCCACCCCTTTCTGCGTGTTGGTCGTATTCATCGGCGACTTTCAGGAGCCTGTCCCTGGGTTGGCCGGGGCCGAGCGAATCCGCTTTGATTCGCGTTTGCTTGCGCACGAGCTCGCGAGAGTTGTGGATCGTAGATTGGTCTGTATGGCGTCATGTAGATGAGGATACATTGCCAAGATCAAGGAAGTGCGACGGCTGACCTCCGTATCATTACGTAGGGCTGCGATCCGTAAGGACCAGAGACCCAGTCCTCCTGAATGCTGAGTACGCGGCAACGGACGAGCCCAGCCTTCCCGGATTACTTGGCGCGTCTTTATCGAAACGTCGGTGAGGGCGAGTGCGAGCTCCGCGATGCTGCGCCGGTGACAACCGTGGATCGATAGCCTCCTACGTGAAGGTGCGCCAGAACGGACTTTTCACGGGTTCGGTGATCATCGCGGTGGGTCACGGCGAGAGAAACGTTGAGCGCGCCTCGTCGGCCGGGAAACTGCCGCGAGCATTATAATTTTTGAAAAGCGAGCGGTGCAGTGCCTCGGCCTTCTTTAGGGGCCCATGCTCGGCCAGAACGCCGTTCGAGAGCCAAGAGCTTTCATCGCACCGTGAGTTCCCAAATAATCCGGACGTGCCCCTCTGGAATCGAGGGGCGGAAAATATGCATATTCCTGACGCGCAGCTTACTCCTATTAATCAAATTCAGGACGCGCCCGACATCTCCCTGATCAGAGAAGAGCACATACATCACGCCCTTGTCATTTAGGCGGCGCCGCGCACCTTTGAGAGCCGAGGCCATGACATTGTGATCTTCATCGAAGCAAGAGCGCTCCAGGTCGTCTTTCGCTTTACGATTCCAATAGGGGGCGGCAAAGAGAATGATGTCAAATTTTTCTCCGGAATGCAGCCCAGAATAGGTGTCGCTATAGCGCGCCTCGGCGTTGTCCGAGTAACCTAACCTCTCGATGTTTATCTTCGTCGTGAGGACGGCTTGCGGATTTATGTCGAGTGCCACTAGACAGCCTGCGCCGGCACGGAGCGCTGCAAGCCCTAGTACGCCTGATCCGCATCCCAGATCGAGTACTGTCGCGCCAGGTTCGATGTGCCACTTCGACATCAATGCGTCGGGACCGTGACTTAGGCGTGGTGACAAAACACCAGGCAGGACGTGCAGGGGCAGGCCGCTTACTTCCACGTCATGTGGGCGCTCGGATAATCGCAGTTCGGCTAGCATTGCATCTACGTCAGTCGTTTGGCGCCTTACAGATACGCCTAGCGGGGCATTCATCTAACTCTCCATCTTGTGGTGAAAACAACATCGCGAGGCGCCGGCGGCCAGCAGGCCGGTTTGGACGAACTGCTTCAGCGTCCGGCAAGCGGTGAGCTGGGAAGCCGGATAGCCGGCCTCATATCGCTCTCCATCAACCGACTGCCAACGATAGCGCGGCTGTTCCCGCGCCTGCTCTCTCGGAAATGGGCACACGGCTTTAGAGAACATCTGTCTACACGTCTGAATGCACAGCTTCACTCGGTGTTGCTGCCCCTCAATAGCAACGGCCGTGCCAGGAACGCTAAGCGCAGCAAGCGCCTATAATTAGGCTCTGCGGCATGCCGGCACTCGCTCGCCGAGCACCGTGATATGCCTGTATCAGGCGGTAGCCGTGCCGAGGACCATACATGAAATCGTCCTCTTGCCGCACCACTTTGCGCCAGTGCGAGCTAGAGGAATCGGTCGCGACTTTTCGGCCGAACGTCGCGTTTGCAGACACGCTGGCGATCTACTGACATTTGTCACGTTTGGTTTCCGACAGAAGCACGGACTGCGCTCACCTGATCAGTTTTCGGGCTACCGAAAGCTACCCAGCGCATGCGGCTCTTGGCATTGAACCCGATTCTCGCTTATGCCTATCCTCAGCGCCGACTGCTACGTTGTGGCACAATGTCCGGTGCTGATGCGGTAGTCGGCCGCCAATAGCGGCTTCCTTGTGCGATGACTATGCCCGTGTCGCGCCAGCGCCATTTCGCGGCACCCATCACCAGGGACGCTGGACGGTGTTGAGCGATAACACCGTGTCTCAGTTGACATTGAGGGATCAGCCCTTTTCCCAGGCCGCTGCTGCCGCTCTGGCGATCCCAGACCGCTCTTGAGCGGAAAGATGCTTTTCCCGGACCTTCGGCCCTTCTTACCGCCCTTATCATGGGTGGCCGATCGCAACCGGCGATCCTGATGAGCCCACTGGTAAGTCCCAACGATAGCGCGGCTGCTCCCGCGCCTATTCTCTCGGAAATGGATACACGGCGTTAGAGAGCGTCTGTCTGACACGTCTGAATGCACAGCCTCACTCGGCTCTGCGGCATGCCGGCACTGGCTCGCCGAGCACCGTGATATGCCTGTATCAGGCGGTAGCCGTGCCGAGGACCATACATAAAATCGTCCTCCTGCCGCACCATTCGCAGCCCGAAGCACCTCCCGGCGCAACGTTAGGCGACATCCGGTAGACAGCGACCCGCTGTCATATCTCGCTCATTCTTAGCGGGAAAGGTACCGTTGGACCGGGGATCGCTCACTTCTGTGTTTTCGTCCACAGCATGCCATGGCACCATACATGCTCAACGCCTCCCCACTGGCAGGCCGCTGCGACATTCGGGAAGAAACCGCGTCCATGGTGGTTAGCACTCGTGTTGCAAAGCAGTGGAATACCCGTAAGTTTTTCATATTCGACGAGAAGCTTGGCGACTTTGTGCTGAGACGTTCTGGGAATGGTTTGCAATCGCGCAGTTCCGTCCAGATGTACAACGGCGGCGACTTTGTCCCGCCATTCTGCTCGTGTCTGATGATCAAAAAGCATGTAAGGGTCCGGCGTTCCAGGACTGAAAATGTCCGGTGCACGATCCTCCAAACATATCGGAGCCACCGGCCGGAAGTGTTCGCGAAGTTTGATATCGTTGAGATGATCCTTCATTCGCGCCGTCGTCGCGGCTGCGAGAATGCTTCTACTACCCAGTGCCCGAGGCCCAAGCTCGGCCCGGTCGGCAAAGAAAATCACCGGCTTGTTGCTGGTGAGAATGGTCGCAAGTTCACTCATGCTACACGGCGCAGCGTCCCATTCGGTCGGCACATCGCTCGGCTGCAGGGCTGGACCGCTATAGACTGACCATTGTAGCGGCACGAAGCCTTTGTCCGCCGCCACTGCCGAGCAAGCGGCACCGATTGCCGATCCGCTGTCATTCGGAAAGGGCGGCACCCAGACAGCATCGAAAAGGCCGCTGGCACGTAGTGCACTGTTCCATTTTATGTTGAGAGCGCAACCGCCTGTTATACACAAGTTGCGCGCTGGAAAACGCGAATGGCGCTGCAAAGCACGCGCCATTTCGCGAACGAGCAGACGCTCGTGGAAACAATGAAACGATGCAAGCACATCTTCGGAAGCCTTGGACTTCAACCGCTGCGCGCTGGCATCGACGTAATCATGCACAGCTTCAAGCGCAGACTCCGGACTGTCAGGACGGGCGAGCTCTGCATTGGTCCCAAAGTGCTCCTCGTAAAGCTCCTGAAAGACCGTGACGATGTTTTCATCAACAGAGCCTAGTGCGATGTAAGCCATCAACTTGCCGGCAACACCGAGGTCCCAATTGGTGCGGGTCGCCTGCTTATACGGTCCGAAGTGATAACCTGCGGCCGCATAGGCGTGCCCAATCATTGGGAACAGGCATTCGATGAACTGGGCTCCGCGGAGTTCTACATAATAAAGACGTGGAAAGGTGCCGCCGTCCCACACCAGACAGAACGCGGGTTGCCCTGCTTTCGCAAAGGGACTCGTGCAGTATGCGGCGGCCACATGGCCCGTGACGTGCGGATAGCTCCTGTAAGGAAAGGATTTGCCGCCCAGTAGCAGGCCAGTGCCGTCGCGCGACGTTAGCAGGCCATCGGCATGACTTTCAATATACGGCGCACCTTTGAGAGTAATTGGCGTAGCCCCACTGAGGACCTGGAATTCCGACTCCCCCTCTCCCCACCAGCCGTCGAGGACGAACTGATCAACATCCGACGCATCCAGCCCCTGCTCCGCCAAGGCGGCGACAACTGCATCGAGATTGTCAATACTTTGATATCGCGGATTGTTGTTCCGCTTCTCCTGCTCGACACAAAAAGCAAGTCGTCCGTCCTCGATAAGAGCGATTGATCCGTCATGCGTCAGCTTGATACCGCAGATGCGCATAGTGCCTCCATGTTAGCCCCAGACAATTCGATTAGTTTGAAGACCGTCTTCGCTGCCGAAAGCAGCGAGCAAGCAGACGCACTCGAACGATCAACGCTTCGTCAGCGCTTCCTGGACCATCTCTGCATCAGCGGCATGACGCCAAGCGTTCGAGCGGTATCACACGCAGATCCGAGTACCAGATGCCCGCCTGGCGTGAGCGTGCGCATCTAGGTTGCGGATGGCGCATCTCAGCCAGGTCATGACCTAAGACGGGACTTCCAAGACCATCAGGTCGCCCCCTCCCGATCGAGGTCGGATTTCGGATCACGACTATATTTTGCCCACATTCTCAGTGGCACGACGTCATCTCGATGGCTGGTTGCAACTAAGGCGCCTCCCATTCTGCGTTCTCGTCCGTAGCCACAGCATGATTTGGGCCAGTGCAAACCAGAGGAATCTGGTCGCAATTTCTCGGCCGAATGTCTCGTGTGCAGACACCCTGGCAATTTACTTACATTCGGCACGTGTGGTTTCGGACAGAAGCAGGGACTACGATTACCGAATCAGTTTTCGAGCTTCCGAAAACTGCGGAAGCGTGCGGCCCCGAGGCCTTGAACGATCCTTGGCAAGGCCTGCCCTCAGCGCCGACCCATGCGTTGTGGCATAAATCATCATCTGCGCGCGTCCTCGGGTTGCGAAATCAACCCAAATGAGGGCATCGCCGTACCCGTCGAGAGATGCGACTAGAAAGTCCCGGAGCGCCTCACGAACCTCCGGATCCAGGTCCTTCGAAGGCGGAACGGCAACTCGATCCGATCCGTCTTCAACCCCATAGGATGCAGCAGCCTGCCCCGGAGGTGGAGATGACGTAAATCTTGGTATGGATTTATCGCTCTTTCACTTGTTTTCATGCGATCGACAACGCATGTACGATCATCGCAAGGGCGTCGCCGGTTAGCTCCGACCAGGCCATTCGCCAGTGGTGCGGAACGACGAAGCTTCGAGGCTAATAGAAACAACGCATGCGATACTCGTGGCTTCGCCCTTGGGTAGGGCAACTAGAGCCCAGGTTTCGATATGCGATCCGGCAGCGGCAGATCATGAACCGAGAAACGTGCATTGCCGTGAACCCACTCCGATCGCCGCGACGAAGGGAGTCATAAGCTTGAGTGAGAGCCCACCTCTTTTCCTACCGCTTCTATGCGGAACACTCGCTACGGTCAGCTGGAGCATCGGCAACGTTCTGTCCAAGGCCGCACTCTGCTGCATCGAACCGCTCTCGCTTCTGACAGGGCAGTTGGCTGTGAGTGCCGCAAGCCTGACCGTACTATCGATCTTCTCAGGTGCGCCGCCTCGGTTGAGCGATTGGCGTGCTGGCCTTGCCGGCGTCCTGCAGCCGGCGCTTGCGTCTGGTCTGTCGGTCTTCGGACTATCGATGCTGCCGGCGTCGGTGGAGGCGATGCTGTTCGCAGTTGAACTGCCGATGGTCATACTTCTTGCGTGGTTGATCCTTGGCGAGATCCCTAACCGTGCTATCGTCTTTCTCTGTTTGTTAGCTTTTGCCGGGGTCGGCTTTTTGCAATGGACCTCTGAATCTGCTCCTTCCGCAACGCCGGGACTGGGGGTCGCTCTCGTACTCGCCGGCGTGCTATTCGCCTCACTCTACAGCATAGCGGTCCGTGTGATGTCGCAAAGCGTGGATGCGTTGCGCCTTACGACAGCGAGCCAGATCGTCGCGTTTGCAGTGGTCGTATTTGCGTGGATTTGCGTTCGCCCATTGCCGACGCTCTCTGTGGTCATCGGCGATATTGTTCCGGTGGCCGGATCCGGATTGCTGCTCTTTTCGATCCCCTTCCTCCTCTACGGGATCGCGCTGCAGCGAATGAGCGCGACAGCCGCCGCTCTGTTGCTGCCGCTCGTTCCCGTGTTTACATCCATTTTCGCATCTATCTTCCTTCGGGAAACTCTGACCGCAACACAGTGGCTGGGGGCTGTCGCGGTTCTTGTGTCGGCGCTGGGAATGCCCCTGGCCTTGCGCTCCCAACCCCATGGCTCGGAAGTATCACCCCACTCTCCTGTCGGGAGAAAACCTTGAAGAAGGAGCTGGGCAATGCGCGCGCTGTCAACTCCGGAACGGGGCGGTCGAACGTGAGTTATTGCGAGCGCAGTCAATTGCGGCTCCTCGACGAGCCAGCCCTCAATCGTACTAATGTGCGGGTCGAGCTTGGACGGCCATGCGAACCCTGGTCTTATAAGGCCGACGGCGGCGTCGGTGCGTGGCACGCGCCTCGCCGGCCGTCACCGTCTTGGGGAGGTCTTGGCGAACGTCGCTGCGGTTGCCGGCGCTGAGCTCGTGCAAGCGGGTTGCAAGCCGCGCACCTGTCCGGCACGACGATCGACGCAACTGCCAAGTTCCTCGTGGTTTGTGCGAAACTCGGCCATGAGCCCAACCGGATAGAGCGAGCGATACTGATCCACGTAGCCGCCGCTTTACTGCCGCGGTCACCTTGGCATGCGCTGATAGGGCGTCAACGCAGCATGATAGCGCTTGATTACTTTAAAGCATTTTCCGACCTGACGGAATCGGAAGTGATTCGCTTGCGGCAAATCGTGATTCACTCTGAGGGCTGGTGATGGAGGCCAGCCCCATCGCTAAACCGCTCTCGCCGGACCTTCGCTTTCGCATAATTCGGCTGTGGAAGATGAAGGCATGAGCTGTCGGGGCGCCGCCGGCCGGTTCGGAGTGGCGCCATCGACGGCGATCGAACTGGTCAGCGAGTGGCGAAGCACCGGCGCCTGCGAGGCGGGAGCGCAGGGCGGCGACCGGCGTTCAGCTCGGATCCAGGGTCATGCCTCGGAGATCCTCTCCCTGATCAAGGCTACGCCTGACATGACTGGCCGAGATCGCTGACCATATCTTCAAAGTCCACGGCGAGCGTTTCGCGTCAAGCGTGGTCTGGCGATTCTTTATCGCCGTAACATCACGGTCAAAAACATCGCACGCCAGCGAGCAGGATCGGCCGGACGTGGCCGCTAAACGCGCGGCGTGAAGGGCATCTCAGCCTTAGATCGGCATCCATCGGTTGGTGTTCATCCACGAGACGGGAGCCTCGACCAAGATTGCACGGCGCTATGGCCGTTCCCCATATGGCCAGCGCTGTGTCGCAGCGCTTCCGCATGGTCATTGGAAGACGACGACCTTCGTCAGTGCGCTCAGAGCGACCGGCATGACTGCGCCGATGGGCCTTGACGGCCCCATGGATAGTCCGGAGTTCGAGGCCTACGTGACGCAAGTCCTCGCGTCGACGCTCAGGCCCGCGACATCGTGGTGATGGACAATCTCCAGCACACAAGCGGGGCCGAGATCGGCATCCAATCGACGCCGTGGGCGCACAGCTCCTCTATCTGCCGCCTTATTCACCCGACCTCAATCCGATCGAAATGGCCTTCGCCAAGCTCAAAGCTGCCCTTCGAAAGGGCGCCGCCAGATCAATCGAGGCTTTGGACAGCGCTATCGCCCTCGCCCTGACCGCCTTCAACGCCCAAGAGTGCCTGAACTTCTTCGCCGCAGCAGGTTATGATCGTGTCTGATCAGAATTTGCTCTAGCCCCTTCGCGGCGCCTCCTTGAGCTTGAACGACGGCTGAAAGAAGTTGACACGCGCGCCGTTTCGAGGCCGTCGAAGCGGCCGTAGCCCATTAGCGACGCACACGGCACCATTCTTCTAACGACGAGCGCCTGATCGTTATTCTTGTAGGCACGCGAGGGTGTCACCTGGAGCTTCTGCTGGCGGCATCATGGCACGACAACGTCGTTCATAAGCGCGCTGTCGTTATCGAAGTCCACACCACGTAGAAGCCATGGGAACAAGCTCTGTGCGCGTTTCATCACCTCGACGACCAGCGAACCATCCCGCCTGACCAAGGCCAGCCACTCCGTCCAGCCCGTCGCGATGTCGACCATCGTCAGAGTCTGGATGAACGATCCCGCCACCGACGTGCCAGCATGGGCGACCATATCGACCTCGCAGAAGCCCCGCGGCGGGCTATTCCAGTCATTGATCGTCCGGATCGGAACTTTCCGTCGGATGGTCGAATAGAATCCGGCACGGCGCCGCCGCCTACCGCCGCTCGCCGCGCCCCTTACGTCGACGAGCAGGCGGTCGATGGTTGCAGGGGTGATCGCGAAAACACGATCACGATCTGCCAGGCCAGGCTTCAATCGCCCATGTTGCTCAAGGGCCGGCAGCAAGATCGGAATCATCACGTTGAGCCGCTTGCCGCATACCCGGTCCAACGCCTCCCATAGCGCCGTCATCGCGTCCTTGATCGTCGCGCCACGTCTACGTCTGCGCTCTCGCGGTGCCTTGACCTGTCAGGCCCAACCGCCTCGTGTTGCCGGAGTGCGGGCCTGCGAGGGCCTCACCACCCTCCTCGATCAACGCACGCAGCTTCGCCGCGCAGCATACGGTACCTCGATCTTGAAATAGCTGACGAGCGGCACCTCTCGTGCAAGACGAACAAGAATAGGCACCGTCAGCGTCACGCCGGTGAGCGGTGCGTCCCGGACCATAATCGGAATAGGGGCTGCTTCTAGTCAAATCTTCTCAGCCTCGATGAGTCCATCAAGAACGTTCAATGATTCGAACAGATAGTAGGATCCAAAGATCGTCTCTGCTTTGCTGGCCGAGTCCTGAGCGCGTGCATCGCGACGCTTATTGAAACAGGCGCCGACCAACATTCCGGGCGGGCGGGGATCGTCCGGATTTGTCGGCGTCAGATAGGTCTCGATCAGGGCCTTTGCCGTCCGTTCGCCTGCCTCACGATATCTGACGCGCAGTGCCGGCGTCGGCGCGAGCCGCGCCAGCTTTAGCAGCGCCGAGCACGTGATTGCAGTTGCCGCCGTGTCCGTCTCCGTGTCTGGAATGACAGGATCATCAAAGTCCCAGAACGCGACCATGCTGGTTGGCACGTGCGAAAGCCACCAGTCCGCTCCCGCCATCAACTGCTCCATCCAGCGCGTCTCATGAGGATGGTGAGCAAGCGCCATCGCCGCATAGACGAGCCCCCAAGCTTGCGCCCTGCCCCAGACACTGGTGTCGCTGAATCCCTTGTGGGTGAAATGGCGGACAATCTTGCCGGTGGACGGATTTAGCTCACTCGACTGAACGATTGAGCCATCGGAGCGCATATGAACGTCGAGCACGCGCGTGGTATGGCGCGCCGCAATGCCAGCGTATGAGGAATCGCCTGTCCTTGCGGCGGCCCAATACAGAAGCGGGACCGCCTGCAGAGAGTCGATGCTGCTGAACGAATTGCCAACATCTTCTGATTCCTCCGCATCGCGGCCTAGCGGAATGAGGCCAAGCCGGCAATCGAATTGCGCCTTGAGCGAGGTGGCGGCATCCAGTGCCAGGAGAGCTGCGTCCTTGTCTTTACACAGGACGTCGCCAAGAGCGACCCCATAGTAGAACCCAAAGCCCTTGAATGCGGTTTGCAGCTGCGCACGCGGCTTCAAGCGGCTGCTCCAGAACCGAGCTGCATCGAAGTATTTCGCCTCGCCAGATCGCCGCGCGAGCAGCCACAACATACCCGGCCATGCGCCACCGGTCCAATCGCCGTCCGGCGTGGTCGTCCATTTGCCGGTCGAGCTGTCTGCCCAATGCGGAAACTCTATTTTCATCGCGGAAAGCGTCTGATCGACTCGTGCTTGCATCAGGTCTATTGCGTGTGCCCAGCGCGACTTGCTCATATCCGATACTCCTTTGCCACTTGCCGAAATCTCAGGGCATCGTTCCCGGTGCTAACCGTCCAATGTGCGACCGATTTCGCTTCGGCCGAGCCGATGACTTTAGCGGGTCAGGAGCACGCAGCTGCCTTCTCCAGCTATCGCTCCTGACCACGAGCAAACGCTCAAGGGCTATCCGCATCAGCCCGATCGTCACGCGCATGAACCAAGTGTGTACATGCGCTCTAGCAATGCCTGCCGTGATGCGCGTTGGGCGCGTCATCAAGCGGCGCGCGAGGACGTCAAGGCGCCGACCGCCCCCTTCCTGAAAAGTTCTTCAAGTTGGTGGTCGTCGTAGCCGAGCTCTTTGAGGATTTCCTCGGTCTGAGCCCCAAGTTTCTGAGGCGGCAGTCGGACTTCGGGCAGCTTGCCATCATAGCGCACGGGATGGCTGACGAGCGTGATCGGCGCGCCCGTCGCCCCGCGGACGACCTGGAAGTTCTTGTTGTGCACGACCTGCGGATCGGTCACGACATCTGCATAGTCATTGACCGCGGCGTGCCAAATTCCGTGGGCCTCGAACAATGCGATGCATTCGGCCGTCGTGCGCTTTGCGACATTTGCGGCGATCGCAGCCGATGCCTCGTCGCGTCGGCGATACGCCTCCTTGTCTGGAACGCGCTGATCGGCCGGAACATCGAGCGCCTCCGACACTGTGCTGAGAGATCCAAGAGAAATCGCCATATGACCGTCACGCGTCGGATAAATGCCGTAAGGCGCCCCGTAGTACCAACCGGAGATCGGTCCCGGCTGACGGACATCGTCAGGCCGCTCGCCGTTGAGGTAACAGGTAAAGGATTCCATCTGCAGATCGAGTGCAGCGGACAACAGGCTGACATCAACCCGACACCCCTGTCCGGTGCGCGTTTTCCTCACAAGCGCGGCCAGAATGCCAGCCGCAAACAGCGCAGCACCATGGTGGTCGACCGCTGAAACGCCTACGGCCCTTGGACCCTGCTCGCGGCTTCCAGTGATCGTGGCCAGCCCCGATAATGCCTGCACCAGTAGATCCTGACCGGGACGGTAGACGTAGGGCCCATCGGGACCGTAGCCTGAGGCCGCGGCATAGATAATTTGCGGATTGATCGTCTTGGCGTCCTCGTAGCCGAGGCCAAGTTTGTCGAGAACGCCGGGGCGGAAGTTTTCAGTCATGACATCCGAGGTCGCGATCAACTTCCTGGCAATCTCAATGGCTTCTGGCTTCTTCAGGTCGAGCGTGAGACTTCGCTTATTGCGGTTCCCGGTGAGCAGCAGCATGGACTGCCCATCGACCCGCTTGTCTGCTCCGCCCCACTTCCTCTGAAAGGCGCCATCTGGTGGCTCGACGGCAATGACGTCCGCCCCGAGATCGGCGAGAAACTGCGCAGCCACGGGGCCCATCAGGAAGTGATTGAAGCTCAGGACGCGAACGCCCTTCAAAAGATCGACCATGGTCTCGCTTTCAGTTTTCTTGGATCAGACGGCTCGGCCTCTGAAATCGATTTCAGAAATATGCATTATGATCTGCAGAGTCAAGCAAAATGGGCGGCATGCCAACTCGGCGCCCGCCCATGCACCAGAGTTCCACTGGATAAGACGGATCGGGCGTATACAGAGCTTGAGAATGCTGGCTGTCCAATGTTCTAACGTGGATCGGACTCATGCCACTGACTGAGCGACCAGACCCGATGGATAAAAAACCAACAATCGCGCCCAAAGGACGCCAGCAACCGCGCGTGAAGATCGAAGATGTCGCGCGAAAGGCCAATGTGTCCCCTGCGACCGTGTCGCGCGTCCTCAATCATCCCGAAATCGTAAGGCCGGAACTCCGGGACAAGGTGATGCGGCACATCACCGACCTCTCCTACACGCGAGACAGCGCGGCGAGAGCCTTGAAGTCGGGACGCATGCGCACCGTTGGAATCATCGTTCCGACGCTGGCGCTCGGCATCTTTGCCGAAGGAGTTGAGGCGCTGCAGAACCGCCTCAGCGAAAGCGGCTATACGCTCTTCATCGCGAATTCCCAATATGATCAGCGCCGCGAGCTTCAGGAGCTGCAGAGCCTGATCGAGCGCGGCATCGATGGAATTGTACTGGTCGGAGGCTCCCATGGACGTGAGCTGAGGGCTCTGATTGAACAAGCCCGTGTGCCTGTGATCACGACCTATGTTTCGAAGGCAGCTGGCGGCATTCCCGCGATCGGAATCGATAACGAAAGCGCCACGCGCGAGATGACCGAGTATCTGTTGCGGCTTGGACACGTCCGTTTCGGCGCGATCGCCAATGTTGTTGCTGCGTCCAACGACCGGTCCCGCGCGAGGCTCGAGGGCATTCAGCGCGCGCTTTCGGACGCCGGCCTCCCGCTCAGGCCCACCCAGGTCATTAAGGCCGACTATTCGCTTGCCCAGGGTCGCAGCGCTCTTCGTCAGCTCCTCACCGACCACCCCGACACGACGGCGGTGATCTGCACCACGGACACCCTTGCCATCGGGGCAATGGCAGAGGCCCGCAAAATTGGGGTCGCCGTGCCGGCTACGCTTTCCATCACAGGATTTGACGATGTGGAGCTGGCAGCGCAGATGGACCCGCCGCTCACAACAGTCAGTGTTCCGGCAGCTGAAATTGGCCGAGGAGCCGCCGATTATCTGATCAATGCGATCGCCGGAAGCCCACTTCCAAGGAGTGTCCTGCTGCCGTATCGACTGGTCATGCGGTCATCGACCGGGCCGCCGAGATCTAGCGAACGCCCACCGCGTCGCAGGCGCAGTCCGGGCTGAAGCTGCCGGTCGACGCGCTGTCACTGAAATCGATTTCTCCCTCGTTTTTGCATTCCTCCAAAATTCGGGCGGCTGCCACGCTGCGCGAACATATCACTGGTGGCGGCACAAGTGGACGTGGCTGAACATGCCGCGGCCGTGCTGCCCGAGAAGCGCTGGAGCGAGAAAAAGGAGAGCAACTCACACGACGTTTTCCCCTTCTCAATGCTCGCGCTCGGTGTGAACGGAGTGAACAGGCGCATGGTGGTGAATGGCGCCGAGTTCGTGCAGCTTATGATGCAGACGATGATGTGCAAGCTCCAAGGCAGCTCGCAGCCGCGAGTGCCGCGCTTCGTCAGTCCTGGGAGCGAGCGTATCCATATAGGCGATCGATCCCTCGATTTGTGCAAGGATCGACACTGCGTCCGCAGTGGCAAAGACCGGTTTGTCGCCGACTTTGACATACACCGCACTGGTGTGGGCCGCGATGTCGGCCTCGCGCCCCGCCACACTGCCTCGAACGCGTATTGCGATCCAACATGACTCGGTGATGCGCAACGCGAGCTGGCCGTTGCACGACAACTCGCCACATCGAACTTCATCCATGACGATGCCATTGCGGATAACCTCCACCCGTGTCGGCGCGACGCTGACCGATTCGATCCGCCAGTCGATTGTGATGGTGCCACCTGAAGGGGGAAGCGCGATCGCGCTCCCGGGGCGACGTCCCTCCACTGTCACGTCAACGAGCGGCCCGACTGTGATGAACGTATCTCCGCTGCGTACGGCATCCATCCAGTTGCGATACGTGAAATCGCGCGCACCTAGCTGCACATAGGTCCGCGAGCCTCCGAGGAGCGCGGCAGCGTCCATCTTGTCGGAGCCGGCGACCAGTGGCAGATGGTAGCCGATGTTGAGGTAACGGTACCAGTCAGCCAGACCAAATGCGCTGATCTGCGCAGTCCGCGGGTTGAACGACATCATTTCAATGGCATCGACCAGGCCGAGCACGATGTCCGCCGCCCGCTCGGCTTGCGGGTTGGGAGCATGCGGCATCACGACAAGCCCCCCTTGCTGACGGCAGCGCTCCGCCCAATCGGCCATGGTCGCTTCCAGAGGATCGCCGATCGCAGCTTCGTTGGGTCCGCCGCAAGACAGGGGGTTGATAATCTCCCCTTCGTAGCCGAGAAGCGATATGTGCCCTAGGACTTGCATACGGTTCTCTGTGCCGACGCGAACAAGGAACTCTCCGTCCCCGCCGAAGTCCTTTGCCCCGAGCGTCGTGCGCCCGTCGAAATCGGCCACGTTGGTGAACAACTCGCCCCATTGTGCCGCGAGCAGGTTGACGACGTTGACCCCCTCCGCCTTGCCCTCCAGCAGGGCTGTGTGCGGGCTCAGGAAATGGACATGAGTATCGGAGCTGACCCAGCCCTGTTCGCGCCAGCGCAGCACCCTGTCCAGCTCGAAGGTGAGTTCCTCCGTGGTCGCGGTGACTTGGACGATACGGCGCAGGGGCCGCACCTCGAAGCCCCTGCTGATCTCCACGAACACGGGCCCGATCGGCAAGTCCGCCTCGCAGCTGCCATCCACATAGGCGTACTGGTTCAGCCCGTTCGTAAACTCCCCGGCGAAGTCTTCGAATCTTCCGGTATTGACCTTGCGGTGGTGCCCCTTGGGCGGCAGATACTCCCCATCGGCGCCATGCACATGCAGGCGCGCGGCGACACGCACGCCGTTGCCCTTCTCTACGATGCGGATTTTGACGAGCCTTGTGGCCGGCGCGATGGGCACCGCCTCCAGCGAGGTGTCTCCTGCGTTCCCGGCAGCTTCCAGCGACCGAAGATCGGCAAGGTGCAAGCGGCCGTCGTCGGAGCGTAGGTACAGCCTTGCGTCGGGATGGGCGGAGTACTCGACGATGACCTCGTCCTCGGAACGCGCGGGCTGCACGTCGTACTTGTCACCGAGCCAGTCCGATTTCGCGTAGTCAAGCACCGCGCGGGCGGAGATCACCGTGCCGAGATCCATGCCGATCTGTTCGCCCCGATGATCGACGTCGAGCTCGCCAAGCTTATTCAGATGCACTCCGGGCGGTAGCCGCATCTTCAGCTTGCGACGAGCCTGGAGGCGCAGGGGATGCTGGGTGAGCCTTGTCGTGGTCACCGCAAAGACAAGAAAAACTTCTTGCTCCGCTCGCAGGCTTAGCGCGGTGAGCTCCTTCTCCGGATATGGATTTTGGAGCGCATAAAGCCACACGTTCTCCCCTTGTCGATCCATGCGCCCCGATTCGGTGCGGGTCTCGCCATGGAAGAAGCTCGCGCCCGCCGTTCTGCCCAGTGCGAAGTTTTCGCCCGTGCTTGCGTGCACGATGGGTCCCCGTAACGGCAGCGCCGCGAACGGGCTCGCGCTCCAGGAGATATGGTTCTGCTGGACCGCGAATCGCCGTAGCACCGGCACGTCGGCCTCGCTGCTGTCGACGTATCGGAGCACGTATGTCGACACCCGATCGCCGAGCGAATTGCCTTCCACAGGCAGCGTCGCCGGCCCGATCTCCCCGAAGCCTTGAGGGCTTACGGGTGGGCGGTCCGCGACCACTTGCACAAAGAGCACGTAGCTGGCCAATGTGGGCGGCAGCGCGATCACCGCAGGAAGCCCCCCGGGGCGCAAGGCCAGCACATCCGCTCCGGCTTTGGCGCCGAATAGAAACGGGATGCCTCGATACGTCTGCGGCCCTCGAAGCGAATCGATCCAGCCGGTGTCGCCTGGGCGGCTGCCGAACCCCTCATCGAGTTCCAGGTGACTGGCGTTGAAATACCGCTGCAAGTCGACGGGCGCGAAGTGCGGCGATGATGGCGTTTTCATTCGATGGACTCCCGTTCATGGACGTCGTCGTCCATAAGCGGCCCTGGAAGCGATGAAGGGCTGCTCACGTGTCCCGCTGCTGGCGAAGGCGCTCGTCCCAATCCCATGCTCTTGCCCAGCATCAAGAGATACTCGCCGGTCGACATGCTTTGCGTCTGATAAGGAAGGCTTTGCCTCTGCTAGGTGACGCAAGCGGCAGGCAGAAGGCGTTCAGTCACCGATGTAGACGCGGCCACGCCTCTTGGCGAAGTGGTAGACCACCACGCTCAAGAGCGCGATCAACGATCCGTAGACAGGAAACATCCAGGCCATGTGCTCGCGTTGCAACCACACAAGAAGATACGGTGAGGTCCCGCCAAACAATGAGACGCCGAGCGCGTAACCGAGAGCTACGCCCGTGGTGCGCACGGCGCGCGGCATCAGGGTGGTGGCGATGAAGTTATAGAGCGCCATGTTGAACCCCACGATGGCTCCGCCGAACACCGTGACAAGGAAGAACGTGGAGATGCCCTTCTCCGAATAAAGCAGCGTCAGGAAAAAGCATGGGATGAGCAGTAGGCGCAGCAGCGTGAACGCACGCGAGGGGCGCACCTTGTCAGCGAAGGCGCCAACAAGGGGGGCGGCCAACATCCAGATCAAGACCATCAGCGTCATAATTCCGTATACAGAGGTGCTATTCTCCTTGAACACCGTGTTCGCCATATTGGGCAGACCGGTGTTCCAGGCATAGTTGGCGATCTGCACCGATCCGATCACCAGGATGACCGCAAGCAGGGATAGCCGCAAGCTCCAGAGCGTCTTCCACACACCGCCGGTGGTTTCCTGAATCCGCGACGACTCATCCTGGCGATGCATAACCCGATGGATCAAGGTCTCCGGTACCGACGTGCGCAGATAAATGATCAGTAGGCCCAGCCCCCCGCCGACCGCAAAGGGTACGCGCCAGGCCCACTCGCGCATCGCTTCGGGCGCAACCGACGCGCTCACCAGAAACGCAACCAGGCTGGATCCGAGGTTGCCTAGCTGGATGAAAGTGCCACCGATCAGCCCCAGATAACGCCCCTCCTTTCCGGGCGGCGCCAGTTCAATCGCGATTGCATTGGCGACACCCGCCTCGGCTCCGGTAGCAAGCCCCTGAATAAGGCGCATGATAAGCAGCGCCACAGCCGCCGTGACACCAATGTCCCGGTAGGTCGGCAATAGCGAGATCAGCAGCGAGCAAACCGCCATCGCCGTCACCGAGATCATCATCACTCGCTTGTGGCTGATGCGATCTGCGACTGGGCCAAGCAAAGCCGCTCCCAGTGGCCGCGCGCAGAAGCCTGCCCCGTACACGGCTAGCCCCGCAAGCAGCGAGGTCGTGGGATCATCGGAAGGGAAGAAGTGCGGCGAGAGAAACGCCGCCATCACGCCGTAGACGTTCCAGTCGTACCACTCCAGCGCTACGCCCCCTCCGAGGCCGACGGTCATCCGTCTGTTCGCAATTTGATTATCAAGCTGAACAGATACGGCACTGGGTTGAGCAATAATGTTCATGTGTCCTCAGGCTCAGTCAATGGCGTTAATGATGCTGCGGTCAAGCAAGGACGAGCAGCCGCTCGCTGGCTCTACGCGCGGAGTGCGGCGCTATCTAAGATACATGCGACTTCAGCGGGCCGGCTCGTAGCGGTGAAGGCGCAGGCGCCAAGGGGTACGCGGCATGCCGCCGATAAGGCCGTCTTGGTTCGCGATTTCGCAAGTCGTGCGGCCGCACGACCGGCTCTTGCATGGCCTTGGTCACACAAGAGATCGCGAGCGGCGATTCCGATCTGTGCAGCCGCCCAAGAGCAGACGCCACCGAACGCGCTGCGTACAAAACGCGCGCGAGTCCGTGTCCCGTTCCCATGGTTTCCATCCCTCCTGTTGCCAAAGCGCACTCGTGAAGAAGCTGTCGTTCTTGTTGGACGGCGCCGCGCTACAACGCCGTCATCGGGCTAAGAAACATCATTTTCGGCCGTTGAAATCGATTTCATGAACGTAGACGCTCTGGATTCCGGAGTCAAGCGCTGAAAATGCTGCCGCTAAACCTTCTCTCAGTGCTGACCAGCAATTTTTTTCTTGAACGGGCAGAAGCTGCTCGAAGCCTGGTCAGTCGGATTGATTATAAAAAAGCATGTTTTGCGTAGAAAACGATTTCAGTATATTGGCTGCCTTTCTGACTTCATTCAGGAGACACCCTCAATGACCGACAAGCCCGATCTCATCCTCTCGAGCTCTCCCAGGGCCCATGTGCACGTTGTGACGCTGAACAGGACGTCGAAACGAAACGCCTTAAGCAACGACCTGATCGCACAGCTTGGCGCGAGCTTGCGGCATGCTGCGCTCAATGAGGATGTTCGTTGCGTCGTCCTTTGCGGGCACGAAGCCTTCTTCTCTGCCGGAGCCGATATTAAAGAGATGCAGCAGCGCGGGTTTGACGCAATCGACAATCCCGCGCGACGTTCTGCGTGGCGGGACATCGCCAATTTTCCAAAGCCTCTTATCGCCGCGGTTGAGGGAATTTGCTTCGGTGGCGGTCACGAATTGGCCTTGCTCGCCGACATCGCCATAGCAGGCGAAGGAGCGCGGTTTGCACAGCCTGAAATCAACATCGGGATCTTGCCAGGCGATGGCGCAACCCAGCGTCTGACGCGCGTGGCAGGCAAATCTCTGGCCATGCTGATGATACTGACTGGCCAATCCATTTCTGCCCGTGCGGCGATGCAGGCCGGCCTTGTCGCTGAAGTCGTCGAAAGCGGCCAGGCACAGGCGCGAGCGCTCGAGATCGCCGAACTGATCGCCCAAAAGCCGCCGCGTTCGACTGAGCTCGCCAAGGTGGCCGTTCTCGCCGCCTTTCAGACCACCCTGGACGCCGGGCTCGAATTCGAGCGCCAGGCAATTCGATGCGCATTCAACACTGCTGACCAGCAGGAAGGAATGAACGCGTTCTTTGAGAAGCGATCGCCAAACTATCGTGGAAATTAGCCGTCGCGATCCCAGCCTTCGCTGCTGCCGGCGCTCCACATGTGCCGGTACTGACCCACGATGTACCCGATTAAGCACTCCTTCGGATCGACCAGGCCGACGCTGCGAGCTAGAATTCTGTCGTGCCCACCCTTCGAGCACCAATGTATATTGAACTTGCAGTGGCGCTTGTCGGGGACTATCTCGGCCGGTACGCTCGGGTCTTCCTGCGCAAAGGTCAAAGCCCCCTCTGTCGAAGTGGTCCAAAGGTGCGGATTGAGCTAGGCTAGATTCTGCGATCGACGGAAAGTGGCTTGATCCCGCTGGGGAATCTTAGGTTGGCTGCCGTTCTTGAACCCCTATAGAACCATGTGTCTCGCGCCGCAGCCTGATTTTCGGCATGTTCTGGAGGAAGTCGGGGCTTGGACATGACCGAAACTCGCCAGCACGGCTGGCTTTCACTGGGCCAGCGGGGCGCCATGTCAGATGGACACCTACAGTAGGGTCAGGGAGCCAGGAGGTGTTGGATGGAAGGGCGTCAACGTCGGTCTAGCGGCAGGCGGTGGCTCGCTCAGGCGGGGCCTTGAGATCTTCGTGGGCTACGTCTTTGCGTCCTACGGAACGCCCCTCAGAAGCTGCTATAAACCGGCACTTACCATCCTCTGGCCGGGCCAATATGGCGGTTACGGCGCTGTGACGACCGGGATCGGTATCGGCGCGATCCTGTCGGCTGTGGCAACCTTGAAAATTCGCATCGGCGATTTGGCGGCGCGCCAGACTCAGCTAAATGAAGCAACGCGCTTTATCGATTATATCGCAACAGCATTCTTTGCTGCCTACGGGATCGAGGCGGCGCTGAAATTTACCAGCGCTCTCCCACTTGCGATTGGAAACGCCTCGCCAGGGAACCACTTCGCTTTCCTTGCGCTTGTCGCGGCGTTCGCCATTCCTTCCTGCATGTTGTCCGGCTGCGGAGGAGGACTAGTGAAGGGAGTTGTCGTCGACCTCGTTCTCATCAGGCCAAGAAATATTTGGAGAACGTGTTGCAATTGGTTCCTCGAGCCAAACCTCTGGATCTTCGCCGCGATCGCGCTCTTGGGTTTCGTGTTTTACGAACTGTTGGACCGCACACCGTTGAGCTTCGGATCCTGCGCACCAGTCAGCGATACTGGGCTCTATCTGACTATGCTTGCCTGTTCGGCGATAGCGGTTTGCGCTATCTGGCAAGTTGATCCCGCGACCCGACCTTAGAGGCCGTCAGGCCCCGGAGCGGCGGCGTAGCGAACATTGCGGCACTTCGCATCCGTGCAAAAGTTCGGGTCCTCTGCGCTAAGGATCGGCAGTAGTGTTTAGGTATCCGTTGATGGGCATACGAATCGCTTGTCAGGCGTTATGTAAACAGAGGACGACAGGAGATATTGCATGTCAGGAGAAAAGTTCGGTGAGTTCGTCCGCCGAGAACGTGAGGCGAAGGAAATAGGATTGCGGGAAATGGCGAAGATGATCGGTGTGAGTCCCACCTACCTTTCGAAGGTCGAGCGCGACGAGTTCCCACCGCCGGCCGAGGACAAGGTGAAGGCTATTGCCAAATTCATTGACCGCGATACCGACGAACTGATGGCGCGAGCGGACCGGGTGTCGTCCGACTTGTCGGACATTATAAAACGGCATCCGGTCGAACTAGCGGCGCTGCTTCGGACCACCAAGGGCCTAACCGCAGATGAGGTGACGAAACTTGCCCGACAAGCACAGAGGGCCAAGGAGAAATGAAGGCTTAAACCGGCGTTCAACGATGCAGATGAGGATTCGGTTTCATGACCAAGTTCGTACCCTACCTTGCCGATGAGGCGATCGAGCGCAATGTTGCGGCATCGATTGCCGACTATGCGCAAGCTCGCGGGGTCATTATCCAGTCGCCAATCCCGATCGAGGACATCGTCCAGAAGCACCTGAAGCTCACCATCGAGTTCGACGACACGCATGGCCTCTTCGGAGTTCCGCGTACCGGTGACGACCCCGACATCCTCGGCGCGATGTTCTTTGAGGAAGCGCGAATAGTGATCGACGAGAGCCTTGATCCGGAGGAGTATCCGGCGAGGGAAGGTCGCTATCGTTTCACTTTGGCCAACGAGGGCGGCGGGCATTGGCGCCTGCATCGTCATCTGTTCGCCAAGGACCCGGCGCAGTCTGCCTTATTCGGCGGGCCAGCGGCACCGTCGGTCATTTGCCAGTCAAGCCAACCCAAAGAGCGAGTCGAGTGGCAGGCAGATTTCTAAGCATCTTGCCTGCTGATGCCGCGCAAACTAGTTTTTGCCGCGTGGGACGAGATGTTCCCCGACCGCAAGCAACGTGTGTTGCAACCCGCCACGCCGATCGATCACCCTTTCGCCGAGATCGCCCGGTTCGAGTGCCCCATCCGCGGCGCCGAATTCACCGAAAGCGACGATCAAGCCCTCGAAAGCTTCGCCAAACCGTTCGCCGAAAAATTCCTCGTCTCGCCAATCGCCATGCGCATCCGGCTGGAAAAACTCGGGCTTCTGTACCGCGTGGTCCCGATCCAGCGGCTGCTCTCCGATGGCTCGTGAAGCCCTTTTTTTGAGGAGATCGTCAAGTGTCAACTGGACAAGCGATGTCGGAAAGCCGAACGGGGGAAAACTCGTTCGAAACACGCGACTTCCATCTTGCCTGCTTCCTGCGCTGCACTGGCTACGAACTGCTCGACCTTCGCGCCGAAGGGCGGCGCAAGGTCTTCGTCTTTCAGGATCGCGCCACGCGGCGTGACAACGTGATGGCATTTTATAGCGACACGACCAGCGTTCGGCCCTTGGCCTTCGCAGCGACTATCAAGGACATGAAGGGATTGCTTCACAATGGCTGAACCCCATACCGCACCGCCGTTCCAGCGCGCCAAGAGCGGGCAGCTTCGGGAAGCTCTCGACCGCCTCGAAGGGCTCTTCGTCGATGGGCTGAGGCACGGTTTCTTCCACTATTCGATCGCCGGCGAATCGGCAACGGCGGTCAAGCGCCAGCTCGTGATCCGCGCTGGCAAGAGCCATAAGTTCACGATTCTCGAGGACGAAGTATCGCGTTGAAACGCGATGATCGGCGATCCCTGCGATGGGGACGCCCAAGATGCAAATTCCTTTTGGGTCCAGCGTCATCGGTGGGAATCCGAGACCGGAGGCCAGGAGCACGGAACGGCGAGAAGCCGACCGTGAGGTCATCGATGAAACGCCTCGACGCTGCAAACGATAATCAGATTGGGCAACAGATCGTCCGAACCCGGCAAGTTTGGCAATCGCGCCTCAGGCGCGGCCTAACCGACGAGGACGCCCGGCAAATCATGCAATTGGCTTCTTCGGCGTCCTCACCGAATGGTAGCAGGCCGAGAAGCTCGCCGCTTCGAATGTCGACAACGCGCCTAACACGCCGAATGAGGGCGAGGTGGGCTATGACCGCTGAGACCATGCTAAGATCCTCGGCGGGCGCAAAGCGGGCGGGGCTTGGATGGCCTGTTGCCCGGCGCACGAAGATCGCGAGCCGAGCCTCTCGATCTGCGACTGCAAGCGGCAAGGTGCTCGTCCGCTGCCACGCCGGATGCGATCAGCGCGACGTGATCGCCGCCCTTCGCGCACATGGCGCATGGGAAACCAACAGCCGATATGAAGGTCGGTACTCGTACGAAGGTCGGTACTCGCGCAAGTTTCATCGCCGGGCTCCTGCTGAACCCGGTCCTGACAACTTGAAACGCACTGAAGCCGCGTTTGGCATCTGGCAGGCATCGCAACCGGCGGAAAAAACGCCCGTTGAAACCTGTTTGCGGTCGCGTGGGATCATTCACAAGCCATCGACCATCCGCTTTCATACCGGATTGAAGCATCCTTCGGGCGGCGTCTGGCCGTCAATGGTGGCGCTGGTTACGGGGCGGCACCGATGGCAAGCCGATCGCCATTAAAGCTGCTTTGCGGCGCCGCGCTGGACCGACACGACCTTCTTGACGTACCCGGGCCTCGCCTTGACGTCGACCCCGCCGTTTCCGTTTCCTTCTGAAGCCGGTAGAGCTGAACTGCTTTCTTGACGATGTCGACCAACCCGTCCGGCTGCATGGCTTCGTGATGTATTGATAGATGCCGGCCTCGTTGAGGCCGGCGATGATGTCTTCGCAGTCAGAATAGCCGGAGATGATCATCCGCACCGGATCCGGCCATATGTCGCGGACGCGCTTCAGGAAGCTGACGCCCGATTCGTGCGGCATCCGCTGGTTGCAGACAATGGCGTGGACGATTTCGCCTTCCAGGAGCTTCTCCGCATCGGCCGCATTGCCGGCGCACAATACCTCGAATCCTGGTCGAGGACGCGCCGCAGAGCCTCCTGCGAGAGAATCTCGTCGACGACGAGGAGAATGGTTCCTTGGACGTTTCCTGGCATACTCATGATCGCACCGCCATGCAGGTAGGTCGTGCGCGCTCACGCCGCGACCGGTGATTAGCGATTGTCAACGGCGTACGCGACTTCGGGACCTTGTGAATGAAATTGTAACGCGCCACGTGGTAGCTTGGATCGAAGCCGTAGAAGTTGAGCCGCATGCGGCGCAGCTCCTCGTTGCGGTACGCGTCGAGCGGCTTCTCGGCTTCGGCGGCGGCGCGGCGCCTTTGCTTGTCGACAAGGCGCGCGGCATAGTCGGGATCCGATGCAAGCGCGGCGGCGAGCTTCACGAGATCGTCCGTTGCCGCGCCCCTGGCCGTCAGCACGCGATCGACGATGCCGAGGCGTCCGGCCTCAGCCACGCCGATCGGCAGCCGGCATTGAGTGATCATGGCCGCATTCGCGGCACCCGCGCGCCACGGCAGAAGATAGGTCCAGTGTTCCGAACCTAGAGATTGCCCATGTCCTTTGTAATGCGGATTGAGCACGATCCGATCGCTGGCCCAGACCTCGTCGGCAGCGAGGCTGAGGAACACGCCGCCTGCGCCGGCATTGCCGCGAACGACGGAAACCACCAGCCGATCGATGGTCTCGATGATGGCCCGCGCGAGATCGTCGATCGCGTTGATGTTGCGCCAGGATTCATCCGCCGCGCTGTCGGCGGCCTCGATCTCGGCAAGATGAATGCCGTTCGACCAATAATCACGGCCGCCGGTCAGCAGCAGCACCTTGGTTGCGCGCGCAAGCGCGGTTCGATAGGCGCTGAGCAGTGCCTTGCAGTCGTCGGAGCTCATGGCGCCGTTGTAGAAGTTGAATTGCAGTTCGCCAACCTCGCAATGCTCGCGATATTCGATCGGACCGTAGCCGCATCCTGGCCTGTGCGGCAGATGCGCGGCTTCCGACGCGAAGATCTTCGTCGCCGGAAGCTTCAAGCTCTTCGGCGCGACACTCCGGACGTGGCCGATCCAGACCGCGCCGTCGACGGTGGCCCGGGCCAGCGCACCGTCGCACTGCGCCACCACGGTGCCGGGTACGCCGGAGATGCCATGGGCCTCATGCGCATCGAACAGCCGGACGTCCTGCCAGAACAGACTGTCGGTCAGGCCGGGCATGCCGTCGGCGCTGTCGATCTTGCGAAGCACCTCGACGGTTGTGTCGTGCTGCCAGTCGATCGCGCGATCCGCTTGCCGGCAGGGCCCTCGCACGCGAATGCGCGGATCGTCGCTCGCCATTGGCGCGGGCGCCTCGTGCCCGGCCTCGATCGCGGCAATGGCCTCGAGCACCGCCTCCACCGCGTAGGAGGTGACCTCGTTGCGGTAGATGCTGGACTTCGCGGCACGCCGCATCGGGAACGTGCGATGGACCCAGATCGGACCGGCGTCGAACTCGCCATCCGCCTGCAGCACCGTGACACCCCACTCCGCGACGCCCTCGAGAATGGCCCAGTCGAGAGCCGCAGGACCGCGGTCACCGGGCGGGCCGGGGTGCACGAGGAGGCAACGCACGCCACGCCAGACATCGTCCGGGATCGCCCGTTTCAAGAACGGCGCGATAATGAGGTCGGGCCGATACAGCGCAACACTTTCGCGGGTCACGTCGGGATGGATATCGAGCTCGACCGAGACCTCATGGCTACGCTCGCAGAGTTCGACATGCAGCCGCTGCGTCAGGTTGTTAAAGGAATGCGACAAAAGCAGAATGCGCATCCTGAGCCTCAACAGATCCGAGGTAATTGTTCGCCCGACAGCCAGTCGACGATCCTTCCGCCGCCAAAGCTCGTCGCCATCTGCACGAAATGGTGGTCGTCTGCCACGGCCTCGCCGATCTCGGCGGCATCACGGCCGAGCGGATGCACCCGCATCGCCGCAAGCACGGCTGCTGCAACCTCGGGCGCCACGATCGCTGCTAGCTTGCCCTCGTTGGCGACGTAGAGCGGATCGAGCCCGAGCAGTTCGCAGGCCGCAGCAACACCGGGCTTCACGGGGATCGACGCCTCCTGAAGTCGGAAGCCGAGGCCGGACTGCTGGGCGATCTCGTTCAGCGTCGCGGCGAGCCCACCGCGGGTGGGATCGCGCATCAGACGGATGCCCTTGCCGCCGGCCGCCAGCATGCTCGCCACGAACTCATGCAACGACGCGGAATCCGAGACGATCTCGGTCTCAAAAGCGAGGTTCTGGCGTTTGGACATGATGGCGACGCCATGGTCCCCGAGCGTTCCAGAAATCAGGACACGATCGCCGACGCGGGCATTCCCGGCAGAGAGGTCGAGCCCGGCAGGCACGACACCGATCCCGGCTGTCGAGATGAACAGGCCGTCCGCCTTGCCGCGTTCGACGACCTTCGTGTCACCGGTGATGATGTAGACGCCCGCGGCTCGCGCGGCCTCGCCCATGGAATCCGCAATCATCTTCAGGTCGGAGAAACGAAAACCTTCCTCGATGATGAAGCTCGCCGAGAGATAGAGGGGCCGCGCGCCGGCCATGGCGATGTCGTTGACAGTGCCATGCACGGCGAGCGAGCCGATATTGCCGCCTGGAAAGAACAGCGGCGAGACCACATAGCCGTCGGTCGTCATCACCATGCGCCCGGCGCCGACATCGAACGCAGACTGGTCGTTGCCGCACGCCAGCCATTCATTGCCGAAGGCCTCGTGGAACAGGCCCGAGATCAGTTGCGACATCGCGCGGCCACCGGATCCGTGGGACAGGTCGACGCAGCCGTTCCTTATGTCGAGCTTGCGCTGATGGGCTTTCATGACGCCCGCCGTTGCTGATGATCGCGGAAGCGGCCGTAGGTCCAGTGTGCCGCACATGCACCCTCGGACGAGACCATGCAGGACCCCATCGGCGTCTCCGGCGTGCACATCGTGCCGAACAGCTTGCAGTCAACCGGCTTCTTCACGCCGCGCAGGATGGCGCCGCATTCGCAGGCCGGATTGTCGGCAACGCGAAGCTCGTTCATGTCGAAGCGGACCTCGGCGTCGTATTTGGCGTAGGCCCGCTTCAGCTTGAGCCCGCTATAAGGCACTAGGCCGAGACCGCGCCACTCGAACTGGTCGCGCAGCTCGAAAACGTCGGAGACCTCCTCCTTGGCACGCAGATTGCCGTCACGGGTTACTGCGCGGCTATACTGGTTCTCCACCTCATGTCGGTGCTCGTTGACCTGCCGCACCAGCATCAGGATCGCCTGCATCATGTCGAGCGGCTCGAAGCCCGCGATCACCACCGGCTTGCCGAATTCTTCGGCAAAGAACTCGTAAGGCTCGGTGCCGATGATGATCGAGACATGGGCCGGCCCGACGAAGCCGTCGATCTCGACGCGGCCGATATTGCGGATATCGGGGCTTTCCAGGATGTTCTGCATCGCCGGCGGCGTCAGCACATGATTGCAGAACACGCTGAAGTTCTTGAGCTGCTTCTTCTCGGCGAGCCGGATCATCACGGCGGTCGGCGGCGTCGTGGTCTCGAAGCCGATGGCGAAGAACACGACCGCGCGGCCGGGAATTTCTTCCGCAACACGGATTGCATCAATCGTGGAATAAACCATACGGACGTCGGCGCCGCGCGCCTTCGCCTTCAGCAGCGAAGCACCCTGCGAGCCCGGCACCCGCATCAGGTCGCCGTAGACGCAAAGGATCACGTCCGGCCGCTCGGCGAGCCGGATCGCCATGTCGATGCGTCCCGCTGGCAAGACGCAGACAGGGCAGCCGGGGCCGTGGATCATCCGCACGTTCTTCGGCAGCATGTCCTCCAGCCCGTAGCGGGAGATTGCATGCGTGTGGCCGCCGCAAAATTCCATGAAACGATAGGATTTTTCCGGATCTGCCTCCGAGCGAATCGCCTTCGCCAATCCCAGCGCGATCTCCTTGTCGCGAAACTCGTCGGCATATTTCATTGCGCGGCCTCCCGGCTTTCGGCGCCGATTTCACGCAACAGCTCCAGCGTCCGCTGCGCCTCCTCCGCATCGATCTTGGTCAGGGCGTAGCCCACATGGATGATCACGTAGTCGCCGACGGCGAGGTTTTCGATCAGCGCCACCGAGATCTCCTTGCGGACGCCATCGATCGAGACGACGGCCATGTCGTCGGGCAGGAGCTTTGTGACCTCGGCAGGTATCGCGAGACACATCAGGCGTTTCCTTCCGGGCCTTGCTGTTCGAGGAGTTGGAGCGCGGCGACCCAGGCCTGCCCGAGGCTGAGGCCGCCGTCATTGGACGGCACCTGGCGAGGCAGCAACGGCGAGAGCCCGGCGGCGACGCAGCCGCGCCCGATCTCGTCTGCGAGGATCGCGTTGAGGAAGCAGCCACCGCTCAGGATGACGGTAGTGACGCTGGTCTCCAGTGCCACGCGCGCGATCCAGTCGATGCAGGCGGCGGCGAAGGTGCCATGGAAGAGCTCGGCCCCATCGATCGGATCGACCGCAAGGCGCTCGAGCAAGGGGAAAAGAGACAGCACGCCATTCTCGATCGTCCAGCCGTCCTCGGCGAGGCGCGGTGTGCGGACACGCGCTTCCAGCTTCATTGCGGCTTCGCCCTCGTAACTCTGCACCGGACAGAGACCAAGCAGCCCCGCCGCCGCGTCAAACAGCCGGCCGGCGCTGGTCGTCGTCGCCACGCCGGGCTGGTCGAGCATAGCGCAGAGACGCGCAGCCTGCGGCTGCATCGCAAAGCGCTTCGCAATCGCGTCGCCGCGCCGCAAGGCGTGCAGCACGCTCGCGGCCATGCGCCACGGCTCGCGCGTCGCGCGATCGCCACCCGGCATCTTCATCGGCGCCAGATGTCCGAGCCGCCGGAAGCGTGCACCATCGCACGAGAGCAACTCGCCGCCCCAATTGCCACCGTCGCTGCCATAGCCGAAGCCGTCGAGTACCAGCGCCAACGCTGGCCCTGCGACGCCATGTTCCGCCATCACGGATGCCGCATGGGCATGGTGATGCTGGACCGCGATCAGCCGCCTCCCGCTGGCTTCGGCGAAACGGGTCGAGGCCATGTTCGGATGCAGGTCGTGGGCGATGACGACCGGCTCGATTTCCAGCGTCGAGAGCAGGTGATCCACCGTCTCCTCGAAAAAGCGAATGCCTTCCGCGGTGTCGAGATCGCCGATGTGCTGGGAGACGAAGGCTTCGTTGCCGCGGATGACGGTGACCGTCGACTTCAGCGCGCCGCCGACCGCAAGCACCGACGGGACCGACTTCGCGAGCCTAATCGGCTCGGGAATATAGCCGCGGGCGCGGCGGATGAACTGCGCCCGCCCCGCGACCACCGACACGACAGAGTCGTCCGCGCGGGTGACGATATCGCGGTCATGCGTGACGATCAGGTCGGCGATGCCGGCAAGCCGCCGTTTGGCCTCGTCATTGACGATCACCAGCGGCTCGCCGCCAGGATTGGCGCTGGTTGCCACGATCGCCCAACTTGCGCCGTCCGCTCGCGGATGCGCCGAATTGAGCGCCTTCAGCACCAGATGATGCAGCGGCGTGACGGGCAGCATGACGCCGATCCGCGACAGCTCCGGCGCAATCGCGGGCGCGAGCATATCGCGGGATCTCATCAGCACGATGGGCCGCGGCGAGGATTCCAGCAGCGCGAGCCCGACCGCATCGATTTCAGCGATCTCGCCGACCACATCCGTCGAGCCGACCATCACGGCGAACGGCTTCTGGTTGCGATGCTTCCGATGCCGCAGACGCCACACGGCCGCATCTTCACGGGCATTGCACAGCAATTGATATCCGCCGAGCCCCTTGATCGCGACGATCCTTCCGTCGGCGATCGCAGTGGCGATCTGCTTGGTACCATGACTGATCCTTGGCCCACATCGCGGGCAGGCAATTGCTTCGGCGTGGAAGCGACGGCTTGCCGGATCGGCATAGTCTGCTGCGCAGGCCGTGCACATCGCGAAGCGCCTCATCGCGGTGGTACGGCGGTCATAGGGCAGCCGCTCGGCGATGGTGTAGCGCGGGCCGCAATGGGTGCAGTTGACGAAAGGATAGAGATGGAAGCGGCTCGCCGGATCAAACAGCTCGGTCAGACACTGCGGACAGGTCGCAGCATCGGCGGCGATCCGGGTCGAGACCTTGCCCTGCTCACTGGCGCGGATGTGGAACTCGTCGCTTTCGGTGATGCCGACCGGTTGCACGGAAATCTCGTCTATCCGAGCCAGTGGCGGTTTTTCCAGCGCCAGCGCATCGACAAAATCGGCGGCGCGGTCGCCCTCGACCTCGATCACCACGCCATCGGGATCATTGGCAACGAAGCCGCCGAGCCGATAGCGCGCGGCGAGGCCGTAGACGTACGGACGAAAGCCCACGCCCTGCACGGCGCCGCGCACATGCAGGCGCAGCCGTCTTCGGTCTCGCGCCATGGCCTCGCCGCTCATGCTCATCCCGACACGGCCATCTCGGTCGGCTTCATGTGTGCAACCCGCTTGCGAATCCAGGCATAGAATGCCGCAAAACCCTCACCGGTGCACGCCGACACCGTCAAAACCTCGATCTTCGGACTGACCCGGCGCGCATATTCGATCGTCCTTGCAAGATCGAAGTCGAGTACGGGCGCAAGATCGATCTTGTTGATCAGCATCAGAGAGGAGGCTGCGAACATGTCCGGATATTTCAGCGGCTTGTCCTCGCCTTCCGTGGTCGAGAACACCACGATCTTGCAGGCCTCGCCGAGATCGAACGCCGCGGGACAGACGAGATTACCGACGTTCTCGATGAAGAGGATGCCGCCGTTAAGCCAGGGCAAGCGGTCATAGGCTTCGCCGACCATGGCGGCATCGAGATGGCAGCCCTTGCCGGTATTGACCTGGATCGCCGGCACGCCGGTCGAGCGGATCCGTTCGGCATCGTTGGAGGTCTGTTGATCGCCTTCGATCACGCCAATCGGAAAGCTGTCCTTCAGCTCGGACACGGCGCGAACCAGAAGCGAGGTTTTTCCGGCGCCGGGGCTCGAGACCAGATTGAAGACGAGCACGTCATCGGTGCGGAAGCGCGCGCGATTGTCGGCGGCAAGCCGATTGTTCTTGCCGAGAATGTCGCGCTCGACCTGGATGATGCGGTCGCTGCTCATGCCGGCGATCTGCTGGCCTGCCGGGTTGGCGCTGCAATCGACCAGCCCGCCATCGCCGGGCGCGTGATCATGATGATGGTGATGATCGTGGCTGTGCCCATGATGATGCGAATGATCGTGCCCATGGGAATGATCATGGGAATGATCATGGGTGTGTTCGATGGACGCTTTGGCATCGCTGCAACCGCATACCGTGCACATCAGTCGACCTCCAGTTCCCTCACGCGCATCTCTTCGCCGCCGGTCACCTGCAATTGATAGCTGCCGCAGGACGGACACGGCTCACAGCGCTGCTTGATCTCGACGCCTTTGGAGCAGGCCATGCACCAGGCCGCTCCCGGCGTCTCGACGATCTCGAGCCTTGCTCCTTGTGCAATGGTGCGCGCGGCGACGGCCTCGAAGCAGAACTTCATCGCCTCAGGCGCAACATGGCTGAGCGCACCGATCTCCAGGCACACGACGTTCACCCTAGCGAAGGCGCGCTTGCGCGACTCCTCCTGGATAATCTCGATGATTCCCTCGCACAGCGCCATCTCATGCATGGCCGATCTCGCGGAAGCTGAGGCTGAAGCCGACGCACGGATCGAACGAGCCGACGAGCGTGCGGACCGCATCCAGCCCCTGCCGGCCCCCGGCGAGAACGGAGCCCTCGAGGCTGCGAACCAACGGCCCGCGGGCATGGAAATTCCACTCCGTCGGCGCCAAGAATTCGAAGCGGACGATGCGGTCTTCATCGTCGAGCTCGACGGCATGATAGAGCCGGCCCCGCGCGCATTCGACGGCACCCGCGCCTCTGCCGGTCCCCAGCCGGTGGCTCTGGATGACACCGTCCTCGACTGTCCCATCGTCCGCCTCGAGGAAGGCGCAGAGCCGCGCCACTTCCGCGATCCGCGCCTTCAGACGCTCGGCGGGCCCCGCGCCCGGCGGCAGGATCGGCTCACGCCCAACCCGCCGCGCCCAGACGCCGGTCTCCGGAATCCGGCCATGGAGATCAGGCGCATCGGAGAATATCGCGCCATCGGCAAGCAGCCGCATGACGATTTCGAGATCGTCGGCTGCCGACAGGAATGACTGTTCGACCACCGGGGGCAGCAAGGCATCGCCATCGAAATTCGCAAGATGTACCGCCAGCGCGCTGCCGGCCCCGGGCGTTTGCTCCTCGCTCGCGATCCCGAGCGCGGCGAGCGATGCCCTGATCTTCGCCACCGCCTCGCGGCGCGAGACCGCCTCCCCGCGCTCGGCGATGCTGCCACCCAGAACGGCCGTGGCCTCCATCATGGCACGAACGGCTGCGGCGCCGGCGCCGTCAAGCGTGAGACGGCCAACGAACAGGCCGCGTAACAATTCCGTCAGGCGTTCGGCGACGACAGCGACGACGCGACCGTGCTCGATCTCGAGACTGGCATCCTCGCCCCGCGCCGCCTCGACCGCGGACAGGAAAGCTACCTGATGCGCCATCGAGCACAGGGAGAACAGACGCGGCAGCACCGACGGCAGTGACGAGGCCGGCTTTCCCGCGAACAAGCGCGTCAACGGCGGCCGGCTGCGCGGCCGGATCGCGACGTCGGCGATCGTGCCGCCGGCGAGCCACACCGTGATGTCGATCTCGTTGCGGAAGGCCAGGCTCATCCGCACCGCTCCGTCAGAACACTGCGCAGGAGGTTACGCCGATCGATCGGGCTTGTTGCGGGCTCGCGACGACGGACCGCCTCCTCGCTGTCGGCCGGCAGCATCAGCTCGGCGAGGGTCGCTTCGGCCGTCGCCCGCGCGGCGACCATGTCCGCGAACTGGAACATCGGCGAGAACAGCGAGCAGCTCGCGATCAGGCCCGTTTGTCCGACCTCGCTGAGAGTGAATTCGATATCGCCCGCAGGGAAGCGGATTCGCAGGCTCGGGCCCGACGTATCCCGCGCGATCGCGCTCGCCGGCATCACCACGTTCATGAACCAGGGCGTGACCATGATGCCGATGGTCGTGCCGTTGAACCAGCGGAAACCGACCGCTTCGACGCCGAGCGCGTCGTTGTAGATCGGCAGATCGCGCATCGCGCGCTCGCCGATCTCCCGATAGCTTCTTGCCAAGAGCTCGCCCCACGCTTCGGCGTCGGCGTCGCTGGCAGGAATTTGCGTGTCAGCCGTCATGACTCGATCGCCATGAACTTGGATTTTGGAGAGTCGCAGTTCGGGCAGCGCCAGTCTTCCGGCAACGCCGCGAACGGAGTGCCGTGCGCGATCTGTGCCACCCCATCGCCATCGGTGGGATCATAGACCGTCCAGCAGATGCCGCATTCCAGCCGCGTGACATCGGCGACGTCCTGGCGCACGCCAAAATTCTCGAACCTGCTCATTTGAAATAGGCCTCGATGATCTCCTGAAGCCGCTCAGCCGAGTCCTCGAAGTCCTCGTCAGCCGCAATCGCCACCGTCGGCACGCCGCCGACCTCCAGCGTATCGAGGATGATGGTGTCCATGGCGTTGAAGAACTGCACCGACCAGACATTGCGGATGCCCGTGGAGAGCACCCGGCAGGTACCATAGCCGCGAGAAACCAGTTGGATCGGCCCGTTCTTGATCGTGTCCTGGAGAAAACTCATGTCGACCGAGCTCATCGGCAGCAGCGTGAAATTGATGATCTGCGAGCGGATGCCCGGCCGCCATGCGAGCGCCCGCTCGCGGATTTCCGCAAGCACCGGCAGCACGTTCATGGCACCTTCGGGGGCCTGCCCGATCTCGAAATCCGCAGCCGTGAGATCGGCAGCGGCGCGCTTCACGATCTCCGGGATCGGCCCGACCTCGAGATATTCGTGATTGGCGTCGCTCTCGAGCCGCACGCGCCAGATCCCGGCCAGCACAGATTCCTGGATCTTCGCCAACGATCCATCGGGCAGCGCAACGACGGCGGCCACTTCGCCCTCGCCCATCACATCGGCAATCAGCTTGCGCTCGAGATCGTTGAGATTGCCAAGCCGGAACAGTTGCGTCGGCATGTCGGCTTTCTGGCTCGCGATCGCTGCGGCCACCTTCGACAACAGCTCGATGGCGTTCGGGCAGATCCTGGCGAGTTCCGCACTGTCGAGCGTGGCAAGCTTGGCCAAGGCACCGGCCGCGGTCAGGCTGCCGCTCGTCGCGTTCAGGCTCTCATCGCCGATCGGAAACACGTTGATCGGCTGCTCCGCGCCCTCGGGCGCAGTCCAGAAACCCGCGTTCATAGTTCGGCACCTTGGCGGTGCTGGGGAACGATGGTTGTCACGACAACGGCGCTCGTGCCGCGCGGACGGTCGACCAGCTTGGTGATGCGGTCGACATAGATCGACCAGTCCTGGATCTTCGCGATCAGCCCGAGTGTCTCGCCCTTGGCGACGAAGATCAGCGTCGGCTGCACGCGCACGCCAAAACGCTGGCCGAGTTCGCTCTCGGCACCGCGGGCGATCACCGCGGCACGCAACCGACCCTTGAATGCCTCGATCAGCTCCGGCAGCACGACCGCGACGTCGATCGCCTCCGGAAAACGCGCGGGGTCTCCCGCCGACAGCAACACGGCGATGGCGCGGGCCTCGTCGGTCGTATTCAGAAAACGATCGACCGTCGTAGCATCCACCTCGGGCAAGCCACGCCGCGCCAGATCCTGCCTTCCCTGCTGTAATTTCATCAGACCTCCCCTGACAAGCTTATGATTCTGCTGGGAAGAGGATCAGCAAGGTACGTGCCAAGGACGGTTATCACCTTTCCTAATTTATCTAGTTGATTTGAATCATATATTTCCACGACAGGAGATGCATCAATCCCAAGACGGAAAGCTAATTTCCATATCGGATGAAAATGAACTTAGCAGATAGAAGTTTATCTTCCGGCGAGGACGCGGGCTCTCGCGGAGCGGGCTGCCGCCCTAATCAAACCGGAGATGCTCGGGCAGTTGCGGCTCGCGGTCAATGAGGTCGGCGAAGAAGCGATCGCAATCCTCGCGATTGATCGCTGCGCCCAGACCGTCGATCGCGGCGCCGATCAGGCGCGCCTCGGCCTCATGCAGAAGCCGAACCGCGGTGTCGATAAAGACCAGCACCCTGGCACCGGCCGGCGGGTTCGAGAGCAGCAGCATCGAAACGCGCCGCTGCTCGCCTCGGAACTCGCACAGCGCCGATATCCCGTCAGTCTCAACGATCGTCATCGGCAAGCCGAGGCACATGGCGGATCTCCGACGGTGTAGCCGGTCAGGCCGGCCGTCCCCTCATCTCGTAATGCTGATGATCGATGTCGTTGGCGAGCAGCCGCTCCGATTCTGCCAACGGCGCGGTGCGCGGCATCACCTCGACGCCCCATTCGGCCAGGATCTCGCAACCAAGCTCGAGCGCCGGCGCGATCTGATCGCGCACCGGCTCCGTCAGCGGCCCACCCCAACCCTCGAGGTCGAGCGGCTGGCAGCCGATCAATACGAGATGTCGCGGACAACGGCCAAGCAGGTCGGCCGCGCTGATGACCTCCTGGAAGCCGGTCTGGTGCAAGCTCATCTTCTTGGCGCCGGAGAAACGCGGCACCTCGTCGTCACGAACGACCTTCAACTGCCCGGGCTCGCTCCCATAGTCGATCGCGTCGAACACGATCAAACGATCCGCATCCTCCAGGTAGTTCACGAGGTAGAGCCCCTGCGTGCCGCCGTCGAGAATGGTGACGTTGTCGGGCACGGCGTAGCGGCGGTGGAATTCCTCCACCGCGCGCACGCCAAAGCCTTCGTCGGCCCACAGGATGTTGCCGATGCCGAGCACCAGGATGCTGTTTGCTTGCGAAGATGTCGGCATCGGTATCATTCCAGCTTATCAGTCGCGGAATTGCCGCTCGCCGGAGATCATCGAGGAGATAATGCTCTGGCGCGACATGATGTCCTCACGGACAGCGGCGTAGATGTGCACCATCACGAACACGACCAGCGCCCACATGCCGAGATGATGCCAAGTGTGAACGTCCTGGCTGTTCGGCCAGATCGCGAACACCCAGCCGAACAGCTTGTGCTGCCAACTGTCGATGCCCGCACCTTCCGAATAGAGCGCAAAGCCGGTAACGATCATGAATGCCACGAACAGCGTGAAGCCCGTGAACATCGCGGTCCGCGCCAGCGGGTTGTGGCCGACATACATCTTCGGCTCGCGCTCCAGGAACGCATACCAGCGGATTTCATGCAGCACTTCTTTCCAGAAGTGCTTGCGATGCACCGGCAGATAGAAAATCTGCCGGGAATGGTGATTTCCGACGAAGGCCCACAGAATGCGGGCAAGGAAGAACACCGCCAGCACCTGCCCCGCCGCGAAATGGGCAAAGCGGATATAGCCCATTACGAAGTTCGCCGAGGCCTCGCCCTCGACCGACGGCAATGGCGTTCCGATCAGATAACCGGTCACCATCAGCACGATGGTCGAGAACGCGTTCACCCAATGGCAGATCCGCACCGGCGCTTCGTAGACGTAGACGGCGGGACGGCCGACCCCATGTTCGCCGGCCGCATCGGCCGCTATCGCGGAGAGGTCCGGCTCGGCCTCCGCCGGACGTGCAGCTACATCCATCATGGCGTTTCCCCCTGCTTCACCTGACCTTGACGCTGGCCATTTCCTGGCCGTCCGGACTCATGACATGCGTGGAGCAGGCCAGGCACGGATCGAAGGAATGGATCGTGCGCAGGATCTCCAAAGGCTGCTCGGGATTGACCATCGGAGTGTTCATCAACGAGGCCTCGAATGCACCGATGTTCCCTTGCGGATCGCGCGGTGAGCCGTTCCAGGTGGTCGGCACCACGCACTGGTAGTTGTCGATCTTGGTTTCCTTGATCTTGATCCAGTGCGCGAGCGCGCCGCGCGGCGCCTCGGTGAAGCCAAAACCCTTGGCCTCCTTCGGCCAGCTCTCCGGCTTCCACTTGTCGACGTTCGCGGTCGAGCTGTCGCCGGCCTTGATGTTGGCGACGAGCTTGTCCTGGAAGTAGCGCATTTGTCGTCCGGCCCAGACCGACTCCAGCGCGCGCGCCGCCGTGCGACCGAGCGTCGAGAATAGCGCCGACAGCGGAAGGTCCATATCCTTCAGGAACTTGTCGACAGGATCCTTGAACTCGGCCTTGTTCTGCGCATAGCCCACCACCCAACGCGCCAGCGGGCCGACCTCCATGGCGTGACCCCACCAGCGCGGCGCCTTGATCCATGAATATTTTCCGCCCTCATCGAGCTGCTCGATCGCGGTCTTGGTGCCTTTCGCATTGGGCCCCAGCACGTAGTTCGGCTCGGTCACGCCGTCCCAGGGATGCAGTCCCTTGGTTTCGTCGGGATATTTGTACCAGGAGTGAACCACGAACTCCTGGATCTCATCGGGGTTGGCATGATCGACGGGAAGCACCTCCGAGAGATTGCCGTTTATGATGGCGCCCCGCGGCAGCTTCAGGCTCTTGGAGGAGTAGTCGTTGGCGTGTTCCGGCACGTCGCCATAAGAGAGTACGCTCTTGCCGGAAAGACCGCCGCCGTAGAGCCAGTCCTTGTAGAACGAACCGATCGCCGCCACGTCGGCCAGGTAGACCTGCTCGTTGAACTCGATCAGGCGATCGATGATCGACGAGATCAGGTTCAGGCGCTCGATGTTGATGGCACCGACCGCGCCCGCGCCGTCGACGTTGATCGGACAGGGCACGCCGCCCACGAGCCAGTTCGGATGCGGATTCTTGCCGCCGAAGATGGTGTGTATCTTGACGATCTCCTTCTGGAAATCGAGCGCCTCCAGATAGTGCGCGACCGCCATCAGATTGGCCTCAGGTGGCAGCTTGTAGGCCTTGCTGCCCCAATAGCCGTTCTTGAAGGGCCCCAACTGCCCCGACTCGAAGAACTTCTTGAGACGGGTTTGCAGGTCCTTGAAGTAACCTGGCGACGACAGCGGCCAGCTCGAGATCGACTGCGCGAGCGTCGAGGTTGCGCGCGGGTCGGCCGAAAGCGCGGAGACCAAATCGACCCAATCCAGCGCGTGCAGGTGATAGAAGTGAACGACGTGGTCGTGCACCTGCAAGGCAAGCTGCATCAGATTGCGGATCGAATTGGCGTTCTTCGGAATGGTGATCCCGAGCGCGTTCTCGACCGCGCGCACCGACGTCAGCGCGTGCGTGCCGGTGCAGACGCCGCAGATCCGTTCCGTGAACGCCCAGGCGTCGCGGGGATCGCGGTTCTTCAGGATCACCTCGATCCCGCGCCACATCGTGCCGGTGGAGACTGCGTTTCGGATGACGTTGTCGGCGTCGACATTGACCTCGACCCGCATATGACCTTCGATGCGGGTCACCGGATCGACGACGATGCGTTTGCCGGAATTGTCGAGATTGAAGCCGTTGGGAGTCTTACCCATGATTTTCTTAGCCTTGGATCTCTTTGGCGCTTAGCTGGTGTGGTGCGCGTCTTCGCGCTTGCCGGCGAGCCGCCTCACCGCGGTCACCGCTGCATGCGCGGCGACTGCCGCACCGACGGCTCCGGCCGCCACCATGCCGATCTGGTCGGCGTTCTTCTCGATGCCGAACTGCTTGATATTGGTGAGACGGTCGTAGAACGAACTCTTGTCCCAGAATCCGTCTTCCGAGCAGCCGATGCAGCCATGGCCCGACTGGATCGGGAAGGAAACGCCGCCATTCCATCGCACGGTCGAGCAGGCGTTGTAGGTGGTCGGGCCTTTGCAGCCCATCTTGTAGAGACAATAGCCCTTGCGCGCCGCCTCGTCGTCCCACCCCTCGATGAACTGGCCGGCGTCGAAATGCGGCCGCCGATAGCACTTGTCGTGGACGCGCTGCGAGTAAAACATCTTCGGCCGGCCCTGACGGTCGAGCTCGGGCAATTTGCCGAAAGTGGTGATGAAGGTGACGACGCCGGTCATCACTTCGGCGATCGGGGGGCATCCCGGCACCTTGATGATCGGCTTGTTGGCGATGACCTTGTCGATGGGCGTCGCCTGCGTCGGATTGGGCTTGGCCGCCTGCACGCAGCCCCACGAGGCGCAAGCGCCCCAGGCGATGATCGCCATCGCATCCTCCGCCATCATTTTCAGCTTCTCGACGAACGGCTTGCCGCCGTCGATGCAGAACATGCCACCTTCGTTCAGCGGCGGATTGCCTTCCACCGCGAGAATGTATTGCCCTTTGTGCTTGGCGCGGGTCTCTTCGAGGATCGCCTCCGCCTGGTGGCCTGCGGCGGCCATGATGGTGTCGTCATAGTCGAGCGAGATCATCGAGAGCACGGCATCCTTCACCAGCGGGTGCGCGGAACGAATGAAGCTCTCGGAACAGCAGGTGCATTCGAGGCCGTGCATCCAGATCACCGGCACGCGCGGCTTGGTCTCGAGTGCGTTCGCGATGCGGCTCGCCGCCAGCGGCCCGAGGCCGAGACTCGTCGCAGTCAGGCTGCAAAATTTGTGAAAGCTCCGACGCGTGATACCTTGTCGCCTGATCACGCTGTAAAACGTTTCCGTCGCCGCGCCCATGAATCCTCCCGCCTCGGGCTTTGACTTGTCTACGACGCCAAGGACAGCAAGAAGCAGGCCAAGCACTGGGAGCGTAAGGAAAGTAGAGTGATACCAAATTGTTGCAGATTTGAATTGCTCGAATTGCGGTGCGCGCGCATGCCCCCACCGAAAAGCGGAAACAATTCGATTTCAAGCGACAACGAAGTTTCCGCCCCCGCGCGAGAGACCACTCAATGCGCGGTGCACACCATCCAGGGATCGAACGAGCGCACGACGTGCTGGATGGCGACCGAGCGTGTGCCGGCGTCGCTGATATCGGTGCCAGCGCCTGCTCCAGCGGGCCGCCGACATCGGCCGGCTGGAAGGCCAGACTATGCGGCCACTTCCCGGCGAAGATACCCATGGGTTCGAGCAGCCGCGCCCGCGCCGGTAGGACATCGCGTGCCGCAGTGCCGCGCTTCGCTGCGAAACGGTCCCGTGTCTCCTCATGCCAGGCGCGCGCGGCACAGGCCTCGCGAGCGAAGTCAGGCATGAAGAAGATGTAGAAGTGCGTGAGATGATCGGCGGCATTCTCCGCCGCATGCGCGAGATTGGTGGCGAGAATCCCGTTCGGCGCGACCTCGGCCGCCATCGCATCGCGAAGAGCGGCAGCGGCGGCGACCGACTGCGAGACCGAGCAGATGCCGCAGATCCGCGGCGCCAGCGCCAGTGCCTCGAGGGGCGGACGCCCCCCTCCAGGATCTGCTCGAAGCCGCGATACAGCGGCGCCGTGACCTCCGCGCGCATGACCCGCCCACTCTCGACATTGAGGCCAACTTCGAGATCGCCCTCGACGCGTTGAGCGGACCGATCGTGATGCGCGTCATGGCGTGCGCTTCGCCGTCGGGCGGCCGGGCAGCACGACCACGTGGTCCGCGGTCGCATTCAGCAGCACCCGCCGCGGCGTCGCCGACTTCGACAGGGCCGCGAGCGCCACGAACCAGGTCTTGGGCATGTCGGTCGGAAGTCCGACGGGAATGCCGGCAAGCTTTGCGGATGTCTCTCTCCACAGTGAAATGCGAAGCGACTTGCTCCGGCGCGATCTGCCTCGGTACATCTGGCGCGTACCGCGCGATGTTGGAAAGACAACCAATCTTCGACTTGCTTTTTGACGCGACAGATCATCTTCAAGGGAGCCACGTGACCGGGCTGGCCTATCGACCCGATGTGTGCAGTTTTCGCCGCTGAATTCCAACAGCGCAAAGGTGGCGACTCCGAATAGACACTGGACAAGACGTTGGAATGGCTCATCGACCACCTGGATGAATTCCAAGCAGCGGCGGCCGCCGGCGCGACTCGTTTGCGGTTCGCACGCCACGCCCGTGCTGCGGTCCGCAAGCCCTGCCCCGACGCCTCAGTGAGCGAATAGAGCGCGGCGGCTATACTCTACACACGAAAGGCGGCGAGCCGCTTTTCGAGCGGCGCTAAGGAATAAACAGGCAAAAGGGGCGGCACCTTAGGCTCAAGAGAACATTGGAACGCGGCCCCTAGATCTTGTGATCTGCGGCAGCCGCTTTATCGGCAAGGTCCCCGCGAACCGACGCATCTATGTCGCCACCGGGCAGTATCTACCGTACCCTCAACGCGCCTCTGGCCGGCACATACGCCGCGGCTTAGCCCAGAGTATACTATGCAGAGACGTGGCTTGCCCCATCAATGCTTGCCTGTAGAGACCGTTCGGGCGTCGGCTGTTCCGAACTCCTCTTCGATCGCGGGACACACCAACTGCACGTCCGGCTCGAAGACGAAGCCGCGTAGCACGGGCGTCACTTCAGCTTGATCTGGACGTCACCACGGCAGAATGCCTTCGGCAATGCCTAAGCCGCACGACTTTCCGGTCGCGTTCCTGTCGAGATCGCCCAGCAATGATCACAACAAAAATTTAGCTGTCTGTGAAGCTCCACTGTCACATTGAACGGGTCCTAGTCATTGTATTCGTTTTCGGCACAGCTGAGCCACTGACTGCGACCTTAAAACGAAACATCGTTATCAAACGTCTTGATGGACCATCAGGAGGCTGGGACATGCTGGGCTCTCATCGTTAGATTCTAAGTTTTCAGGATTTTGCGCCATGTCATATCCACTCCCTCAAACCAAGCTGCATGCTGTGCTGAAAGGTGCTCTGGAGGATGCTATCCGGATGGTGCCTGAAGCAAGGCGGACGTCTTCATTGAAGGCTTGCCTCGCCGAGAAGGTTCTAACTCTGGCCGCGCGGGGTGAGAGCAACCCAACGATCCTAACTCGTCTCGCCGTGCTGACGGTGCAGAACTCCTGTCATGGCTGTTACGGATGTGAAAGGTGGTAGTCGCACGGGGGGAGCCCGCGAAGCGCGAATTGATTAATTTGAACTGGAAGGTCGGGCTTTCTGACGTCACAGTAGCACGGTTGGCGATACGCTTTTCGCTGACATGATGGAGATTCGTTCACTATGTCATGGCGTCCGCGTGACCCAATAGCGGCCACCCACGCCGAGGCCAAACTTATCGCATATAAAATAAGACAGAACTTCCTTCGATCTGTAAACCGCCGCCGCCACTGCCTCGCTTCGGGAATGTCATTTTCGCGACACACGAGCGTGCATTGAAACACGACCGCGTCCGGAATCGAACACAACACACATTTGCCGAATACCGGAGTGCACATGCAGGGAGGACCAGACTTTGATGACCGAAACGATCGCCTTGATCACGCAGGCGAATACTATCCAAGAGCCTAAGTACTATTCGCTCGAAACGTCGGCTGGTTCTGCGACGTGCTATCCGCGAAGATCCGCAGCATCCCGCACGATCGCGCTCGCGTCGGTGTAAATGGGCTGCGTCGCAGAGATGGACCCGCGAGGGCCATCACCGCAATCCTTCAGTCGAGTTCGCTGGGATCGGTCCAACCGCAATTTAAACTTGCGTAGGCGGACGCGAGCGCGAAAAAGGCCTCCGCGAAAAGCGCGCGATCGAAGTCGTCGAGGGTGGTGCTCGCAGGTACAGCTGGTTATGATCGGCGGAAACAGTTGCTGTGCAACGCTCCGGCAGCAGCCGTCACCTGTAGCGGACAAGATCAACGCATGAACAGCACCTCTTCTTCACCAGTCAATGCGATCGCAGCCGAGCTTGGCGGCCTCGATCCCGCATACGCGCCGACGCCACTCCTGAACCTTCCGGCGCTTGCGGAGCGGCTCGGAGTGGCGCAGGTGCTAGCGAAAGACGAGGGCCGCCGCATGCTCGGCAGCTTCAAGTCGCTTGGTGGCACCTATGCCGGGTTGCGCGCGCTCGCCCGGGCCTCGCGCATGCAGCTGGCCGACCTTCTCGCGGCCCGACCTAAGGGGCAGCCGACCCTGGTCTGCGCCAGTGACGGTAATCACGGGCTCGCGGTAGCTGCCGCCGCGCGCTTTGCCGGGGCGCCCGCCCGCGTGTTCCTGCACGAGGGCGTGCCGAACGCGCGCGCGCGCCGCATCGAGAATCAGGGTGCCGAGATCGTGTGGGTGCCGGGCACCTACGACAATGCAGTTGATGCGGCCGCAGCCGCGGCCTGCCAAGGCGCCGGCATTCTTGTCGCCGACACGACCGACGATCCGAACGACCCCATCGTTTGCGACGTCATGGCGGGATACGGCGTCACGGCGGCGGAAATCCGCGATCAGGTGGATTTCGCCGGCCTTGGGCGTCCGACACACGTCTTTATACAAGCTGGTGTCGGCGGACTCGCCGCTGCCATCGCCGAGGGCCTCTCGGGCTGGCTGGCACCTCCGGGATGCATCGTGACGGTCGAGCCGGAAACCGCCGCGTGTCTTGCGCCCGCGCTCGCGGCCGGTCGCCCGATTCGGGTGATGGGCGATCTCCGAACATCCGCGGAGATGCTCTCCTGCGGCCAGGCGAGTGCGGCCGCAGTTGCGGTGCTCAGGCGTCACGGCGCTCGGGCCATCACCGTGCCCGAGCCGGAATTGGTGGATGCTGTCCGCGTACTCTCCGTCGATGATGGCCTCGCCACCACGCCGTCCGGTGCAGCGGGCCTGGCGGGTGCCATGGCTGCCCTCGCAGATCCGAGCCATACAACCGATCTAGGACTCGACCGGTCGAGCCGCATTCTCGTCCTCCTCACCGAACGCGCCTGGGAGGACCGAACGTGAGCACCGCAATCTTCGCTCCTAGTTCGACTTGCATCCTCTCAGTGACGCCATGTCTGGCAGGCTCGACGTTTCATGATTGGATCATCGGCGGTCCGTCTCCGGCTCGGGAATCAGCGGCGCGCCCCCGATGGAAACCGGCCCTTCTGCTTTAGGCGGGCGAGTGGCTCTTGGAGTCGACTTTGAAGCGGCCTGGGCTGCTGGCGGACGAATATCTGCAGGAAGAGGCGCAGCAATGTTCTGCAGAGACTCAATTCTAGAGGCCAGGGCTGCGATTTGATCTAACATACGCTTCAAATCGGCTTGCTGCGCATCGATGTTGCGGTTGAGCGCTGAAATCTCCTCGCTCACCTCCTGTTGCCCCGACCGAATCTCCGAAAGGGCCGCTTTGTCCTCAGGTGACAACGCCGGCATTGGGACGACTTCACGTGCCACTGACGCCTCGATCATTCGGTCGATATGGGGCCAGTAAAATGGACCCCCAACGCATAGCCCGAAGATGGCGACAAATCCAAAAACCCACGGAAGGCGTCTTGATGACTTCTGCAAGACGGGCGGCAACTCCGAACCGTTCGCTTGATCAATCACATCCATCATTCTCTCTCTCGCTCTATAATGACTCTCGTTGCCGCGGTAGTAGATGACGGTCAAGAGCGTCCATGCGAAACTAATTGGTCATGCGCACAAAGATATCGGCAAAGATCATGCCGCTTCAGCGTCCAACACGACTCTACTCGTGACAACGAATCGATGTTTTCCGGCGCCTACAGGCACTCGGCGCATTAACGCTGCACAGGCAACGATAAAACGCACGATGCGATCGCGTCCATAGCTCTAAGTACACTCGCGATGGCGCGGGCTCTTCCGCACTGGCGGCAATCTGCCGGGCGCGCTGTCGAAAGATAAACAAGCACGCTCGCAGAAGGCGGGCTCAGCTAGCTTCTCAGATCAACTCTGCGCCCGAACGGATGGCTTTAGGCAAAGTTACGCTAGCCGATTGAGAGATGACGAATCGCTATCTATAACAACGGGCATTATCTGCGCGAGTCTAACAGCGAGCCATTTGACCAGGATCACGAGCCAAGAGCCAGGCTCCCTATTGCCGGAATTTACCGGTGCATGGGCTGGCATCGCGAGATCGGCATCGTAGCGGGCCACGTCTTACCGCCACAAGGACATCATACGCACGCGGTGCATTTTTCAAGCGTGACCACCCGGGTCGCAGACTTACTCGGAAATACAAGGAATATTGATTTTGGCGACTGAGTGGGCCTATCTTTTCGACTTTGCAAGCCTAACAGCCTGCATTGAACGTGGCGGCATTTTCGCGGCGAGCTTAGAGCAAGCCCATCAGGCGTCAGCCGTTTCATAATTGCGATGGAATTGGTGGGGAATTCTTCGGAATGCGTGGACTTCTGATCGTTTTTATAGCGCTTACAATAGTGTGGGCAGCACGCCGCGGGCACCAAGATGGCTTTGTGCCGCGGCTGACCGCGTCCATGCCGCCAGTCAACGTACCCTAGTCTTATGATCGCGGTCGAGTAGCTCAGCCATTTGGCTTTGCCCTCACAGATCCGGGCAGCCGGCTTTCCCGCACCCGGCTCTTCCCGGGAGTAATCCGCGTCATATCCGCGCCTGTGCCCAAGTGCGAGTGATGCGTGGAACGGGCTGACGGAAGCGTGCCGTCAGGGTCTCGAACTCGGACCAGCCCATGCGCCGACTTTTCTGGCTCCGCCGTCTCAAACAACGCAGCCAGGTCCGACGTGCTTCGCGGTAAACGCCGATGAGCACTGGATAACTGTGCGGCCTGCCGTAGTAGCCATAATGCCCACGCAGAACCGCAGCGAACCGCTTGTGCTGTGTGTGTTTCGGCATGGGAGCCGATGAGGGGTCCCAATCCAACGCCGATTGACAAGCGGCCTCGTGCTCACGCGAGATCTTCTCTCGTCGCTTTCTTCCAATCACTACGGTGCGGCGATATACTTCTGTTCTCGCACCGTTGGATAGATAAAAATGACCTGGGCAGGCAATACCGCGCTCGGCCAAATCGGTTCTGTTTTGTGACCAGCACCGTTGTGGATCCGTCGCGCGACGCGTGCCTCTTTCAAAGCATTCGACCCGGGCATCCGGCCAAAGTGGGTCATGCGCCGTCATAGTGATGGCGACGCTCGAATGCTACGAACCCTCGGTAGCTCGCGATAGTATTCAACCACAATGCCAGCCTCACTCGCGTCTCACATGATAGCCCCAACATGAACCGCGGTTCGGACGGACGACCGGCATACCTGCTAAATAGCTTCGAAGTACCGCTGGCGTTCACAGTCGGAGACTCGATGTTGAACGGCTTCCCACTCCCATCGCCGGGAACGGGAGAACGCTTCAACAAACCTTTCGCCAAAAACGTCCATCGCCTTTGGAGATTGTTCAAACCGGGATGTGGCCTCAGACAAGTTTTGGGGAAGCCGTTCGAACGGAGGATGTCTTTCCTCGCTTGCATCACCAACGATTGGAGCTGCCAACACAGCATTCTCTTCAATCCCCAGAATACCGGAGCCGATAGCACATGCGAGAGCGAGATAGGGGTTCACATCTGCGCCACTCAATCTGTACTCGAGGCGGTGTGCAGACTTGTCTCCCGGAATGACCCGCACCGCACACGAACGATTGTCAACTCCCCAGCTAGGACAGGTTGGAGCCCAGTAGCCTGGCCGCAGCCTCTTATAACTGTTCACGTTGGGCGCAGCGAGTACACAAAAGTCGTTCATATATTTCAGCTGTCCGCCGAGGAATTGGCTCATAGTTCTTGAGATGTTGCGGCTTGCCTCGCCTTCGTAAAATGCATTTTGACCATTTGACGACATTGAAATGTGAATATGTCCCGACTGTCCCGGCCCATTCTCCGAAACCTTTGCCATAAACGTTGCCATCATACCCCGCTTCTGAGCCCAGGATTTCAACATCGACTTGAATACGACTGCTCGATCCGAAGCCTCCAGGGCATCACAATGACGAAGCGATGCCTCGATCGCCCCAGGGCCGGTTTCAAAGTGGAGCCCGCTGAGCGGCAATCTAGCATTCTCACAAAGCGCCAGAATCTCTTCGAATAGCTCATTACTGGCAAGTGTGCGCGCTACTGAATAGCCAAAAGGGCCCCTCGTCAGGGGGACCCATTGATTATAAGGCTTTTTCTCAATTGTCTCGGCGCTCTCATTAAACAGCATAAACTCGAACTCAAATCCAGCAGCGCAACTGTATCCATGGTCAGCAGCTCTTCGTAAGACCTTCCGCAAAACACCACGCGGGCAGATGCTCTCATGTCCACCTGCAAACTCTGCGAGGTAAAGATACCGATCATGACTGTTAGACACCGGACGCGCTGTGCCTGACAGAACACGCAGGTTGGCGTCTCCGAATATCGATGGCAGCTCTTGCCCGAAATCGGCAGGTATCACTCGGTCCGAACAATCCCAGCCGAGCACGGCTTCGGAGAACTTGATTGTCCAGCCTTCGTCCGAGACATCGTCAGCTAATACGTGCTTGCCGCGAAGAATGCCGTCAAAGTCGCATACTCCAATCAATGCCTTACGCGCCTCGTCCGCGCCAGCCACCTGTATTTCGCTTGCCATCACTTCTAACCCTGCGCCGTCAATCCGAATACCTCGTCCATACGCATTGCTCGCAGCTTGCGATAATCCTCATCAAGCTCAGTTAAGTTGTTGCTCACGAGATACACAATACCCGGCGTCGAAGCTAAGTCGGTCGTCGGGACCAGGTTTTGACCTATCGGAACAAACGCTATCGAATCTGCGAAGCTGGGCAGCTTGCGGATTGCGTCCAGTCCGGGATAACCGCCAACAACACCGTCCATATTGGAGATGAGTGAGACGCACAATGCATGCGCCCGCCGCGTGTAAGGCCCGCGTCGCCTCATATGATCAGTAAAACCGATAGGATCTGCGTAGCGCCACGCCGTCAGCGTTATATGATTGTGACCCAAAGCCATGGTCCGGGCTTTTGCCGACATTGTCCCCTGAAGCCTCGCTCCAAGATCCACCAGAACTGGCCCCTTATCATCGATGATAATTTCGGCATGAGCAGGTCCGTTGACGATCTCAAGCGCCCTTAGCGCCGGCACTAAGTAGTCGGACAGCTCTTGAACAACTGGTTCCTCACCTCCCAGCAACTGCTCGAGCGCGCAGACCGATGCCGCGCCCTTGATGGCAACGGTGTCATAAGTCCACACCTCCGTGACGAAGGTTTCTCCGTCGATCGAGACAGTGTTTACGGTGTATTGTTTGCCGTTTATCTTCTCCTGGCCAAGAACAAAACGATTCATAGCTCCGAGGCAATTCGCCTTGCCTACAATAACATGCACAGCTTTGCGAACATCAGCCTCGGTCGCGCAAAAGAACACGTCCTCCGTACCTGCGCTGTTCAATGGCTTGATCACGATTTCGTCGTAGCGCTGTTGACGCATCCAACTTATGACGTCCTCCGCATCGTCGGACACAACTTGCCTGATCGATCGCACTCCTGCGGAGCTCAAAGTGTCAGCCAAGCGCGATTTGTCACGTCTTGCAGCGGACAACGCGGTTCCATTTGAAGGTAGTCCGAGCCGCTCGGACAAGGAATCGGCCACTTCAACTCCTGACTCACAACCCGCTATGATGAATTCCAACTCCCTACCTCGGAGAGCCTCCAAATGAAATTCAACGATCTCCTCCTTAGCCATGCGCTCGTCCGGCCGAATGATTTCATCATAGATGTCGAGGTTAAAGTGCGATTGGAAGATTGGTGGGATTCGTGCATTCGACATCGCATGCACGTTCCTAATTCCGTAGCGCTTGAACTCTTCCGGCAGGTATCGGCCTGTCGAGTATGCGTCCACAATTACACAATTCCGTTCCTTCATGCCGATCTCCGATACTGCAAGTAGACGTTAGCCACGGCGACAGCCGTAATGAGAACGTTTCCAACAAACGTATATAAAGAAGGCACGATACGAGAATCGAAATACTGCAAAAGAAACGTAATCACAGGTGCCGTGGACAAGACCATGTTTGCCGTAAATGGCTCTACGCGGCGAATGCCCTCCTGCACAAGGAGCAAGGGAACAATGATCGTCGAGAGTGCAATCATTATGATCGCAAGCCAATGCTGTGAGATCTCGCGTAAGATGGAGGAAGGATCGCTCAGTGCTAGCAGCAAGAGGATTGCTCCATAGAAGCGATGGGCCAGCACTTGTCGACCAGATAATCCACGGTCGAACAGCAGTTTCACAAGGATATTGGTAAGCGAAAGCGACAGCCCAGCTGCGATTGCCAGGAAGATACCAAAGGACGAGCGAGATCCCCATTCGATCCCAGCGTTGCCGCTTGCCGCGATCCAGACCATGTAAACACCAACAGCCGCAATCAGAATGCTCGCGGCGATATCTGACTTCGGAGGACGCCCCTGTCTCCTGATCAGTGCGTTCAACCATGCTGTCGCTGTAGGTCCCAATGCGACCATGAACGTGACGACGATAGCTGGCTCGGCGTACTTCAGTCCGATAAACAAACCGACCCAGCTTATCGCTGTAACGCAATTGAGCGACGCAAAAGCTAGAATCGACGACTTCGTGACCTTCGCTCCAATGCCTTCGCGGCGAGCCAAAATGTTGAACGTGATACTTACGATACCAAAGCAGAACAGGAGAGTGACCCACACGTTCGCTTGCTGAAAATATGACGCCGCAAAGACTTCACCTGCCGCGCTAACGACAACGTAGAGGGCAATAAAGAGCACTCCTGCGGCGAATTGTCTGCTCGGCCTGTCGAGAGGCTCTCCTTCTTTCAATCCCAAAGGGCCGCATTTCGATCGAAACTTCACGCTACACCCCTATCAGTCCGGCGATACGTGATACACGCCTCTCCAAATGCATTGAAAAGCTGCTTGCTCAGAGGATCAGTTTCGACGTGCCATTCGGGGTGCCACTGCACGCCGATCTGCAGCGTCGGCGCGCCTATTACAGAAGCCGCTTCGATCAGACCGTCGGACGCCCAGGCTTCCGGTTTCAGCGCAGCCGCAAGCCGTTCTATGCCTTGATTGTGCAAGGAGTTAACGTGCGCCTCGATCGCGCCCGCGATAGGAACGAGAACGCCGTCAGGACAAAATTTCACGCTGTGCGCTGTATCGTACTGGCGATCCCTCGGCAGTCCGGCCTTCTCAGCGTGCATCTGTCCGCTTTCCAGCCTCCATTCGGACAACGACGGGTGAAGCGTGCCGCCAAAATAGACGTTAAGCTCCTGAAGCCCACGGCAGATGCCGAGTATCGGCATCCCAAGGGCAAAAGCCTTCTCGATGGCGCCCGCGGACAGCCTGTCACGAGGGCGATCCCTCACGCCAGCTTGAACGTCCGCCTGGCCTGTCAGTTTCAGTGTGCGCGAAGCGGACCAGCTGAAGATGGCAGGATCGATATTCGATTCATCGCCTGTCAAAATCAGACCGTCGAGCCTGCCCATGATCGACAGATCACTGTCGCCTTTCGCATCGTCAGCATCGATCGTTGGCAATATCACGCAAGCCACGCCCGCATAGTGAACGAGGGCTTGAACATATTTGCGCCGCAACCAGTCACGGTGCACGCCATCGGCCAAAAGGCGGTTTGAGGTCACGCCCACCACGGCTCGGACCGACTCTGTTCGCCGCGATATCAAGCCAACTGCTCCTTCTCGGGACTGGCCAGAGACTGCTCATACAAGCATCGATTTCGCTCCTTCAACTGGGCAATTACGCTGGGTTGACCTTGAGGGCCCTTGACGAAGAGCCCTCCCCAGGTTGCGGCAACACTTGCGTAATGAGGATCCTGCATTCGAATTTTCTGAGCTTTGCGCAAGAGCCAGAAAGGAATGCCGGGCGACAGATGGTGCTCAAGGTGGTATTCATCCAGATTCTGACCGACAATGGCTCGCTCGATAAAATTCCCCTTTCTATTCCGAGTCAGGTAGACGTTCGTTGTCTCGGTCTCGCACATAGGTGAGTGCTCGGCGAGCTCGATAAACCAGCCGAGAGCTTGAAACGTGGTGAGATAGGGCACGATCCAAAACAGGACGAGGACGTGGAGCAGTCCAAGAAGGTATGACCCACCGAATATGAGCGTCCAAAAGAGATAAAAGCCATACTTGTCGATGAGGATTCCCGACCGGCTCTGGTCCTCGACATCTGTGATCGAAAACCGATTAGTCCAAAGGTACTTCAGATACGCGACTGTCGCGCCACCCAGTATCGGCTTCCAGATGATGTTGAAGGCGTACTGCTTAGGAGGCACAACTTCGTAAACGCCGCTGGCCAAGAAGAACTTCAAGTCGGGATCCTTCTCCGGATCGCCGAGATTCGGGTGATGCAGGTAGACGTGTGAAATCCGGTATGCCCAGTGGCGCTGGAACAAAGGATAGGACGCGAACAAAATGCCCAGGATGTAATTCCAGGTCGTGTTGCTCGCGAGGGTGCGGTGAGCCGCATCGTGAGCGATTGTCGTCAATCCACGCTGGTAGGCGCCAATCAACAGAACTGCGAGGGGATATAACCACCATGACACATGAACCGTCGCCAGCACGCAAGCTGCGATCACAGCGTAGTCTTTCGCGATGTACGCAGCTCCCGTCACGTTGTCAGGCCTCAGCGCGGATAGCTGCTGGTTGATCTCGCGGCCAAATTGAACCGCCTCAAAACGTGACGACCTCAATTTCCAAGCATCTGCCTGTTTCATGAGAACCCCTTTCATAATCGGTTGTCAGATTGCGGAAAGCGCTTTTTCCAAGTCCTTGATGATGTCGTTAACATCTTCGATGCCGACGCAAAGCCGGATGGAGCCACCAAATATGCCGGCGGCTTCGCGCTTTTCCCGTGGGACGGTGGTGTGGGTCGTAGAGACAGGATGGGTTACCAGCGTGCGGGCGTCCCCCACATTCGACACGTGATACATCAGCTCGACGTTCTGGATGAACTTGCGGCCGGCTTGCTCGTTCTCCACCTCAAACATGATCATCGCCCCGTGCCCATACCCGGTATTAAGTGTCTGATCGATGATTTCTCGGTCAGCTCCCTCAAAAAGGCTCGGGTAGAAGACACGGCACACTTTCGGATGTTCCTTCAGAACGTTGGCTACAATCCTGGCATTTTCGCAGTGCTGCTTCATGCGAAGAGGTAGCGTTTCAAGTCCCTGAATGAGTTGAAAGCTCGCAAAAGGCGCGATGGCCGCGCCAGTATCGCGCAACCACGTCATACGCGCCTTGAGAAGAAATTCGCTCTTTCCGAGGTCGTCGAGCTCCGGCAACGCTTTGCGCCAGATGATCCCGCCGTGCGCATCATCCGGACTATTGAACAGTGGGAAGCGAGATCTTCCCCGGTAGTCGAACCCACAGTTGTCGACGATCAGTCCTCCGAGCGTCGTCCCATGACCGCAAATGTATTTCGTGGCAGAGTACGTCGTAATCGCGGCGCCGAGAGCTGACGGCTGGCAAACCAGGGGGGTTGTCGTATTGTCCACAACCAAGGGGACGCCGTGCCTTCTGCCGATCTCCGCCAGCTGCTGGACAGGAAGCGGAATCAGACAGGGATTGGAGATGACCTCCCCGAACAGACATATCGTGCGATCATCAATGGCGCGTTCGAACGTCTCGGGGTTTCGAGGGTCTGCCGTCCTTACGTTGATACCAAGACGCTTCAACGTGCTGTGGAGCAGATTCCAGGTATTGCCGTATAGATACGGAGAAGCGACGACGTTATCTCCCACCTCACCGCTTGATAAGTTTACGATCGCAAGAAACGTCGCCGCTTGACCTGATGCAACGGCCAGCGAGTCGCTTCCCATGTCGACGGCGGCGTACCTTTTTTCCAGCGCCCGGGTCGTCGGATTGATGATGCGAGTGTATGTGAAACCATCAGCCTTCACGTTATAGACGTCAGCAATGTGGCTCAAATTACCGTCGAGCTCATAGGCCGTATTCTGATAGATCGGCACTGCCACAGCTTTCGTCACCGGATCACGACGGTATCCTGCGTGCAGAACAGCAGTTTCGATCGAATATGAATGCCGCGCGATGCTCGCCATCGGGCGCGATATCTCTGTAGGGCTCTCGCGTGTTTCCTGGGCTGACACTCGTCCCACGGTCAGAGTCTCACCGGAGCGGAAGTATGCGCGAAAGGCGCAGCCCAACTGCTCAATCCAATTGGATTGAATCTCGCCAATACAGCCGATCCGAAAACTGCGCGTAGGAAGATGCAGTTTAGAGTAGACGTAGAGGTTATGGGCTATCAGGTGCCGATATAGGCAGTCAAACGCTACCTGGTCGGAGATGCCAGCTGGCGCGGTGAACGCCACGCAAACCGGCGACTGGAGGTTCGCTGGAAGCAGTGGGGACGCCACTCCTTCCAGCTCTTTTATGACGCTGCCTCTTATCTTCTCATACCTGCGGCGCCTGGCATCAATGCCTTCGATGCTCAGGACCTCCAATGCCTTTGTGACTGCCTGAACGATATGCGTTGGTGGGGTCGATCGCCATTCACCAGTGCGCTCAAGCGAGCGCCATTGATCTCTCACGTCGAGCACAAACGATCTTGGCTCTTGAACTGCATTCTCAAGAAGCTCGCGAGAGGCAATAACGAAAGCCAGCCCTGGCGGACCTTCGACGCACTTGTTGCTCGACGTAACCAAGACGTCTGGCCCGCCTCGGCCTAGGTCGATGTCGACGCCGCCGAAAGAACTCATTGCGTCGACGATAGTCTTTACACCACGCTGCCTTGCTCCTTCTATGATCGGTTCGAGCGGATTCACAATCCCGGTCGTAGTCTCGCAGTGGACCAAGCAGACGTGCGTGATACCTGGATCTCGGTTCAAACGCTCGATGACTTCCTCAGGGTCCAACGGTTCGGTGGCTCGCTTGATAAGAGTCACCGCTTGGACGCCCCACAGCCGCAGAATTTTGAGAATGCGCTCGCCATAGATGCCGTTTATGCAAACAAGCGGCCGGTCGGTTTGGGTGACAAATGAAGAGAGAGCAGCTTCCATTCCAAAGGAGCCGCCACCCTGGATAGGAACGACCGAATAGCCTTCCGCGTTGCCCGACACATTGAGCATCAGCCGCCTCATGCGAGCGGTCACTTCCTTGAACTCGCAATCGCGCGACGCGAGGTCGAGCTGCATCTGGGCCTTCACTGCCGACGATAACGACATTGGCCCAGGCGTCAGCAAAGCACGTTGTCTTGTCACTTCACCCCCGTTTAGTTGTCTCGTCACACGATCTCCTTATGTAGTGCCCATCGCAGTTCGACAGAATCACACGATGTGTTTCGCGTGACGACGACCGAAACCCCAATGAACGACACCTTTGACCCTAGTCGACAAATTCAGAACGATCTGCGTAAAGCCCGCAGCTCTCCCCGCAATCGGGCCGCACCGCGTTGCCGATCTCACTTGCCGCGAAGCATCAGCTTCCTTCTGGCATTGAGCTGCAGGTTTGAGGCCACCATCTCGTCTCGCTAAGGAGGCAAGTCAGCCACTCTGCTTACGTGTGAGCGGCGTGCTACGATCCGACGGTGAGCCAAGCACATCTGTCGGAGGCGCGTTGCAATGACGCAGACACAGCGATCTTCACGACAGTCGCTGATGACCGGGCTCGTCTTATGCGAGCCTAGGATTTGGGACATTCGCACTCTATGTCACTCGTTCGGACGGCTTCGGGTGCCGAAGCCCGTCACCGCTTATTTCGATACCTTACATCTTGACGTAAGGTGCGATTCAAGCCCCTCAGATAGCTTATCGTGTGAAACTTTTCGGACAACGCGGCTGTGTCGCATGTAATCCGAGGCGTCACAGTATGTGTACGATGTCCAAGATGAATCCCATCAAGCTTCAAAACGCCACCAAAGCACAACGCAGGCAAATGACCGCTATGGGTTCTTGAAGGAGAGCGCTTGTCGTGACCGCAGGTATAAGAGCCCGCCCGATTGCGTCGTTAGGGCTGCATTATCCTGTCCACTTCACGCCGACCAAGTCCGCAGCGGCGCCCGACGGCGGCCGTCTTTAGTTTGAGAGGCGGCCGAGGATTTGATCTTAAGTCTAACATTAAGGTCACGTGGCGAAAGGGCGCCGAACGTCGGTGGCGATGGAGTTGCGGCGAGAAGGTTCGTATCTCGGAGAGACCTTGCAGGCTGGCGAGCTGCGGCATCGCGCGCCGGCACGGGGTGGCTCACAGCCTGCTGTTCGCCTGACGTCGACAAGCGCGCCAGGGGCGACTGGGCGGAGATTCCGTGCCAGCTCTTGTTCCTGTCGAGATCACACCTACGCCGGCGGTATCGATCAGCACGCCGCCACCGGTGTCTTCACAGCTCGTCCATCGCGTCAGGATTTAGTTGAACGCCTTGGCCAGGTCATGGCCGCGGGACAGTTTGGCGAGCTGTTCGCGCACATAGACCTGTCGCGATGCGGGCAGAGGCCCTCTCGCGCGAACCGGGACATCGGCGCGCTCGCTGTCTGGAGCACCGGCGATCCGTCCAGCAGCGACTTCGGCGCGCAAAGGTGATCTGAAACTGGATGAGGTGCCCAACGATCTGAGCACGTTCCTGCGCTAGCTCTCGCAGCCAGCGTTGCCTCTCCTCGAGTTACTGAGTATCGGATCATCGATCAAGCGGAGCGATACCCCAATTCGCGACCTCTGCGTCAGGTTCTAAACGCATCCCAATCTTAGAACGAAGTCAGCCGACGATTCGCATTTGAACCGGCACCAGATCGGCGGGCCTTTACCAGCTCGAATTTAGGCCAGAGGAATTGAACTGTTAGGCGACATTAGGTCGAGAGACAGAGCCGTACGATTCACTCAGAAGAAGGGTGCTCGGCGGCAAGCGGAGAAAGTGATCTGGGGCAGCCCCCACAGAGATCCCGCGCGCCCAGCCGATTTTCCTGCTACAAACACTTGTTCCCCAAAAAATTGGCCCTATTTCAGCTGCGCCTGTGTTGGCACTCGCAGCCCGCGATTGCTAGCAATCGGGAAATCTTCAACTGGTGTAAATGATTAGGAGATCTGCATGGAATTCCGTCCGCTTCACGACCGCGTCGTGGTCAAGCGCATTGACGCAGAAGGAAAGACCGCTGGCGGCATCATCATTCCGGACACTGCCAAGGAAAAGCCCTCTCAGGGCGAAGTCACCGCCGTCGGCCCCGGCGGCCGCGACGAGAGCGGCAAGCTGATCCCGATCGACGTCCTGGTCGGCGACCGCGTCCTGTTCGGCAAATGGTCAGGCACCGAGGTCAAGCTCGACGGCCAGGAGCTGTTGATCATGAAAGAGAGCGACATCCTGGGCGTTCTCACGGACGTGTCCGCCAAGAACAAGGCCGCCTAAACCATCGCTCGCACCGCTCATCCTGAGGAGCGCCTGCTGGGCGTCGCCAAGGGTGAGACCAAGTAAAACATTCAGGAAAACCCACATGTCAGCCAAAGAAGTCAAGTTCGGCGTAGACGCCCGCGACCGCATGTTGCGCGGCGTCGAAATTCTCAACAACGCGGTAAAGGTCACCCTCGGCCCCAAGGGCCGCAACGTTGTCCTCGACAAATCGTTCGGCGCTCCCCGCATCACCAAGGACGGCGTCACCGTCGCCAAGGAGATCGAGCTCGACGACAAGTTCGAGAACATGGGTGCGCAGATGGTGCGCGAAGTCGCCTCCAAGTCCGCCGATGCGGCCGGCGACGGCACCACCACCGCAACCGTGCTCGCGGCCGCGATCGTTCGTGAAGGCGCCAAGTCGGTTGCCGCCGGCATGAACCCGATGGATCTGAAGCGTGGTATCGACCTGGCCGTGGAAGCCGTGGTCGCCGACCTCGTCAAGAACTCCAAGAAGGTCACCTCGAACGACGAGATCGCCCAGGTCGGCACCATCTCGGCCAACGGCGACGCCGAGATTGGCAAGTTCCTCTCCGACGCCATGAAGAAGGTCGGCAACGAGGGTGTCATCACCGTCGAGGAAGCCAAGTCGCTCGAGACCGAGCTCGACGTCGTCGAGGGCATGCAGTTCGACCGCGGCTACATCTCGCCCTACTTCGTCACCAACGCCGACAAGATGCGCGTTGAGATGGACGACGCCTACATCCTCATCAACGAGAAGAAGCTCTCCTCGCTGAACGAGCTGCTCCCGCTGCTCGAGGCGGTGGTGCAGACCGGCAAGCCGCTGATCATCGTCGCCGAGGACGTCGAAGGCGAAGCCCTCGCGACCCTCGTCGTCAACCGTCTGCGCGGTGGTCTGAAGGTCGCGGCCGTCAAGGCTCCGGGCTTCGGCGATCGCCGCAAGGCCATGCTTCAGGATATCGCGATCCTGACCGGCGGCCAGGCGATCTCGGAAGATCTCGGCATCAAGCTCGAGAACGTCACGCTCAACATGCTCGGTCGCGCCAAGAAGGTGATGATCGACAAGGAGAACACCACGATCGTCAACGGCGCCGGCAAGAAGGCCGACATCGAGGCGCGCGTGTCGCAGATCAAGGCGCAGATCGAGGAAACCACCTCGGACTACGACCGTGAGAAGCTCCAGGAGCGTCTTGCCAAGCTCGCTGGCGGCGTCGCGGTGATCCGCGTCGGCGGCGCGACCGAGGTCGAGGTGAAGGAGCGCAAGGATCGCGTTGATGACGCGATGCATGCGACCCGCGCGGCTGTCGAGGAAGGCATCGTCCCGGGCGGCGGCGTCGCCCTGCTCCGTGCCTCCGAGCAGCTCAAGGGTTTGCGCACCAAGAACGACGACCAGAAGACCGGCGTCGAGATCGTGCGCAAGGCGCTCTCCGCGCCCGCTCGCCAGATCGCGATCAACGCCGGTGAAGACGGCTCGGTGATCGTCGGCAAGATCCTGGAGAAGGAGCAATACGCCTACGGCTTCGACTCGCAGACCGGCGAGTATGGCAACCTGGTCAGCAAGGGCATCATCGACCCGACCAAAGTGGTCCGCACCGCGATTCAGAACGCTGCCTCCGTGGCGGCCCTGCTGATCACTACCGAGGCCATGGTCGCCGAGCTGCCGAAGAAGAACACCGGCGCGCCCGCGATGCCTCCGGGCGGCGGCATGGGCGGCATGGGCGGCATGGACTTCTGATCCAACTATCTCTAAAATGCGATCCCCGGCAGAAAAATGCCGGGGGTCATTTTTTGGGTCATTTTTTGCTCGCGACTTTTTCAGTTCGTTGTTCTGATCTCGCGCTATGCGCTGCGGAAATGACGATCAGCAGTTGCTAGACGTTCCGCTTGGGTTTTGCGAGTCTGCTGGTAGGCATGTCACCGGGAGGACGAACGGGTGATCGCCCTTCTGCACAGTCTTTCCCTGCGGCATCAACGTCGGCGGCTGGTCAAGGCGAACACCTGAGAACGCCCGGTCGCGGTAGCCACCCATTGGCGCTACTGACTTAAATAGCATCGGCTCCCGCGCCAATCCTTCGCTGTAAACAGATGCGCGAGGTACGTGGTGGTCCCCGGGAAGAGCGATCCTCATCTCTCCTAATTTGGGCCGATCTGTTGCACCGTCCACAATCAGAAGAAGAACATCGCCTACTCAATCGAGACGGAAGATCTTTCGCCCAACCGCTACAATTTCCCGGTCGGTCGGAGTATTACTCGTCTCGACGTGCAGGGTGAGATCTGGCCTGTTCACTCTCAGGAAGTTCATCAGTTCGGTTTTCTCGGTTCCCGGTCCGATGATCAGCAGATCAGTGCAGCTACTCAGGGCCCGACCTACCCTGACGACAAACGGCGGATCGTCATTCACGTCGGCAGAGCCAGTATGCGTTTTGCAATCAAGACGCTGGGGCGCCAAATGCGCGTACGGCCGTCGCGCTGACGCCCGTTAAACCTATGGAGAATATCTTAGCAAAGAGGTGGTCGATCCACACGACCGCGCGCGAATGAATCTGAGTTGCCATGTCGCTCATGAATGGATTCCTTTGCCTTTGGTGATTCACCTCTCCGTCGGAGCGCAAGCCCGCACGCAAATTTCCTGCGGCTGACGAGGCCAATCATGGCTCAAGTGATCAGCGTAAGCCGACTCGCTACGTTGATGTAACCGGGAACAGATCGCGTTCAGTGAGCGCTGTGCAGCTGGAAAGTGTCCACAACTTCATGCCGCAAGCCGCCTTGACGATCGAAGGCTTGTGCATTCTCCGCTCCATGTCGCCCACTGCTCCGAGATGGAGTTAACGCACCATTGCGAATGCTCGAGCGCAACGAAGGAGAGCTCTTGTGGCTGTGAGAGTTCTAGATATTCAGGTTTGCGAAGCCGAAGCCATCCCGCCGGACGTGGGGATGGCTGGAGTGAAGCCATAGAGCACAATGACATCCCGCAGTAGCGAGGCATGACATACACGGATGCGGCCTGGTCACTGATCTCTCCGACCAAACGCGCTGATGTTGACAGGCCGCCATTTGCACTGGCGACCTTAACGAACTCACTCGTCAACCGCACTCAATCCACAAGCCGCCTGGATGCATAGGTGTATTCGAATGCCAGCCGGCGCGCGCATCCCGTGAGATTGGCGGCCGCGCTATGTCCGCCGTCGATATTCTCATAGCAGTAATAGGGCTGGCCGAGCGCAGCAAGCCTGGCGGCTGCCTTGCGGCCGTGGGCCGGATGCACGCGGTCGTCCTTGGTGGAAGTGAGAATGAAGGGGACTGGGTAGGTCTTGCCCGGGACAAGCTTCTGATAGGGTGAGTAGGCCTCGATCCACCCGCGCTGCTCGGGATGGCGGGATCGCCATATTCGCCGATGTAGGAGGAGGCTGCACCCAACTTGGTGAACCGAAACATGTCGAACAGCGCCACCTGCACGATCGCTGCGTTGAAGCGGCCCCGGCGCTGAGTAATCGCGGTGCCCACCAGCAGACCTCCCTGGCTGCCGCCGACCACGCCCAATCGGCGCGGAGAGGTGACCTTCCGGCGGATTAGGTCCTCCGTAAAGGCGATGAAATCATCCCATGTCCGCTGCTTCGTTGCCGTTTGGGCCGCCTCGTGCCATCGCGGCCCAAACTCGCCGCCGCCCCGCAGGTTCGCGACGACATATGCACTGCCCTGGTCGGGCAAGAGCCGCCCCATCGCTCCCGCACAGGATGGCAGGAGCGAGGCGAGGAATCCGCCATAACCATTGAGAAGAGTTGGGATCTCCGCTCCGAACCTCGCGTTCTTGGGACGCACCAGAAAGTGGGGAATCCGGGTCCCGTCGAGCGAAGTGGCCTCGAACTGCTCCGCGACATGCCTGGACGGGTTGAATTTCGGAGGTGCCGTCCTCAGTATTTCAAGCCCTTCGCTCGCCGCGTCGAAGTACCAGAGAGACGTCGGCCCCAGATAGTTGGAGACGGTGAACAGCACCACGTCCGTTTCTTCGCTAGCGGCTGACAGGCTGACGTTCTCGTTCGTAGGGAGCGGGATCGGCGTGTCCCGCCAAGTGCCCTGGTCGTACCTATAGATGAAAGCCATGCTCTGAACATTGTCAGGGATCGCCATCAACAAGTTCTTGGTGACCGCGAACCCGCTGAGCGCTCGCCGAGGCTCGGGCTGGAAGACGAGCGATGGCATCCCGCGCAGCGGATGTTGCTTCCATTTGCCCAAGCCATACGAGATCATCGAGTCGGCCGCAAAGCGGGTGCTGCCGGACTGTATCCAGTCTTCATCGAGCGTCACGAGCAGGCGGCCACTGACGATGCCGCTGCTGTTTGCTTTCTTTGGCAGGTTTAGCTTGATCGGTCCGTTAGGCCCAAAGAGCACATACTCCTGCTCGAAGAAGCTTATCGCGCGCATGGCGCTGGCCGCATGAACTTTGCCTTCATTATCCCGCAGCACGAAGGGCCGCCACGGCATCGGTCGGCTCTCCACGGAAGACCTCGCGCGCTCGAACGAGCGGCTGAGCGCGCTTCAGCTCCTTCAAGACGAAAGGGTAGCCAACCTGCGTCAGGGTCCCTTCTCCCCAATCTCGTGCGATAAGGACCGTGTGGCGGTCGATCCAGCTGACGGCCTGCTTTCCCTCCGGAAGAGCAAAACCGGTCGTGACGAAGGCGTTGGTGTCCAGGTCGAACTCTCGGACGCGTACCGCGTCCTTACCGCCATCAGAAAACTGGACGAGGCACAGGCGCTCTTCGGACGGCAGGCAGCTAGCACCTTTAAAGACCCAGTTTTTCTTATCCGCGACCGTCCCCTCGGGTGAGAACAAGAACTGGCTCCACGGAATCAAGCACAGGCTGTCGGCTTTCGTCAAAACCGTCAGGGCAACGTCTCTTGATTGTTCATTAAAAGCGGCCACCGATGGTGGTTCGCTACTCACCGACCTGCGAGATCGAGGCGGCGTGCGAGGGAGAGATTGGTCTTACCGGCGGGCAACGGCGGTCGTGATCTCCCGAGTCTCTGGTGGTCCGACGCTGACAGGGTGCCAAGGTCGACAAGCGTCCATAATCAAACGTCTCGAGCATGCGCGATTCGCCTTTCGACGCGCGCTTGATCTCGGCATCGCTGCGTTGGCGCTGGAAGGATTTCGTTTGCGCCGGCTACAGCCGAAGGCCGGGTGTTCGGCACCTGAATTATCCGGCGGACCGCCAAGCTTGCACAGTCTTACATACGAGTTTGTGACGTTAGATTACCTTCGAAGCACTTGAGAACGGTTAGGGCACATGCTTGCATGGCATCGAGCAACTTGACTTCTTCGCGCCTGCTCCGTTGAGGAAGCAGAGAATATGCTGTGCAATGGCGGATGCCCACCCATCCTCTTGTCCTTACTGTTGGCCGTCAACGTCAGCACGATCGTCAAGGCCGAGGAGCCCTCACCGAAGTACGCTGAGGTGCTCAGTGCCTTGCAGACTGGCAATACTCTGAAGGTCATACTGGACCTAAACCGCTGCACCACTGTCGACCCCGGCCCGGCCACAGGGTGGGTTGATTATCAATGCCTTCAGGGTGACTGCCCAGAACGGCATCAGCTTCTGCAATGCTCATCAAACCGTGGACAGTTTCGGGTACCCGGTGACGGACTACATCCGCCACAGCCTCAGCCGCGAAGGCAAGCTCACGGTGCGGGCCTCAAAGCTGGTGGCCGGGCCGGCCAAGGTCATGAACGAGGGCGAATTCGTCTGCGAACTGCGGAACGGCGCGCAGTTCGTCTACAAATTGGAATGAGGCTTGAGCCGTTCTTAGCCGCGTCGCAATGTGATAGGCATCCCATTCGGCACGCGCCGATGACAACTTCGATCGGGCTACATTACCTGAGGAGCTAGCGACCAGGATGCCCAGTTCCTTCGTGCTCACCGCTGCCTGCGCACATCGATGGATTCCGGCGCTAAGGCCGTTCGCGCGGCTCCGCGTTCGCTCCACTCATCCAAATCTAGTGGAGCGCATGCCGCCTGAAGAACGGCTTTTTGAGAGGCTGTGACGTTGTCTCGAAATCCTGATCAGGTCGCCGTAACGACACTTTAGAACTCCTTCTCGGAGCCATTTTGGATAACGCTCATCGCGGTGTCATCAAGCGCAGCGAGAGGCGCTAGGGCGAACACATCTGTGCAACTGAGTTGGTGCAACTCCATAGAAGGCGCTGGGTTAGCGCTGGTTCCGCAGCGAGGCGGAGCCCCGAAGCCACGGGACCGCGTAGAGCAGCACACGAAGAGGGAAAACATGTGTGAAGACGGCCTCCCGATCCTGCCTCATCCAATGACGCCGTCTCGCCGTTCGCTAATGCTGTTCACGGCTTCGGCGGCGGGCATGCTGCTGGGCGGTAGGATTGCGGGCGCCATGGAGGCAACAGCGCCGCCAAAACCGGACAACCTTCTCACGCCGGACGCTTCGCTGAAGCGCCTAATGGAAAGCAATGCGCGCTTCGTTCAGGGCCCATCACGACTCGACGATTTCAGGCAGGAGCGCGAAGCTTTAATCGGCGGGCAAAATCCATATGCGGCGGTCCTAACCTGCGCCGATTCACGTATCGCACCCGAACATGTTTTCAATAGCGGACTTGGCGATCTGTTCGTCTGCCGTGTTGCTGGTAATTTCGCCAACGATGAAATGCTAGCCAGCCTTGAATATGCGGTGGCCGTGCTAAATACCCCGGTGGTCCTGGTACTTGGCCACGATCGCTGCGGCGCTGTCGGTGCTACGATCGAGTCCTTAAGAGAGGGCAAGTCTTTGCCTGGGCACATTCCATCTCTCGCCGCCGCACTTGCGCCCGCAGTAAAAGCGTCTTCCCAGGAAAGCGGAGATGCACTCGCAAATGCGATCCGGCGAAATGTAATCGACAACGTCAATAAGCTCAAATCGGCGGCTCCGATTTTAAATATAGCAATCGAGCAGAATAGGCTGAAAGTCGTCGGGGGTCTTTATCGGCTCGATACCGGCCGAGTCGAATTGGTGAGCTGACCGTCATCAGAGCGCTATTTCGGAGCAGTGCCGTTTGAAGCGACAAGGTTGAAAGGTTTCTGCCGCCGAGTCGACCAGATCCTGGTGATCGGAGGGACAGATCTTACGCAGCGCGCCGGGGCAGCGCCTTCACGGGGCAAGCCCCACCCGTGGACGAATGGATAGTACGTTACGTACGGACCTGGCTACTTCCGGGAAGCCAGGAGCTTGGACAAATTTATGCGGTCATTTCGTTGAAAGGCCTTGAATCGCACGTAACGTCACATTGTACGATCTTGAAATGAGATCGCGACCTCTGACAAACGAACGTAAGCTACTCCTAGCGTGTGGGGTGATGGCATAACGATCTTGTCGTATTTCGAATTTGCGGCGAACGCTCGCCGTAAATGAGCCGGCGGCAACTCTCCCTTGCCGACGGTCGGTGCGATGTGTAGCAGCGTCGCTCCTCCCAGACTGACTTCGCCCGGCTTCCAAAACGAGGCCGGGCCTTTTTTTCCGTCGGGACGGACGTTAGCGCCTTATCGACGCGCAACTGCTCGATCATCTCGTCCGGAACCAGGCACACTTGCGAGGTCGAGTCCGGCAAGACAACACGCGTTACGACGACATCGGCATGCTGATTGTAATTCGTCAACACATCGCAGCCTTCGGTTCTATCATACAAAGCAACGCTTCCGCAGCCATCAACGACTTGAACGGTTCCGGCCCGTTTTTCCTGTAGATAGGCCATATGTTCCTTGCGCAGGAACACCAATACCGCAAGGTACCGACCTGAAGAGGATATCGTGACGCGTACACAACGAACGCATTGGTTTTTGCGTCCCGAAGCCAACTGCTGTGCAGTAGTTCTTATTGTGCAACAGCATCTCTGTGCCTCGAGTCGGCGGGTGCGCGAGATCAGCCGCCGACCGACGCGAAGAAAGACGCTTGCATGCAGGACGTGTTTCGCCTGTGTAGCACCCACATCCCGGATCGCACCGCCATCACTGGCGTGTCTCAAAGCCAAGCAGGCGAGCTTGAGACATCGCGACGTGATTTCCGTTGGCGATACCGCCAAAGAAAACCGAGACTCGAAGTGAGGTACTACCAACCATCCTGCACCCTCGATCGCCCCCGCGCGGCGCTCCCCAAACCGAGCCGCAAGGTAATAATTGCGCGGTGGATCGCCGACTCACTGTCAACAAAAGCGAGCGAAGCTATCGAAAGCGGACCAACCGCTCGCAAGTGACGGAAGTCTCGTTTGAGTTGTTTGTTTGGAGACACAATGCCTTTCGATACAGTCCTTATTGCCAACAGAGGCGAGATCGCCGCCCGCATCATCAAGACGTTGCGAAAGCTGGGCCTTCGTTCTGCAGTTGTCTACCACGAGGTCGATGCGCGAAGCCCGGCAGTCTCCATGGCCGACACAGCGATTCTTATCAGCGGTCACACGCCGATCGCGGCCTATCTGGACATCGCACAAATTATCGCCGCCGCTCACAAGGCGGGCGCCGGCGCTGTTCATCCAGGTTATGGATTTCTTTCCGAACAGGCTCAATTCGCTACGGCCGTGGTAAAGGCCGGCATTGCGTTCATCGGCCCCGCACCCGAAACTATTGAACTGATGGGCGATAAGATTAGGGCCCACAACTTCGTCCAGTCGAACGGCTTTCCAGTGGCCCCATCTGCAATTGAGGAGGACGATCCAGCGACGTTCGTCTCCAGGGCGCGTGCAATTGGAACCCCTTTGCTGGTAAAACCGTCAGGGGGCGCGGGCGGCAAGGGCATGCGGATTGTACGTGACGTCGATGCTCTGGAAGGCGCGATTGAGCAAGCTCGCTCTGAGGGGCAACGGTATTTTGGGGATCGCCGGCTTTACGTCGAAAGATACATTGAGAACCCGCGGCATATCGAAGTGCAGGTACTCGGCGACTCCTTTGGGAACATTGTACATCTGTTTGAGCGGGAATGCTCGGTGCAACGACGCTTCCAGAAGATCATCGAGGAAGCGCCCTCGCCAGCGCTGTCGCCAGAACTACGGAAACGCGTCTGCGAGACCGCGGTCGGTATCGCACGCGCCGCGAATTATCAGAACGCAGGAACCGTTGAATTCATTTTCGATGCAGGAGAATTCTACTTTCTCGAGATGAATACGCGCCTACAGGTCGAACATCCCGTGACTGAGATGATCACCGGCATCGATCTTGTCGCCGAACAGGTCTATGCCACCGCGGGCCGAGAACTTGGTTTTGCTCAGTCAGATATCGTTTCGAACGGCCACGCTATCGAAGTAAGGCTGTACGCTGAAGCCCCCGAACGAGGCTATGTTCCGACGTCCGGCAAAGTACTTCTTCTCGAGTATCCGAGCGGGGTACGGATTGACAGCGGCATCACGCAGGGTCAGCCAATCACCACTGCGTTTGATCCCATGCTCGCAAAGATCATCGCGCATTCGCCGACGCGCACATTGGCCACCGCGACGGCCAATCACGCGATTCAGGGGGTTATTCTTCTCGGCTGCGAGACAAACGCTGGCTTCCTCGCCCGCATCCTTTCAGACGAGTCGTTTGTCCGCGGACAGTTTCATACAGGATATTTGGAGGAAAACCCGCACATCGCCGCCGGTAACTCTGCTACCGACCTACCGGCATTCCTGGCATCAGCTGCTCTCCTGACCCGACAAGTCCGCGAATCGGCCGACGCCGTACCCGCACTTCACGCTTCGCTGGGCCATTGGAGAAATTGACGTGTATCACTCCGTCGAGGTTGATGGCGTCGACCATCAGTTATGGCTTTCACCCTGCCAATCCGGCTCCTATCATCTTCACTTGCGCGACCAAGTCATTTCCCCGGTCGCGTTCGCCCAATACAGTGAGAATTCAGGTGTGCTGACCATTGCCGGCGAGACCGAACGGGTCCGCTTCGTCATCGAAGGCGACCTGATTCACGTCCACATCCGTGGCATGACTCGCGTTTTGCGCTACAGCGACCCGTTGCGAACGCTCGCTTGCGTGAACCAAGAGGAAAGTTCGCTCATGACCCGCGCACCGATGCCGGGAGTAGTCGTTACGATCGCGGTTTCGCCTGGTCAACCGGTATCCGCAGGCGCGGCGCTGATGATGATTGAGAGCATGAAGCTGGAAACTATTATTCGCTCTTCACAGGATGGCATAGTCGATCGAATCCATTTCAAAGAAGGGGAGAGCTTCGAGCGAAATGCTGTGCTGATTACGCTGTCGAAAGAAGGGCGCTGAAATGCTACGAATCGCTTCTGGGGTGAATGTCAATTCGCAAGACTTTCGTCAAAACGAGCTCCACAACAGGCGGCTTGCTGACGAGTTGAAGGAGCGGCAACGTGCTGTCCGCTTCCAGCGGCCCGAGCGGGAGCTTGAGCGCCTTCGACGTCAAAATAAGCTGTTTGTACGAGATCGGATCGACGCCTTGCTCGATCCAAAAACTCCGTTCCTCGAGCTTTCAACGCTGGCCGCTAACAAGGCCTATAACGGCGAAGTGCCCGGCGCGGCGCAGGTCGTCGGCATCGGGATCGTCGCGGGTCGCGAGATGATGGTTCATGCAGACGACGCAAGCGTAAAGGGCGGCGCATGGTATCCATTGTCTGTCAAGAAGATAGTGCGAGCCTTGGACATCGCAATCGAGAATCGTCTGTCAGTGATTCATTTGTGCGACGGCGCCGGAGGATTCCTACCTTTTCAGGCAGAGTTCTTCGCCGATCGCTACTTCGCGGGTCGGATCCTCCGTAACCAATCCATTCTCTCCAAGATGGGAGTACCGCAGGTCGCGATCGCAATGGGTCATTGCACGGCGGGAGCGGCCTACGTCCCGGCGCTTAGCGAATTCAACATTATGGTCGAGGATACGGGAGCTATATTTCTCGGTGGCCCTCCAGTCGTGAAAGCTGCTACCGGTGAAGACGTATCGGCACAGGAGCTTGGGGGCGCCCACATGCATACGAGCGTGTCGGGCACGAGCGATTATTCCGCGAGCTCCGAGATGCACGCTATTGCGATCGCACGTGATATCGTTGCCCGATTCCATCGGTCCGCGAAGACTCCGATTGATCAAGCCGCCCCGGAGCCACCTGCCTACGACGCATCGGAACTATACGGCATTATTCCAAAGGACCCTCGAGTGCAGTTCGACATGCGGGAGATCATCGCCCGCATGATCGATGGCAGCCGATTTCACGAATACCAGCCGCGTTTCGGCACGTCCCTGCTGTGCGGTTTCGCGCGGCTTCATGGATATCAAATAGGGATTCTTGCAAATAATGGCGTGCTGCTCAGCGAAAGTGCGCTGAAGGGCGCTCACTTCATCCAACTATGCGACAAGAACCGGACGCCCCTGCTCTTCCTGCAGAATACAACGGGTTTCATGGTCGGCCGCGAATACGAGCGCCGTGGCATAACCAAGGATGGCGCCAAGCTGATCATGGCCGTCTCGGGAGCGTCGGTCCCAAAATTCACGGTCGTTTGCAACAGCTCGCACGGAGCAGGTAGCTACGCTATGGCGGGACGTGCTTTCGATCCTCGGTTCGTCTTCACCTGGCCGCAGTCTCAGATCTCTGCGATGGGCGCCGAGCAAGCGGCAGGTGTGCTGACCCATGTTAAGACCAGACAACTGGCCCGTGATGGTGGGCGACTCGCAGAGCAGGAGCTGGCAGCCATTCGAGGTCCCCTTCTCGACGAGTATCGGGAACGATCCAGCGCCTACTATGCAACCTCCGAAATCTGGGACGACGGAATTCTTGATCCAGTCGATACCCGAAGTGCACTCGCGATCGCCATGAGCGCTTCGCTGAATGCTCCCATCGAAGCGCCCCATTATGGCGTATTCCGAATGTAGCCGGCAGGATTCGAACGTCCGTGTCAGTGGATTCTACTCTCTAACTGGAGTCCAAATCGACGGATCATCCTGTCCCCGGCATGAGCCAGATTCGTGTCGCCCGCATTCCGCGGCAGAACTCGAATTCGCGACATTGGTCAAATAGATCAACCCGGGTGGTGCGTTGAATTCGGTGACCACGTTGTCGATTGGGACAACGGCGTTGCGTCGAAGCAGGTGGAGCTGGGTCGCATAGGCCTGATTGGCCGCGCATCGAACCTCGCGTGGGGACTACGCAAAGTGCGTAACACTCGAGATGATCTGCTCGTTACTTCTAGCATTGCGTAGCTAATTGCGAGGCTCCTGCGGGTCGAAGCCATCGACATCTGGAGTTCGCGATTCATGCAAGCGCGGGCTGCCCTACTTACTCTGATCCACCAACGGACGCGTCCGTCACACTAGATCTAAGGTGCTCCCTACCGATGGATTGTTGGTCCATTCATCGCCAATGATAACAATCTTTAGGAGGAGACATGCAAGCCATCATACCGATCGCGGTCAATGATTCTACGACGGGCTGGTTGCAGAAGAAGTCGCCCGCCATGCTAGGCTATGGAACTACCCACCCGTCTTGCCGTCCAATCGTCTGATCTGATCTCGAGCAAAGAACACTAACTCCTTTGCAGGTGAACGTCATGGATAACTTGATTCTTACGCAGCGTCAGGTTGTAGCATTGCAGAGCGAACTGACGTTCAAGCTGACACCGCATGCCTCGACTAGCGGATTGAGGTCGCGCTCGCACGCGCGACTGGCCAATTGGAACAACTAAGCACGTGTAGAGCAATGAACGCCCTCAAATCGATCATCAGCAAAGTTGCTACAGGTGCCACGCTGACTCGCGAGGAGACCGCAACAGCTTTTGAAATCACGATGTCGGGCCAGGCGACATCCTCCCAGATCGGGGGATTATTAATTGGGATGCGGGTACGTGGCGAAACCGTAGAAGAAGTCACCGGCGCAGCCTCGGCCATGAGGAGCAAAATGCTCCGGGTCAGTGCGCCCCCCGATCCTGTCGACATCGTTGGTACGGGCGGTGACGCTTCGGGCTCAGTCAACGTGTCGACATGCGCCTCTTTCATCGTCGCCGGGGCCGGCGTTCCTGTGGCCAAACATGGCAACCGCGCCGTGTCCTCACTATACCGGCGCGACAATCTCGAAGATTGCTTTGCATTCGGGGCAGCACGATGAAAAAACCCGACGGTGCCAAGAACGTTGTGTTGGTCGACCACACTGAAGGTCAATGCCGAGCCATTCAAAGATGAAGATTCCAGATCTCCCTATATGTGCGGTGAGCCTGTAAGTCGGAAACCTGAAGAAGATAACGTCATGGTGCGCTTATCACTACGCGCAGATGCACGCCAGCGCTGTCGGACAAAACGGAGCCCGTGACGAAGCGCCTCCGCCTTTACGCTTTAAGAGGTTTACATCGGGCCCGGGCTGATGACGTCGTCAAGACCGTATGCTTCGGACTGAGATCGCTTGACCGCTCGCGTGCCTGAAGGCCATCCGATGCGATCTGATCGCGATCGAGAGCTTCCGAACGACTCAGGAGGTCAGGGGTTCAAACAGTTTTGCAAGTACGTAGCGAACCTGAGCGAAAAGGGGACAAAGGTGGATCTTTGCACACTGATTGAGCGTAACGCCTCGTTTACTCCCGACAAACCCGCGATCCACTTCGACGGGGGCACTCTAAGCTACGCCGCCTTCATTCAAAGGATCGAGCAGATCGCTCGTGCTCTAAAACACCAGCTCGGCATCGAGAGAGGCGACCGCGTCGCGATCCTTGGCCTCAACCGGCCCGACTACCTGGCCCTGCTCTATGCCTGCGCGCGACTCGGCGCAATGCTCGTTCCATTAAATTGGCGGCTTACGGTCGCGGAACAGTTGTTCATCCTCTCCGACGCCCGTCCAAAAGTGCTAGTTCTAGAACAGGCCTTTGATGCGCTGCTAGCAGCTCTGGCGGGGCAATTGCCCGATACCTTTGTTGCCGGGTTGGACTTTTCGCCTCTCGGCGGAAGTAAGTGGGACTGCCTGGTAGACCAGAGCCGAGGCGACGATCGCAATCAGCACACGGACCTGTCTTGCCCGCTTCTGATTGTCTATACTTCGGGTACCACAGGGCGGCCGAAAGGCGCTGTGCTGCGTCAAGAAGCGTTGCTGTGGAATGGAATTATGAGTCAGCACATGCATAACCTCGGCTCGACCGATCATGTCCTGACAGTCTTGCCGCTGTTTCACGTTGGCGGCCTGAATATCCAGACCACGCCGGCGTTGCATCACGGCGCGACCGTCACCATTCACACGCGATTTACGCCCGAGGCGACGCTTGCTGCGATCGAACGCGACAGACCTACGCTGGCAGCGTTGGTGCCTACCACGATGCAATTCCTAACCGACCATCCTCAGTGGCGGACGACGGACCTCTCCTCACTGAAGGCAGTTTGCACCGGTTCAACCATGGTCCCGCAGCACCTTATCGAACGCTTTGTCGCGCGTGGGGTGCCAGTGCTGCAGGTTTACGGTTCGACCGAGACCTGCCCTATTGCTGTGTATACGAGGCTCGGCGGCGATCTTACGCGTAAGGGCTCGAGCGGCTTGCCCGGCCTATGCTGCGAAGCGGCTATTCTCGATGATACCGGCAACGGGTTGCAGGCAGGCAGCCCGGGCGAGATCGCCGTACGGGGCCCCAATGTCTTCAGCGGGTATTGGGGCGCTCAACAAGCAACGCGCGAGCCTTTGCACAACGGCTGGTATCTCACCGGAGACATCGGCCGCCGCGATGCCGATGGATACTTTTGGGTTCAGGATCGCAAAAGGAACCTGATCATTTCCGGTGGAGAAAATATCTACCCGGCGGAAGTAGAGCGCGCGCTCATGGAGCATCCCGATGTCGCAGACTGCGCCGTTGTCGGTCGACCCGATCCGCGCTGGGATGAGGTGCCGATCGCTTATGTGATCAGGCGGCCGGGGGTTCGCCTTGACGCGGAAGCACTAACGGCGCATGCAGGCTCGCAGCTCGCCCGCTTTAAGGTACCGCGCGAAATTATTTTCACGGAAGAATTGCCACGAACGGCGTTGGGCAAGATCCAGCATTTCGCGCTGAAGGGGCTTACACGATCAAGCCAGCACAACGACGGCGACTGAAGATTTCGATCGGGTTTGGCATTTCCTTTACTCCGCAGGCGTGGCCGCTGAGAGCCGCGAAAAGCCCCAGGGCTCACCGCGTCTATGCGAATACGGCAGCTGCGAGTTGATCATTGTCGGCGCCTTTCCGTCTAATAACCTTGCCCCGAGGTCGCTGATGCCGCGGATCCTCATTATGAATGCCGGTACCGCACAAATGTCGGGCTCTGATCTGGCGACAACCCAACTTTCGCTTGCCTCCAAGTCGGCTTGGTCTCCGTATGGTTTGCACAGGAGGGAGACAGGGGGCCCGACTCCGGTTTTGGTAAGTCAAGGACTCGCCGACTGATATCTCTGGATGCTCGCGCAGTTTGAGAGAATCATTAGAACGCGTCATTTGAACCTCAGAAACGGAGAAAACGATGCATGGACGAGAAGGAAAGAGAGCTCAACAGAGCGGCACTCACAAGCGCTTCTCGGCCCATGCGCCTCCTTCTCGTCTGCAGAGCAGATCGCCGAGCTGCACGACGCCAGAGTTGGCATGGTTCGGAGTGTCTCTTGAAATGCTGCTTGCGGCATACATTACCATCCCCTCACCGAATATCGCGATTTACATCTCCTGCGGCTTTGAACTTGCGAATCAGATCGCAAATGCCATTGCAGTCGACGGTTCGCACGAGTCGTCCATATCTTCACAGGTGCCGCACTCTTCCAGGAAGTTAATAGAGGTGCTGAGCCGGAGCGACGTCGACAGTTGGGGTACCCGTCCTCACTCAGCCGATATTCCGATCGTCTATCCCATCCCCGTTTTTGGCTCCTCGACGCCGCCGACGCCCGCGTCAGTTAGAGCTTTGCCCGTGTCGCTGCCGGCGTATTCTGGGACGTGATCGAACTGCCAATGCCGCCTTTGGGAGCGCGATTTGTATCAATCTTCCTATCAACCGATGAGTAGCGCGCCATTCGAGCCCGTTCGGGTTCAAAAGGAGAGTTCGCTCTTGCGGGCCAGCGTGGACGCTCGCCCTTAACGAGTGCTTGCAGCAATCCCCGTATCAGCGCCTTGCTGAATAAAGCTTCTGCTTATACCCGGAAAAATCGCGCAAGGCGTCTTGAACCTGACCTGACTTGTTCGGCAGTCCAAAACCGCACAACAAGCGCCGACCTCATAGTGTTAGCCTCGGTCATTGCTGTTCAGGAGCATGCGCCGATCCAGATGGAATTGCTGGAACGCGGCCTCATTTTAATCGGACCGCATGGACGCTGGCCGAGAGTGCGAGATCGTCGTTACGGCTCTCACCGCGCGGAAAGCGATTATGCTTGATCCAAGATGAGGGCGTTAAGGGTCACGGCGAGATTGGTCACCAGGATGCCAACGATCCCATTGGTAAAATGAAACCGGCTTTGACTCGGTCCAGAACAACTACAGTCTCGAGGCGCTTTATATCTGGATTTTCATTTATCAAGCGTCGGGTGAAATGCTCGTACTCTTCCATATTATTTGCAGTCACCAACAGGATGAAATCAGCTTGGCCCGTGACGTAAAATCCGCTCATCACCTCCGTCATAGTGCGGATCCCCCGCTTAAAGCGATCAATGATGTCGGCGCGATCGCGCTCAAAGAAAATGAGGACCAGCATAGTCACGTTTCGGCCGATCGCCCTTGGCGAAATGATTGAGACGTCTGATTCTATCACGCCCTCTTTTCGTAGGCGCTTTAGTCGGCGCTGAACTCCGGATGCAGATAGGGCAACTTCGCGCCGAGTTCTTCACTGCTTAGGCGATTGTTGCGTTGAACGAGATCAAGAAGACGAGCATCGATTTTGTCGATTTCCATGGCTGCATTGCGGACTCTCGAGCGCGACCGCCTCCTCAAAGCATGCGAAGTAGTCCCATTGAGCGTCCCGGTCATCTCTAAAACCTCCTCCCTAGCACCTCTACGAATGTACGTCTTCAGCCGACAATGCGCGCACTGACGAGTTGAAAGGCTCAAACCTTATCGGGGACAGCCAACCACCGGTTCCAGCCTTGTGCGCGCCCGGTCGGCTTGTGTCGCCTCCCCTAATTCCAATAAGCCGCTAAAGCTCTTTTCCTCACGGCACTGTTTGTGGAGGTAAATTTGTCGGTACCGCACCTCTCTTGATCCCTGGCAGCTGATTGAACGTAGTTCTTTCGGGAGCGGACATGTGGGCGGCTTAGCGTCACCAATGGAGCGCCATTGGATTGACCTCGCGGGCGAGCTAGTGCGGGGCGAGTTTCCTTCAGCTATTTCACGTCGCGCCCGTGGCGGCGCGCAGGCCACACTGGCGGTTCTCGAAACCGATTAACGACAGGCAGGGCGGCTTCCCGCCTGCGTCCCGTCGTGCGATGATCGATCACTGGACGCAATAGATCAGGAAGCAGCGCGCCCGGTATCGTCCCGCTCGCACCAGCATCGAGATATGGCATCATTGTAATGGCTTCCTCTCCGTCGAAGGTGCCTAGGATTGTCTCTCCTCCGGCGTCACTCAACGTCCGCGGCTTCGCCGCGGCAAACGGCACCTCGATATTGAAATAGCTAAAGCGCGGCATCTCCCGGGCAAGGCGCACCAGAAACGACATTGTTAACGTCACGCCACTGAGCAGCGCATTCAGGACCAGGATCGAAATCTTGGCCGCATCTGCGATACGGCCGAAACGATCGAGCATCGAGGGCGCGTCTGCGTTGAGGCTCACGCCGTGGTAGGGCGGCATCAGCATCAGAAGGCTTGCGCCACGCGCGGCCGCATAGCGGGCGCGCTCGATTGCAAATTGCGTGCTGAAATGTTTGCACGTGATCATGACCGCCTTGCGACTACCCACATGAGCCAGGGACAAATCAACCAATCGCACTCCTGCTCCGATAACAGGAATTGCTCGGAACAATGAGCCAGAATGCAGGTCCATCGACGCGCTCGTCGATCATGCATCGCGGCGCTGCCCCTCAAGGGCAAGCACTCCGGTTTCCGTGAAAGCCGGCGCGACTGGGAAGAGGCGGCTATAGGCGTATTTGCTTGCATTGGCATGAGCAGGCTTCCAACAAGCAGATGTTCTTGACGGACAGATGTCTTTGGGCTCGCTCAGGTCATCAAGAACATTCGATGCCTCGAACAGATAATAGGATCCGAGAATGGTCCTCGCGGTGTTCGCCGTCTGCAACCGAAAGGCCGAACTGATCATCGGGCGTCCAGCCATCTGCTGCGAAGAATTCGTAGTTATTCTTCCAGAGGGTCCACCAGAAAAAGGCTGCGTCGGTGTAGCTCATGCCATAACCCGCTTCACTTTTCTCTTCCGATGCAGGGCATGAGCAATCCCACGAGATCATTCCGGCTCTGCGGCAGCCTTTGCCGATTAGATCGGAGCGATAGAACTTTATCCCAGCGGTCGTCCGTGGATACGCGGTGTTTTTCGCTCAGCATTTTGGAGATGACTGGAACTGTCCTGCTTCGGACCTTATGAGGCGCGGCCCTGCCTCGATCGTGATTATTCCAGATGAGGTCGCATTGGTCGCGGCGCCCGAACTCAGCATCTGGGTAATTTTGGGAAAATATCCCTTGTAAGACGCAACCGTCTAATTCAGCTGCCAACTCAGACTTGTCGGTTTCTCGCGTATCACGACGTGAAAGGGATGATTCACCTAACAGCGGCGTCTTCTTGTACAGCTTTCGAAAAGCAGACGGCGCTAAAGGCTCCGCAGGAAAGAAACGCTAGCGAGCTTTTGTTTCCCTCCCATCGGCTCCTCCCGCGGCCAAGGCATGCTTCTGAGCGAAGCTTGTTCTTGTTCAGCTGAGAGAAGGACACGACGCCCTATTATAGAGATCTTCAAATTGCCGGCGGTCTCAAGGATTCGAGTGCGCTGGCGTCCGTCAGTATCAGTCCCGTATACATCCTTGTCCACTGGACTCCGGCTGGACACTTTCGGAATGAAGCTGAGGCATCGGCGATGGTCAGGCGCATCAGGGACAAGACGCTCGAAAGCCGCAGTGCGCGGCTGGACAAGCCGGTGAGCAAAACGCCCGTCTTGGTATCAATCGGACGAGGCCTGTCGATCGGTTATCGGAGGAACGAGACCGCCGGCACGTGGGTGTTTCGCAAAGCCGACGGATCGCGACTATACGGACCCCCGGACACTCGAACCCAATTGTCAACTACAGCGTGAAGTGCAACCGATCTAAGCGCGCGTCCATTACGGGGGCCCCGATGTAAAACCCACTGTCGACCTCCAAGGTCGTACCGTGCCGTTGTATCTGAATCATGACCGATCCGGGGAGAACAACGCGCAGTAACCGATCTTAAGCCAGACTCCGTCGTGCCAGCAACGATTGACATAATCGAAATAGTCATTGCCGAAAGGATCACATGAATTGTAACCGGCAGGCCCTCGCCGATGTCTTCGATCTGCGACAGACTGTACGCCCTGGCGCCACCCGCTCGATCGCATCGGCTGGACAGCCTGCGAACACCTCAATCTCGTGGCTAGCCACGAGATCGGTGATCTCTTCGCTCATGCCAGCGTCACAGCTTCTTGCTTGAAGGTATCAACTGCGGCCCGGGTCAGCCGAAAAACGCCACGACCACCGGACAGTGAGTGATAGGCAGAGTCGGCTCGGGCCTTGAGAACATCGAACCATTGGTCGGGCGTGAGCCTCGCCGGGCGCTCGCTGATCTGGATCACCCTGCCATTCGGGGCGAAGCGGACGTGAATGATGATCTGCGGATTCATACCGTTCCCGTTTTTTTGCCAGGTTTAGAGACCGGTGGGCTGCTCGATTGTGACGTGTTCAGTTTAGTCCCCTTTGGGTGGACCCGCGCCGCGACTTGAACTTCGCACCTGCATTGGTGCCGGGTGGCCCGTTCGGGTCGGCGGCGATAATCGCCCGTGTGTTAGGCCTCATACGTTCTTCGGCATTGCCGTGAGCTCGTTTCGGACCAACAGTCGATGTCGGCAAACTCCGCCCGTGCGTCCGCGAGATTGATGGCATGGACGGCTTGAGAAACGAATACGAGGAGGCGATTACCTCTTGCTCCGCTCGATACCGAGCGCCTTCAGGCCAAGCAGGAGCCCAATCGTGCGCTTGGAACCGCAACGCTATACTTGCGGCCAACATAGACCGCGAAAGCTGGTTCGAGCGTCTCAGTCGTCGACCGACTAGAAATTCGCTGCGAATAAAATAGTGCTTCGACGGCAGAGAGTCGGCAACAATGATATCAGGATCCGAGAGCGGAATTGCATTCACCGCCTCCGCGTCATCCAGGCGATTCTCTGCGGGTCCAGTGCCGATCACCGCCCAACATGCCTTCTAGCCAGCACCAATCCAGTCGCTCGCGCCCGATCGGCCGTAATCTGCATGCAGTGGTCCGATCCATCGATGAGATGCAGGTCAAACTGCGCAAGACGCCGGAATGGCTGCTGCGTCACATCCGACGCATCACATCGAACCAAGGTGAGCTGCGGAAAGCGGCGCCTTAGGTCAGCAACGGCGCTAATGTCTGTGTTAGCTGTCGCAAGCAGGCGTTCGATTTCGATCAATTGTTCTGTGGCGAGCGCCATTTTGACTCCTTATGACTGTTGCCAATGAGGCATCACTGCCAGAACAGCCGCTCGGGATCCGTGTTCAATTCGTCGATCGCCGACGCAAGCCGGTGGAAAATGCTGTAAAATTTCCAGCTTCCTCGCGCATGATTCTTGAAGAACAGTTTCCAGATCCCGCTCACGGCATCGTAATGAAATAGCGCGACATCGATCTGACCGCCAGCGTTGTCGATATTGCGCGAGCAGCAGGGACTCCCAATGAGATAGCCAGCCTTTACCGGCGTCACACTCGGCGAGACATAGCGGTAGTGCTTGCGCGAGATCAAAGCACGTTCGATCCGCTTGCGATCTAGCTCGTTCGGATGCGGGATCAGCCCGACCGGTACCTCTCTCGACACTCTCACTGCGAGAACATCCCCTCAAAGGACTGTGATCTCTTCTTCAAGGCAACCAACGACCAGCCGCTCACCAAAATCTACAAGATAAATCGGCACGCTCGCTTCGGTATGCATCGCGACCCGGACGATCTCGCCGATAGCACCGGCGCCGACTAGGATCCCATCAGGCGGCGCGGTGGCAACTGACTCGTCATTGATGAGATTGACTGCGGTTTTCACGCGCTGGCCCGATCGATATTTTGGAACGCGCGGCTCTGTCATGACACAGCCACTTCCGGCAATGGCAGATCATCTACGCCCTCGTCGATCGGTTCGACCTCTTTGCGCCCCATGCCGACGCGGTAGCCACTTTCAAGAAATTCGACACCGTAGATATAGAATTTCTGCAGGAACGTGCCGATGGAAACGAAATAACCCACGTCGTCCTTCTTGGCCAGAATGTCGCCGATCGCCTTGCCGCGAAAGGTGCCGTCATTGCGGATGGTGCTGCTGGCCCGCACCTTTTCGCCGAAGCTGAACGCAGGCGGCCCGCTTAGCTGGACCACATCACTGTCGCAAACGATCATGTTCATGCACCGCCCCCTGGCGAACCTGCAGGGCGCACGGAGACGCGAGCAGAGGTGCCTGCGCTGTCGGGCCTCGCTGGCCTTTGAGCCCAAATGCTGTGCCGTGCTCGGGCGCGGAGATCTGTGGCATGATAGGTCGTTTTCGGATTGGCCAAGGCATGGCCGGGGCCGGCGATACCGAGCACAGTCAGCTGTGGAATTCTGGTGGCTACCGCGAGCAGCTTTCCCGCCGCCTGCTCAGGAGTGAGCTTGTCACTACCAACATCCGGACGCGATTCATTGGCGCAGTCGTACTTGCGATTGCAGTAGTTGCCTTGAATATTGCAAGCCGGCGCGACCGCGACATGGATGCGAGCGTAATGATGATGAGCTTCTTCGCTATTGCAGGGATGAGTCCTAACTTTGTCCCAGATTTCGAACGACAGATCGCCCTGGGGCAGCCTGTGACCCATAGCTCCCTTTGCCATTCTTCGAAGAGCTCCGGGAACCCTTATAATCGGCGATGACCCGCATCCCGCCGCTATGCTCAGCATCTTTGACATGTTTTCCGCGTCCGGCAACAGCGTTCATATTCAATTCTCTACCAAGTGTGCCCATGGCGACCAGCCTGAGCGGCCACAGAACGAGAATTAGCAACTCGCGTGCCATCTCGGATGGCGATGGCATTCCCGCCCTGTGAATGAGTTAGCTAGACGTGATCCGCACAGTTGTGCACGCGTCAGCGACAGTTCACACGTCGCAAATGCGACAGGCGTCGCAATCGTGACGGAGACGGCCGTTGGGTTCTGATCGAGCTCGCGTGAAATCCCAAACCCGCACCGGTCGTTTGCGATGCGACCTCTTCCTACTAGCGGACCGCGGCGAGCAGCCCACTTTGCGCCGCTACTTGGCGCTCAACATCTCTATGCTTGCGGGAGCCATATCGCGATCAGTCTCAGGTGTTGCTCGACCAGAAAGCAGAGTTCGTTGCGCGAGAGTGCTTGCGGATCGACGATCGCGTAATGGACGTCAGCCGAGCGTTTGGTGCGCCGCGCATAAATAGCAAGAGCCGATCATTGAAGCGACAGCCGAAGAAGAGGAAGCTCCGCCCGTTCCACCTTTCCTTGATGAGGTCGGGAACTGGTATCTTGATGCCGATTTCAGTCAGAACCTAACATAATCAGCGTCAGTAATCAGAAAGCTCTTGACCGGCAGCACGCTGCTGTGCGGCTTGCGCAGCACAGTAGGCCAATGGGCCGCCGAGGCATGATCAACCTCATGGCCCGCCGCATCGTAAATTGGATACCAGCAATCGACGTGGATGCCGGAGCGCGCGATACCTTGCACCTCACCCCGTCCGTCGCGCGTACCGAGTGCCGTCCGCCCTCGAAAATGCATTTTTTGAGCACCGCACTCGGCCGCGTTGCGGCACGAATGATCGCTATTGCTTTCGGCTCAGCAAACGGCACCTGAAGAGCGGCGCGATATCCTGCCCGCGAGGCGTGCCGTTTGTCCGGATGTGAGGGGTTCATAATTGCGATATGGGCTCTGAAGTAGTTTTTGGTCATGCGTGGGTCTCTGATTTTCCTCGTGGTTTTTGCAATCATCTTGGCGGCGCGCGGGCAGCAGCAAGAACGCTTCGTGTTGCGCCCGACTGCGGCCATGCCGCCGGTCAACGTTCCTTGAGAGCAAGCGCACGGAACGTGTCGGCGACATGATGATCATTTGGGGCACTTATCTGGTCAATCAGATCCGACGGACCATCCACCGGCGGAGATCGTGACAGTCCAGGTTGGTTGCGCCGGCCTCGTTAGCCAGCAGTTACTCTGCGGACCAGCCGGTTGAGCCCTTCGATGGCTGCATGCAGCAGCTTGCCGTCGGTCGGGAAGGTGACGGCTTTGGCTGCACCGTGGTATCCACGGTGACCCGCTTGAGATCGCGCCTGCGCAGTGACCCGGCGTCGTGCGCCACCCTCAGGCTGTCGGCCACCAGAGGCTCGAACTTGTCACCAAAGCGCTTGCGCCACCCAGCGATCGCACACGCCTTCGTTGGAGAGGCCATAAATGTGCTTGAGCAGCAGCAGCCCAACCACGAAGCGGGTCTCGATCTCAGGGCGGCCCTTGTCGCTGTACAGCGGTGCAATCTGCGCATCGATCCAATCCCAGTCGACCTTGCCGGCGAGCTGCGCCAGCTCGTGCTTCATGTTGATGATCTGATCGAGCCTGGCACGAATCAGATCGCCTTTTTGGTCGCATAGGCTCCTCCGCTACGGCCATCGAATCAGGCTTTGCGATTCGACGGAATCTCAAACTGCAAATTGCAGGCTTCCGATGCTCAAACCTATCAAAGCCTGCAATCCGAAACGGGCCAACGTCCGTAAAACCGATTCCTGATCAGCACCTTAGGCGTTGTTCACGGACGATCCCCTAAGAGAGATGTTTCAAGAACGAGGCGGGAGCGAATTGACGTGAGTCAATGCGAACCAAGCGTGTCGGCCATCGATCGCTTTATGCCGAGCGGCATCTGTTGCCGTTGCGAGGCGGCGAGACTCGCAGGCACTCCGTCCCACTTGGCCGCGCCTGCGCCGTGGCCCCAGCCAACGGCTCAGGCGCCGAAAATCGAGGTCCATACATGAATGGCGCACTGCGCATCGCGGGATCTTGGACTTGATCGAAGCAACAGCACCTTTCCCTGATATATGCTGAGATATCAGCACTTCTCGTTCCAGCTCTCCAATAAAAGTTCGAAGCCCACAACGGCATCGAAAATTCTCCTTCGGCAACCGATCGTCGGGCGCGGCCTTGATCACCTAGATAGTCCGGTCTAAGAGTGCGGCGCGCACGTTCGGCTCTTAGAGGACCGGCGCCGCCCCAGTCGTTCAGGCTCGCGCCGACGTAGTTCGATTAGAATGGGATCGCGCCGGCACTGGCGAAGCTAGCTCTCGTGTCTTCTGGCTGGACTTGGGGCGTGCGAGGGCGCGACTCCATCAGTTCGAGCATCGCACGTCCCTTGTCCGTGATGCGCCACCCTCCATTCACACGCTCGACGAGTCGTTGCGAAAAAAGGTCGAGCTCGGGCACGCGGGCGCCCATTCTCTTGGCGCGCGCCGCCCAATCGGGACCGCTCGTGGCCAAGATGGCCATGTCTCGCTTGAGGTCCGGCATTGATGCGAACCCGTCCGGGTAGCTCCTAAGGATCTTCAACACCGTGACCTGGAAATTCACATGAGCACTACAGTGTTGTCCGCACCTACCGCCACATTGTTGGCGCAGAGCGAAGAGCTTCCATGCCGACCTGCCTAAGGCGGTCCGCGGTGATCTCACCTCTTTTGGCGGCGTCCAAGATCTTGGAAGCGACATGGGCCCGAGTGCCGGTTTCGCTGCGAGGCAGACCCTCGCAAACCTCCTCAAGAACAGCACGCAAAAGCGCAATGGTCGTTGCATTGGCGACTCCGCAAGGCGCAAAGAATGGTAGCACAAGGAAGCACGCTGAAACTTTCAAATGAACTACTAGCTGATGCCAGGACTATGAACTTCACCACAGTTTCCGTTGTTCGTTGATTGCCTGAGACGTCGCGGCCGTGTCCTCCTCACTGAGGATAGTTATGATGCTCTTGCTCCGCCACGCCAGTGCCGAGGAACCACCTCCGTGATGGAATTTCAGCCCCGGAGAGACTCTTTTTGACGATTTTCATCGCGATGGCTGTCCTCACCGCTCAACATGAACTCATTCTCATGGCGGCGCATCTTCAGCATCAATATCGCGCGCTGAGGCTGATTGAGCTCGCTCACCCGATGCTCAACTGCGCGCACGGCCATTCGTAACTTGCCTTGGAATCCTTAATTCTCGTTGAAGCCAAGGTTTCGTTGGGCCGAGACCACGTTCTGGAAGCGTGTTGCATAGAGATTGATGACAGACCCGCAGGAAGGTCGCCTCCTTCATGGGATCATCGTCGCGCAAATCGGTCCCGAATCCCTCACCACGACTGGATGCTGCGAGCTGGCGCTCTCAATTATCGGTATGCTTCTTGATCTATTCTTCACTGCGCTTGCTCGAATTCGGTTGCAATTTGCCCGGATTCCAAGAAGGTTTGTGACAACAATACGACATGATCTTTGAATTCGTTGCTGGCAGTCGACTCACGTTGCGCCACGCTCCCGTAGAGCATGGGGACAGTGCAGATTGCGCCTGTGACAATGACCCCTAAATCCCCCGGCAGTGCCAGCTGTTCGCGTCGCCCAACGCGGAATCCGCGACGCGTGTCCAACGAATTCCGATCGCGACTTTGCGCATTTTGCCCCTCAAATGACTTGTTCGGACGCCCCCGATGCTGGTTCGCACTGTCGCGACCCGCAGCTGTCCCGCTAAATCGCCGAGCTCAATGTTTCTCTGCCGCTCGTTGACGAGCGCTGACTCATTTAGATTGATTTCCTAAATCCTGAAACCGAGCTATCGAGGTACGGACGCGTACACCGAGCGAGTGTTCGAGGGCCTCAATGAACAGTACGCAACTTCGAATATTCTCGCGAGAAACGCTTCAAGATAGCAGTTGCTCCGAACCTAGCGAAATTTTCGCACAAAAACTGCAAGATATTGCAACGAACGCCGCCAATCCTCTCGGGTAAATGAGTATCCGATGTCCGCTTGCACGATTTGACGACGTTTCGTGCGAGCTTGGAGTTGCCAGTGAGTTCATTTACTTGCTGAGCTCCTATTCAGTGCCCTTCGGGGCGTTTCCTCCCTGACTTGGCCGCGCGGTATCTCGCGCGGCCTTTTTTCTCAATCGGTGAACAGCTGATTGCCCGGATTTGGAAGCCGCAGGAGCAACGCTATGACGCCGACCGCCGCGCAAGCCACACAAGACTCGTCTAACCTGCGCTATCGTCTGAAGGATCCGTCACTTCTGCGGGAGGCCTGCTATATTGATGGCGCCTGAGTCGGCTCACCTCGCCATTGAGCTCGCCAAGCCGCAGCTCTCGGCCGACGGCTGCACGAGAGCCGTGGAGGCTGCTGAACGAGCGCTGCCTGCATGGGCTAAGCTCACAGCCAAGCAACGTTCCAACATCCTGTGCAATGGTACGAATTGATCGTCGCCAATCGCGAGGATCTCGCGCTAATCTTGACTTCCGAGCAGGGCAAGCCGCTCTCCGAGGCGCTAGGCGAAGTCGATATCGATGGCGCCTATGTCGAGTTCTAACCGAAGAGGCGCGCCGCATCTATGGCGAAACGATTCCCTCGCCGCGCCCGGATGCAAGGCTGCTTGCGATCAAGCCACCGATTGGCGTCTGCGGCGCCATCACGCCGTGGAACTTCCGCAACTCGATGATCACCCGCAAAGTATGGCCGGCGCTCGCCGCAGGCTGCACCATGGTGCTGAAGCCAACCAGCGAGACGCCGCACTCGGCGCTCGCGCTCGCAGCCCTCGCTGAGAAGGCCGGCGTGCCCAAGGGCGTCTTCAACGTCATCACCGGAGATTCGCGACCGATCGGCGAGGATTTGTGCGAGCGCGCGTGCGCTTTGTCGGCTTCACCGGCTCGACCGAGGTCGGCAAGATCCTCTACCGTCGGCCTCCGTCGGCCTGAAGAAGCTCGGCCTCGAGCTCGGCGGTAAGGCGCCTTTCGTGGTGTTCGACGATCCGATATCGATGTCGCCATCGAAGGCGCCATCGTCTCCAAATACCGCAACATGGGCCAGACCTGCGTCCCAACCGCCTCTACGCACAGGCAGGCATCTATGAGGAATTCGTGCAGAAGCTCTCGACGAAGGTCGCGGCGATAAAGATCCGCGAGGCTGCGGTTCGTGCCTGCACACTGTCGATGAGCGGCGCAATTGCGGCGGTCGCGCTCAGTCACAATTCGGTCTTGACAGCCGCAGCTCTGGTTTTAGCGGGTGCCGTATGGACCATCGTGTGGACGCTGTTCAACATTGGCGTGCAGCTCTCCGCCCCGCGCTGGGTTGCGGGCCGCTCCGTTGCGGCTTGGCAGGCTGCGTTCTCTGGCGGCCTCGCAGTTGGCAGTTGGGGCTGGGGTCGCCTAGCCGATGCCGTCGGTGTCGACATCACGCTGCTCGTCTCTGCCGGACTGATGCTGCTCTTGCCGCTGCTTGGGTGCTGGCTGCGCATGCCGGCCATCACCGAGCGCGGGGAGGGCGCCGAGATGCTTGCCGATCCTAAGGTGCGGCTCCCGCTCCTACCGGAGCGGCCCACTGGTGGTTGAGCTCGAATATCGGGTGGCCCTGGAGAATGCCCGAGCCTTCCATAACGTCATGCAGGATGTGCAGCTCTACCGGCAACGCAACGGGGCCTATGGTTGGTCAATTGCGCGTGATATCGCCGACCCCGAGCTGTGGACCGAGCGCTATCACTGCCCGACATGGCTCGATTATTTGCGCCAACGCAACCGCTGGACCCAGTCGGAACGTGCATTAGATGAGAAGGCCATGGCTTTCCATATCGGGCCTGAGCCCGTGCGTATCCGTCGTATGCTGGAGCGTCCGTTTGGATCGGTACGCTGGAAGGATGATGTTCCCGACCGCGCCGCGAGTGAGCTCTAGTTGTTGGTCGGGAGCGCGGCGCAAGCACTAGCTGTCGTCCCTTCCATCACACCCGCATTCAAGGACCCCGGGCACGTTGACGCGCTTGCGCTTGGCTAAGCCTTCGCCGTCAATCAAGTTGGGTAAAGGACTTCCACCTCCAAGCTGTCGCTCATACTCGGCACACAAAAAGGGCCACTCTGATGAGCGGCCCAAGTCTGCGACGAAATGTCCCGTAGGGGACCTCTAGGATCAGGCCGCAGCCTGTTCGATCGGCGAGAAGGGAAGACCAAGGCTCTCGGCGACAGCCTTATAGGTTAACCGGCCCCGGTAGACGTTCAGGCCTGCGCGGAGATGCGGATTTTCGAGCACAGCTGCAAATCCTTTACTGGCGAGAGCCAAACCAAAAGGCAGCGTAGCGTTGTTGAGTGCCTGGCTTGAGGTGAGCGGCACAGCTCCCGGCATGTTTGCGACACAATAGTGGATAACGCCATCCACCTCATAGGTTGGATCGGCATGTGTCGTTGCCCGCGATGTCTCGAAACATCCGCCCTGATCGATCGCTACGTCCACGATCACGGAGCCTTTGCGCATCGAACTCAACATACCGCGGCTGACCAGTTTCGGCGCGCTCGCGCCAGGAACGAGGACGGCACCAATGACAACATCCGCCGCAAATACCTCTTCTTCAACGGCGTCGATCGTCGAGAATCTGGTACGTACTCGCCCTTCGAACAGCTCATCCAGTTCGCGAAGCCTGGGAATCGAACGGTCGAGGATCGTGACCTCAGCGCCCAAGCCTGCCGCCATCCGTGCAGCGTGAGTGCCGACAACGCCCCCGCCGATCACCACAATGCGAGCGGGTGGCACGCCCGGTACCCCGCCAATCAGCAGTCCCCGTCCGCCCGCGTACCGCTTCAGCGCCGCACCCGCGGCTTCAATCGCAAGTCTTCCCGCAACCTCGCTCATAGGGGCAAGTAGTGGAAGGCCACCGTGCGCGTCGGTCACAGTTTCATAGGCAATTGCGGTGCAGCCAGATTTCATGAGGCCCTTCGCCTGCTCCGGATCCGGAGCCAAATGCAGATAGGTGAAGAGGATCTGGTTTTCTCGAAGCTGCGTCCATTCGGAGCGCTGTGGCTCCTTGACTTTCACGATCATTTCGCTCGACGCGAATACCTCGCGAGCAGAGGTCGCAATCGTCGCGCCAGCTTTGCGGTAGTCATCATCTGTCGCGCCAATCCCGGCGCCGGAGTTGTTCTCGACCAATGCGCTGTGGCCAGCTGCAACGTATTCGCGGACGGCCCCAGGCGTTAGGCCGACGCGGTATTCGTGCGTCTTGATTTCCTTGGGAACACCGACCTTCATTTGCAATCTCCTTGGCGAGCAGCTCGTTGTAATCGGAAGAGCGGTACAAACCTGCGAGGCGAGAAGCCAAATAGCGCAATAATCCGGCGATCTTCCCCGCCTGCTTGCAGGATTTCGAACAGACGATCGAAGAGCGCCGAGTTGGCTGGGATGTTACCACAGGGTGGCAAGACCTGATGCGGCCCTGGCAGCCACACCAGGCACTCGTGATCAGGATTGATCTACGCGGGACTGGATCGACTTCTTCGTTGTTTTGCCTCATTCGCAACGATGCTCGATTCGCTAACACGAGTAGCGCTTGCGAGGGAGGCCCGCGGGTTCATCGAAGATGGAACGGGTTTTTCAAAGCTTTGCTGAACGATTGACCGAAAGCACGCATCGAGACGCAGCTCAGCAGAGTATGGCTGAGGTCGCCGCTGCGCTCAAACTGTCGCGCTTCGCATATTTCGCTCTTCCCCGTGAGCCGGGCAGTGCTCCCAACCTGATCTCGACATATCCCCTCCTGGACCGCCATCTATCTGCAGCGCGGCTACGAATCCGTCGATCCGGTGGTACGTCGGGCAATGCGCCAGCCTAAGCCTTGAGATGGGGCTTGGATTTGAAGCGCGAAATCGGTCGGAGTCCGAACGCGCTTTGTTCGAAGAAGCCGAAACTTTGGGATTCGCTGCGGGTGTACATTTCCTATCCACGATGACAAGGGCGCAGTCGCCGCGCAGAGCTTTGCAAGTGACGAGCGTCGAAGTGGTTTCGAGCGCGCGCTTGTCGCGCACGCCCAGAGTCTGCGATTAATCGCAACGTTTTCCCATGAGCATGCAAAACGCTTCTGGACGATTGATCGCATGGTCGGCGGCGTGGTGCTGTCTCCTCGCGAGTACCAGTGTCTCGAATGGTCCGCGCGCGGTAAATCGGCTGGGGAGATCGGGATCATTCTCGGCATCGCAGAGCGAACCGCGGGATTTCACCTGGACAACGCCCGTGCGAAGCTCGGTGTCAGCTCGTTTCGTAAAAGCGATGCAGCTCACCACGCCGGAGTCCTACGGGGAATTCGTCCACGATCTCGCCGAGATGCACCGGCTGCGCTACCGCGTTTTCAAGCAGCGCCTGGATTGGCGTGTAGGTCAGCGGCGACATGGAAGTCGACGAGTTTGACGTCCTTCGACCCGTGCATCTACTGAACCGCTCGGAGCCGGACGTATTCAAGGTTGCGTCCGGCTTTTGCCTTCGACCCGTCCAAACATGCTGAGGGACACCTTCCCGATCCGGCTGGACGGGCAGCCGGCGCCACGAAGCGATCGGATCTGGGAGAGCAGCCGATTCGCGCCGGATGTTCCCGCGGATGCGCCGAAAGCGAGCGGCGGACTTGCTGCTGCCAGTTACGAGCTGTTTGCGGGCATCATTGAATTCGGTCTTTCCATTGAATTGATCGAAATCGTCACTGTGACCGACGCCCGCATGGAGCGCATTCTTCGCCGGGCCGGATGGCCCCTTCGCAGAGTGGGAAAAGCTCGCCCTCTCGGAAACACCACGGCGGTTGCCGGGTACCTGGAGGTCTCGCCCGATGCGTTGGACCGCATCCGCAAGGCGGGGCACATCTCGGGACCGGCGCTTCAAGCGGCTGCCTAGGTTCTGGAAGCAAACCGAATCGCAGCATCGCTGCAGATTGGTGTGGAAGGCCGCTCTTCTCTCTCAAGACTTGCGATGCACAAGCCACGCGAACACGACGGTCACTTCGAGTCAGTAAAGCGCTCGAACTGAAACACCTGAGATCGGCCGTGGCTGCGGCCGATTGCGAGAGCGTTCGTCCGCCGAGTTGCTGAGGTCCCAACAATTGAGCCTCAGCCGGACAATGGCGAGTTTGAGCACCACTTGGGCCTTCCAATTTTCGAGCGCTTCAGCGAAGGTGTGCGCCCAACGCGGCCCAGCTGCGACGTCCTTCGGTTGGCCAGGACCATCCTGGAGGAATTCGACGCACTCATCGCAACCGCGCGATCCGTTCACAACAGCGAAACCGGCCGTCTGAGCGTCGGTTTCTGCACATCGGTTTCGGCCGGCAATCTGCAAGCCTCCTTACTTGAGTTCAAAGAGCGGTTCCCGCAGATCGCGCTTGCGACGGTTGAACGAGCAAGAACACGTTTAGCAGCGGCACTCCGCAACGGAGCGCTTGATCTCCTGATCGTCACGGGGCGCTTGCCCTTTTTGGGCACTAAAGCCATGTCTCTGTGGAGCGAGCGTGTTCTCGTTGCCTTGCCTCATGACCATCCTCTCAGTTCGGACGAGACTGTCTACTGGACCGACCTGCGCGGCAGAGATGGTGCTGCTCAGCCACTACGACCCCGGAAAGGAGCTCGAATATATTCTGGTTTCCAAGCTCGTTTCGCCTGAGGCCCGCCCAAAAATCGAGTGCCACGACGTCAGTCGCGGCATCATCAAAAGCCTGATCAGCATGAACACAGGAATAAGCCTCGTGCTCGAGTCCGACATAGGTGCAAATTTGGCGGACCTTGTCTACCGAGAGCTGCGCGATGGCGCGGGTGCGAGCCGATTCGAGTTTCCTGCCTATTGGCGCGCCGACAATGCGAACCCGGCCCTGCAGGAATTCCTGAAGTTACTCTCCGAGGGCTATTCCTCGCCTTCGATCGGTCGCTGACGCGCGCGGCGCGCTTTCCGAAAGCTCCTATCGGCCGCCATGAACCGGGCCAGCATGGGCGCGATAAGCTTGGCCGGTTCTCCGATCGGCTGAGCGGTCTCCTGTGCAAGAATCTCGGCATATGCCACGAGATCCCTATGCACGCTCGCGGGCAGTTCATGCGCAATCTTGACCGGCTTGTCGTCTTCGATAGCTCCGAGCTTAAGCTTTGCCATCGTCCTTACCCTCTATACGGTTCGAGCACCAGGTCACGGTTGACGATCACCCGTACCGGAAATCCCGGACGGATCGTCAAAGTCGGCTGTATGTTGAGATTGCGGCGGACCACCTGCTGGCCTGTTTGATTGATCGAATCCCCAGCTCCACGGCGGAGGGCGGCAAGGAGATCGTTGTTGGTATTGCCGTTATCCGCCCCGGAATTCACCTCCGTGCCGACGGAAAGCAGCGTCGAAAGAGCGGCCGCCCCCAACAGCTCCTTCCAATGATTGTCGACCTCGTCCTCAAGACCAGAGTACCCTGCCGCATCTGCACCGGGCTGCCGTTCCAAAACAATCGACCTCCCATTCGGCATGATAAGGCGCGTCCAGACCAGGAGCACGCGCGACTGCCCAAATGCGACCTGGCTATCGTAGCTCCCGATCAGCCTTGCTCCCTGGGGGATAAGGCGAGCTCGCCCGGTAGGAGAATCGTACACCGATTCTGTGACTTGCGCCGTGATCTGGCCAGGCAGGTCGGAGCGGATTCCTGTGATGAGAGCGGCCGGAATGACCGTTCCGGCCTGAACGACAAAAGGCGAAGCCGGCCTCACAAGGCGATCGGAGCTTGTCGTCCGACGATCGACCGTTGCACTGACGAACGCAAGCTTTCGGTCTTGGCCATTCTGAGCAAATGCTTCGTCGGATGATGGCGCGGCGCTTGAACGGGTTTCGCTCGATGAAGTGGCAGGGGCTTGTGGCCGGAAATTGGTGCTGGCAAATACCTTGCTGGTCCGTGCCGCCTCGCTCTCCTGGTTGACACGCTGCTGTTCGGCATCGATACCGAGCGAGCTGGACGTCGAAGATCCCTGTGCTGCGACGATCGGCCGGCCGAGATCGCCGGGCAAAGGCGGCCCCAAGCGCGGCACGTCCTTCGGGATCTCGGTGTAATCCTTTGGTAAGGTCGCGAGCTGATCGGCGACATTGTGGTGGTCGGTCGCGTAAAGCTCCTCGGGCGCCGAAGTACGTGACCGTTTCTCGTGCAGCGCCCAGAGCACCGCGCCAGTGATCAGCGCGAGCACAAAGGCGCTGCCGCCCATAAGGACTTTCCGCGAGAGGCGCGCGACTTTTGGCCGATCCGGCCGGAGCCGCAGGGTTTCGGCGATCTCTTCCGGCGGCTTGCCTCGAGGCGCTTCCTTTGGTGTATCGATGGCCTGGTCAGTATCGTTCAAAGCGACCTCCCGTCGGTTCGCACGATCCTGACCTTCTGCTGGTGCTCCTCGCCCAGCCTCAGTTCCGCGGCCGCGAACAGCCGGTCAACAATCAGCACATTTCCGTAAGCGCGGTAGTTGACGATCTCGGTTTTGCCGTCGAGCCCGATCACGAAGAGCGGCGGCATCTCGCCCTGACTGACGCCGGGGGAGAATTCAATGTAGGTTTTTCGGCCGTCATCATAAGCGTTGACGGGACGCCAAGGCGGGCTGTCGCCCTCGATGGCGTAGCGATACCGGCGCGCCGGCAGGTCCGGAATAAAGGGTGCCGGCGGCAAAGCTCGATTTCGCCCAGCACGATCCGCCGGATAGAACCAGGCGACCGAGGGCATATAGGGCTTTTCTTTAGCGCGAAGTTCGATCAGGTAAGTACGGCGATCAGTATTGACGACGAGGTTGGTCTCGATCGAGGGACGGGTTGGCTTGACCATGATGTGAACGCGGCGGGCATCGCCGTTGCCACTCTCGGTGTCGCCCACCACCCAGCGGACCGTATCGCCTGCGGCGACCGGTCCTGAGCCGATCAGCTGCTCACCGGGCTCGAGGGCAATGTCCGTAATTTGCCCCGGCGCGGCATAGATCTGGTAGAGCGCGCCCGGACTATAGGAAAACACTTGCACCGCATTGTAGTAGCCGGCTTTGCGAGGCTGCACGCGTGCAGCGTCATTTGCGGTTTCGATGCGCTCGACAGGCTCCTTGGCCTCCGCGCTCTTGCCGCCTCGTGCAGCCTTCCAGGCCGGCGGCACATGCAGCGATCGCGGGCGATCATCGGCAGGCGCCGGCAAGTCCGGTGCCGGCGGGAGCTCGTTGTCGTAGCTGATTTGGGGCGGCCGGAAGGTCGTGCAGCCGCCGAGCGTCGAGACACAGACCAGAAGAGCCAGAGGCAAGCACGGCCGCACTTTTCGTGACACAACAACGAGACCTGACGGCATGTTAGCCGAGCTCCTTTGACCAGTTGATCGCGGTGACGTAGATGCCAAGGGGATTTTTGCGTAGGCGATCCAGGTCGCGAGGCATCTCCACGACGATGGTAAGGATCGCAGTCCACCGTTCCGTTGCGGCAAGTTGGCCGTTGTCGTAGCGGCGCTCGATCCAGGCGAGGCGAAAGCTCTCAGGCGAGGCTCGGATGACGCTCGAGACCTCGATCGCGATTTGCGTCTTTCCGAGCTTGGCGAAGGGGTCGTTGTTGCGGGCATAGTCGTTGAGTGCGGCGGCGCCGCGATCGGTCGTGAAGTCGTAGGCACGCAGCCAGCTCTCGCGGAGGACAATCGCGTCCATCGGCAGGCCGCGGACGTGCTCGATGAAGCGCGCCAGGTGAAACGCTATTTGAGGGTCCGTCGGCTGATAGGCAGCATTTGCAGGGGCAACTGCTTTCGCTTCACCCAATTGATCGACCTCAACCACCCAGGGCGTGATCGTGCCATGGGCTGATTGCCAGACCAGAGCTCCGGCAAAACCGGCGGAGAGGAACAGGCAGCCGAATGCCATGAGCCGCCAGTTCTTGGCCTGGACTCGTGCTGCACCAATGCGGTCATCCCAGACTTGAGCTGCGCGTTGATAGGGCGTGACCGGCTCCGGCGTGCGGCCATAGTGAACGGCCGATCGTTTGAACATTTGTCTGACCTCAAGGCATGGTTGGAAATGGATTTTGGAGAGACAGCGAACTCAGCGATTGTCTTGTGAGAGGTCGACCGATGCGCCACTCCCGCCGTGATCGCCTGACCGAACCGCGTGCGTGGCCGCTGATGCTCCATGCTGGATGGTCTGCGCCCGCTTCATACGCCGAACCCAGGCTGGCGGACTGTCGGGCGCGGCCGAGGAGCCCCCCTCCTCCTGACCGACAGGACCGGTCCCTCGCCCAAGTCCGGCTGCGAGCGAACGCAAGGGACTTGCCGCGCCTGGCGCGCTCGCCTCGACGCCGGAGCTTCGCGTCCGCAACATGTTCATCGCGCCACTTGCAATCGCGCTTCCACCGCGCAGCGAGCCCGCAATCGCGCCGGCGGCAAGACCTGCAGCGCCGGCGGCGACGCCAGCTCCTGCCGCGATCACCCCACCGGCAGCGAGGCCTGTGCCGACGGCGGTGCCTGCGCCAAGCTGCGGACCTCCGGAGACGATGCCATTGGCGATACCGGGGCCGAAGATGCCAAGGCCCAAGAGGGCGAGCGCGCCCAGGACAAGTGCCATCGCATTCTCGATGGTCGGCCGGTTGCCGCCAAAGCCGCCCGTGAACTGCGAGAACAAGGTCGATCCGATGCCCACGATGACGGCAAGGACCAGAATCTTGACCCCCGATGAGATGACATTGCCCAGCACCCGTTCGGCCGCAAAAGCGGTCTTGCCGAACAGGCCGAAGGGGATCAGGACGAACCCGGCAAGTGTCGTCAGCTTGAATTCGATGAGGGTGACGAACAGCTGGATCGCCAGGATAAAGAACGCGAGCAGCACCACGATCCAAGCAAACAGCAGGACCACGATTTGCACGAAATTCTCAAAGAAGCTGACATAGCCCATCAGCCCAGAGATGGAGTCCAGGATCGGCCGGCCTGCATCAAGGCCAACCTGCGCAATGCGGCCCGGCCTAAGGAAATCTGCTGACGAAAGGCTTGTCCCTGAGGCTTTCAGGCCTAGCCCCGCAAAACTTTCGAAGACCATCCGGGCGAGGTTATTCCAATTGCCAATCAGGTAAGCAAAGACGCCGACAAACAAGGTTTTCTTGACCAGCCGGGCGATGATGTCCTCGTCTATTCCGAACGACCAGAACAGGCCAGCCAGGGTGATGTCGATTGCAGCCAGCGTTGTGGCGACATATCCAACTTCGCCGCCGACGAGACCGAATCCCGAATCGATGTAGCGGGTAAAGGTTTCCAGAAACTGGTCGATAACGCCCGTACCACCCATGGCTCACTCGCTTTGGCTTGGAAGGGAGAAAAAGCCGGACGGGAGGCGACTTTCGTCCTTACGCGGGACTGGAGAGGAGAATGGCGCCGCGCCGGTCCGGCTATCCGAACCATCAATTGACCTGCTTCCGCCTAAGAACTGACTGCGCTGCTCAGCCCAGATCTTCTGGCATTCGAGCAGAGCGTCCTTCTGCTCGTAGGTGACGGTACGGCATTGCTCGAGCTTAGCTGCGGTCACATCCGGTTTTGAGGCCAGAGAGACGGAAGACTGGGTCGCGCTCTCGTCGGTGCGCAGGCGAATGGCGCAGGTGGCAACCAACAGGACAGCAAGACCAGCTGCTGCCGCGACAGGTAGTCGTTCAAATCGTATTTTCATGATCAGTGGAACATCTGCACATTTGTCGATTGATAGTTTTGGCCCGGGCTGAGAAAGCGTCGCAGCTGCTCCCTACCCTGCTCCTGCGCTGCAGCCCGCTGGGCAGATTCGAGCGTCTGCGCACGACCTTGCGCGGCAACAGTCGCCGTGAGGTCCGCAAGCTGCTGGGCCTCGAGCGCAAGGAGCTGGTTGCCGGCCTGACTTGCCTGGAGCGCACCCGCTGCGCCCTGGCTCGCCGTCACGAGGGCGGACATCTGAGTGCGGTTGGCGTCGAGATTGCCGACAACGCTCGCTTGGACCCTCATGGCGTCCTGCAGCCCGGCAACTGAGTTCTGCCAGCGTGTTTGGGCATTTGCGACCAGGAGCCCATCGGACATGCTCGCGGATGCCGGCGCATAGGTGGTGGAAAACGCGCGATCGATCTGCTGGACGTCGTAGGCAATCCGCTGCGCCTGCGAGAGTAGCTGCTGGGTGCGCTGAATCGATTGCTCAAGCTGTTGCAACGATGAATAAGGCAGGCTCGCCAGGTTCTTCGCCTGGTTGATCAGCATCTGCGCTTCGTTCTGGAGCGAAGTGATCTGGTTGTTGATCTGCTGCAGCTCACGCGCGGCCGTGAGCACATTCTGAACGTAGTTGTTGGGATCGAACACGATCCACTGCGCCTTCGCTTCGCGGGGCGCTTGGATCATGGTCATGGCGATGATACTTGCTGCCAGAAGCGGGCGGATACAGCTCATCAGAGCGCTCCTTGTTTGGCGAGCTGCGGAATGAGATTGCAGGCCCAGCCGAGGTCGCGCGCCTTGAGCCAGCCGGTGACGAACTCGTCCCTTCCGTGCTCGGCAAGCACCCGATCAATCAAAGCCTGGTCGGCTTTGGACGAGGCGGCCGCGAAGGCGAGCGCGATTTCGCCAAGTCCGAGCTCGAACACGCGGTTGCCGCGGCGCGACTGGCAGTAGTAGTCCCGCTTCGGAGTGGCGCGGGCGAGGATCTCGATCTGCCGGTCGTTCAGCCCAAAGCGACGGTAAATCGCCATGATCTGCGGCTCGATGGCGCGATCGTTTGGCAACAGGATGCGGGTCGGGCAGCTCTCGATAATGGCAGGCGCGATTTTGGAGCCATCGATATCGGCAAGCGATTGGGTCGCAAACACGACCGAGGCGTTCTTTTTGCGAAGGGTTTTGAGCCATTCGCGGAGCTTGCCGGCAAAATCGGCGTCATCGAGCGCAAGCCAGCCTTCGTCGATGATGAGCAGTGTCGGACGGCCGTCAAAGCGGTCCTCGATCCGGTGAAACAGATAGGCCAGAACTGCGGGCGCGACAGAGGTCCCGATCAATCCGTCGGTCTCGAACACCTGGACGGAGGCTTCACCCAGCCGTTCATATTCGCCGTCCAGCAACAGGGCGTATGGCCCGCCGAGGCAGTAGGGCTGCAGCGCGCGCTTGAGAGCGTTGGACTGCAGAAGAACGGAGAACCCAGTCAGCGTCCGCTCCGTAACTGGCGCCGAGGCGAGTGAGGTCAACGCCGACCAGACATGATCCTTGGTCTCAGGGGTGACTTCGATCCGCTCGCGCGTCAGGATCGATGCGATCCAGTCGGATGCCCAGCCTCGCTCGCCGACATCGTCGATGCGTGCAAGCGGCTGGAGCGCGACGAATTCTGACGATTCCAGCGCGCCGCCGAGATCATGCCAGTCGCCCCCCGTGGCGATGGCCGATGCGCGGATCGAGCCGCCGAAGTCGAATGCAAAGATCTGCGCCTCGCCATAGCGACGGAACTGCAGCGCCATGAGCGCCAGCAGCACCGACTTACCGGCGCCCGTCGGTCCGATGACCAGGGTGTGGCCGACATCGCCGACGTGCAGAGAAAACCGAAATGGCGTGGAACCTTCAGTCTTAGCGAAGAACAATGGGGGCGCCTTAAGGTGATGATCCCTTACCTCTCCGGCCCATACCGCGGACAGCGGAATCATATGGGCGAGATTCAGGGTCGAGACCGGCGGCTGGCGGACGTTTGCGTAAGTTTGTCCCGGCAGGCTGCCGAGCCAGGCTTCGACGGCATTGACCGTCTCGGCCATGCAGGTGAAGTCGCGGCCCTGGACGACCTTTTCGGCGAGGCGGAGCTTTTCGTCGGCTGCGCGAGGATCCCCGTCCCAGACCGTGATCGTTGCCGTGACGAAGACCTCTGCGATCTGATCCGAGCCCAATTCCTGGAGCGCACTATCGGCGTCCATCGCCTTGTTGTGCGCATCGGTATCCAGAAGCGCGGAGGCCTCGTTCGTCATCACCTCCTTCAGGATCGCCGCGATCGACTTGCGCTTGGCAAACCATTGCCGCCTGATCCTGGTGAGGAGCTTTGTGGCATCTGTCTTGTCGAGCATGATCGCCCGCGTCGACCAGCGATACGGGAATGCCAGCCGGTTCAGCTCGTCGAGAATTCCGGGCGTGGTCGCGGTCGGAAAGCCCACGAGCGTCAGAACGCGCAGATGCGCCTCGCCTAGCATGGGCTCGATACCTCCTGTCAGGGGTTGATCGGCAAGCAACGCGTCCAGATACATCGGAATTTCTGGCACGCGCACGCGATGCCGTCTGGTCGAGACCGTCGAATGCAGGTAGGTCAGCGTTTGCTCGTCATCGAGCCAGCCACATTCCGGCATGAAACCCTCGACGAGCTGCAGGACGCGGCCGGTCCGGTCGACAAAGCCGGCAAGCACCTCGCGCGCATCCGCTCCCGCAGCGCGATGGCTGCCCTCGTACAGTAGGCGCTCCGCCACGGCCGCACTCTCTGCCGGAGGCAGATAGAGGAAAGTCAGATAGTAGCTCGATTCATAGTGGCTGCCGGCCTCCTCGAATTGCGCTTTCCGCTCCGCATCCACCAGCGCCGAGGCGACGTCCGGGAATGTATCCGGCGGATAACGTCCTGCCGAATGCCGCTGCGCCTCGACAAAGACGGCCCACCCCGATCCGAGGCGACGGAGCGCATTGTTGAGGCGGCCTGCGACAGCAACAAGCTCGGCAGGCACTGAGCTGTCGAGATCCGGCCCTCTGAACCGGGCCGTTCGCTGAAAGGATCCATCCTTGTTGAGAATGATGCCCTCATCGACCAGGGCCGCCCAAGGAAGGAAGTCGGCAAGGCGCGTGTTTGAACCGCGATATTCGGCAAGGTTCATCATAGGCAACTCTAGGACCTGAGGTGGCTTGGAATACGGACGTGCCGGCGCACGACTTCCACGAAATCGGGATCGCGTTTTGCGGCCCAGATGGCGGCCATGTGGCCGACGAACCAGAGGAGAAGGCCGGCCACCCACAGGCGCAGCCCAAGACCGAGCGCCGCCGCTAACGTTCCGTTGGCGATCGCCACGGCGCGCGGCGCACCGCCCATCAGGATAGGCTCGGTGAGCGCACGATGCACGGGCGCGATAAAGCCTGCGACAGGCTCCTCCATTAGATCACCACGCCGCCGCCGAAGGAAAAGAAAGACAGAAAGAAGCTTGACGCCGCAAAGGCGATGGACAGACCGAACACGATCTGAACCAGGCGACGAAAGCCACCAGACGTGTCGCCAAATGCGAGCGAGAGCCCGGTCACGATGATGATGATGACCGCGATAATCTTGGCGACGGGACCCTCGACCGATTGCAAAATCTGGTTGAGCGGTTGCTCCCACGGCATATTTGAGCCAGCGGCGCAAGCCGGGATACTGCTCAGCCAAAGGGTCACAATTGCCGTGGGAGCAATGCTGGCACGGCGGAGAGATGAAGGCATCGTCATGACCGGTCTCCAATTGCAGAAAGGCTGTAATGACCTGATGCTCCTAAGCCCGTGACGCGGGCGAGCTCGCTCAAGCGGCGTTCGGCGCCGCGGCCGCTGAGCACCGCGATCACGTTGATTGTTTCGGCGATAAGCGGCCGGGGGACTGTGACGACAGCTTCCTGGACCAGCTGCTCGAGTCGGCGTAGCGCCCCGAGCGCCGTTCCGGCATGGATCGTGCCGATTCCGCCCGGATGTCCTGTGCTCCAGGCCTTGAGCAAATCGAGCGCCTCGGCTCCGCGCACCTCACCAATGGGAATTCGATCGGGGCGCAGACGAAGCGACGAACGGACCAGGTCGGACAGCGAGATCAAGCCGTCCTTCGTGCGGAGCGCCACGAGATTTGGCGCCAAGCACTGAAGCTCGCGCGTATCTTCGATGAGAACGACACGGTCAGTCGTTTTAGCCACCTCGGCGAGAAGGGCATTGGTCAGCGTCGTCTTGCCGGTCGAGGTGCCGCCGGCGACCAGAATGTTCTTGCGTGCGCAAACTGCATCCCTCAATCCACCGGCCTGATCCGGCGTCATGACACCCACTGCGACGTAATCCTCGAGGCTGAACACGGCGACCGCCGGCTTTCGGATCGCAAATGTTGGCGCAGCAACAACCGGCGGCAGCAGGCCCTCAAAGCGCTCCCCCGTCTCGGGCAGCTCGGCAGAAATCCGTGGGCTCCCGGGATGAACCTCGGCACCTACGTAGTGAGCCACCACGCGGATGATTCGCTCTCCGTCAGGGAGGGATATGTTCTTGCCAGTATCCGTAAGGCCGCTCGACAGTCGGTCGATCCACAGTCGGCCATCGGGATTGAGCATCACCTCGACGATTGCCGGATCTTCCAAAAACCCTGCGATGGCGGGCCCCAACGCGGTACGCAGCATACGCGCTCCGCGCAAGTTCGCTTCTGAATCAAAAGAATGGATCGCCACGATTTGCCCCAAGCTGCTGAGGCCGCTTCGGCGCCCTCATCTGAAGGCAAATAAAAGATAGATCGTGTGTTACCGCAACAAAGGGAATATGCCGTTCGTAGTCTAGCGTAGAGAAAGGAACATTTGAAACGAGCGCCGGCTTGACGCGCCGACCCCTCGACGGCGAGGCGAGAAATCAGCAATGACCAATGATCCGGAGCTTACTATTTTTACGCCTCTCCCGGTCGCCGTGTTTGCTCAGGCCCCGTTGCTTCTCCTGAACCACTGTCGCTCCCTCGCGTGGGCACGATTGAGCTCCCGCTTTTTGAGGAAGCTCAAACCCGGGATAATGAACCACATCAGCCGGCGGGCTGCCGCAGGCACTAATGCCGACGCTGGTCTGGTGCACCACCGTGATCGTAATGACCCTGCACCATTCCCCCTGGAATCCGGCTGGCCCAGTACTGCACGAGGCTTGCCAACGCAGAATGCAGGCATTCAAGAGTGATTTCTAGTCCGCAATGGGCGAGCTGAGATCGCAGATCTACTTGAGCTGCGCGTGTAGCGAGACATGGTCGAGTTCACCTTCCCACCACGACACAAACACCGCGGCAATACCGTTCCCGATGATGTTGGTAAGTGCGCGCACCTCGCTCATGAACTTGTCGATCGAGAATACGATCGCGATGCCCGGGACGAGGTCAGGACTGACCACGGTCAACGTTGCGGCCAGGGTGACGAACCCGGCACCGGTAACACCACTTGCGCCCTTCGAGGTGAGCATCGCCACAACGAGTATCGTGAGCTGCTGGCCGAAGTCGAGATCGACCCCGAGCGCCTGCGCGATGAACAAGGTCGCCAGCGTCATGTAAATGTTGGTCCCATCCAAATTGAAAGAGTATCCTGTCGGCACCACCAGACCGACGACCGGCTTGGAACAGCCCAGCCGTTCGAGTTTTTCCATCAACTGCGGCAGCGCGCTTTCGGACGACGACGTTCCGAGCACGATCAGTAGTTCATCCTTGATGTAGACGATGAACTTTAGAATAGAAAAACCGACCAAGCGCGCGACCAGGCCAAGCACAATGATCACGAAGAGCCCGGCTGTCACGTAGAACAGCGCAACCAAGCCGATGAGTTTACCGAGCGCGGATGGTCCGAATTCGCCGATAGTGTAGGCCATGGCGCCGAACGCCCCGATTGGCGCTGCCTTCATTACGATCCTAATGACACCAAACACCGCGTGTGCAGCATCGTCGACCAGACTGCGCATCCGCTCACCCCGCTCGCCAAGCGCCATCAGCGAGAACCCGAATAGGATGGCAAACAGCAGCACCTGTAGCACGTCGCCTCGGGCCAGAGCGCCAACTACGCTATCCGGAATAATATTGAGGAGGAAATCGACCGCGTTCTGCCCCTCCGCTCTTTTGACGTAGTTGGCTACCGCCGCGGCATCAGCCCTGGGAGCGAGCCCATGGCCGGCCTGAACGAGATTGCCCATCACGAGACCCAGGATCAGCGCGAAGGTCGACACGATCTCGAAGTAAAGCAGCGCCTTGACGCCGACTCGGCCGACCTTTCGGGCATCCTGAACATGCGCAATTCCGGACACAACAGTGCAGAAGATGATCGGCGCGATCACCATTTTGATCAGCTTGATGAATCCGTCACCAAGCGCTTTGACCCAGCTGTTCGTCCCCACAGCAGGCCACAACCAGCCAACGAGAACGCCAATCAGGATCGCGATGAGTACCTGGATATAAAGAACCTTGTACCAGGGGCCAGATGGCTGGAACAGGGCGGCGGCTTTGACAGAGCGGCGCTGGCGGTGATTGTGCATCACGCTCGACCCGCCGCCGTGGTACCAAAGAGGGGTGACAATGAAGGCCCGGCTTCGCTCAGTGTTCCCTTAGCGCGGCGACAGGGCACTGACCGTTTTAAACAACCCCGTCCGTTGCCACGGTTTGCCGCCTCTCCCGAATGGGTTTGCAGCCAACGCGAAACGAAGTGCTGAATTCCTTCTGAAACCAGCGGTAAAAACTTGAGAAAGCTTCCTTGAGAGTTGGAATGCATCAGCGTCACCACCCATTTCAATCTTTTTTGGTTGTTCGAAGATGCCACCAGCATCTTATAAGACGCCACCTTTAGCAGGCGGCGACCACTCTTCACCTGGACGGGCATTCGCGCCGCTATCGCGCCGGATCGGGACGTACGTTGAAGAAACATTCACCGTAAAGAACTTGTGGCGGTGCGGCTCGCCTGCGTTCACCCCTCACTCGTCCTACCCTCACTTCAGGTGAATGCCCCGACATTCCCAATGGCATCAACTTCGATCGCAAAACCACAAGGGCCGAGAAGACATGGCCAGCAGCATTGCTCACGCTGCCTCCCTTGGCGATCCCGGTTGCGGCTTTTCGGGAGATGTGTTTTGCGGTGTCGAACAACACTCCTCATTACAGAGCTTCTCACTCCTGTAGCTCGCCAAGGCCTGGAGGGAGCACTGCACGAGATCCCGTTTCGCTACATCCGAGGCAGGCGCTGCATCCAGCCATTTCAGCGCCACCTCGACCAATTCGATCGCGCGATCCCTGTTACCGGTCTCGTAATAGTACTGAGCGACCGCCCCGTACGAGAGAAACTTCGCGCCCTCGCTTCCTTGGGGCGGATTCGCCGCCAGGATGTGTTCGGAGAGGTCCCTGCCCATGGCAAAACGCTCGGCATGTGGGAAACCGGAGTAGTCTTTCGCGGGATCGAAAAGTTGGCGGATGGCCACGCTCATCCAAACCACGGATTTCTTGTCGATCGCATCGCGAACCAATTGGCGCAATACCGCCAGGCCGGTCCGCATGTCGCGTATCTTGTGAAGCAACAATTCCGCATGAAGCCCACGGAAGGTGACATCGTCCGGCATCGCAGCGAGCGCCTCCTCAACCCCTGAAAGGGCTGCCGCCCAATCCTTACTATTCATGGCGGCTTCAAGTCTGGCAAAGATCGGCTCCACCAGCGCTCGCTTCTGCGATAGTTCGCGCTTTCTGCGTCGACCCGTGGTTATCCTCTCCGCATCCAGGGCTTTGGCTTCGTCGCTCAATGCCCAGGAGCCGTTCAGAATTTTGGGCAACGCGTTATCGAGTTGCGTCGGATGGCCGATAAAGGCGAAGCGGCCGTCACGATCGACCACGAATGACGAGGGAATCCCGACAGAAAAGCTGGGATCCATCCAAAGCTTGTTCATTTCGCCGGAGTAGTCGAATGCGATCGCGAAGTTCAGAGTTGGCAAGCTCTTCGTCAACCAAGCGTCCAAGCTGGCTCGCGCTTCATCTGCCGTCGAAGCTTGTTCGTGAGCCGCGATGCCCACCACCTCAACTCCGTTGCTCCTGTATTTGCTTTGCAGGATCACCAAATTCAGCATCGAGGCGATACATGGTCCGCACCACGTCGCGCAAAACTCGATGATGTATACTTTCCCAGGTTCGAACTTTGTAACGGGCTGGCCACGTAGCCAGTCCTCAACTTTGATGGAGGGAGCCGGCGAACCGACTCTCAGCACCTTCTCCGCACCGACTTGACTTGCGCTCTCAGTCACACTGGTCATTGCTCAAATTCGCTTTACCTGGCTCTGCGGAGACAACAACAGCAAGTCGCATGCCAGCCAGCACTCATTGATATTACGCATTTTTCGTATCATTCCTGTCGACCTTGCGACGCATGTCGCATATCCGACCAGCTGTTTGGAGCTTCTCAGGCAATCAGCCGGCCGGGCGTTATTGACGCGCCTGTAGACCGACGAGGCGGGAAGTCAGGCAGAAGGCCGAGTTCACCACTCCACATCTTGATCGGTTTCCAGGATAACCATTTCGGCGCTTGGGATCATGACGTGAACTGACCTGCTTTGGCCCGTCGACTTGCGCTTGACGACGATTTCAGACTTCCAATTCAACTCTTTGAGCCAAGGGGCGATGAACCAGACCAGGGCGACCAGCTGCAGCACAACATTGATACTGAACGCCGTCTGATACGCGATTGAGGGGTAGTGTCCGTTCTTTACCGGCCATTGCTCGAGAATTAGCCCCGTCCCGTACTGAACGAGGAAAGCCCACCCGAAATGCAGAACGTTGAGCACGCCGTTTGCGCGCGCGATCAGTTGGGCCGGGAAGTAATCTCCGATGATCGCGTAGCTGAGGACGATTGCTGATCCGACCACCGCCACAATGATCCACGACGGTATCGACGGGAATGGCGGATGCAATATCAGCGCGAGTTCGGCTGCAATGAACACAGCAGCTATAATTGCGAGCAACGTTTCAATGTTCTTGCCATGCCGGCGCAGCGAATCGGCGACCACGCCGAGCAGCAATGCGCCAATGCTTAGGGCTATCGTCATAACGAGCAATTGTGTGACAAGGCTTGTTCGATCCAACCCTTCCACATCGCTCAGCCAGGACGCTGCCCACAAGGACTGCAGGGCCCACGCGGACCCGATACATGTTGAAGAAATCGGCGCAATTCTCCAGAACCGCCCATCCGTATAGACGGTCTTCAGGCTGACTGTCCCTGGAGGGATCTTCGCAGTTGCCTCATGCTCTGGAACCAAAAAATAGATCGAAGCGGCCGCGGAGGCACTGGATGCGGCAAGCAGCTCAAATAGACTGCGCCAGCCTATCCAGTTAAGCAATGCCTCGGCTGGTGCGGTTGCCGTTACCGCGCCCAGTGCACCCAGCATGATCATACAGCCGTTGATGAGCGCCACGCGCTCTCTCGGAAACCAGAGCACGACTGTTTTCAGGCCAGACATGAGGGAAGCTGCGGTGCCGAATGCTATCATCGCCCGAGCAATCAGAAGCGACAGAAATCCACTCGATAATCCGAAAAGCGCAGCGCCCGCGGCAGCTAGCAGCAAGAGCGCACCCTGGACTCGGCGCGGACCGAAGCGATCCAAGAGCATGCCCATCGGAATCTGGCTGCCGGTAACGACCAGAAAGTAGATCGAGCCCAACAGCCCCAAATCGGCCGTACCAAGCTCAAATTCCGAGGCGAGGCGGCCACAAATGAGCGTGTTGATCATCCGAAACAGGTAGGAAAGATAATATCCCGCGGCAAAGGGAAGGAACACGCAAGAGATGATCCGCCAGCTCCAACGCCGGCTAACCGGCCTCTCGCCTGATATCAGCCCCGCGGCATCGCTTCGCGTGTTGCTCGGAACGCGGCCACTGGCTTTAACACAAGGCGTTTGGCAGCTGTCGAAAGTTGATATTGCTGCCGCCCTCCTCGGCGACAGCACACGCTTCTGAGTTTTCACCTACCACGGCCACACAGTGGGGTTCTTCTTCAACTGGCGCTCGTGGAAGGGCGCGTGACGCTCCAATGCCCATTTCAGACCCGGATCGGCTGGAATTTCCCGAGCGATCAATTGCCTCCTGCAGCAGGGGTCGGCCAAACCGTACGCGACGATCGACCTGCTCGGCAAACGCCTTGAAGCGCTCGAGCCCGAGTACGCACGCCTCGTCTTGCTTGGATGGCGGCATCGGCGGCGTCAGCGTGAGGTGGTATCGCGCATGGAGAGCCACTATTTCCGCGATCATCGCGATGTCCGTCCGCAGACTGAGCACCTGCTCATTCGTTCGCTCGATCGCCTCGTAAACAAGACCCTCTGTAGGCGGCGCCGGATCCAGGAAGCGCTCAAGAGCCGCCTCGACGACTACGCTCTTGCCCATACCAGGGCGGTCAGTCGCGGCTTGGAGTCGCTGGAGAATGCACTCAGAAAGTTGAATTGTTATCCTTCTGGTCTGCTGAGGTTCGCTTGGACTCGGCTGCGCGTCCACCTCAGCTTCATTCCGACTTGAGCTCGGTTCTCCCCAGCGCTCGCCGCTAATCTGCATACTCCAGCTTCCTTCTCTCTGCGACTGCACACCGCCCGCGCTTGCACGCGCGTGATCTGGATGTTCGGTCGAAACGGATGAATCGCCCTGCGATGACGCACCACAAAAGGGCTGAGACCGCATGCCGCTTCAACCGCGGGGACATTCTGGTCGCAGTCTGGCGTATCGAAAGAAAGAAGCGGCGGATTCCTAAAGACCAGCGCCAGACCTCTTGTAGCCTCTGGTCCCTCTGGACAGCCAGGTCGCCGACAGACGAGCGATTTCGCGGACGGTGCGTGCACCCTTACTTGAAATCGACAAAATTACCGATCCAAAAAGAGGCGCAGGCGCAATCTAGATGGCGCCCTTGTGCCCCCGACGTCGCGAACGACCCCCGCGGACGCACCGGCGTTATTCCCTGTGGGGGTGATGCGCCTCATATGAAGCGCACCAGCTCATGCGCGCGACCAAATACACCTGCGCCTCACCGATTTCCGGCATGCATCACCAGCGTGCGATTTGACTTACAACCGTTCGCGTGCCGCGCGTCGAGTCCAGCCCACGCCGTTGAAACGTTTCTGCTGGCCCGGTGCGACCACTCACTTGTCAGGAGGGCTCAGGGGAACTGTACGGCTGCAGACGTAGCGCTCGTTGTGCCCGTCCTCGCCAGCCAGGAGATTCATCGGTCCCCCCGCACTCCGGGCATCGCTTCCGGATCCGATGGAGGACTGACATGTGAATTGCCCCTGCCGACGGCGAGCTTACTTGCGCCAGATCGGCTGCTATAGGCTCGTCGCAGAATATTCTGCGATAGGCCCACTCTGCTCGCCCGCCTCGACGTCGCAGCCGTCGATGTACTTAAGCGCAATCCTGGTAGCGTTGGGTGAGGGCACATCATGGATGTCGCGTTCTCCAGGAGCTTTGCACAGCGGGCCCGCGATCTGGCCGATAAGGCCGACCCGTTCACGCGAAAGCGGCTTCTGGTGGTGGCCGAGAAATACGATGCTAAGCTGGGCAAACATTCGCCGGCCAGCCGCAATCTTCAACGCACGCTGCGGCTGCCCCGCACCGTGCCAGCCGTGAGCGTCATCTCCGATGCTGGCGAAGCTTGACGAGGAGCGCCGGCAGCAGGTCGACTGCGACGCTGCAGCGGCAGCAAGCATCACCCCTCCAAGGCGCTGGATTTTCCAGGGACGATACGCGAACTACACCGGGAAAAGGATGCGCACCCAAACCGGAGTGAGCATGCCGGATGTCACCCGTCGACCGCCCTCACCGCACTGCGGCGCCGAGCAGCTTGCCGGTGGAGGCATTCACGAAATGGACCGAGGAGCATGCCGGACAAAGGACCAGCAGATGAGTATCGGGACCGATCTGCTCCAGTCCCGTCAGCAGTTGCTGCACGTTCATGCCTGTGCGCGGGCACCTGAAAAGTACTGATTGCTCCATCCGGCCAGCATAGGCCTGGATACTGCGCCCTGAAACTGCGGTTGTTTACTGAGAGCGTACCGGCGCCTTCCGGAGCACCGTGCGGCGGCAGTTATGAATCTTCATCGCGTCTGGAGGCTGGGTCCGGATCGTTGAGCCGCAAGCGTGGGCACCTTCTTGGCGAGCAATCTGGTTTTATCGTCCTCCATGAAATTCCTAACCCGAATGGGCGCTCGTGTTGCGCAGGATGCTGGATGCCCTTGCATGGAGATCACCGTAGCTTGAGTGCGCGTTCACCTTCAGCCGCCAGCTTCCCCGGCGAGGATCGCCTGGATCTGATCCAACCGCCGTTGGGCGCCACTCGGAAAGACCTGCCATGACGAGCCGTCTCGAGCTGACGATGTGGTCTCCCGATATGAGCGGATCCTCATCGAGGCAACATCCAGATCTCGAGGCGGGGCGCTGCAAGGATGGGCGATGCGGCGGTCAGCGTAACTGTTCGAACACCTGAAGCGAACTTGCCGCTGCAGTGACCAGGTGCGCTGTAGGCTGAAGGTCATTGGCGAGGCTCCGCAGCTGGTCATTTCTCCAATAGAGAATCGGTCTGGATCATGCCGAGCGGCCCGCATGGCCCTGCTGCAAACTAGCTCTTTCTCTTTGCGCACGTGACTCTCGGGCGATTACCTTCGGCCGTTCGGGTCGAAGCGGGGATGCGCCATCTCCGGCTCGGGCGGGGAGGACCAAAACCTCTCAAGAGGCGTCCGCAGCACGGTCCTCGCGGTGAAGGCCGGTAGCCGCCACGCTCCTGGGAGGAACAATCCGTTCATGGACGTGCGAAGAAGGTGTCCGGTCGATCAGGAGGCTGATCAGTTCAGGGCGACTGTAGTGACCGCTTGCATCCATCACTCTCTTGCGCCCGTCGATTTCGATAAAGTCGAGATCGGCAATCACCTCTCCTTCACCTTCCTTCAGGGGCTCGCCTATCAATTGACCATCGGGGGCAACGATAGCGGTGAAGCAACCGCCCGAAATCGGAGCGATAGCAGCGCCCGTGTCGTTGGCAATTTGGGCTTGTTGGTCGGCGTTGAGCCATGCGGTTGCGCTGACGACGAAGCAGGCCGATTCAAGGGCATGCTGTCGGGTGCTCACCTCCGTTTGCTGGGAGAAAAGAGGGCCGAAGATCGAGCCGGGGTACATCGCGGAGTGGATCTGCTCGCCATCGGCAATCAAGGCGTATCTTGCCAGCGGGAGATAATGTTCCCAGCACGCAAGCTGGCCGATCCGGCCGACGGCGCTGTCTACGGCGCGAAGGCCGGCACCGTCGCCCTGGCCCCAGACCATCCGCTCATGATAGGTGGGGGTGATCTTGCGGCGACGCTGGATCAGCGTGCCGTCCGCATCGAACAGGAGCTGAGTGTTATAGATCGATCCTCCGTCCCGCTCGTTGGCGCCGACGGAAACGACCATTTGGGCGTCCTTGGCGGCATCGCCGATCGCATGCGTCTCCGCAGAGGGTACCGTAAGGGATTGCTCAAGCAGCCTCTGATGCTCCTTGGCAAGCGTGAAGGGCGGCTGGACGAACGAGAAATACGGGTAGTAGGGAATGATGGTCTCGGGAAACGTGGCGAAACGCACCCCCTTCTTGCCCAATTCGCGAATCTTTTTGGTGATCTTCTCGACTGTCCCCTCTCGGCTGTACAACACGGGGCTGATCTGTACGGCGGCTGCCTTGACGATTTTTCTCATTCTCTTCTTCTGCTCATTGTGAGTATCCGAGCGTTGCACTGCAACTGGTGTAGAGGACGACGGATGACTCTCACGGGGGCTCTTCGAGCCCATCGGGGCTTGTTGGACTCAGGGCTGTGGGCGTCTGCCATCGACAGCCACGTCGATGCCGGTGATGTAGGATGCGTCGCCCAAAGCGAGGAAGCTCACGCGCCGCTATCTTCCGTGGCTTACCGAAGTGTTTCGCGGGTATCTGCTCCAGCAGCACCGTTCCGCGTTCTTGCACGCTGCCCTCGGTAATGCCGATCTTCCTAAACAGCGGGCTTTCGATGACGCCCGAGCTCTTGGCGTTTACCCGAACGCTTCGGCGGATCAGTTGGGCGCCAAGCGCTCGCGTCAAGTTGCATAGTGCGGCCTTGGATGCCGATACGGCCGATGTTCCCGCGATTCTGACCTGATCGGACAAAGAAGCCGTGAAGCCGATCGCGTTTAGCTTGCGCGCGGGAGGCAACGCGTTCTGAACATTGAAATAGGATCTACGGAAATTGACTCTTAAGACGTCAAAGCTGTCCTGCGTTGTATCCGCGAGCGAGCCGAGTTTCGCGATTTCGGCATTGGCATTGAATTGCGCTATCATAGTTTCGCGCATTCCTTCGAAGCGCCAGCCCGAAAAGCGGCAATAGCCAAGCCTCGCTGTCCAGATAGCTGCGCAATGCCCTGCAGGACTTTGGCTCATGACGCGTTTTCCGCGTCGCTTGGCTTATGAATCGAGGGATAAGGCTTTCTGCGTACTGTGTCGGTAGTCGCGTCGGCTACTGCCGTAGTCGAATCGTGCGCCATCATGTAGTACGTGGTGAAGTGGCCGCTCTTGCTGGCGATCTTACCATTCTTGCGAGTGACGTTGCCCTTCTCACGTTTGGTGATCAGCTTCATCTTGCACCGCTTGGCGATCAGGGGCATCGGGACAAGCTTCCATCCCGTGGCCTTGCGCAACTCTGCTTGTGTAACGCCGTCTTGTCGTGAGGCGAGAGAGCGGATCAGATTGATCTTGGTGTGAGGATGCTTGGCCATCGTCGCCATCCGGGGGAATTGGGCCTCATTCAAACGGCTCCAAGCCAATGTGCTTCTCGTGGCCCAGTTGTCCCTTCCATCGAAAAGGGACGATTTAGTTCCGTTCCTTTGGAATTGTGGAAACACATTGCAGGCGATCTCAGGCGTTGCCTGATCGCAAATCTGACGGAAACGGATAACGTCGCACCAGTTTGCTGAAGTGTGGGGCAGTGCAAGTTCTCGCATTTTTCGACAGCATGTTCGCATAGTAAGACCGTACAACGTGGATTGCTAACACAGAGGACCTGCGACGCAATCCGCAAAAACTGGTAGGGCAACCATTCAGAAGACCTTCCGGAACTCTGGAGAGGCTTCCGCTTGCTCAAGCAAGCAGCGTTACTCCATTGAGCGGCAGCTCGGATGGAGGCCGGACGTCAACTCGCCTCAGATTTCAGCATTCATGTCATGCGGCCTGCTACCCTCAGTTATCTGCCGTCGGTCCCGATCTAACGCGCTCGCTCCGTTCGATTTGGCTCTATCGTTGTTTGCGGGCCGAAATGGACTCGGCGCGAGCACCCTCGCAAATCCCCTTGTAGTCCTGCATCGCCCGCGCGCTCGGCGGTTGTTGAATTACTCTGGAATTGCGGCGTTCAAATCCAAGCTCACCTCTTTCAGAACGGTTGATCCGCTGGAAAGCCTTCGGCCAAGCGCTTCAACGAATCGATCATAACGTTCGGCGCCTTTGGCGCGAGCGGCTGGACTGGATTGTTCTGGTAATGCCGGCACCGATGTCAACCAGAAGCGAATGAACAGGGCGAGCGTCTCGAGCGTGATGCTGTCATTGCGTTCGAGACGCTCGAGCAGCCGTGCGATCCGATCCAGCCGCTTGGCAATAGCCGCCTCGCGTCGGTCGGAATCGTCAGGCGAAAGAAATGACGTGATCGCGGCCTCTGCGACCAGCGACTTGGGCTGGCTACGACGCTCCGCGAAGACATCAAGGGTTCTGAATGTCTGCGGATCAAGGTAGACACTGAGCTGAATCTTTTTCACGGATTTGGTCCACTCAGAGGTCCATGCCATCGTCAGGGTCGAGGCTGGTCGCGCGCGCTAATCCCTGCATTGCGCGGCTTAGCGCTTGCGCCTGGACCGCATCTGCGTCGGGCTCATCGGGACCAGCATCGAACTCATGTTCCGCGAGCGGTGCCTTGATTTCGATCTCCTCGTGCTGCGGCAATTCTGGCTCGCGCCGCAGCCCCCCATTCGGATCGCCACGCTTTCGCTGCCGAGGCGCAAGCAGTTCGATCGAGGGCGCAGGGCTTGGGTGCCCTGACCAGTCCTCATCCGGGCGCGAGGACAAGAGAATTGTTCCTGTTCTAGCGGGCTTGAAGATTCGCTTCTGAAATTGCGGGTCCTCATAGTAACGAACCTTGGTGGCACGCAGCGGATGGAGGCCCGACACCATCACAATCGCCTCTTTCGATGAGAGCTGCATGACTTCGCCGGGCGTCAGGAGCGGACGGGACGTCTCTTGGCGGCTCACCATCAAGTGTCCAAGCCAGGGGCTTAAGCGATGCCCGGCATAGTTTTTCATGGCGCGCAGTTCGGTCGCGGTCCCCAGCGCATCCGAGACGCGCTTAGCGGTGCGCTCGTCATTCGTGGAGAAGGCGATCCGGATGTGACAATTGTCGAGGATCGCGTGGTTCGGCCCATAGGCGCGTTCTAATTGATTCAAGCTCTGAGTGATCAGGAAACTGCGAATGCCATAGCCCGCCATGAAGGCAAGCTGACTCTCGAAAAAATCGAGGCGGCCAAGGGCTGCAAACTCGTCCAGCATCAGGAGGAGCTTTTGACGGCGCCGGTCGGGATCCAGGCTCTCGGTCAGGCGCCGTCCGATCTGATTGAGGATGAGCCGCATCAGGGGTTTTGTGCGGACGATGTCGGATGGCGGCACGACGAGATAGAGTGAAACGGGCTGCGGTCTGTCGACGAGATCGCGAATGCGCCAATCGCTCCGCGCGGTGACCTTAGCGACGACCGGATCGCGATAAAGCCCCAAGAAGCTCATTGTGGTCGACAGCACGCCCGACCGCTCGTTCTCGCTCTTGTTGAGCAGCTCTCGCGCAGCTGAAGCGACGACGGGATGAACGCGATCACCAAGATGAGGGGTCGCAAGCATCGCATTCAGCGTGGCCTCGATCGGGCGGCACGGGTCCGAAAGGAATCTGGCAACCCCGGCAAGTGTCTTGTCAGCTTCAGCGTAGAGGACATGCAGGATAGCGCCGACGAGCAGAGAATGGCTGGTTTTTTCCCAATGATTGCGGCGCTCGAGCGCCCCTTCGGGATCGACCAGGATATCCGCGACATTTTGCGCGTCTCGTACTTCGCAATCACCACGGCGAATCTCAAGAAGGGGATTGTAGGCGGCGCTTGCCGCGTTTGTCGGATCGAACATGAGTACATCTCCAAGGTGCGCGCGCCACCCCGAGGTCAACTGGAAATTCTCACCCTTGATATCGTGGACGATCACCGAACGCGGCCAGGTCAAAAGAGTCGGAACGACCAGGCCGACTCCCTTACCCGAACGGGTAGGCGCGAAGCAGAGCACGTGCTCCGGCCCATCATGGCGAAGATATCGACTATCGAAACGCCCGAGCACAAGGCCATCGTTGCCTAGCAACCCCGCCCGTTTGACCTCGCGCGTATCGGCCCAACGCGCTGATCCGTAAGTCGTGACATCGCGAGCCTCATGCGCGCGCAAGACCGAAAGCACCATTGCTGCGGCGATTGCCGCGATCCCACCGCTCCCGGCAATGGCGCCCCCCTGGAGGAATATCGTGGGCGCGTAAGCGTCGAATTCAAACCACCAGATGAAGAAGGCAAACGGCTGGTACACGGGCCAGGCCCCTAATCTGAACCAGGCCGGTCCAAGCTGCGGCTGGAACGCAAGCTGACAAGCGGTCCATTCGGTCGCTGCCCACACGAAGGTGAGCGCGATTAGGCAAACCAGGATCACCTGATGCCATATGATTTTTGTCGCAGACATGGCTTGCCGATATCGACACCATCGACCTGTTGGCCACAATCAGAGGCTTATGCGTCTCGTAGTCGCGCGCGCCCTGGCGGAGGGATCGGCGGGTCAGATCGGCAAGCCGCGTTTGGGCCGAAAAAGATCCCTCGCGTAGAACAGGCCACCTCAAAGCACCGTCCCAAGCAGCTTCGCGTGATAGGCGCTTGGATGATGCGACAATCAACTCGTACCGTGCTGCCGCTCGAGGCGAACCGGCCGGCCTTCGCGAAGCGAGGCTCCGGGTTATAGATGCCCGGAAGGCTAGCTCGCGCCTGCCCTAAGCTCTCCGTCAAGTGCGCACGATCAAGAGAGAGTGCGGCGTGCCACAACGCGTTGTCGATGAGGCGGGCGTTCCCGGATTAAATCGGCGGGAGGCGGGGCTCGCGGAGTACAAGAATCATGCGGGGAGCGTCCCGGCAGGAGCTTATTTCCGATGGGACGACATTGCCGGGCCGACGGTCATCTAGATACTCCCGCACATCGGTACCGAGCGAGTCCTCCTCCAGCCGGTCGCCTGTTGGTGCCCTTGGCCAGCCAGATGCTTGGAAGTTGTACGTCAGCTGTTGCGGTCTCTCTGGAACCGGGACAGGCGAACTGGCGTTTGCCAAATCTTCATTGCGCGAATCGAGTTGCACTTCGGCTATCCGTTGTCAAAGCCGGCTTGCGGGCTCGGAGCTCTCCGATTGCTCGCCGGCCTGCCTACGCGGATAACCTCGCGCGAATGCCTCCGGATCAAAATGGAGCAGGTTGAAATCGTTATTCGCCCGCTCGATGACACGCCCAGCACTGGGTCCAGCAAACTGGATTCTGGTGGTCGGTGCGCGAAGCGCCGGAGTCTTCTGCAGAGCATCTGACCATCGGCATCCGAGACCAGCACGCAAGGAAGTATCGTCACCGCCGTCATCCCACAGCCAGACACCTTCCGATCACTTAAAATCGAAGGCCCCATGCCGTTTCCGCTACACGGGATGGCCATCTAGATTCGAAGGGTTCTGCTGTGTGATTTAGCCGTTGAGAGTCTCAGCGACCTAAGGGTGAACGGCGCATTTTTCCACACAGCTGCGTCCAGTCGATGATCGAGCGCTACCAAGGTCGAGCGAGCCGGGAGGCGATGAAGAGATAGTTCCAGAACGGTGGACCCTCCATTCGCTATTCGCTGCTCACTATCGCTCCTCTCCCATTTTTCCGCCTCGACCAGTCCACGCGAGGCAACCAAGTCTTCCCTGCCCTGCAATTGGGCGCAGTGCAGCGCCAGGACGTCAGGTCAGAGCGATAGGCCGCGCTTGCGCCCGAAGTCCCAGTCGACGCTGCCTGGACCGGCGATGCCGCTGACCTGTTTTCCCAACTCCCGCTCGAGCGAAGGCGACCAAGGCACAAGCTGAAAGCCGAGGCCGTTCTCGATCATCGCGAAGCGCCCCGAGGCCAGTGACAGGCGTCGACGATAAACCCCCGAAATCTGCTCACCTACATCAGATGACAAGTGCGGAAGCCCCGTTTCCACCATGAGACGTCGTGTGACGACCTCGAGTTCGCGATCGCGGAGGGTTTCGATCAGGTTGCGGCTTAGCCGGACCTTGTTGCCATCGCGCTGGGCGAGCCCTTGGTCGGCCAAAACATCGATGCGCCGTTCAAGTGCTGCACGAACCTCCGCGCCAAACGCATTGCGCGAGAGCTCGGCAGGATCTCGCGCAACGAGCTGCCGGTCTAGCCACGTTGCACCATCCGCCGCGACCTGCTGGTCCAGAACGAGCTCCGAGCGAACCGCGAGCGCAATCCGTGTTCGACCACGGGCGTCCGCAAACCGGCGCAGTTCCACAATCCCACCGATCGGCCCATCGCCGGCCGCCTCGACGTCAGGAAGCTTCACGTGATGCACGCGCCCGTCAATGCCGTCGACAATGGCAAAGGCTGTGCCCTTCAGCTCGTCATCAAGCCCCCGCGCGATGAGACGGCCAACGATCGGTTCGCCATGAGTTTCGCCCTCGAGTGCCCAGGATGCGGGGGTGCGGCTGGCGCCGTCCTGCGTGAGGGTCTTGTGCAGCCGCTTGATGATGTCACCGCGCTCGCCAAGCGCGCGCAACCTGGCCTCCGCATCGGCGGCCAGAACCCAGACCCCGGGGCCGCCAGGTTCCGCCAAGCCGAGCCGCTCGAGCGTCCGCATCCGCCCGATCCGAATTGCCCGCAATGGATCGCGCCCGGCCTCCCGCTCGAACCTCAAATCGATAACGCCGTCCGCCGTCCCCGCTTCCCAGGCAAGCGTCCGATCGAGCCTGGTCCAGCGTTCGGCTGTCGTGTCCGCCTCAAGGCTCTGGCGGATCTCAAGCTCCGAACGAGGGCCAAGTTCGCGCGTGACAAGGTCGCTGGCGCGGGCGCGTAAGCCCATAGCGATATAATCGCGGCTGATGACGAGGTCGGCACCGTCATCGGTACGGCCCCGCACGAGGATGTGAATGTGCGGATGCTCGGTATTCCAATGGACGACCGCGACCCAGTCAAGCCGTGTGCCAAGGTCGCGCGAGGCTTGGTCCATCAGCTCCCGGGTGAAGCTACGCAGGCTGGCAAGTTCACCAGCATCATCAGGCGAGACAATGAACCTAAAATGATGGCGGTCACCCTCGCAACGCGTGACGAAGGCGCGACCGTCCGCATCATCCCCCGCAGCGTCGAATAGTTTGCCCGGAGCGCCGCCGCGTGTGACTCCGTCGCGCTGCAGGTAACCGATATGGTTGCGCAACGCGCCCGGCGAACGCATCCGCCGCACCACCCGCGCCTTGACCATAGCGCCGCGGCCGCGGGCATTGAGGAGCCGTGCCGCGGCGATGCTCGCGGCGCGGCCGCGTCCAAACTTACGGCCGTGGCCATCCTTGCCTCGCGAGAGGCCGCCGGCCTTCTGAGCGGCTGTGAGTACCTGCGCCAGAAATGGCTTTGTCCGGGGCGCGCGCGTGGAACGGATACGGCCGGGACGGATCCGAAGATCATCGTCGCGCGTCATTCCGGCCGCCGCAAGGCATCGAAAAGCGTGTAAGAACAGCGCCTTGGGGAAAGCTGAACTTTGCTCCGAGTCGCCGCAATGTTTAGTCGATCATTGAAATCGGTACACTTTCTCGCACGACCGACCGGCCGCACCTTGCGGCTTTTATCCTGCCGTCGGCGGTCGGCTCCCCCTGCTTCCTCCCGACCATTATCAAACATGCGAGAACCTTCGAGGCCATGCGACCAAATCCGATTGCTATCATGGAGACTGCACCTTGATTGATCGATGCCAAAACAGCCCCGTCGCGCGAGGTACAAGTGCACGGGCAACAGCTTTAGGCGCTGCCTTTGACGAATTCATTGTGCGCACTCCTGATGCAAAATTGTCGGCAGCGGACGAGCTGCCAGATCGCTCAACAAAAACTGGAGCTTGCTGCCACAGGACGACGTTTCTGGCGGCCGAACCACGGCTGTTGCGTTGCTCAACTCCGATCAATGCTGCTAGTCTGGCTACATAGGTTTGCGTTTCTTCTGGAAGCGATCGACCTGTCGCCAAATGCTCGTCATACCGCTTCGGTCCCGCATTGTAGGCTGCTAGAAACCCTCCCCATCCGAACCGGTCGAGCATCTCGCGGATGTACGCTGCCCCAGCTATAATATTGTCGCGCGGATCAAACGGATCGATACCGAGATCGTGACGAGCGCTCAGTTCGACCCAGGTCGCGGGCATGATTTGCATCAGCCCGAGCGCTCCTCGAGGCGATATGGCGTGCGCATTACCGCCACTTTCGACCTGCATCACGGCATCGATCCAACGCTCCGGGATCGCGAACCGGTGGGAGGCTTCGGTCACGAACGCGGCGTATGCAACGCTGCGAAGCAGGGTTATGGAGTGCGCAGTTGGTGCCCGCGATGCGACCTCCGCGCTGGCGCTCGAGGGCGGTCCGAACGTCAGCAGAATTCCCAAAAAGCAAGCACTGGCCCCACATCGCCTTATGCGGACTGCCGCCAAGTATAAAGTTTCTCCCAGCCGGCCTTGAAGCCGCCTGATCCTGGGGCTATGCGCGCCGATTCTCAGGAAGCTGGCCGAGACGGAGGAACGATGTTGCCGGCCGCATGGAGAAATGACAGGCCAACAGGGGAGAGCCGGCATTGTCACTTCTCTCTGGTCCACACCGGGAGCGCTCGCCCAATGACGGCCGATCTCGGCAGGGGTCCGAAATATCGGCCGTCTAGCGAGTCCGCCGACTGCCAGTTCATGAGAAACACTTCCCCCTCAGCAATGACCCGGCAACCCTGCCAGACCGGCAACGGCCGGCCGCGACGATCGCGCTCGCTTGCCTCACCCATGTGTATGCTGTCGACGATGATTGCGAGGCCCGTTCTGCAGACGGTTTGGCCGGGCAGCGCCAGCACACGCTTGAGCATTGGAAGGCCGCTTGGCAAATAGCCGTTGAGATCGAGAAAAGTCGCGAGCGGGTCTGGCGTTCGAACCGCCACGAGCTCAGTGACGTACAATGGTCCGGCCTCTTGCAAGCGATAGACCCCGATCGGCACGCTGTCCGAGGCATTCCAGATGTACAATGGTGAGGTGTTGTTGACTGGCCAGAGCGCGAGCATTGTGGCCCCACACATCGCAAGAATGTTCCCCAACCGTCCCATCAGAGTGCCATCCTGCGCCGATGGAGCCACGCCTGGTGGCGTGCACGGGTATAAGCTCGTGGCTTTTCGTTGACAGAAAGACGGTTGTGGGCGTGATGCCAATACTCGGGGGCTGCATCGGCAGGATCGATGCCCAGTGACTCTACGGAGTCGATCAACTGGAGAACGCGTTCGACCTTTGGCCAACCAGCTAATCGCAGCAGGCTTTCGCCGCCGGGGCTGACCCAAGGCACGGTTGAGTATCGCTGGCCTGGCGCGACGGCGCGTAAAATGTCGATCCGAGACAGGATAGTTCCGAAGTCGTTGGACGTCCAGCGCACGAACGCGAAGATGCTGCCAGGCAAAAACGAGAGAATGCGCCGGTGATGATCAACGATCTTCTCTGATGCAGGTTTACCGAACCGGATTCGATTTTCGATGCGCTTCTCGAGCCACAAGAGCTCAACAGTTGTGAGGTCGCTCACCTGACTGCTCCATATTGTTGAGAGGGATTTTGGACGTGCCGAGAATGGCTATCACCGGCGCATCGTGCGAGAAGCCTTTGCGTCGGCAGGACGGCTGTAATGACGCTTCGATGGATCGTGGTCGCCGAAGGCTTGCAGCAATCCTGCTGCAAAGGACCACATCGGCGAGGCTCCAATTCGTTAGAAGGAATCGAAAGCACCTGCAGGTTTTCCGAGGTAGTGACTTGTGTCCCCTCGCCGGCCGGATCGCGGACATGTTGCTTCGCGACAATCCGGGAACGGAACGGGCGGCGCGTTCCGGCGGCGAATGGTAGAGACGAACGACGGAATTTCATGCAGGGCTCGACGTGTCGCTGCAGGCAACGAATGTTTGCGTGGTGGACGGCGACAATAACGTCGTCCAGGAAGGACACTCGAGACCGATCCGGACGCGATCGAACTGTTCCTGGCGAAATAGGGAATCCACCTCAAGCGCGTCGGCCTGGAAGCGTTCTCGTACAGCGCCTGGCTGTTCACGGCGCTTTCCGAAAAGGGCCGTGCCGTGATCTGCCTCGAGAGCCGGCACGCCAAGGCGGCGCTGAACGCGATGCTGAACAAGACCCACCGTAACGCCAAATGCATTGCGCAGATGATGCGGACCGGTTGGTTCCGTACGGTTCATGTCAAGTCGGAGAGCGCACAGCCGCTGCGCGCGCCGCTGGTCGGGCGCAAGGCGATGCGCGGCAAGATGCTGGGCATGGAGAACATGATCCGCGACCTGTTGCGCTCGTTCGGCCTCAAGGTCGGCGAGATCTCGGTCGGCCGTTTTGACGCGCGGGTGCGCGAGATCATGGCCGGAAAGAGAGAATCGGAAGCGATCGTCGCCCCGCTGTTCGACGCGCGCAACGCCATGCGGCTGCAGCTGACAAAACTGCACCGCCTGCCGCTGGTGGCTGCGCGCAGCGACAGCGCGGTGCGACGGATGATGACGGTCGGGCATAGGTCAGCGCCGCTCCTTGCCCGCATACGGAATCGGCGTGTGCCGTTTCGCAGGCAGGACTGTGCCTGCGCCAGGATCGCTGGTGGACGTTTTGGCGCCGCGGTCAACCCACGCCGTCAGGTCTTCGAGCGCATACACAACGCGGCCGCCCAGCTTCCGATACGTCGGGCCCGTGCCATAGGTGCGGTGCTTTTCGAGGGTGCGACCGGACAGTCCGAGAAAGCGCGCCGCCTCGGGCGTGCGCAGGTATCGCGGCGGCAAGCCGGCGTTCGGATCGGGCATTTGCGAGGCTCCGTGGTCGTCTGGAGCGCGACCGGGTTCGGTCGCGCGTCGACGGTCACCATGACGGAGTAGGAGTGCTCAGGGGGATGCCGAAGATGGACCGATGGTTTTCGGCACCCCTGCTCTACTTCCTGCGAGATGAGGGATGCAGCAATGCGCGATAGCCGCCGCGCATCAGCGCCAAGCCGGCTTGCACCAGGCGGATGGTCCGGCTGCGCAGCTCATGGGTTTTTCAGGCGCGTTCAGGGATGCGTTTTCGGCCGAACAGCACTTCGGCGATGACGCGATAAGAAGCGCCATCCAAGTGCCCATCGAGCGCGCACAGCGCCAAGGCCAATCGTTCGCGTCGCTGCGCCGAAAGCTGACAAAAGGGGGTCCTGGGGCGCGGCCGGTGATATCGCGCCACAACCGACGTGAAGCGTGCACGCGGATCTCCGAGGTGTCCGGCTTTACTCAACAATACATCAGCGATTTAGAGCGTGGCCGGCGCAATCCCACGGTAGTGACGCTGTTCGAACTCGTCGATCTCGTGTTGCCTGATGAGGAATTCTGCAAAGAGCAAACCAAGACGCCGAAGCAAAAGTGAAAGGACTTCGGCCAGACGCTTGTTTCCGGTTACTCCGCAGTTGCTGCATGGCTTGAACACGAAGCTCCGCCTAGGGTGCAGCCTTCGCGGCCTTCGTCATCGAACAGATTCGCGCATATCGGCGCGTCGAGGAGGATCGTCAAGCTCGTGTGAGAGGTATTCGCGCGCTTCCTTCGGAGCGCGTTGATCACACTGCGCCTGTCTCGCGATTATACTGCGCACCAAATAGCAAGCTCATGAGCCGTTTACCCGGCAATTCTTCTATGAGGACCCGGAAATTCGGGCTTCAAGACCATGGTCATAAGAGGCTGCCTAAAGGCGGGCTTTACCATTCCAACACAGCCTGCGCCAGAGGATTGATCAACGAGTGCTAAGCGCTCGGGCCGGCGCTATAATTCACAGGCGTCGACCTCCTCGTCCGGGAATTTCTCAGCGTCCAGCTCCAGCCTGTTCTTCGCCTTTTCCAGCTCCCATGTGACCAGCACGTAGTCTTCGAACGTGCTCGAGGAGCTGATCTGCGTGTCGATCAACAGCCGCAGCTCGTGCCTGAACTGATACTTGCTGACGGTCATTCGCCTTTCCTACTATTGCTGGGTTCAGGTACGAGATCCAACTTCTCGAGCTGGCGCGTCGAACAGTTCGGCGAAGGTGAAGAACGGCAAGCTACATTGCGGTTGGTGCCAAGAACAGTCAGCGCAAGGCCAACAGTAGCAGAAATCCCGGCCGCAATCAGGCCGCACCCAATTGAAATCGCCCCGGCCTTGTCTCGCCAAATCCGCATAAGAGGAGATGACTTTATTGCAACTCCATGTTCTCCGGCTGGCCCCGTAGCGGATTTCGTTTGATCGCTCCGCCACTCTTTCGCTTTGGCGCGCGCAAGCTATCAAAAACCGTACCCGATGCTTTCTCATCCTCGGTTAAGAGAAAGCTCAAGATTGGCCGCTGTTAGAAGTTGACCAATGCTGAACAGGGACAACGCGACAAGCAAAGCGGCCGCAAGTTGAGGCCAAAAGTCACCGTCACGGTTAAACATTAGTCCTCATATGCACCGCGCTTCCGACTGAAAATTGAGAGCCCGGCCCCGATAAGTGCAACGACGGCCCCGCTCCCCGCCGCCCAAAGCGCGGGATCCATGCTGCTGGGAAACAGCGCGCTACTTCAGCGTCGCACACAGACTCACGAGCGTTCCGACTTTCCGCCCCCGACGCTCTTTACGACGTTGCGTAAGACGATTTCAGAAAGCTGCACAATCTGCCGTTTGAGAAACACAACCAGCTGTGTGAGACGAAGAATTTCTTGCTTGCAGCGCTCTAGCTCGCGCTCTTCGTCTGTCATCGTCGATGCTTCATGGCGATTCGTACTTTGTCGTCATAGTTCATGTGCCCCCCTTCTCCGAAGACGAACCTGTTTCGTTTTGCGAACTCTTTTTCGAGCACGAATTGCGCCGGCTTGCCTTGATCTCCTTCGACAAAGCCCTTCGCCACCAATAGCTCTCGGGCATCGCGCACCAAGCCGGGGCTGCCACAGATCATGATGCGGTCATGCTGCGGCTCCAGTTCCGGCAGTTCGATATCGGCAAACAGCTTGCCTGAAACGATCAGATCGGTGGCCCGGCCGCGGTTACAGAAGCGATCGCGCGTCACGGTCGGATAATAGATCAGCTGGTAGCGCGCGAAGTCGCCGACCAGTTCGTCGCGCGGCAGTTTTTCCGTGATCATCTCGCCATAGGCGAGCTCGGCGACGCGGCGGCAGCCATGCAGCAGCACGACATTCTCGAATCGCAAATAGGTTTCGGGAGCCTTGATCACGCTCAGGAACGGCGCAAGCCCGGTGCCGGTGCCGATCAGATACAGATTGCGCCCGTCCTCGAGATTATCGATGACCAGCGACCCCGTCGCCTTGCGGCTGACGATGATCTCGTCACCCTCCTTCAGATGCTGCAGACGCGAGGTTAAGGGACCATCCGGTGTCTTGATCGAGAAGAATTCCAACCGGTTCTCGTAATGAGCGCTGGCGAGGCTGTAGGCCCGCAGCAGCGGCTTCTCGTCGACCTTGCGCCCGATCATGGTGAATTCACCGCTACGGAGGCAGAACGACGAATTCCGGGTCGTGGTGAAGCTGAAGAGATTGTCGGTCCAGTGATGGACGCTCAGTACGTTTTCCTGGCTGAATTTGCTCATCTCACCGTCCCGGCGAAATTGAGGCATGATCCAAATCCACGGGCCGCGTTCGCGCAAAGTTTGCACCAGTTTTCCGAATGAGCATACTACAAGCACCAGATGAGGCTCTCGATGAAGTAGAGTCGGACCGATAGCTTCACGCCCACAACCGCTTTGGCTTTCATTAGAGGATCGGCCTGTGCCCCTCCTGCAGCGATCAACCCCAGGCGCTGCCCATTCACGTAGATTATCTAATCGCTTTACTCTTCAGCCCGCCGGCATCCCCAGATGAAGTTTTTCCCCAGTTCACGCGGGCGGTAGGCTGGCTTGCCAGCTCACTCCCCGCCGAGTGGTCGTGCCCCTCCTCGAGCAGACGCAATGGCAGACTTGGTCGCATTTGCTCCGACAAACACAGTACATAGTGAACAAACAATCTCGTTTCCCACCTTAGTGTGGTGTCTCGGCTTCAGTGGAGCGTTTCGTACAAAATACCTCTTCCATCTCGCCTAGACCTTGCGCTCGGTTGCACAGCTACTAGAATGGGGCCCCCAATGAGGATCGACGCTCCGAGATTCGCCGAGATATCAATCCCCTGAACATGCTTTCTTCGACCGCGCGCGTGATTGCTCAAGCTGACCTATAACAACTCTGTGATCTTACTTAATGCAATGAGGCGCGTGTTCACGGCTAAATCCTGCATCTTGGCCACCTTCTTCGATGGATTTCACGCCGCACTTTGTCCCGAACTTTCCCGACCGCCTGTGGACAGCGGGCCTTGTCATGACGGCACATGCTCGGTCCGATGCAGACTGCCGCGTGCTTTGAGCCTCCACTCAAGCGAGGACCGAAGCGGAAACACAAGAGGCATGGGCACGGACTTCAAGGTCTGCATCGAGCGGCAGTTCGGCGGCATAGAAGGCCCTGTCCTGAACAAGTTCGCAACATCACATCGTGTTTGTCAGGGCATTGTACCGGCAGAAGCGTTCGATGAAGGCAAGGATGTGATCGGCGGACTTCCTCCATCGGAAGGGTTTGGGATCGGCGTTGTGTCGATCAATAAACGAAGTGATTTCTGCCCGGAAGGCGGCGACGCTGCGCCGCGCCTGATCTTTTTATCCGGGAGGAGAGCGAAGCAACGCCCGAGCTGGTTGAGCCATGACGAACTGGTGGGGTCAGGTGCACGTGCCAGCGCGGCCTTTTAGCCATCCATCGTTGGATCAGTGCGGACTTATGCGTGGCGTAATTGTCCATGACGAGATGGACGTCGAGTTCGCGCGGCACAGCGGCCTCGATCTCGTCGAGGAACTGACGGAATTTGGGAGCACGGTGACCTCCCTAGCACTCGCCGATGGCTCGTCCGGTCGCAATGTCGAGAGCGGCGAACAGCGATGTGGTGCCATGTCCTCTGTAGTCATGCTTCCTTCGGGCCGGCTGGCCGGGACGCATCGGCAGCATGGTGGCTGCGGTCCAGCGCCCGGATTGGGACTTCTCATCCACGCATAGAACGACACCGTGCTCCGGCGGCCAGACGCTAAAGGCCCACGACGTCGCGCAATTTGGCCACGAAATTTGGATCGGTGGAGAGCTTGAAGGTCTCCGTCCGGTGCGGCTGGAGCCCGAAGGCCCGCCAGATATGTTGCACGGTCGACACCGACAGGCCGCTGGCCTTCGCCATGCCGCGGGAACTCCGATGGATGGCTTTCTCAGGGCAACTCTCCAATGTCCTCACGATCGCCGCTTCGATGCGGGCAGCCCGGAGCGCGGCTCGTCGTGCAGCCCGTCCACGCCGCTCCACAAAACGCCGCCGCCTACCGACGCCTGTCAAGGCCCAGCTTGGCCGCTACTTCCTTGTTCTGACCGCCTTCCGCGCAAGTCAGCAACGATCCGGGCTCTCAGAGCCAGCGCCTGCGCTGTCTTCATCGTCAGCGACTTCAGTTCGGCACGCTCGCCATCGCTCAATGTCAGGGGCGCAAGTTGCCGGACCGCCATCACATTCTCCGTCCCTGCTACACCCTCCATCTTGGCACAGCGACGCAAATCTAATGCAAATCTACGATTGCGGACTTGTGGCTCGGGACACTGGCCGCGGCGCCTTTTTGAACCAAAGGTGATGTTGCGCTCCCTGAATGCGCACTACAGCACACCAACCATCGGGTGCCTGTCTGTTGCTGCCCGATGCAAGGTCAGTAGACGGTTGCGCAGCGGCGAGGCAGACGCGCTCCGCATGACTGGCGCCAGCATCGGCAACGCCTCGATGCCCCAAGAGCCACGTGCCTACACTGCCGGCAGTGCCCACTCATATATGGGTAGCCTCGAGAGGCAATCTGAGAACCGGAGAATTGATCTTCTCGACTGGCTGGCCGAGACGCTGGGTGTTCACTTATCTGAAGGCTCCGTTCAGCCACCCAGAGGAGCGACGACACCGGAAGGACTTCGGCTAGGGGTCGCAAGCCGGCGAGCCACGTTCCAAGAAGAAATAGCACTGCTGCGTAAGAGCGACTTTATGACCACCCAGATCGGTAGTGGCACTGCGAGCTCTAGAATGCGAAATCACGAAAATCGACTGCGCCGATGCAGCGGCAGCGTTGATGTTTTCGACTTTAGGCTCCAAAAGGAACCCGCCCGATCAACTCGGGCGGGGCTTTAGAGCGAGTCTCACTCGCCGTTCTTGCGCGGCCGCGACCAGAGCAGGGTGTACCCCTCGCCGCCTTCGTCATCGAACAGGTTCGCGTAGATCGGTGCGTTGAATGAGGGATCGTCGAGCTTGAGCGAGAGGTAGTCGCGGCCCTCCTCGGAGCGCTTCGACCAGGCTGCCCCGATCTCCGCCCGGCCCACGTAGATGCGGTGGCTGGGCGCGTTGTCGCTGGAGCGGTTGGTTTCGGCGACGATGCGGACGCCCTTGGTCTGAAGGCTCAGGGTGACGATCTCGCCGTGAAACTCGTTACCGACCTTCTTGAACGAACCGATGTTAGCCATGTTACTTCTCCTGTTTGTGTTTCGAGCCCGCGACCACCGCGGCCTCGATGGCGATCTAAAGGCCGAAGACGATCGGCGACGCACCCGCTGGCGGGCCGGAGCGCAGCGGAGGACGCCGTTGGAGCGACTTTCTTGTCTCGCGAGGAATGGGCGCAAGCCCAGGGGAAGAAAGTCGAATCAACGGCGTTGCGGCTCAGACGATCGAGGCGCAGCCGCTCTTGGGCCAGATCAAGCCATCAAAGAGGCCACGTGCGTCCGCGTGCTGAACCGCAATCTTAAGGAGAAGACTTGGCGAATCTCGGTGTGCTGGGCAAGAGGTCGGTACGGGTCGGCGTAGAAGGAGAAACAATCTGCCGCAAAGGGCGGTATCGTCCCCGCAGAAATGATCGAGCGCGGCGCGCCCCACCGCAGCTATGCGGGCCAGACAGAGACTGGTGGGGCTTGCTTGCAGGCTTCGAGGAGAAACGCGGTTACTTTTCGCTCAAGCTCGACGCCCTCTCGTTCAACCTGATCTCTGTGCGAGCTTGCTGGACCTGATGGCGACGAAGCCTCATCGCTCGTGCGTGGCGGCTGTAAGAACTGGTCGATGTGCATTCTCCACCACCCCGGCCGACTCCGACGGGCGGGTCCTCGCGGGAAGGGTCAAACGCGCCCATGCCGTGCCGGCGATGCAAGCCGCACCTGCGCAAGCGAAGGCCTCGCGCCAAGCCAGCGAGGGCGCCCCGATCTGCGACAGGGCAAACACCAGATGATAGCCGGCGATCGCCGCAGGGAGCGCGAATACGGTTGCGATCGCGACGCGCAAGGTCAAGGACCGACTAACGGCAAGGGCGAGCTGACCAGCGGCAAGCGTCAGCGCGCCAGAAACAATTCCGATAAGCAATGCGCCGAAGACGCCCGCGCCATCACGAAAGGCCGACATTCCGACACTGAGTGCGACGAAAAACGGCAAGGCATAGACCGCCAGCGCAAAGATCAGCCAGCAGAACAAACCGATGCCGAGCGTGTTGAGGACAAGCCCAAGAGCGAGCATGGCGGTGGCTCCAATGCACAGACGTATTGGTCGCGCCTCCACCACCACCGCGGCGCGGCTTCGGACGTAAAATCGAAACGAGGCGGAGTTGCGGCGCGCAACTCCATCTTGGTCGTCTTGGAGGCGAGTAGACGGCGTTCATGCGCCGCCGAACTTCCAGACGGGGATGCCGAGCCGCTTCGCCTTGTCAGCGAGATTGTCCTGAATTCCCGTGCCCGGGAAATGCATGACGCCGATCGGCAGGAGTTCGAGCATCGCATCGTTGCGCTTGAACGGCGCCGCCTTGGCGTGCTTCGTCCAGTCAGGCTTAAAGGCGATCTGTGGCACCTTGCGATTGGTCGCCCATTTGGAGGCGATCAGTTCGGCGCCCTTAGGAGAGCCGCCATGCAGGAGGACCATGTCCGGGTGCTTGGCATGAACCTTGTCGAGGCGATCCCAGATGAGGTTGTGGTCATTGAAGTCGAGCCCGCCGGTGAGTGCGATTTTCGGTCCTGGTGGCAACAAGACCTCGGTCTCGGCGCGGCGTTTGGCGGCAATGAAGTCGCGGGAGTCGATCATTGCCGCGGTGAGCGTGCGGTGATTGACCAATGATCCCGATCGCGGGCGCCAGGATGCGCCGGTGTTGACCTGAAATTGTTCGATGGCCTGGTCGCGGAAGAGTTCCAGGCAGTTGCGGCGTTCGACTAGCGTGAGGCCTTCGGCGGTCAGGCGCTCGAGTTCGACAGATCGCACCTCCGAGCCATTCTGCTCGCGCTGGCTCTTGTGCTGTGCCTGTTCGTTGTCATCGAGTTGGCGTTCGATGCGGTCGACGGCACGATGGAACAGGTTGACGGTCGACCAAAGCAGATCGTCAAGGTCCGGCTCAAGCCGCGTGTCACTCAAGGTCGCGACCAGGGCGTCGAAGATATCGGCGACGGCGCCGGCGATCATCTTGCCCTCCGGAAGCGGTCTTGGATCGGGTTGGTCGTCGAAGGGTCGATAGCCGAAGAGCTGAAGTTCGGTGAGGACACGGTCGGTCGGAGATGAGGCATGCGGCGGTTCGATGTCGTCATGGTCGGTCATGGGAAGAGGTCCTTTGCCGGATCGGCCGCGACCATCGCGGCGTTCGTGGCGATCCTCTGACGGCAGGCGGAACGGGCCAGAACCCGAAAGGGCCGAAGCGGCAGCGGAGGATGGCGCAGGCCGGCTATTTTGCTTCGCGATGCAAAGCGCGCTGGCCAAGCGTATGATGTGTCTTCACATCGCCGCCGCGCGGCGGAAAATAGCCGGACGCAGCCATTGCCGGCCCGGGCCGCTTGCCGTCCGATCGCCCTCTAGAAGGCCGAGGTCGCGTCCTCTTCCGGTATTGGCCTCGCCGATGACCGTCCCATCGACGGCGATCGAAGAGCGGGAGCTATTCCGCGGCCGCCGTCGACGAGTGCAGGAAGCGAACGACGTCCTCTGGCACGAGCTGAAGCCGCAAGGCTGTTCGGAGGGCATCGAGACCGAAGATGTGCAGATCCTCGTTGAAGTCGCCCAGCCGGGGCGACAGCGCGATGGCTTCAATGCCGGCGTCTGCTGCGCGCTGGCTGAGAGTCGCCTGCACCGCATCGCCGGCGGCATCGGCGTCTCGGGCGATATAGAGCCGGCGCAGGCTAGACGGCAGCTCTATGGCCGAGAGGTGATTGGCCGAAAGCGCAGCCGCCATTGGCATAGTCGGCAGCACGTAACGCAGCGACAGCATGGTCTCAATGCCCTCGCCGGCAGCGAGCACATCGTCCACCGCGCCGAAGCGAACCGCGTTCCCAAGGAGATCGCCCATCGCGCGTCGTGGCGTATCGATCGGAGCCTTGCCCATCCGAATGCGATCGAAGCCTTCCGGATCGAGCCAGGTGCGGTGTACGCCGGTGATCCTGCCATCGAGATCCGTGACGCTAGCAATCATCGCCGGCCAGGTCTCGGTCGGCTGGTGCTCGTCCGGCCGATAGTAGCAGCGTGGATGGAACCGCAAGCTGCCATCATGGTGCGCATGAGCTATTCCGCGCCCCTGCAAATAAGTCTCGACCACGGTCCCCTCGATCGGGCTGGATATTGCAAAGAGCCGACGGGCGGCCTCTTGCGATCCGGCCAGTGCTGCCGGACCGACGGACTTTGAAGCGAGCTCCGGTTCAGCGCGAGGCAATTTCAAGAAGCGTCTTGCTTCCTCGGCCACCTCGCGGAAGTCACGCAATCCCAGGCTTTTGCGGATGACATCGAGGAGATCGCCATGCTCGCCGGTCGCGGCATCGGTCCATTTGCCTGCCGGGCCCTTCGGTGATTCCTGGAGCCGCACGAACATCGAGCGGCCGGGGGTGTTGTGGACGTCGCCGACCAGCCAATACCCCCCCGCCCGCTTCCCATTGGAGAGATAGTGTCGGCACACCGCCTCGGCCTCGCGCGCGAGGCGGCGTGCCAATTCGGACGCATCGCGTAGCATCAGGCGGCCTCCCGCTCACTGGCACGCTCGACTGGATAGCGGTCGAGCACCTTCAACAGGATCTCGACACCGCTCGCGTCCGTGGGCACAAACATGCGCAGCTTCCAGGAGATGATCTCTCCGAAGAGGCCGTCACCCCGCAGGCGATCGCGCATCGTGTCGTTGAAGCCCAACAATTCGATGCGATGTGCGCCCATCACGCGGACACGGCGAAGCTGGAGCCCCTCCGCAAGCTCTAGGACGGTCCGTCCCTCCACGAGCGCGGCAAAGGCAGCGTCCGGCGTCAACACCGGCGCGTCCGCCGCAAGGATGTTCGCGACCCAGGTAGCCGAGACCTTGCGGCCGATGATCCGCTCGCCCGCGTCGGTCTGCAGCCGATAGACGCGGGTCGATTCGTTTGGCAGACGCTTCCAGATGGGCAGCAGCAAGCCGGCCACGACGTGGATCGTGCTTTCCGTGAACGCTGGGATCTCGGCAAGCTCCGCCAGCCAGATTGCGGCAAAACGCTTACGATCCGCCTCGGCCCAATGGCTTTCCGCCATCATCTTCAAGGGAACGCTATGCTGCTCCATCGGCCGGATCAGGCGGACGCGCCGCTCGATCTCGCCGTCATCGAGCATGAAGCTCGGGGCTGGCAGCTGTACGGCGGCGCGGCCCGAGCGCTCATTGATCAGCAGGATGGCGCGGGGATCGGAAAGATGAGCGAGAGCACCATCCAGACTCACAGGATAATTGCGCTGGCGCTGGATGATCGTGAGCAGACGGGTTTCGGCGCCGGTGCCCGGATGGGTATAGATCGTGCTCCGGTCGGTAACGACGAAGCTTTCGGCGCGGAGCGTTTCCAGCCCGACATCATAGGTGCCAGATGCGACCGCGCCCTCGATCCGAGCCGTCAATAGCTGCTCGAAGACGGTGAACAGGATACTCTGTAGTTCGATGGTGAGCGCCAGCAACCGGTTCAGGAAGGTCGTGATCGGCGGCAAATCATCCCTGAGACCGTTGGCATCCGTCAGCCTCAGGCCGGTCGCATCCTCGAACCTCTCGAGCGAGCAGCATTCGACTTTGCCGCGTCCGAGCAGCGTGTAGAGTTGACGCAACGCATCACGGCCGTACTGACTTTCGAGATTGTCCTCGGGCCGGAACAGGCCCTGCCCTCCGGTCTGGCGCTGGCCGCGCGTGATGGCTCCCAGCGTGTCGAGACGGCGGGCGATCGTGCTCAAGAAGCGCTTTTCGGCCTTCACGTCCGTCGCGATGGGACGAAACAGCGGCGGTTGCGCCTGATTGGTCCGGTTCGTCCGGCCGAGCCCCTGGATCGCGGCGTCCGCCTTCCAGCCGGGCTCGAGCAAATAGTGGACCCGCAGGCGGCGATTCCGGGCCGACAATTCGGCGTGGTAGCTCCTGCCCGTACCGCCCGCCTCGGAGAACACGAGGATCCGCTTGACGTCGTCCATGAATGCCGAGGTCTCAGCGAGGTTAGCCGAGCCGGCCCGGTTTTCGACGACCAACCGCTCGCCCTTGCGAACGATGCGACGTGAGCGGCCTGTTACCTCTGCGACTATGTCAGTGCCAAAGCGCTGGATCACTTGGTCCAGCGCGCCCCGGACCGGCGGCAAGGAGGCGAGCTTCTCGATCAAACGCTCGCGGCGTGCGACAGCTTCGCGGCTCTCGACCGGTTGGCCGTCGCGATAGACGGGCCGGGAGCAGAGATTGCCCTCCGAGTCCGTGAACGGCTCATAGAGCTGGACCGGGAAGGAATGGGCGAGATAGTCGAGGACATATTCGCGTGGGGTGATATCGACCTGGACGTCGCCCCACTCCTCGGTCGGAATCTCGGCGAGCCGCCGCTCCATCAACGCCTCGCCGGTCGAGACGATCTGGATGACGGCGGCATGGCCGGCTTCAAGATCGCGTTCGATCGATCGGATCAGCGACGGCGTCTTCATCGAGGTCAGGAGGTGACCAAAGAAGCGCTGTTTGGTGCTCTCGAAAGCGGATCGCGCCGCCGATTTGGCCTGGCCGTTCAGCGTGCCGGTCTCGCCGGTGATGTTCGCGGCCCGCATGGCCGCATCGAGATTGTTATGGATGACGCTGAACGCGCCGGCGTAGGCATCGTAGATGCGAACCTGCTCCGGCGTGAGCTGGTGCTCGACGAGTTCGTACTCGACGCCCTCGTAGGAGAGCGAGCGGGCCGCGTAGAGACCGAGCGCCTTGAGGTCACGCGCCAGCACTTCCATGGCCGCGACGCCGCCCTCCTCGATTGCCTCGACAAACTCGGCGCGCGTGGCGAACGGGAAGTCGGCGCCGCCCCACAATCCCAGCCGCTGAGCGTAAGCCAGATTGTGCACGGTGGTGGCACCGGTCGCCGAGACGTAGACGACGCGGGCATTCGGCAAGGCGTGCTGCAGCCTCAGCCCCGCACGCCCCTGCTGAGAGGCCGCCTGGTCGCCGCGCTCGCCCTTCTGGCCTGCCGCGTTCTGCATCGCGTGGCTCTCGTCGAAGACGATCACTCCGTCGAAGTCGGAGCCCAACCATTCGACGATCTGCCGCACGCGCGACAGCTTCTCGCCGCGCTCGTCGGTGCGCAGCGTAGCGTAGGTGGTGAATAGGACGCCTTCCGAAAGCCTGATCGCTGTACCCTGCCGGAAACGTGACAGCGGCGTCACGAGTAGCCGCTCCATACCGAGCGCGGACGAATCGCGCTGCGCATCCTCAATCAACTTGTCGGATTTGCTGATCCAGACCGCCCGACGACGGCCCTTCAGCCAGTTGTCGAGCAGGATACCGGCGACCTGCCGACCCTTGCCCGCGCCAGTGCCATCGCCCAAGAACCAGCCGCGCCGAAAGCGGACAGCATTTTCTGCATCGTCGCGTGCGGCCGCCACAACATCAAAGGTCGCATCGACCGTCCAAGAGCCCGCAAGAAACTCGGAATGCGCCTCGCCGGCATAGATGACGCTCTCAAGCTGGGCATCGAACAGGATGCCATCCGGCACGAGGTTGGCCGGTAGATGTGGCCGGTAAGACGGCTTCGGCGGCGCGACGGAGGCCATCGCAGCGGACTGCACGAGTTTGGTCGGATGCGCATGCGCGTCCGGAATACGGATCGCCTGCAATGCGTATTCCTCATAAAGCGCATCGGTGAGCCGGGCGCCTTCCGGAGGCGTCCACTCGACTGCCCCGTAGGTGAGCTCCACGCCCTCTGGCGCACCATCTTTTGAAGTGGACGACGGCCGTGGCGCAAGGGCGCCGACCGGCCGCAGCGTCGCGGGGCGCCTGATGGCGTCGACCATGACGGGGGTGGCAACGGGCAGTCTCGGGGGCACATGCCGGCTCACCCAGTCGAGCAACGTGGCGGCATCGCCCGCCATGCCCAGCGAGGCCGGAAAGACTTTCGGGTCTACGGCGGGCAGCTTGTCGATCACGAGCAGCCGCGTGTCGGTCTGCGTTCCGTGTTTCGCATAAACCGCGCCGTCGATGGCGGCAGAAAACAACACCCGCCCGCGTTCCTGAAGGCGAACGAAGGCATCTCGCCATGCCGGATTGTCCGGCGCAAGAGTTGCGCCGGTGATGGCGACCAGACGCCCACCGTCGCAGAGCCGCGCCAAGGCTGAGGCGATATGCCGGAGCGCCGCGTCCGCCATGCGTCGATCGACGTTTGCTAGTGCCGAGAACGGCGGATTCATCAAGACGACGCTCGGTACGACACCCGGTTCGAGGTGATCATCGATCTGGGCGGCGTCGAACCGCGTGACCTTAATCTTGGCGAACAGTTGATCGAGCAATGCGGCGCGGGCCTCAGCCAGCTCGTTCAGTACCAAAGCGCCGCCGGCGAGCTCGGCAAAGATGGCCAGTAAGCCGGTCCCCGCGGAGGGCTCCAACACCCGGTCTGACGGCGTGATGCCGGCCGCGGTGCATGCGGCGAGCCCCAGCGAGATCGGCGTCGAGAATTGTTGAAGGGCCTGACTGTCCTCGGAGCGCCGCGTGTGGGTTGGCAGGAGACTGGCCAATCTCGCGAGCATCGGCAGCATCGCGGCCGTCGAGTCGGCCTTGGCACGGATAGCCGGGCCAAACTTGCGAAGGAACAGAACGGTTGCCGCCTCGCAGACATCATAGGCGGTCTTCCAGTTCCAGACGCCAGTGGCGTCGGAAGCGCCGAAGGCGGCTTCCATGGCGCTACGCAGGACAGCGGCATCGATGCGACGGCCGCGCTCGAGATCAATCATGAGTTGTCGCGCGGCCCTGACGGCGGCGGAGGTGAGAGTTGCAGCTGCGCGCATCGAAAGCGGCGCGGCGGCAGCGCCGCCGGCGATAGATTCGGTCATGACAGGGGTTCTTTCGGAGAGCAGGATTGGGTCGAACCGCCCGGCGCTCTCCTTAAGACCACGGCGATTCAAACCCTTCCCGGCCCAACTCTCCCTCTTAAGCCTCGCCCATAAGAAGGGGGACGGCGCTGCACACCGGCCCCAAGCAACAACGGGACGGCCGGAGCCGTCCCGGTCGATGTGTCACTCAGCCGCGTCGAGCTGTTGCGGATCATCGTCGCCTGCGTTCTCCTGGTCCTCGTCGTCGCCGAGAAATTCGGGCAGCGGGCCCGCTTCACTCTCCTGATCCACTGACGATTCGATGGAGTCGAAGAGACGCAGCGGTTCCGGCAACCAGCCCGAACCATCGAGAAGGCGCTCGGCCTCCTTGGCCATGTCGGCCTTTTTCAGATGATCGATCAGTTGAGCGGAGGATTCGCCCTTGGCTTCCCGCACCGCCTCCAGGATGCGAGGCTTGGTGACCCGGCCGAGATAGTTATCGACGGAAGGCTTCCAGCCCGCTCGAACCATGTCGAGATCGACAGCGCGCGCCAGCACATCTGCCTGGTCGAGCCGGGTGCGGACGCTTTGAGCGGAGACGTGGCCCTGATTGTAGCGGTTGGCCGGCTCATAGACGGCGTTGACCGCAAATGACGCGCAGTGAGCAAACAGGGATGCTTGTACGTCGCCATCGAGGGCTGAAAGAGCATCCCAAAGATCGCTCTCGTCCTTCGGCAAACGTGCCTTCCAGGACTCATGCCGCGCCTCAACGGCTTTCGCGGACGCGCTTTCCCTCAAGCCAGGCGCTTGAGCCGGAAAGGTCGGCGTGCGAAGGCCGATCTCAAGGCAACTCCCGGACGATGCGAACCGGTAAAAGGCCGTCAGCACGAAGTTGTGCAGCACCGCCTGGAACGCGATGGCCGGATTATTTGCCAGCGCATCCCGCAATGCCAGCGTGCGATGCGCCGTCAGCTCGGTGATCAGCCGATCCGGCAGCGGTTTCGTCGCGTCTTCATCATCTTCTTCCGCGTCAGCAGCGCTGCCAGCCACCGCGATGACCGTGCGCTGGACGGAAGTGCCAGCCGCCTTCCCCTCGATCGACTGTGTATCGGCGCTCTGCCCGACATCAGGATCGGCTAAAGGCACCTCGTCCTCCGGCCGGACATAACCCCGATCCACCGAGAGGCGCCCTTCGGAATCGATGCTAACGAAGACGCCGGCGCGGACGATCTCGGCCGGATCGTAAATCTTCGGCCGGTCTTCGAATGCGATCAGTGCCGCCTCGATTTCGCCGAGACGCTGATCGACCTCATCGGGCAATTCGTCGGCATCCTGATAATCGGATTCAAGCTTGGCCTGCTCGGCCTCGAGGGCGTCGATGGTAATCTGCTCCTCCGGGGAGAGATCGACAGTTTTGCCCTCCACCTCACGCAGGCCATCCGCGTGGCCGTAGGGGAAATCCACGGCGACCGAAATCCACTTCCAGCTTTCGGCTGCAATCGTCTCAGCCTCGGCTTTGAGCTTCTCAGTAACGAGACGGTCGAGCAAAGCTACGTCCTGGAGCCAGCCGCCATCATCGTGCTCAAACAGATCCCGCAAAACACCGCCACCAGCCTGTTCGTAAGCATTCAGCCCGATGAATTGCACGCGGCGGTCAGACGCGCGTACGGTATTTTCGGTGAGCATTCGCCGGATCTGATAGGGCTCATCATAGCCCGATCGGCTGACATTCTCCCAGACCTGCTCCTAGCGCGTGTGATCCGCCGTGACCGAGAAGGCCATGAGCTGCTCGAGGGTCATGCCGTCTTCGGCATAGACATCGTGCAGCTTTGGCGACACGGACGCCAGCCGGAGTCGTTGCTTCACGACAGCCGGCGTCAGGAAATGCCGAGCCGCGATATCCTCCTCGGACATGCCGGCGCGACTCAGGGTCTGAAAGGCTCGGAACTGATCGAGCGGATGAAGCCCTACCCGCTCGTCATTCTCTGCGAGCGAGTCGTCTTCAGCGATGCCCCCCTCACGCACGATACAAGGAACGGCCTGCGTCTTCGCCATGCGCTTCCGCTCGACGAGAAGTTCCAGCGCGCGGTAGCGCCTGCCGCCGGCCGGCACCTCGAACATGCCGGTCTCATTGCCTTCGGCGTCCACAACAGCCCGCACGTTGAGACTTTGCAAGAGCGTACGCTGCGCGATGCTTTCGGCGAGTTGCTCGATGGAAATGCCCGCCTTCACATGCCGGACGTTGGATTGGCTCAGCACCAGCTTGTTGAACGGAATATCACGCGAGGGTGACAAGGTGATCTTTTTGACAGCCTTCGTCATGTTGCTTCTCCACGACGGGCGGCCGAGAGCCTCTCTCTCGACCTCCAACCCGTCGCGGAAACGCCCCTACCCTCTCACTCTCGCGCCCGCGGCCACCGAGCAGAACGTCACGCCGCCTGCTGGTCCTCCGTCGTCATGTCAACTAGTGGTTCTGGGAGGAAGCCAAGGAGATAATCGGCGACCTTGCTGGCCTGGGAAGCGGCCCGGATAATTGCACGATTGTCCTCGCGCAGCACGTCAAGCCAAGAGCCGATATAATCGGCATGCCGCACCGTGGGCACGATACCGAGCGACGCGCAACCGAACGCAGACGAGATCTCCGCAACCAGCTCCTCAAAAGCATACTTCCTGGTGCCAAAGCTACCCGACAAGTCGCGGTTGAGACGGGATGGATGGCCGCTGGCATGCCCCAGCTCGTGGAGGGCCGTTCGATGCCAATTGATCGGGTCGAAATAGGCTTGCGGTGGAGGCACCTGCACATAATCTTCTGTCGGCACATAGAAGGCGCGGTTGCCGCCGATGCGGAAGTCGATGCCGGTCGCCTTGATCAGGTATTCGACCTGCGGCTCGATCAGGCCTGGCGGCGGGGGCGGCGCCGTTGTTACGATCTCTGGAGGCAGGCCGTCGCATTGATCGCTGTTGAAGACCGTGAAGCGCCTGAGGAACGGAACAGCTTGTGCCTCCTCGCCGGTCTCATGTGCGCGGCGCTTTTCGTCGGCCGGCACGAAGCGGTCGGCATAGACGACGGTCGTGCCGCGCTCACACTTGCGGACGTGACCGCCGAGCGCCAGCGCCTGGCGGAAGGTAAGCCAGTTCTGACCTGTGTATGCGCGCTCCGTGGCGGCTCCCCAGAGGATGAGAATGTTAATCCCGCTATATTGGCGGCCGGTCGCGGCACTTTTTGGCAGGGCCAGAGGCGTCTTCGCCGCCGCCGTGCCCCATGGCTGCACCCACGGCACGCGGCCGGCCTCAAGCTCGGCGATGATCTTGTTGGTGACGTCGTCATAAAGGTTCGTCCGGTCCTCACCAGATCGTGCCCGAGGATAATGTCTGGACATCGCGGATCTCCGCGACGGGCGCCGCGAGCCTCTCTCGCAGCCCGTAACCCGTCACGGCAAAACCGCGCGAAACTCTTACTCTCAGCCTCTCCGCGAGAGAGTGCGAAATCTACGGAGCGGCCCGGCTTCGGTCCGATTCGTCTTGGGGCTTGGCATCGAGATCAGGGCCGCAGGCCCTGACCTGGCGTGTGCCAATGGCGCATCGCCTCAGCGGAAAATGGCACCCGGAGAGCGTGAGCATAGCGACCCGAAGGGACACGCGGGTCCGAGTGCAGCGACGAGACCGGTTAACAGCGGCACCCGGGACAGGGGCAGTGATAGCGATCGCCGAAGGCGAGCCCCTTTCCCGAGTGCCCCCGGCGAGGAGCTCCGCAGTGTTTGCGCGAGGGATCGACGCCGCACGGCCGAGACGCAAAGCGGCTCGGTTCACGAGAGCCCGATGCGGCGGAGCCGCACGCGCGCAAGCGGAAGAACCCAACCAGGCTGGAGTTGGAGAACCTAGATTTCCTCGCGCGCATGCGTCTGGGCGTCATAGATCCTGATCTGAAGCATGGGAAAACGCTTCTTTAGTTCTTCTCCGCCTGCCCTGGCGCCGTCTCTGGTTGCAAATTCGGCTTTGAGCCGGCCGTCCACTTCAAGCGCGTAACCAGAGGCCGGCAATTCACGGGTGGCTGCAACCATTTCATTCCCATTGTGCGGTGAGGTAATTGGGAATGATGGGTAGCGTGAGTCGCCTAAACCGCGCCAGAGCCGCCTGCCCAAGTGCGGTAATTGGCCAACTTACGTTGTGGATTGGGCCTGGCTGGAATCGCATCAAGGATGGGCATTTGCATCGTCCGAACAGGCGGACGGCCTTCCGCTTGCGCGGATGCATACACGATAGAGCCACGGCTCGACGTAGCTGCCCTTCCAGAGTCCTCGGCCCGCGCGCTCAGCCTCGCGCTGAGCTTCATGATACCTGCCCTTCGAGTATTGGGGCCAATCCAGCGCAAGACCGCTGCGTACAAGCCATTCAGCGAGATCCCTGCCTGCGACCGAGCAGGTCGCGACCGTTCGGCCATAAGGGTCGAGGCTGACTGGAACACAATTGACGGGACGGCGGGCAATGAAGGCGTCAAGGTCGTTCGCGGCCTGCGCACCGCAACGATATTGTAAGCTGTCTTCGCCGCGGCACAGCTGGCTGCTCTCCGGTGCATCGATACCCCAAAGCCGGATACGCGCTCCATGTATCTCCAACGTGTCGCCGTCGATAACGCTAGCCTGTCCGACAAAATCGTCGGCCAAGGCCAAGCTCGACAGAATGGCGAGAATCAATGCGACAGAGGTTCGACGCATTCCAATGACCTTGTAGCTACCGCAAATCTCGCGGATTGGATTTCGGCCAGTTCGCGAGTGGCTTCAGCGCCGGCAGGCTCTCGGGCCGCTCGGATCGTGAAACTCCGTGCGGCGCCGCCAGCGTCCCTCGGAGCGAGCCCAGAGCAGAATCGCGTCCATCGGACAAGTGAATTCATAAACCTTCCAGACGCCGTCATTCTTTATAACTTCGCCGGTCGCGTTGGATGGCCCGCTGTTCAGCCGGCAAAGCGCGTAAATTTCGTCCCAGCGCGCCCCTTTGGGAGGAGGCAAGGCGCTGCAGCGCTCTTTACCAAACGAGGCGCTGAAAGTTGTCATGCGCGACGCGGACAAGGAAGACAAGATCGTAGCTGGTTTTGCACAGGACGATGGAACGCGTGGAAAAGCACCCGCCCCGACGTTTTGGAATCCCTGCCCTGTGCTAACAGCCGGAACGAATCGAGGGCTGCAAGGATTCGCCCCTCGCGCAGAGGAGTGATCCCGATGCTGATGACCAAAGAGAGGCGGACGGCGATCCGCACGGTACGGGGGTGGGCGATAGCCGTGCTGCAGGAGGCAGGCGCGATCCGCGAATGTGAGTACCACGGCTGGATGCAGGACCGCGCAGATCCGCACGGCCGTGAGCAGGCGCTCGAAATCGCCCGCCAGGATCCGCCAACGGGTCTTTCGCCCCACGCGGCTGCCGGCGCGGTGACCGAGGTCCTGGACTCGATCGGCGATACCTGCCCCGAATGCCCGCCCGAGCTCTAGGCAACACGCTGAACAACCGATGCCAGCAAAGGTGACTAACGCGCGAGACGCTTCTCGATCCGCTTCCGGCTGTTGCCGACCTTTTTGACAGCCTTATTGACCGCTGACGCCGACCGTCCTGTCTTCTTGGACTCGTACCCCACCTCATACTTTTGGCCGCCGGCCACACTCGCCCGGTCCTGTTTTCGCCCGCGCGCCGTCTTCGTCTTCTTCGCTGCCGCCATGGGTACCTCCTACCTCCTGTTGTGAGATCGATGCAACGCAACAGGGACTCGCAGGTTCCGGAACGATTCGAACTGTGCCAATTTGAATCGGCTGTAGCGTGGAGTTGTTCAGTGGCGTTTCAGCGTCGAAAACCGGCGGGCATCGGCGTCAAGGCGCTCTTCCCCGGCTTCATCGAACCGGCCTTGGCCACCTCGATCGAGAAGGTGCCGTCGGGAGAACGCTGGATCACGAAATTAAGTTCGACGGCTACCGCGTCCAGGTCCATCTCGCCAACGAGACGGCGAAGATCTTCACCCGCCGCGGCCACGATTGGACGCATCGCTTCAAGAAGGTCGCCCATGACGCCTGGCGGATCAAAGCGAGCTCGGCCGTGGTGGACGGCGAGATCGCGGTGCCGGCCGCCAACGGCACGACCGACTTCTCGGTCCTCCAGAACGAGCTCAAGGGCAAGTCGACGAGCATTGTGCTCATGGCGTTCGATCTGCTCTATCTGAACGGCCGGGATATCGGGAAACTACCGCTCTTCCAGCGCAAGGCCGAACTCAAGAAGATTCTGAACAGCACCGACATCCAGTTCAGTGAAAGTTTCGAGATAGACGGCCGCGAGATGTTCGCGCACGCCTGTAAGGTCGGCCTCGAAGGCGTCGTCTCGAAAGTGCGGAACGGCCCTTATGCGACGGGACGCACGCACGACTGGGTCAAGAAGACCTGCGTACAGCGGGAGACGCTGACCATTGCCGGCTTCGCGCTCGATGGTACGAAGTGGGACGGGCTCTACGTCGGCCGACGCAAAGGCGATGATCTGGTCTACGCCGGCAAGGTCGACCACGGCTTTGACAAGGTTTCGGCCGCCGATCTGCAGAAGCGGCTTAAACCCCTCATTCGAAAGACCCAGCCCTATGCCAAGCGCATCGACCATAAGGGCATCTGGGTCGAACCCAAGCTTCCGGCCGAGATCGAGTATCGCGCGAAGTCAGCCGAGGGAAAGGTGCGACATCCATTTTTCCGGGCCTGCGGGAGGACCTGTGATGGATGCATTCGATCGTTTCTGGCAATGGGCCAACAAGCCCTTGGAAAGTCAGCTGACGATTCCGGCCGAGCTACATCGGGCCGTCATGGAGCTCGCTCCTGAGCACCGACGGAACCGCGCCGCCGTGAACCAAGCCGCAGCACGGGTACCAGATCCCGAACGATGAGCGCTCGAAGGTGATGGCTGGCCTGCCACAGAACTAACCCCGCGCGCGGCAGCGCTGCTTCCAATCGCTCCTTCTCCTTATCCCAGCGGGCTTGTTCGGCTTGCGATTTCTTCTCAAGAGCCTCGACCTCGGCCTCGATGGCGGCAGCTCGTTTCGCGTGCTCCTCCTCGGCTTTGTCCAACACAGCCTGCGCCTTGTTGACCGCCTGCTGACGGCGTTCACGCTCCTTCTGCCTGGCAGCCTCTTCCTTTGCCCGTTCAAGCTCGCGGCGCCTCTCTTCCCGTTCGTAGGCGAGAGCGGCCTTCCGCTCCGCGGCCTTGTCGATTGGGCGAGAGGAACGCTTCTTGGCCTTTGGGCCTTTCGACTTGCGGGCGGCTTTCCTTGGTTCGCCGCCGCCAAGATCGGTCGGCAGCTCGGCATGTTCGCCGAAAGGTCGGTCGGTGCCAACGGGGCGCCTGAGAACGACGCCGGGTTTTGCCATCATTGCGGCGATGATGTCCGGATCGTGGCTCTCCTTCGCCGCGCCCTGATGGAAGAGATTGCTGTCGGCGCCCCAGGCTTCCAGAGCCGCTTTCATAGATGGCGCGGCGATCGCCTGATCGAAGAAGCCCAGCGAAGTCTGGTAGTTCTCGCCATCTGTCTCGCCGCTCTCCCGATCATCAATGCCCGCGCCCTGGTTTCTCCGGCGCATGACGGAACATGGCGCGGCCCTGGAGCGTTCCCTAATCCTTGAAGGACGTCCATGCCTTACGCAACGAGTTCTAAACGATTGGCCCCGCGAACGAGCCGGACGTCGACCCTGCCCAAGCACCTGCAACCGATGCTCGCTTCGCTCACCGACGCGCCGTTCGACGACCCCGGCTGGGTTTTCGAGGACAAGTACGATGGCTTCCGGATGATCGCGGAAATCCGGAAGGGCAAGGTTGCGCTTTACAGCCGCAACGGCAAGATCATCAGCCGCAGCTACATCGAGGTCGCCAAGGCGCTAGAGGGCGTGAAGGGCGACGCCGTGATCGACGGCGAGCTCGTCGCGATCGGAAAGGACGGCGTCTCGCATTTTCAATTGCTTCAAAACGCGCTGCGCCATGAAGCGAAGCTCCTGTATTGCGCCTTCGATCTCATGTTCGAGAACGCAGCGGACTTGCGCAAGCAGCCTCTCCTTGAGCGCAAGAAGCGGCTGAAGGCGATTCTGCCGCGCGACAAGCTCATCGCCTTCAGCCCTCACCGCAAAGGGGACGGTAAGAAATTCTTCGCCGAGGCCGAGCGGAAGGGCCTGGAAGGCGTCATGGCGAAGCGCGCCGAGAGCGCCTATTCGTCCGGAAGTCGCACCCCGGATTGGCTGAAGATCAAGACGGCAAAGCGACAGGAAGTGGTGATTGCCGGCTTCACGGCGCCCAGGCGCACCAGGCCTTTCTTCGGCGCCCTGGTCCTCGCCGTGCGGGAAGACGATACATGGCGCTACATCGGACATGTCGGCACCGGCTTCAGCCACAAGGTCCTGGAAGACCTTCATGCCAAGCTCGTGAAGCTGACGTCCGCGAAATCAGCGAAATCACCTTTTTCCACCAGAGTGAAGGACGAGGCCAACACGACCTGGGTCAGGCCCTCGCTGGTTGCCGAGGTCAAATTCGCGGAATGGACCAGCAAGGGCGAACTGCGCCAGCCCGTCTACCTAGGGCTCAGGTCCGACAAGCGGGCGAAGGATGTCGTGCGCGAACGAGAACTTGCGCGCAAATAGCGATCCGCTCATTCAGTCGCCTCCGAGATCGTGAATTTCCGGTCGCATGCCCTCGGGCGTGACTTCCAGCGTCGCAAGCGTCATCGGCAGCTTGAATCGCCGAGGGCCGGCGCTTCCGGGATTCAGGTGGAGAACGCCGCCGACCGCGTCGATCTTCGGTACGTGTGAATGCCCGGAGATGATCACGTCAATGACGGTGCCAGGATCGACCTGCAGCGTCTTCAGGTCGTGCAGAACGTAGATCAGATCGACTTTCCCGCCAGGCGCACGAGTTTCGTGTCGGGGTATTCGCGGGCCCACTCGCCGCTGTCCACGTTACCACGAATGGCGGTGACGGGCGCGATGCTGCGAAGCGCGTCGATGATTTCTGGGCGCCCAATGTCGCCGGCATGTACGATGTGATCGACGCCCGCCAAGCATCGTTCCGCCTCCGGTCTCAACAGGCCGTGCGTGTCCGAAATGACTCCTATCCTGAACATCATCTTTCGGCGTGCTCGACAGCCTCGATCGCCAGGAGACCATCGAGAAGCTCCACCTGAGCTGACAGCATCTTCTTCCGTGCAACCTCGATATCAAACCATTCCGCGCGGTCGACTTCGGGAAAGTTTTGCAGCCGGCCGCTTCGGGGCGGCCATTCGAGCTCAAACGTATTGCTGGCCAGCGCCGCCGAATCAAAATGGCCCTCGCCTGCGAATGCGATGACGCGCTTCCCACCTAGCTGCCGAACCTCCCCTGGCGCCTGCAACCGACCAATCGATGCGCTGGGGCCAAGTTCCTCGGCGAACTCGCGTCGCGCGACATGCTCTGGGTCTTCCGCAGCATCCATCTCGCCCTTCGGGATGGACCAGGCGCCACTGTCCTTCCTGCGCCAGAACGGACCGCCAGGGTGGACAAGCAACACCTCGAGCCCGCGAGCACCTTTGCGGTAGGCCAGAATGCCTGCGCTCAAGGTCGATCTCCTGGAAGTCTTTTTTTGCGCAGCCATATCATTCCTATTTTGCGGTTTGGGATCTTGCGGGACACCGCAAGGTCCCAGGCGCGACGGCTGGCTACTTCAGACCGTCTGTCGTCACGGGATGCTTCGCGACACGCTAAGCCGACTTCCGCTGCGGCTTGGCCGCTGGCTTCTTCGCAGCAGCCTCCTTGGCCGATTTCTTGCCGGCAATCGGCATCAGCATTTCCTTCTGCCCGGCTGCCGCCTTGCGCGCCTTCTTGGCTGGCTTCTTCGGTGCCTCTGTCGCTGCCGCCGCGCCTCTTCCAATGCTCTTGCGCAGCGCGTCCATCAGGTCGACGACATTCTCGCCGCGGGGACGCGCCTTCGCGGAGATGGGTTTGCCGGCGCGCTTTTGGTTGATGAGATCGATGAGCGCGGTTTCGTACTGATCTTCGAACTTGTCCGGCTCGAAGTGACCCGCCTTCTGATTGAACGATGTGCCTGGCGAGATCAAGCATGTCCTTGGTGACTTTGACGTCCTGGATATCGTCGAAATACTCATCTGCGGACCGGACTTCATAGGGATAACGCAGCAGCGTCCCCATCAGCCCCTTGTCGAGCGCTCGAGTGCGATGATGTGCTCGCGATTGGTCAGCACCACGCGCGCGATTGCGACCTTGTTCATTTCGCGGATGGTCTCGCGGATGACCGCGAAAGCGTCGTGCCCAACTTTACCGTCGGGTCGCAGATAGTAGGGACGGATCAGATATCTTGGATCAATCTCGCTGCGGTCAACGAACTCGTCGATCTCAATGGTTCGCGTCGATTCCAGCGCGACGTTCTCGAGCTCCTCCCTAGTCACCTCGATGAAGGTGTCGGTGTCGACCTTGTAGCCCTTGACGAAATCCTCGTCATCGACCTCCTCGCCGGTATCAGCGTCCACCTTGGCGTATTTAATGCGGTGGCCGGTCTTCCGGTTAAGCTGGTTGAATGAGACCTTTTCGGATTCCGACGTGGCCGGATAGAGCGCTACCGGATAGGTGACGAGGGAAAGACGCAGGAAGCCTTTCCAGTTCGCGCGGGGGGCCATCGCGGGGGAACTCCACTACTGACGCCGGATTCAAGACGAACGGCCCCGGCTTGGTTCCGACACCGCGCCCCTTCCAACAGGATGACTTTTTATCGATGAGCGTCCGGACGGACTGGTATGTGGCTTTGACGAGGGCCAGTGCAACCTTGACACTCCTCGTCCCCGCTCGGCGATTTGCTCCCGCCAAGTAGACCATTGACCTACCCGACTTCAACCGCAGTACCGCGGTGCAAGATACTGCGCTTGATTAGCCCGCGCCTCCCCCACCCTCGCTTGTTTCTTCTTTCGACCGCAGGACCAAACCCATTGCTTACTACACTGTCTTGGGCGGAGCTTGGCGAACCCCAAAAAGAGCTTTGTCACATCGATACTGTCACAGGGGGAGCGCGGCTTTGCTAACTGGAAGGTAAGAGCGAATAGCTCGTGCTGCGTCCGCCGCCCTCGTCTTTGACAAGGATGCCCTGCTCCAGAAGATCCTGAATGTCGCGCAGCGCGGTATCCGGCGAACATTTCTCAATCACCGCCCATTTGGATGAGGTGAGCTTCCCTTCGAAGCCGTCCAGCAGGCGATTGAGAATGTCACGCTGCCGTTCATTGATCCGGGCGGATTCATGTTTCTTCCAGAAATCCGACTTCTGGAACACGCCTGCCAAAGTTTTCTCGGCACCGTCGAAGGCCCGGTCAAGGCAACCTAAAAACCATTCAATCCATGGCGTGATATCGAGCCCATCCTTCTGCGTTTCTTCCAGCATGTCGTAATAGGCTTTCCGCTCAAGGCGGATTTGCGCTGACATGCTGTAAAAGCGCTGCGTGCTGTCCTCGGACCGGGCGAGGGACATGTCGGCGATAGCGCGCGCGATACGGCCATTGCCGTCATCGAACGGGTGGATGGTGACGAACCAGAGATGCGCGAGCGCGGCTTTTATGACCGGATCGATATTGTCTTCACCATTGAACCACTCAAGGAAGGATTTTATCTCAGCGTCGAGCCGTCCGGCGATGGGCGCCTCGTAATGAACCTTCTCTTTGCCGTAGGCACCGGAGGCCACCTGCATCGGCCCTGACTTCTTGTCGCGCCACGCCCCGACGATGATCTTGCTCATGCCGCTGTGGCCCGTCGGGAAGAGCGACGCATGCCAGCCGAACAGCCTGTCGGCAGTCAGCTCCTCTTTAAACTTCTGCGTTGCGTCGAGCATCATCTCGACAACGCCCTCCACGTTACGGTCAGCTTGCGGCAAAGCGCCCGCCTCTATCCCCAGCCTGCGCGCGATTGACGAACGCACCTGGTCCTTGTCGAGGATTTCACCTTCGATCTCGCTCGATTTCAGCACGTCCTCGGTCAGGGTCGTTAGAACGGCCTCCTCTTGCTGACGGAAGCCAAGCGCCTGCATACGGCCAATAAGCCGCCCCTGCCGCAGCCGGACAGCGGCCAGCTGCTTCGCAAGGCTCTCCTGACTCCACGTAAAATGGGGCCATTCGGGCAATTCGTGGAGATAAGTCGCCATTCTCCGCACCTCTTGCGGAGAATATGCCACCTAATCCCCGCAGGAGCAAGATTAATCTCCGCAATGATGCGGAGATTAAGCCCGGTATTCTCCGCACTCGGGGAAAAGGGTTGACAACTGGGGCATTACAACAATATTGTTGTAACATGATTCCGAGCCTGATTGCATTTACTGGCGCGCCCTGGAAGGTGCTGCCGCCCGGGATACACCCGGCAACACTATCCGAGGTTGAAGCGACTTTCGCGATCAATCAGCCGCGACGAGATCTGTTCGCGGGCTTTAAAGTCGGCGCAGCGAGCCTGTTTTCGGCGGGATGCCTCACCCTGTTCTTGGATGGCAGCTACGTCACGGCAAAACCGATACCCGGTGATTACGACGCCTGCTGGCACCCCGCGGGAGTCGATCCGGCAAAGCTCGACCCGGTGTTCCGGGACTTCTCGAATCTACGGCAGGCTCAAAAAGCAAAATTCGGAGGGGAGTATTTTCCCTCAACGATGGGCAACACGCCCAGCCAGCCCTTTCTGGATTTTTTTCAAAATGAACGCTTCACAGGAGGCCGTAAAGGGATCGTTTCAATTGATCTGAACACCGATCCAACGCTTACGCGGAGGACAACACCGTGATTTACAGCGACCGGCAACTTAGCATTTCCAAAACAGCTTCGGAGAAACTGAAGGCTGCACTCGCGACGAGTGAGAACAATTCCCAAAATGCGTCCTCCTGGCTGGATAAGCTAGGTGCAGATGCGTTGCGCAGCCAGATCGCGGAAATCGACTCCGAGATAACGGATTATGAACTGCTCAAATCCGGACAAATCAGTTTAGCGAAAACGTGCTCGCTCAGCGAACTGCCGCGCATGCTTGTTTGCGCACGTATCGCGCAAGGACTCAGCCAGTCCGAGCTGGCAGAACGCCTTGATATGAAACCTCAACAAATTCAGCGCTACGAAGCGACGAATTATCAAGGCGCGAACCTTGCCCGATTGGTAGAAATTGCCGGTGAGCTTGGCGTTAAAGCATCGGAATCATTTGAAGGAAATGCAGCAACCAGCTCGGGTGCGATTTTCTCATGGGCGGATGCAAACGATATAACCTGGAGCCGCTTTCCTCTCAAAGAAATGCTGAAGCGGAAATGGTTCAGCCTCGCTCCCAAACAAACGTTGGTCGATGCTGCAAAAGCGTTTTTTCTGGAAGGTGCAGGCCCGCAGTTTGCGTCGGCCTTACACAGAAAAAAGGTTAGAAGCGGAAACGTGCCAAACGAATACGCACTGCTCGGTTGGCAAGCGCGAGTTCTATCAAGGGCTCGCCAGCTAAGCGCCGAAAACAGGCTTGGTTCGTTTGTGTTGGATGATACGTGGCTAGGCCAGCTTGTTGAGCTGACGAAACTTGATGATGGCCCCTTTAAAGCGCGAGAACTGCTGGCAACGCGGGGCATAGCTCTCGTTATCGAACGCCATTTACCCGGAACTTATCTGGACGGCGCAGCCATGCTGTCGGACAATGGCGTTCCCGTAGTCGCTTTAACCTTGCGATATGACCGGCTCGATAATTTCTGGTTCGTGCTGTTTCATGAGCTCGGACACGTGTTCTTACATCTTTTCGATGGTCTCAAGTTTGATTTCTTCGATGAGGAGGACGGCTCTACATCCGATGAACTGGAAAAGCAGGCGGATACGTTCGCCCTCGATAAACTGATCCCTCCTTCGGTGTGGGAACAGTGCCTGTCCCGGTTTGCTCTTAGCAATGAAGCGGTGCGGAATGACGCTGAGCGTCTTGGCATTCATCCGAGCATTATCGCAGGCAGAATCCGCAAAGAGCGCAATAGTTATACGATTTTAAATGAATTAGTCGGATCGAACACCGTGCGTTCGCAGTTTAACGAGGTCGAATTATGAAACTCACTGCAAATATGTATGTCCCTGTGCTCAAGTGGCGACAAGCCGAATATCAGGCCTTATTCCGATTGAGCGACGCCGCAAAAGATCGGGTTGCTCCGCTCGTTGTTATTCCGCCCATCGAATTTGATTTTGAAACTTGGGCTCCGAAGAAAACCGTTCAAAATCATGTCGAACCGTTTGCGAAGCGATACGACACAAAATGGAAATCGCGTCCTGCTTGGGTCGATATCGATCCCACTATCCAGTCCTCAATCATGGATGGTGGGCTCGACGTTACGACGCACGTATTCGACGAACTGCGCACTCATAAGGCAAATGCGGTCCCGGTCGCGTCTTTAGACCATTCGGTGCAAGTAGCTACTGCCATTGCTGGCGTGATAGCAAAAGACCACAAGGGCGTCGCCTTGCGCGTGAGGATGGAACATCTGATGCGCCCCGACTTTTCGGCAAGAGTCGCCACGCTCCTGTCCTTCCTCAAGGTCAATATCTCGCAGACCGATCTGATTATCGACCTCGGCAGTCCTGCCTATGAACCATACCCGGCGTTTGCGGGTGCCCTTACCGCTGCGCTCGCCTCGATTAGCGGCCTGCACGACTACCGCAATTTTGTTGTCACGGGCACGGCGTATCCGGAGTCCCTCAAGGACATCACTCCGCCAGGCGGCGATCTCGAACGGCACGATTGGAAATTCTATCAGGCTCTGCTTTCAGCTCTTCCGCCCACGATGCGCACGCCGAACTTCGGCGATTATACAATCGTCAATCCAACCTTCGTGGCGATTGATATGCGAATGATCAAGCCCGCTGGCAAAATCATTTACACGAACAAAAATCAGTGGACTGTAAAAAAGGGCGGCGCGTTCAGGAATAATGAGGCCCAAATGCACACCCATTGCGACAGTCTCGTTAAATCTGGCAATTTTCGCGGCGGAACATTTTCAGACGGCGACAAGTACATCGAACAGTGTGCTGTGAAGGCAGTGGGATACGGACCCAGCAATCAGACACGCTGGAAAGAGATCGCAATTAGCCACCACACGATGCATGTATTGGAGGACCTCGCCAAGCTGGGCGGACCACCATGACCTTCTTGATGTATTCCGTGATTTCCGAGACGGTAAAGCGAGCTGATATTTCTTTGTACAATTCTGTTCTTGGCTTCCTCAGTTGGGCTGCTGGAAGATCGAATGAAGACAGAAGTTCCATTGCTTCTTGCCTCCAAAGCAAATGAGCTAGTCGATCAGCCTTGATATTCGTATTTCTCTGAGATGAGCGTCGCGTCTTAAATTCAATGCCGCCTCGTGCGCCTTTATTTGCCTCGATAATCCCGCACCATGATGGCGCGATCTTTTCAACACCCTCGACGTGTTTCGGGGCGCACACGATTGTCAATTTCTCAAGGCATTCTTCATACAAACCAATCTGCCGGGGGAGTCTCGAAAGCGAGTCGGCAGCACTCTTGATTTCGTAGCCGTGAAGACAGCCGTTGATAACCGCAATATCGACCCGCGCGCTGGCATGCGCGATTGCCAATTCATTCAGGACAAGCGTATGGGGGCACGCATGCAAATGGCGCAGCTTCTTCTGATGAAACGCTGTCCGAATCTCAATATCGGTGCTAACGCCCATGATCCCTCGCTGCCGCTCCATTATTCGCCCGATTTCTTTGTTTTTGTCTAACGCAGGCCGCACGGCGCGTTGCATCCATCTTAACCAAGCTGGCGGCTCGGGAACAGCGGTTTATTCTCACCATGTTATTATGGCCTTTGCCTCGGCAGCTGGCCGCTTGCAAGTCGGCGGCGCTCCCAACGCCCAATTATGTCGGGCCTCGTGAGCAAAGGGCCTCCGCGGGAACCGGGCAAGCCCTTGCTCAAGATGCCGCTTAAGCTAGCCCGCATTTCTCACAGAGTTGAGGCGCACCGGGGCGCGAATCAGCGAAAGTTGTTGTGCAGCAACGACTTTTCTCTGATCCAAGGAGCGCCCCGATGCCGACAGAGTGTAGCGCAGAACGATTTGATTTTGGAGTGGTGGAAGG
>NZ_JADPKS010000048.1 GCF_023074175.1 Bradyrhizobium sp. 139
GTCTCTCATGACCTCAACTTCTCGAACCGCCCGGTGCGGACCCGCATGCCGGGTGGTGTGGCAGGGGAGCGACCCACAAGGTCGCCCCCTATGCCGATTTTGACCGGCCACTCTCCCTGACCATATGACCGTCGCGGTTTCGATCCTCCCCGAGCAGCAATTGGCCGCGCTGAACGCCGCCTATGATCAGGCGGTCGCGCGCAAGCGGCTCCGCCTGCTGTTGGGAGTCGTGATCTTCGCCGCAGCACTGCTTCTCGCCGCGATCGGCGCGGAAGTGAATTTGCACACCCTCTTCGCCCATTTCGGCAATTTCGTCAGCTATTTCGACCGCATCCTCACGCTCGACAACGGCCAGCGGGTCTGGACCGATGCCGGCGAGTGGCTCTGGGGCTGGCGCAAATGGCTGAAGATGCTGGGCGAGACGCTGCTGATCTCCTATGTCGGCACGCTGATCGGCGCGACCTTCGCGTTTGCCTTGAATTTCTTTGCGGCGGAAAACACCTCGCCATCGCCTTGGCTGCGCTTTACGGTGCGGCGCCTGCTCGAATTCGCCCGCACCGTTCCCGGCATCGTCTTCGCGCTGATCTTCGTGATCGCCTTCGGGCTCGGACCGATGGCCGGTGTGCTCGCGATCGCGATTCACTCCACCGGCGCGCTCGGGAAATTGTTCTCCGAGATCGTCGAGAATGCCGACATGAAGCCGGTCGAAGGCATCCGCTCGACCGGCGCGAGCTGGCTTTCCTGCATGCGCTTTGCCGTGGTGCCGCAGGTGACGGCGAGCTATGCCAGCTACGCGCTGCTGCGCTTCGAGATCAACGTCCGCGAGGCCTCCGTAATGGGCTTCGTCGGCGCCGGCGGCATTGGCCAGGAGCTCGTCGTCGCCATTCGCAAGTTCTATTACTCCGACGTCAGCGCGATCCTGCTCACCATCATCGTCACGGTCTTCATCATCGACATCACCACCGGCTGGCTGCGCGGCCGCCTGTTCGGCAAGGAGGCGCGGACATGACGAGGCCGCAGGAGATCGACACCGCGCAGCTTCGCGCGCGCTATCCGGATGTGTTCGACCGGCCGGCCTCGGCGCGGCTTGCGATGCCGGCGATGATCGTCGCGGCATTTGCGGTCCTGGTCTACGGCTTCGTCGATCTCGACTTCTCGCCGTCGCGCATCTTCGCCGGCCTCAGTCAGCTTGGCTGGATCAGCGTGATGATGATCCCGCCCGATCCCGGCTCCTCGCTGCCGGTCTATCTGAAGGCGCTGGGCGAGACGCTGTCGATCGCGCTGCTCGGCACGACGCTCGCGGCCCTGTTCGCGCTTCCGGTCAGTTTACTGGCCGCGCGCAACGTGGTGCCGTCAAAGATCCTGCGCTTCCCCGTGCGACGTTTCCTGGATTCGATCCGCGGCGTCGATACGCTGATCTGGGCGCTGGTGTGGATCAATGTGGTCGGGCTCGGCCCATTCGCCGGCGTGCTTGCTATCGCCGTGTCGGATTTCGGCGCGTTCGGCAAGCTGTTCTCGGAGGCGATCGAGGGCGCCGACCAGAAGCAGGTCGAAGGCATCCGCGCCTCCGGCGGCAGCGCATTGCACGAGATCCGGTTCGGCCTGTTACCGCAGGTCCTGCCCGTGATCGCCGGCCAGGTGCTCTATTTCATCGAATCCAACACGCGCTCGGCCACCATCATCGGCATCGTCGGCGCCGGTGGCATCGGACTCCAGTTGGCCGAGCAGATCCGCGTGCTGGAATGGCAGAAGGTGTCGTTCCTGATCTTGATGATCCTGGTCGCGGTCGCGGCGATCGATTTCATCTCCGGCAAGCTGCGCTTCGCCATCATCGGTCGGCGGGCGGTGGCTTAGTTCAGGAGCGGGTCGCGACTCTCTTCCTTCTCCCCTTGTGGGAGAAGGTGGCGCGATGTCCAGACCGGATAGATAGGTAACACACTAGACCGGATGGATAGGTGACAGTTCTCTGTCGGCTGGGAGGATCAGCCGATGCCTTGGCGAGAGAGCTG
>NZ_JADPKS010000105.1 GCF_023074175.1 Bradyrhizobium sp. 139
TGCGCCAGAAGCTGCCGCGCACCAGCTCGCAGGATATTGGTCAGTGGATCATCGATCTCGTCGGGCTGACGAAGCGGGACAATGTTGCTAGTCTCGTTCGTGGCGTATCGCTCTCCTTGAGAGGTTCTGGCAGGCTCGACACCCGCCTCGATACGCCGCCTATCTCATTCCGTCATCACCCACTTTCCTGCATAGCTCGGCGTCCAGCTTGGCGTTGTCGCCGTGGCGGGATGCCCGCAGGCCGCGCTGCCGTCAACCAGCGGCACAAACGCGCTCCGGCGATCGTCCGTGATACACTATCAAGCATTCGACCGATGTGGGCGCGGTGTTCTTCGGCTTCGTGTGTTCAGGCCATCGCCAGCGACGCAGCTCACTGTTGTTTAGGGTTCTTCGGAGTACGGTGCCGCAAATCATCCGTACACGACGCATTGTTGTGCTAGCGTCTGCCGCTGCAGACGTGTACGAGAGCCAGCTTGCCCCGATCTCGGTATCTTCGACTTGCCTGCCTAGCTTTGAAAGATCTCGGAACCCGTACGCAAAGGTCGATTGAAGAACTGCCGTTTTCACATCGATAACGACGCTTCTGCCGACTGCATACTCGCAGATCGGCAGGTGCGGTTCTAAAAGACTGCCATTCGAACGCTGGGCTGGAGGTCGCGCGATTCGCTTCTAGGCGGAGCGATCACCGGCGCCCACATCCCTTGTCATCTTTTGCTCGTGAACAGTCGCGGCTCGATGCACATAAAAATCGCGCAAGTGGCCGGTGGCGCAGAATTTCGGAGTTGATGGCCCTCCATTGGGAAATTGCGGCGATCGGCTCCTGTTAGCATTTTGTCATAGGGAGATGAAAGCAAGCCAACGCGTGAGGAGCAGCTAGTTAACGATACTTTGGTCTCCACACGCATAGCCGTACGACTGCATGCCGACCCAAGGCTACGAGGGGCGAATCGATGGAGTTTCGTGCTTGGCCTCATGTGAGGGGCGATCTCACGTCCGCACGCCAGGACGCTTCGGCGTTCTTGGACAGTTTACCGACGGAGGAGGGCTGTGCGGAAACTGATCGCCAGAGGTGGGCCGCAACATGGACGCAAACTGGAGATGCTTATTGCCGTCTTGCTGATCTCAACATACACAGGAGAGCCTTGGATAAAGCCACAGAAGCTTGGCTTAGCGCACTAACTGCCTTCGAGGTCGCCAGGAGGCTAATTGCTTATAGCGGTTCACTAGATGAAGACGTTTCAGCCAAAGTCGAAACTGGCGTTCAGAGAATCGGATCGGCCCTCGGCCACAGGGTGGAGAGCGTGCCGATTGCGTGCAGCGACGGGGGCGAACTTCTAGCCTACTACTTGCCTGCCACTACTCCAAGCTCACCCGGCCCGGCAGTCATTTGTGTTAGCAGCGAAGAAGAAACAGGAGCGATGCTGCTCGGCCGGCTCTTACCTGTGGTGATTGGCCGGCGCCTGTCCGTCCTGGTTATATCTAACGACGACGTCGAAGGTTCCTCGAAGTTTTTATTGTCGAGTTGTTTCGATTATCTGTCCGGTCGACCGGAGGTTGATGGCAGTCGCATCGCCATTTACGGCGATGGCCTATCAGCTGTCTTGGCCACTGATTTCGCTGCCTATGACCGCCGCATTGCTGCGGCGGTTTGTGATGGTGGCGTTTGGAGTTGGACGCGCTCTCTAGTCGTCCGTGAAGAACGCCGGTTTTAAGCCGGAGCGGGTTGAATCGTTGCCATAAGGGCGAGGAGTATCTGGCACAACAAAAGCCTGAGCCAGCGGATCAGGCGGCGGAAGTTGTAGCCGACGGCTGCGAGGATGGCGTTGGCAGCGTCGCCTTGGCGGTACCAGAGATAGTTTCGGCCCATTCGATGCTCGGCTTTGAGATGGCCGATCACGGGTTCGA
>NZ_JADPKS010000104.1 GCF_023074175.1 Bradyrhizobium sp. 139
GACGACCATCGCGTTGATCCCGTACAGAAGCAGGTTCCCGGCAAGCGGATGACGCAAAAAGGGATTGACTAACCAAGGCCCGTTACAGAAGCCCGGATGGAGCGCAAGCGAAATCCGGGATCTCTTTCAGCGTGGTTTGCCCCGGATTGCGATTCGCTCCATCCGGGCTACGGGATATCAATACAGCGGCGGGATCTGGCCGACCTTGACCGGGCCGAGCAGCACGGCGCCGTCGACGAATTTCAGCGGGAAGCTGCGGGCCTTCTTGCCTTCCAGCGTGCTCTCGGTGCCGATCGAATTGATGCCGGCCGCAACACCGGCATTGGCGTTCTGTTTGATGACCTTGCCGAGGCCGGGAACGGCGCGGTCGAGCGCGCCGAAGAGGTTATTGAGATCCTGCGACTTCACGCCGGGGGCAACGCGGTCAAGCGTCGCCTGCGGCACGCCCTCCTCCAGCATCTTCTCGATGCCGAGCGCCGGGATCACGCGCTCAAGGCCCGTGACGGTCATCTGCAATTCGCCGTCGAGCCGGCCATTGGCCGAGAGCCCGAGCGTGCCGGCCGCAACCGCGATCATCTCGCCCTGCTGGATGCGCGACTGCACGATCTCGATGTGACCGCCGGCGGCCTGGATCTCGCGGAAGCGCTGCGGCCAGGGTTTTGGCGTGATGTCGGAGAGGCCCGTGATTTTTGCGCGCGTGTCCGCCTCGAACGGCTCGGCCAGCAGCGGATGAACGCCCTGGATGCTGCCCTGCGCGATGTGGAGCACAGTCTCGATCACGGGATGATCCGGCGACGACCCATCCGCGAGGCGACCGTGCAACTCGATCTGCTTGGCGCGCGCCAGCGGCATCTGCACGCTGCCGTCGAGACGATTGACGGTGGGATCGTCGAACACGATGGAGGCGCGGTCCGGCACCGCCGGCAGGCCGGCGACGCTGCTGCGGCCCTTGCTCCAGTTCACCACGAAGGTGTTTTGCGTGACGCCGTCGGTGAGCGTCGCCGGCGCGGAGAATTCGGCGATGACGCGCTTGGGATCGTAGACCTGGGCGAGGACCAGGATGTTGTCGAGCCTGGCCGTGAACGGCGTCTTGCTGGCGTTCTGCGACACCAGGGCGACGCTGGCGCCGGAACACTGGACCTCGAAGCGGAACGGGAAGCCCGCGATCGAGCGCTTGGCGCAATCGTAGATGCGGCCGGACTTGGCCTCCTGCGCGCGCCACGCGTCTGCGGCGACTTCGGCTTGCGACGCGGCATAGAACCAGAAGCCGCTCCACGCGACGGCGAGGATCAGGAGGATAACGGGTGCGATGAAAAGGCCCCAACGGGAGCGCCGGCCTGCGGCAACGGTCATATCGGACATGCGGCGACCCTTTGGCCCCAGATTTTGTCAAATGTAAGCGGCGTTGGCCTCCGACGAAAGGCGGAGAATTCGCTTCGCTTGGGGGCGCGGTTCTGATAGCCGTGCCCGAAATGTCGGAAATCACCCTCCCCTCCGTCGCGGCAGCCAAGGGCGACCTCTGGGTGTTCGGCTACGGCTCGCTAATGTGGCGGCCGGGCTTCGAATTCGAGGAACGGGTCCCGGCGCGGCTGGTCGGCGAGCATCGCGCGCTCTGCGTCTATTCGTTCGTGCACCGCGGCACGCCGGAGAAGCCCGGCCTGGTGCTCGGGCTCGACCGCGGCGGCGCCTGCCGCGGCATTGCTTTCCGCATCGTCGAGAAGGACCGCGCCGACGTCGTCGCCTATTTGCGGGCGCGCGAGCAGGTCACTTCGGTCTATCGCGAGGTGATGCGCTCGGTGTGGCTGGAGAACGATGCCCGGCAGCGCGTCTCCGCGCTCGCCTACGTCGTCGACCGCGGCCATGTGCAATATGCCGGCCGGCTGTCGCTCGCCGACCAGCACCGTCATGTCGTCCACGGCCACGGCCAGTCCGGCGCCAACCGCGATTACGTGACCGCGACGGTGAAGGCGATCGAGGCCGAAGGCTTTCGCGACGCGCAGTTGCATCAGCTTGCGGCGATGCTGCATGATGATGGGCATTCCCTGCACGCGCCGGCTCCCGCAGAAGATCGAGAGAACCGCTAACTCTCCGACGGCGCATAACTCGGAGCCGAGCCGATGAGCTGCTCCTGCTCTTTCCGGCCCGCTTCGACGAGGCGGCCGGTCGCGTCTTCGATGGCGGTTTGCACGCGAGAGAGAAACTCGTCCTTCGGCAGGCCTTGCGGCAGCGGATCGAGGAATTCCACCACGAGCGTACCGGGATAGCGCATGAAGGTGCGGCGCGGCCAGAACAGGCCGGAATTGAGCGCGATCGGCAGGCACGGCACACCGCAGGACGAATAGATCTGCGCAAAGCCGGTCTTGTAGTCGGGCGCAGCGCCGGGCGCCCGGCGCGTACCTTCCGGGAAGATCACGAGCTGCCCGCCTGCGCGCACCGCCGCGCGCGCCCGCCGCGTCATGTCCAACAGCGCCTTCACGCCGGCCTTGCGGTCGATCGCGATCATTCCGGTCTTGACCAGGAATTGGCCGAAGACCGGGATCTGCATGAGCTGACGCTTGAGGATGAAGATCGGGTGGTTGAAGAACCCCGGCAACACGAACGTCTCCCAGAACGACTGGTGCTTCGCCACGATCACCAGCGGTCCTGCCGGGATCTTCTCGACGCCGCGGAATTCGACCTTGATGTTGCAGACTACGCGCATCAGGAACAGCGTCGCCTTCGCCCACCCTTGCGCGACCGTCATCATGGCGCGCGGCGGCAATGCGAAAGTCGGCAGCGCCACGATCGCGAGGCACACCAGCACGGCGTAGAACAGCACGTTGAACAGGAGCGAGCGCAGGAAGATCAAAGGCATCGACGATCCGATCAATTGGCCTGTGCCGTGGCGGGCCGCTTCGGCGCCAGGCTTGGAGGCTGCTCCGACATCTCGGGCGAAAGGTCAATGCCGAGATCCTCCAGCCGCACCCTGAACTCGGCGACGATGTACTTGACGTATTCGGACAAAAGCAGCCGCAAGGTGGAGGCCGAGGTCCACCACGGCTCCTCACGCCATTTGTCGCCGACCACCACGAACGGGATCAGCGTCGCCTCCGGCATCGCATGCGAGAACTCCACCAGCGCCCGCGGCATGTGATAGTTCGAGGTGACCACGATCAGCGATCTGAAGCCGCGCTCCTGCGCCCAGCGCCGCGCTTCCGCCGCGTTGCCGCGGGTCGAGACCGCGGTGCGGTCGAGATCGACACAGCAACGCATGAAGGCCTGGTTCTCCGGCAGGGTCCGGGAGATGTCGCTCGCCGTCGAAGTCGGGTGCACACCCGAGATCAGCAGCCGCCTGCCGTAGCCGGCAGCCAACAACTCCATTGCGTCCGGCACCCGCGAGGAGCCGCCGGTCAGGACTACGATGCCGTCCGCCTTGCGATCCGGCGCGATCTCGGCGCCGCGCAGTTGCGACAGGAACGCGATGAAGCCCGCCGCCGCGCCGAGGAAGGCGAGCGCGACCGTCGACACCACGGCCGCGCGCAGCCAGCCGCGCGGCAATTTCGGCGATCGATCTTTGGTCGGCGAGGTCATATGATGTCGGTGATCCCTTCCCCGGATGATTTTAGGACGTTTTGAGGCGAAGTGGAGTCCGGTTTATTGGGCGCATCCGCTGGACAACAGAGCGTCCGCGGCGATCGTCTCACCCAATTTCATCAAGCACTCAATCAACATCGTTCAACGTCGCGAACAGCGTCTGGCGCGAGGCGGCCGCGGTGATGGCGCCGATCAGCACCGCCTGCACCGCGAGCACGATGTAGCCCGACGGCCGCAGCGAGAAGGTGCCGAGCAAAGCGGCAAACTGATCGCCGACGGGCGTACCGGAAAACCAGCCGGCGATCGACTCGGAGAAGCCGAACACCAGCATGGCGGCGCCGCCGCCGATCACGCCGCCCTCCAAGCCCAGCCTGAGGAAGTGACGCAGAAAGCGGTTGGCGATGTAACGGTCGCCGGCGCCGACGAAATGCAGCACCTCGACGATCGGGCGGTTCGCCGCCATGGCGCCGCGGGTCGCGAACGAGACCGAGATGATGGTCGCGATGATGACGAGTGCAAGGATGCCGAGGCCGGCGAGCACGGTGGCGTTGGTCATCGAGCGCATCCGCTCGATCCAGGCGCGGTGATCGTCGACGCTGGCGCTTGGAGCGGCCTGGGTCACACGCGCGCGCAAGGCGCCGAGATCGAGCGGCGTGCCGGGCTGCACGCGCGCGATGATCATGCGCGGCACCGGTAAATCGTCCATCGACAGGCCGGTGCCGAGCCAGGGCTCGAGCAGCTTGCCGCTCTCGGCCCTGGTGAACGGCTTGACCTCGACGATGCCGGCTTGGGCGCGCATGGCCTCCGTCACCGCCGCGGTGTCGCGATCGAGATCGCGGCCGGTCTGGGGACGGACCTGGATGGTGATTTCGCTTGCAACGTCCGACTGCCATTCCGCGGCGGAGGCGCTGACGAGCAGCACCGCGCCTGTGGTCATCGAGGCGAGGAAGGTCATGATGGCGACTACAGCAACCAGCGCGCGGCCGTGGATCGAGGCGCGCGGCACGATCGGCGACATGTTGCGCGCCCTGGCCGGAAGCGGCGGCCCCTCCTGTCCGAGATCGACCAATACGCCGCGCTCGTCGGGCCTACTCATAGACGTGCAGCCGTCCCTGATGCAGCACGAAGCGGCGCGCCTCGTACTGGTCCATCAGTCCGATGTCGTGGGTCGCGATGATGACGGCGGTGCCTGATTTGTTGAGCTCGATGAACAGCCGCAGCAGCCTTCGCCCGAGCGTCGGATCGACGCTGCCGGTCGGCTCGTCCGCGAGCAGGAGCTGCGGTCGCGAGATCACGGCCCGCGCAATCGCCGCGCGTTGCTTCTCGCCGCCGGACAGGATCGGCGGCAGCGCGTCCATGCGGTCACCGAGGCCGACCCAGCGCAACAGGTCGATGACCTCCTTGCGGTAGCTCGATTCGCTGCGGCCCATGACGCGGAACGGCAGCGCGACGTTCTCATAGGTCGTCATGTGGTCGAGCAGCCGGAAGTCCTGGAGCACGATGCCGATACGCTTGCGCAAATCCGCGATCTCGTCCTTGCCGAGCTGCGAGATGTCGTGGCCGAACAGATTGACGAGGCCGCGCGTCGGCCGATGCGACAGGAACAACAGACGCAGCAGCGAGGTCTTGCCGGCGCCGGACGGGCCGGTGAGGAACTGGAAGGAATGCGCCGGGATCTGGAAGCTGAGGTCGCGCAGAATCTCCGGCCCCAGACCGTAACGCAATCCGACATTTTCGAACCGAACCAAGCTCAGCTCCGTTCGAGAGGGGGCGCGGGCCGCACTGCTGCACTCCGCCATACGCGATCAACGGGATTTGCGGCCGTTATGGTTTCCGGTTCGTTAACGGTCGCCCTGTAGCATCCAAGGTGCCCGGTTCGCCGTGACCGGGGCATCGTCAAGACTCGTCCGTGCATCAAGGCTCGTGTCCATGCATATCGTCTGCCCCCATTGTACGACATCCTACGCCATCAAGCCTGCAAGCTTGGGGGCAAACGGACGGACGGTCCGCTGCTCCCGCTGCAAGCAGACGTGGGTCGCCTATGCCGAGGATGCCACCGAGGAGGCATCCGTCCCGGCCATGGCCGCCGCCAGCCAGACCGACGACCAGTCCGACCTCGCCGAGCAGTGGAACTCCTACGCCAGGGACGACGGCGCCGCCGATACGCCTGTTGTCGACAGCCCCTCGATCGCCAGCGACTGGCCGGCCGAGGACGCCACGGAGACCGAGGACGAATGGTCAGCGGCGGCCCAGGCCGCCGAGGATGACGTCGTCGGCGCGCAGCACCAGTCCTGGTTCCAGGGGCTTTTCCCGCGCCGCGGCGCGCGGGTGAGCCGCCCGGTCGCTAGTACGGCTCCTCGAAAATCCTATTTCGGCCTGCCGACCGTCTGCGCCGCCATGGGCGCACTGGTGCTGGCGCTGGTGATCTGGCGCGGCGACATGGTCCGGCTGCTGCCGCAGACGGCGGCTTTCTACAAGATGGTCGGCTTTGAGGTTAATTTGCGCGGGCTGGCGTTCAAGGACGTCAAGCTCTCCAGCGAGACCGTCGACGGTAAGCAGGTGCTGGTGATCGAGGGCGTGATCGTGGGCCAAAGCAAGAAGCCGCTCGATATCCCGCGGCTGCGCTTTGCGGTGCGCGACGCGCAGGGAGCGGAAATCTACGCCTGGAATACCGTGCTGGAGCAGACGGTGCTGCAGCCGGGTGAGCGCGCCCTCTTCCGCTCGCGACTGGCCTCGCCGCCACCGGAGGGCCGCAATATCGACGTTCGCTTCTTTAACCGGCGCGACATTGCCGGCGGCAGCGTGTAATCGGTCCCGCACGGGGAGGTTGGTCCCAAGGTTGGTCCCAAGATTGGTCTCATGCCGAAAATCCTGATCGCCGACGACGAGGATTCGATGCGCCAGCTGGTGGCGCGGGCCATCGCCATGGACGGCCACGAGACCGTCACCGCGCAGGACGGCGCCGAGGCGCTGGAAATCCTGACCCGCCAGGACGGCGCGTTCGATCTCTTGCTCACCGACATCCAGATGCCGGTGATGGACGGAATCGCGCTGGCGCTCGCCGCCGCGCGCGATTTCCCTGACCTGACCATTCTCTTGATGACCGGCTTTGCCGACCAGCGCGAACGCGCCTCGAACTTGAATGCGCTGGTGCATGACGTCGTGACCAAGCCGTTCTCGGTCGCCGACATCCGTACGGCGGTCGCGGACGCGCTAGCAGCGAAGAAGGCGTAGCGGCGCGGCCAGAGTTTGTCGCGCTTGCAGCCGCGTGAGCGTTGCAACATGCGGGGACAGTCGTCCCGGACCTCGCTTTGCTCATCCAGGCTACGACGGCCTCAAAAATCCTTCAGCAGACGTTCGAGATAATCCAGCTCGATCTGCGGACGCGCGGGATCGCTCAGGCGGCGGCGGAGCTCTTCGAGGATGCGGCGCGCGCGCTGGGCATCGATCTCGCCGGGAATCTTGACCGTATAGTCGTCGCTGTACTCCTTGCCGCGGAGCGGCCGGCCCAACGGGTCGGTCCGTTCGCCGCCGCTCTGCTGGCGGCCGACAGCCTGACCGGGGCCGTCGCCATCGCCGGGATCCTGGCCTTCGCCGTTCTGCTCGCCGCCAAGCGCGTCAGCCAGATCCTGCATGCCCTTGCGCAGGGCATCGATGGCCTTGCCCTGCGACGCCGTTGCACCGTCGGCATCGCCCTCGCCGATCTGATTGCCGGCATCTCCCATGGCGTTCTCGGCGGTGTCGAAGCCGTCGTCGCCATCCTGATCACCGTCCTGACCCTGCTGACCCTGCTGACCCTGCTGACCCGGTTGGCCTTGTTGGCCTTGTTGGCCCTGCTGCTTCTGCCCGCGCTGGCCCTTCTGGCTATCCTGCTGGAGCCCCATCTCGGCGAGCTTCTTCTTGAGGGCCTCAAGCCTCTTCTTCAACTGCTCCTGCCGGCCCTGAGTATCCTGCGACCCTTCGCGCGACGCCGAGGGATCGTTCGGGTCGGGATAGAGATATTTCTCCATGTCCCGGATAGCCCTGGACTGCTGGCCGATGCTCTCGTCCGAGTTCTTGTCCTTCAGGCTGTCGGCGGATTGCTTCATCGACCGCTCGGCGCTGTCGAGCAGTGCATCCAGGCTCTTTTGGTCGGCGCGCAACGACTGCGCCAGGCAGATCGAAGCCGTGGAACAAGATAGCGCAAGCACGAGACAAGCCGTGGCGAGCCTTCCGCGCGCGACCTTCCCGTTCTGCCAGATTGAGGTGTAGTTCATGAGCTACCTCGCTCCCTGGGATTCACGCCAGGTCCTGAGCTCTTCGCGCAAGGCGTTCTGCTGCCTCGCCAGGTCCTCCAGCTGATCGCTGGTGGCGCCGCGCGTCTTCTGCCGCAGTTCCCTCGATTTGCGCAGGATCTCTGCGACCTTGGGCGGCAGAGGCTTGGTACGTTGACCGCGTTTGGAGTCCTTGCTCTGCCGGTCGGTTTCGTCCCGAAGCGCGTTCTGCTCCCGGAGCAGATCGTTCAGCTCGCGCGCAATCTCGTCCATTTCTTTTTGCTCGGCGCTGGGCGGCCCCGGAGGATTTTCCAGCGCACGCGCCAGGCGATCCAGCTCGCGCGCGGCCGCTTCGCGATTGCCGCGCTGGATCAGCCGTTCGATGCGTTTCATCTGGTCGTCGAGGCCGATCGCCGGTCGCGCCAGCGGATTGCTGCGCATCTGCTGGGCGTACTGGCGCATGTAATTGTCCAGCGCGGTCCGCAGATTGTCCATGAGCTTCTTGAGCTCTTCGTCGCTGGCGCCACGCTGAAGCGCCTGCTTGAGTGCGTCCTGCGCCGCGCGCAGTGCCTTGGCGACGTCGCTGGTATTGCCGTCCTCGATCGTCACCGCGAGCGCCCACAGGCTGGCCACGACGTCGCGCAGGGAATCGTCGGTGCGCGCCGCCTCGAGCTGGCGTGCGACAATGTGCAGGCCGAGATACTGCCCGGCCTCCGGCGTGAACATCTCGGGCGCGATCATCAGCGCGTCGAGCGCGGCATAGACCTCGGAATTCTTGTTGGCGTCGAGCGCGAGGATCCGGCGCTGCTCGATCAGCGCGCGGGCGAGCGGCTTGGTGAACAGCCGGCCCGGCAAGCGCATGTTGAAGGGTTCGCTCTTCGCCTCGTTGCCGGCTTCGTCCTTGGCGGTGAGCATCAGCGTGACGTCCGCGCCGGAATAGGGGTCTTCGCTGAGGTCCTTCACCGTCTGGCCGACGCCGTTGCGGGTCCGCGCATTGGGGAGCGTCAGCGCGAATTGCGGCGGCTGGAACAGCGGCCGCGCGGCCTTGCCGTCGGCGTCCTTGGTTCCGTCCTTGTCATCGGCTGCGCGCGGAACGAATTGCGCCGCGGCGCCGGTGACGCCGTAATCGTCCTCGATCTTGTAGGAGAGCTGCAGCGCGCCATAGGCCTGACGCTCGGGATCCTTGGCGAGCGCGATCGTCGGCGCGCGGTCCGGCGTCGCCGTGAAAGCCCATTGCGGCTGGCCCGAGGGCGCGCGGACATGCGCGCTGCCGTCGCCCGCGATGGTGAAATGCTTCTCGTTGGTGCCCTTCGGCGCAGCCTCGGTGGGCGCGACCTCCTTGAGGCCGCCGGAGGTGGCCACATCGAGGCTGCCACCGGAGGAGCGCACGATCAGGGTCGAGCCGGCCGGAACTGCGAGTGGGCCGCTGGCGGGCAGCGCCGCGGCCTCCTTGTTGGCGGCCGACAGGATGACCGGCGGCTTGCCGGTGTAGAGCGGCGGGGTAACCCAGGCATCGACGCGGACGTTGGTGGGCGCCAGCACGCCATTCCAGTCGAACGCGGCGCCGAGCCGCATCGCGCGCTCGTCGCCGGCGGCGAAGAAGGTCGCAACCAGCATCACCATGACCAGCGCGCGCAGCGCCCAGGGATCATGCAGAACGAGGCGCGGATGCGGCAAACCGGCACGGATGCGCTTGAGCGAAGCCAGCGTGCGCTCGCGCTGCGCCTGCCACAGCGCCAGCGCGACCGGGTCTCGCGAGCTCAGCGTGTCCGTCAGCGTCGTCGCGGGGCGGTGGCGGATACCGGAGCCACGGTCGAGCCGGCTCAGAGCCTCGTCGCGACCCGGCCAGCGGAAACGAATCAGCGGGACCAGAGCGGCGATTGCGATGCCGGCAAAAACCACGAGACCGATGGCACGGACGATGGATGGCAGTGCCAGCCACAGGCCGGCCCACGACACCACCAGGAACAGGCCGACGACGGTCAGCACCCGCGCCAGATGCGGCCAGGCACGTTCCCACGCGATGGCATAAACGGCCCGATCGAGGGCCTGCGCCAGCTTCAGCCGCGACAGAGCGTCGCCATCGCGGATCGGGTCTGACGGGTCGGGGGTGACGCCGTTCAATCAACTCTCCAGGTTGCCCGGTAGAGAAGCCTACCACAACGGCAGCACTGAGGCATCCGTTCCTGTACGGGAGATACCCCTTTTCCCGCATAACACGAGGACGTGACTGGTCCGCCGCAACCCCGTAATTTCCGCGCGCCATCCAAGGGAAACGCAAGGGAAATAAAGGGAACGCCATGGACAAGAAGATGCACGACAAGGGACTGGAAGTTCGCAAAGCGGTGCTGGGCGAGGCCTATGTCAACAACGCCCTCAAGAGCGTCGATGATTTCAACCGTCCGTTCCAGGAGATGCTCAACGAATATTGCTGGGGCACGGTGTGGGGCCGCGAGGAGCTGCCGCGCAAGACCCGCAGCATGCTCAACATCGCAATGATCGCGATCCTCAACCGCCAGCACGAATTCCGCGCGCATCTGAAGGGCGCGCTCACCAACGGCGTCACCCGCGACGAGATCCGAGAGATCCTGATGCAGGTCGCGATCTATGGCGGCATGCCCGCCGCGGTCGACAGTTTTCGCATCGCGCGCGAGGTGTTCGCGGAGATCGATGGCAAGGCATGAGGGCGCATCAATCTCCGCTGTCGTCCCGGACAGCGGAGCGCTAGGCAGCGCGCAGCGCTGTCGAATAGCGAAGCGCAGATCCGGACCCATACCCACAGGACGGTGTGGTTACGGGGACTCGGGGTTGCCCTTTCAAGCCGCGACTCCTCCCTGGGGTTATGGGTCCCGGATCGGCGCGCGCTTTCGGCGCGCTTGTCCGGGACGACACCGCCGATGGAGCGCACGCCTTCGTCCACAATGAGAGCAAAATAACAAACACAAGGAAACACCATGGACATCGGATTTATCGGCCTTGGAAACATGGGTTTCCCGATGGCACGGCGGCTGATCGAGGCGGGTCACAAGCTCACCGTGTTCGACACGCGCAAGGAGGTCGTCGACACTCTGGTGGCGCGCGGCGCCACCGCTGCAACATCGCCGAAGGACGTCGCCGACCAGGTCGAGACGGTGATGGCAAGCCTGCCGTCGCTGCAGGCCTCGCTCGAGGTTGCAACCGGCGCCAATGGCGTGATCGAGGGGAGCCGCGTAAAACGCTTCATCGACCTGTCGACCGTCGGTTCGCAGATGGCTTCGAAGATTCACGGCCTTTTGGCAAAACGCAACATCGTGCAGATCGATTGCCCCGTCTCCGGCGGCGTCGGCGGCGCCGAGAAGGGCACGCTGGCGGTGATGGTCTCAGGGCCGAAGGCGGAGTTCGAGCTGCTCAAGCCCGCGCTCGACGTGATCGGAAAAGTGTTCTTCATCGGCGAGAAACCGGGCGCGGCGCAGACCATGAAGCTCGCCAACAATTTCCTCTCGGCAACCGCGATGGTGGCGACGTCGGAAGCCGTCGTGATGGGCGTGAAAGCCGGGCTCGATCCGGCCGTGATGATCGACGTCATCAATGCCGGCTCCGGCATGAACACCGCGAGTCGCGACAAGTTTCCGCGCGCGGTGCTGCCGCGCAGCTTCGATTTCGGCTTCGCCACGGGATTGATGGTGAAGGACGTGCGGCTGGCTCTGGAGGAGATGAAGCAGCTCGGCCTGTCGATGGAGGTCGCGGACGCGGTCGGGCGCCTGTGGGAGACGGTGATCAGCGCGGAAGGCGCCGATTCCGATTTCACCGCAGCCATCAAGCCGATCGAGAAGAAGGCGGGGGTGGTGGTTGGCGGGAAGGAATAACGACGATCCTGTAGCCCGAGATGGAGCGCAGCGTTGTCCAGGATCATCGAGGCTTGACGCGAACCCGGATTACGCTTCGCTCCATCCAGTCTACGGTCGACTCACAGCCACGGCGCCGGCGTGTCCATCGCGATCAGCTGCTCGACCTCGATGCGCGGGCGCACCACGGCATATTGATCGCCCTTCACCAGCACCTCGGGCACCAGCGGCCGCGTGTTGTAAGTGCCGGCCTGCACCGCGCCATAGGCGCCGGCGGTCATGATCGCGAGGAGATCGCCGGGCTTGGGCGTCGGCAGCGTGCGGTCGAGCGCGAGATAGTCGCCGGTCTCGCAGACCGGGCCGACGACGTCGGCCATGATCGTGGCGGCGCGCTTGGCCGGCTGCGTCACCGCCAAAACGTCATGATGGGCCTCATACAATGTGGGGCGGATCAGGTCGTTCATGGCGGCGTCGATGATGACGAAATTCTTGCCGTCGCCGTGCTTCACATAGATCACCTTGGCGACCAGGATGCCGGCATTGCCGACGATCATGCGGCCGGGCTCGAATATCAGCGTGCAGCCGAGATTGTGGCTGACGCGCTTGACCATGGCGGCATAGGCGTCGGGCGCCGGCGGTGCCTCGCGGTCCATGTAATAGGGAATGCCGAGGCCGCCGCCGAAATCGACATGCGAGATGTTGTGGCCGTCGGCGCGCAACGTCTGCACGAATTCGGAGAGGATGCGGAACGCGGTCTCCATCTTGGAGAGATCGGTGATCTGGCTGCCGATATGCACGTCGGTGCCGGTCACCTCGATGCCCGGAAGTTTTGCGGCGCGCGCATAGACCTCGCGGGCATGGGCGATCGGAATACCGAACTTGTTCTCGGACCTGCCGGTCGAGATTTTGGCGTGCGTGCCGGCATCGACATCGGGATTGACGCGGATGGAAATGCGCGCGGTCTTGCCCATCTCGGTCGCGAGGCGCGACAGCAGCTCCAGTTCGGGCTCGGATTCGACGTTGAGGCAGAGGATGTCCGCAGCAAGTGCTGCGCGCAGCTCGGCTTCGGTCTTGCCGACGCCGGAGAACAGGATCTTGCTGGCGGGAATGCCGGCGGCCAGCGCACGCTTCAATTCGCCGCCGGAGACCACGTCGGCGCCGGCCCCGAGCTTGGCCAGCGTGCGCAGCACCGACTGGTTGGAGTTCGCCTTCATGGCGTAGCAGACCAGCACCTTCTCGCCGGCGAAGGCATCGGCAAAGACACGATAGTGCCGCTCGAGCGTCGCAGTCGAATAGCAATAGAACGGCGTGCCGATGGTTGCGGCCAGCTCGGACAGGTTCACGGCCTCGGCGTGCAGCACGCCGTTGCGGTAGTCGAAATGGTTCATGGCGTTGGCTCGGTTGCCCCAGCCTATCGGCTGGGTCTTTCGTCCAGGAGCGGGTCGAGGATAAACGGTTTCTTCTTGCCCTTGGTCGCGGCAGGCCCCGTGTCCGCCCCATAGGTGGGATTGAACACGCTCGGCGTCCTCTGGGCTTCGGTCTCGGTGTCGGTCGGCGCAGCCCCGTTGGCCGTTGACGCGTTGGAGGCGGTCGGCGGCAAATCCAGCGGGCCCTTGCGGCCGCAGCCGGCAAGCGCGAGCGCCGTCAGGCTCAAGACAATGATGGCCCACCCCGAACCGGCCGGGCGAAACTTTGACGTCACGACGAAATCCCCACTACGCGGGCGCACCATACAGAGGTTGGCGCGCTCTGGCGAGAGCCGGATGACCATGAAACATAAGCGAAATTTTGCCCTCAGCCCAATTTTTGCTCTTTTTCCAGCCGCTTCGCCCAGGCCTTGGCCTGGCTCGCCACGTTCTTCGGCGCAGTGCCGCCAAAACTGGTTCGGCTCTTCACCGAGGATTCGACCGAGAGCACGCCGAGTACGTCCTTGGTAATCTTCGGCTCGATGGCCTGCATCTCCTTGAGCGGCAGCTCGTGCAGCGCGACGCCGCCCTCGGCGGCCTTGGCGACGATGCGGCCGGTGACGTGGTGAGCCTCGCGGAACGGCATCTTCAGGGTCCGCACCAGCCAGTCGGCGAGATCGGTCGCGGTGGCATAGCCTTCGCCGGCAGCAAGCCTCATCCTGGCCTCGTCAGGCACGAGATCGCGGACCATGCCGGTCATCGCGCGGATCGCCAGCGACAGCGCGGCAAAGCCCTCCATCGCACCCTGCTTGTCCTCTTGCATGTCCTTTTGATAGGCGAGCGGCAGGCCCTTCATCACGATCAGGAGACCGTTGAGCGCACCGATGACGCGGCCGGTCTTGGCGCGCACGAGCTCGGCGGCATCCGGGTTGCGCTTCTGCGGCATGATCGAGGATCCCGTCGTGAACTTGTCGCTGAGGCGGATGAGGCCGACCAGCGGCGAGGTCCAGATCACGATCTCCTCGGCAAAGCGCGACATGTGCACGGCGCAGATCGAGGCCGCCGACAGCGTCTCCAGCACGAAATCGCGGTCGGACACCGCATCGAGCGAATTTGCCATGGGGCGGTCAAAGCCGAGCGCCTTCGCGGTGGCGTGGCGGTCGATCGGGAACGAGGTGCCGGCGAGCGCGGCCGCACCGAGCGGAGATTCATTGAGCCGCTTGCGTGCATCCTGGAAACGGCCACGATCGCGCGCGGCCATCTCGACATAGGCGAGCAGGTGGTGGCCGAAGGTCACGGGCTGTGCAGTCTGCAAATGCGTAAAGCCCGGCATCACGGTGCCGGCATGCTCCAGCGCGCGCTCCACCAGCGCCTGCTGGAACGCGGCGAGCGCGGCGTCGGTCTCATCGAGAATGTCACGGACATAGAGACGAAAATCCGTCGCGACCTGGTCGTTGCGCGAGCGCGCGGTGTGCAGGCGGCCGGCGGCCGGGCCGATCAGCTCGGACAGGCGGCTCTCGACGTTCATATGGATATCTTCGAGCGCGCGCTTGAATTCGAAGCCGCCCTTGCCGATCTCTGACAAAATCGTGTCTAGACCCTTGCCGATATTTTTCGCATCAGAACCCGTGATGATGCCCTGCGCGGCAAGCATCGCGGCGTGCGCCTTGGACGCGGCAATGTCCTGGGCAAAGAGGTGACGATCGACGTCGATGGAGACGTTGATCTCTTCCATGATCTCATCGGGACGTTCCGAGAACCGGCCGCCCCACATCTTGTTGCTCATGATCCCCTGCTCACGCCTTGCCTGTCGCTGCGACCCGTGCCGCGCGTTTGCCGACTGCTGCCAGCCGTATTAAGAGGCCCCTGATAGCCATATCTGCGACCGGATGACAAACGATATGCTCGACAAGACGCCCTCCGCCACGCGCCGGATCCCCCTCGTCGTCGCCACGGTGGCGATCGGGGGGCTGGCCGGCTTCGCCGCGCTGTACGGGCTGGGCCTGGGCCGGGCGCCATCCGGCGATCCGGCGTGCCGGGCGGCAGTGGCAACGGCGCAGAAGATCGCCCCGCTCGCCCATGGCGAGATGGCCGCCCTGACCATGGCGAGCGCGCCGCTGAAACTGCCCGACCTCGCCTTCGAGGACGCCGACGGCAAGCCGAAGAAGCTGTCCGATTTCCGCGGCAAGACCCTGCTGGTAAATCTCTGGGCCACCTGGTGCGTGCCTTGCCGCAAGGAAATGCCGGCGCTGGACGAGCTCCAGGGCAAGCTTTCGGGCCCCGATTTCGAGGTGGTGGCGATCAACATCGACACCCGCGACGCCGAGAAGCCCAAGACGTTCCTGAAAGAGGCCAATCTGACCCGGCTCGGCTATTTCAACGACGAGAAAGCCAAGGTTTTCCAGGATCTTAAGGCGATAGGCCGAGCCTTGGGCATGCCGACTTCGATATTGGTCGACCCGCAGGGCTGTGAGATCGCGACGATCGCGGGGCCGGCGGAATGGGCCAGCGAGGACGCGCTCAAGCTGATCCGGGCGGCGACGGGCAAGGCCGCCGCGTCGCTGTAGGCGATATCTCTTAAGCCGTGATGTTGAGGTTGCCGCCGACGCCGGCCCCGACATTGGCGAGCGAGGCCTGACCGGCGCCGAGCAGCGTCAGCACGGTGGATTTCTCCGCGTCCGCGTTCTGCTTCATCAGCGTTGCCGCGATATTCGACTGCAGCGCGCCTTGCTGAGCGGCCAGCATGGTGCTGACCATCGCCATCATGTCCATTACGCGAACCCCTGGTACTGGTCGGACATTAGGGGCGATGGGTTAACGGGAGGTGGAGATTTCGGACGGTCTCGTGGCCTGGACACAGTCCGACACGAAGGGCCGTAGAGTGGGCAAAGCGCAGCGTGCCACAAATCAGCATCGCGATTGCCGAGGCATGGTGGGCACGGCGCTGTGCGCCTTTGCCCACGCTACGGCACCGCTGCCTTACCGCGTCGGAACCGGCTTGGCGCCGCGGTAGTCGTAGAAGCCGCGCTGGGTCTTGCGGCCGAGCCAGCCGGCCTCGACGTATTTCACCAGCAATGGGCACGGACGGTATTTGGAGTCGGCCAGGCCCTCGTGCAACACCTGCATGATCGACAGGCAGGTATCGAGGCCGATGAAATCGGCGAGCTCGAGCGGGCCCATCGGATGATGTGCGCCGAGCTTCATGGCCGCGTCGATCGCCTCGACGTTGCCGACGCCTTCGTACAGCGTGTAGATCGCCTCGTTGATCATCGGCAGCAGGATGCGGTTGACGATGAAGGCCGGGAAATCCTCGGAGACCGCGACCTGCTTGCCGAGCTTGGCGACGAATTCCTTCGATGCCTCGAAGGTCGAATCGTCGGTGGCAATGCCGCGGATCAGTTCGACCAGCTCCATCAGCGGCACCGGATTCATGAAATGAATGCCGATGAAGCGCTCGGGCCGGTCGGTGGCAGCGGCAAGCCGCGTGATCGAGATCGAGGAGGTGTCGGAGGCGACGATCGCCTCCGGCTTCAGCACCGCGCAGAGCTCGTGGAAGATCTTGCGCTTGACCTCTTCCTTCTCGACCGCGGTCTCGATCACAAGGTCGCAGTCGGCGAGATCGTCGAGCTTTTCGGCAAGCTTGATGCGCGCCATCGCCGTGGTCTTGTCGTCCTCGCTGACGGCCTTTTTGGAGACCTGGCGCGCCAGATTGCCGTTGATGGTGGCCATGCCTGATTTCAGGCGGTCGGCCGAGATGTCGTTGAGCACCACGTCGAAGCCGGCCAGGGCCGCAACATGCGCGATGCCACTGCCCATTTGACCCGCGCCGATCACGCCGACCTTCTTGATTACTGCCGCCATATTGTCATCCACCGGAACGGCGCGCACGTCGCGCCCTGCCAATCCCCTTGAGCCGGGGCCGATTTAACCAGAAGCCTGATTTAATCAGAACCTTGGCTCGAAACCTAGATTGGATCGCTTCGAAGGCGTGCCCCACGCCAAAGAAAGCGCCTCAAAAAAGAAACACCGGCCGGAGTTTATAGCTCCGGCCGGTGTTTTTAGCGCGTTTTACTTGCCGAGCTTGCCGAGTTCGGCCGTCAGCTCCGGAACCGCCTGGTAGAGATCGGCGACCAGCCCGTAATCGGCGACCTGGAAGATCGGCGCGTCCTCGTCCTTGTTGATCGCGACGATCACCTTGGAGTCCTTCATGCCGGCCAGATGCTGGATCGCGCCGGAAATGCCCACGGCCACATAGAGCTCGGGGGCCACGACCTTGCCGGTCTGGCCGACCTGCCAGTCGTTCGGTGCGTAGCCGGCGTCCACCGCCGCGCGCGAGGCACCGACACCGGCGCCGAGCTTGTCGGCAAGCGGCTCGATGTACTTGGCGAAGTTCTCGCGGCTCTGCATGGCGCGGCCGCCGGATACGATGATCTTGGCCGAGGTCAGCTCGGGACGGTCGCTCTTGGCGACTTCCTCGCCGACGAAGGACGACAGGCCGGGATCGGCCGCAGCCGCGACGCTCTCGATCGATGCGCTGCCGCCTTCACCTGCTGCGGCGAAGGTGGAGGTACGCACCGTGATGACCTTCTTGGCATCCTTGGACTTCACCGTCTGGATCGCGTTGCCGGCATAGATCGGACGCTCATAGGTGTCGGGCGCGATCACCTTGGTGATCTCCGAGACCTGCATGACGTCGAGCAATGCCGCGACGCGTGGCATCACGTTCTTGAAGCGCGAGGTCGCGGGCGCGACGATCGCATCATAGGACGGCGCCAGCGAGACGATCAGCGCGGCCAGAGGTTCGGCGAGATCATGCGCGTAGAGCGCGCCGTCGGCGAGCAGCACCTTCTTCGCGCCTGCGAGCTTGGCGGCGGCGTCCGCCGCGGCCTTGGCGTTCTCTCCGGCGACCAGCACCTCGACGTCCGCGCCGAGCGCGGCAGCCGCGGTCAGGGCCTTGTTGGTCGCATCCTTCAGCGACGCATTGTCGTGTTCGGCAATCAGAAGCGTCGTCATCAGAGCACCCCGGCTTCGTTCTTGAGTTTCGAGACCAGCTCGGCGACGTCCTTGACCTTGACGCCCGCCTTGCGGCCCGCCGGCTCGGTGGTCTTGAGAACCTCGAGACGCGCGGTGACGTCGACGCCGTAATCGGCGACGGTCTTGTCCGCGATCGGCTTCTTCTTGGCCTTCATGATGTTGGGTAGCGAGGCATAGCGCGGCTCGTTGAGACGGAGATCGGTGGTGACGATCGCCGGTCCCTTCAGCTTGACGGTCTGCAAGCCGCCGTCGACTTCGCGGGTGACCTTGAAATCGGAGCCTTCGACCTCGAGCTTCGAGGCAAACGTCGCCTGCGACCAGCCGAGCAGCGCGGCCAGCATCTGACCGGTCTGATTGCTGTCGTCGTCGATCGCCTGCTTGCCGAGAATGATCAGGCCGGGCTGTTCTTCGTCGGCGATCTTCTTGAGAATCTTCGCGACAGCGAGCGGCTCGACGGTGCCCTCGGCCTTCACCAGGATGCCGCGATCGGCGCCCATGGCGAGACCGGTGCGGATCGTCTCCGACGCCTGCGCCGGTCCGATGGAAACCACCACGACTTCGGTGGCCTTGCCCGCTTCCTTCAGGCGCAACGCTTCCTCGACCGCGATTTCGTCGAACGGGTTCATGGACATTTTGACGTTGGCGAGTTCAACGCCCGATCCATCGCTCTTGACGCGGACCTTGACATTGTAATCGACCACCCGCTTTACCGGCACCAAGACCTTCATCGATCCTCTTTCACTCAATCTGGGAGGGGGTTATCAGCTGGCGCGGAACCTAAAGGCCTGATCCGGCCCGGTCAACGCGCGTGGGGCCTAATTTTAGCGTCCAGAATTGCGCTGCTCCAATGGGTCAGTGATTCTGGCCCGGAACCCAGAGCACGTCGCCGGCGCCGTTATGGTTGGCGGCTCGGCTGGCGACGAACAGGAAGTCCGACAGGCGGTTCATATACTGGATGCCAGCAGCGCCCACGGGCTCGTCAGGCCGCGCCGCCAGTTCCACCATCACGCGTTCCGCCCTGCGGCAAATCGTACGGGCAACGTGGAGGTAGGCGGCGGCCGGCGTGCCACCCGGCAGCACAAAGGAGGTGAGCGGCGCCAGCTTGTCATTGAGCGCGTCGATGTCGCGCTCGAGCCGCTCGACCTGGCTTGCCACCACCCGCAGCCGCTCGGCCTTGCCTTCACGCTCGGGCACTGCGAGGTCCGCGCCGAGGTCGAACAAATCATTCTGGATGCGGCCGAGCATCGCGTCGAACTCGGACATATCGTGGGTATGAAGCCTGACCACACCGATTGCGGCATTGGTCTCGTCCACGGTGCCATAGGCCGCGATGCGCAGATCGTATTTCGGACGGCGCTCGCCAGTTCCGAGCGCTGTCGTGCCGTCGTCGCCAGTCTTCGTATAGATGCGGTTGAGCACGACCATGATAGACTCCTTGATCTTAGGGCATGATCTTGTCGGAAAACCGCTTCGCACTTTTCCGGATCATGCCCTAGCGCCCCATCGCCCAGACCGCGAGCATTGCGATGACGATCGCCACGAACTGAAGCAGCACGCGCCAGCGCATCAGCTTCTGCGAGGTGTTGGGCGAGCCGCCGCGCATCATGTTGATGAGGCCGAGCAGCAGCACCAACGCTACGGCGCCGGCCGCCGCCGGCAGAATGAAAGTACTCAAGAGAGATGCCATTGGGGGTAGATAACACCGAGTTCGCGGCTCCGCCATCTCCTACCCCGTCATTCCGGGCTCGCGCCACCGGGTCGCCCTTTGCGCGGTCCCGTCCCATCGCCCTGGAAATGACGACTTGCTCAGAGGTCCGAGGCGATCTGGCTTTTAAGCGAGTAATATCAGAAGCTGCCTGGATGATTGCTGATTTGCATCCATCGCCGGCCTTCATCGCCTCTCCCGGCTTGCGGAGAGAGGAAGCAATCCGGGGCACGCTGTGAAGGCAATCCGCTACATCTACATCGTCGCGATGGATGCGTTCTACACATTCCTCGCCGACGACGGCTGGGCGATCGCGAGCCACATCGCGCTGTCGACGCTGATGGCGCTGTTCCCGTTCCTGATCGTGCTGACCTCGCTTGCCGGCTTCTTCGGCTCCAAGGAACTTGCCGATCAGGCCGCCAGCCTGATGCTCCAGATCTGGCCCAAGCAGGTCGCCGATTCGATCTCAGGCGAGGTCCACGACGTGCTGACCACCACCCGCACCGGCCTATTCACCATCGGCGCGGTGCTGTCGGTCTATTTCGCCTCCAACGGCGTCGAGGCGCTCCGGGTCGCGCTCAACCGCGCCTACGCGGTGGTGGAGATGCGGCCCTGGTACTGGCTGCGGCTGGAATCGATCGCCTACACGTTGATTGCGGCCTTCACTGCGCTCGCCATGGCGTTCCTGATCGTGCTCGGACCGCTCTTCATCGAGGCGGCGCGGCGCCACATCCCGCTGTTTGTCGAGTCCAACGAGAGCATCCTCACCTGGCTGCGCTACGGCATCACCGTGGGTGCGCTGGTGGTGGCGCTGATCATCCTGCACGCCTGGCTGCCGGCGGGGCGGCGCGGCTTCCTCCAGATCCTGCCCGGCATCGTCTTTACCATCGTGGCGTCGCTGATCTCGGGCATCGTGTTCGGCCAATATCTGGCGCGCTTCGCCAACAACTACGTCACGATGTATGCGGGGCTCGCCTCGGTGATCATCGCGCTGGTGTTCCTGTATTTCATCGCCGCGATCTTCGTCTACGGCGGCGAACTCAACGCCGCGATCATCAAGTCGCGGCTTCCTCACGGCGTGTCGCTTCAAGCAGCGCAGTCGCTAAATCCCGCGGGGACACAGGCTTGACCAGGAAGGCGTCGGCGCCGGCCTCGCGCGAGGCCGCTTCGTCCTCGCCACGGCCGGAAACGCCGATGATGGGGATCTGAGCCAGCGGCGCCGGCATGGTGCGGATCCGCCTGATGGCCTCGACGCCGTCGATGCCAGGCAGCACCATGTCCATCAGCACCGCGTCGAACGCGCCCTGCGCGAGCCGGGTCACCGCGTCCTCACCGCGCCCGATGAACTCGGCATGATGGCCGAGCTCGGTCAGGATGGTGTTGAGCACGACGCGGCCGAACGGGTTGTCCTCGACGCTGAGCACGCGGAGCGCGGCCATCGCATCCGCCTCCGTTTCGCCCTTCGGCTTGCGGGACTTGCGCGATCCGGTCGCGTCGAGCGACATGGTCAATGTGAAGGTGGCGCCGCCGCCTGGCCGCGGTGCGACCGCGATGTCGCCACCCATCGCGCGCGCAAGCTGCTTCACCGAGGAGAGCCCGAGGCCGGCGCCGCCGAAACGCGAGGCGATGGTGACATTGGCTTGGGTGAAGGGGCGGAACAGCCGCTTGATCTCGGCCATGGTCAGGCCGATGCCGCTGTCGGACACCGCGAAGGCGACGCCGACCCTGCCCTTGCCCTTTTCCTTGGCCTTGCCTTTCTTGGCGTTGTCTTTGTCCTTGCCTTTGGGGGGACGCCAGGGCGCGACCGCGAGCGCCACGCCGCCCTGTTCGGTGAATTTGACGGCATTGTCGATCAGGTTTTCGAGCGCGGCGCGCAGGCGGACGGGATCACCCACCACCAGACCGGGGAGTTTGTTGGAGATCTCGACCTGGGCCTGGAGGCCCTTGGCCGCGGCGCGTCCGGCGAGCGAATCGCCGGCGCTGCGGGCCAGCGCCCGCAGGTCGAACAAATCCTGCCGCAGCGTGCTTCCGCCCTTCCCTGACCTGGCAGCGTCCACGAACAGGGTGGCGAGGCTTGCAAGGTGTTCGGCACCGGCCTTGATGGTGTCGGCCCAGCGCCGCTCCCGCTCGCCGAGATCGGAGGTGGCGAGCAGGTCGCTGATCGCGAGAATGCCGGTCAAGGGGGTGCGGACCTCATGGGCAAAGGCGGCGAGCGCGGCCTGGACCACGTCCGGCGCGAGGACCTTGGCAGTGCGCTTTGGCAACCGGCCGGCCGCCCCGGACTGCTTCCGAGGCGGTCGCCTGGACGTCCGCGTCGTGCGCGCTGGGTGCGTTTTCGCCGCCATAAATCCCCTTCGAAGTGTCCCCCTTCGAACCGGCCGAGCATGGCACGGCGGAACACCCGGAGTCACGGCGGCGTTTTGCTAACCCCCAGAGAAACTTGACCTAATCCCACCAACCGGCGGACATCGGCAGGCGAGGCGCCGGCATCGCGCAACTCCCGCAGACCAGTCGAGCGGCCCGATTTCGACAACTTCCGGCCCGCTTCGTCCAGAAGCAGGGCATGGTGGCGGTAGGCGGGTTCCGGCAGGTCGAGCAGGACCTGGAGCAGGCGGTGAACCGAGGTGGCGTGAAACAGGTCCTGACCCCGCACCACCTCGCTGACTCCCTGCAGCGCGTCGTCGACGACGACGGACAAATGATAGCTCGTCGGCGTCTCCTTCCGGGCCAGCATGACGTCGCCCCAGGCCTCCGGCCGCGCCGAGACGATACCGCGCTCGCCATCGGGCCCCTCGCCAAGCTCGGTCCAGGTCAAAGCGGCAACGCGTCGGCAGGCGCGCGCCATGTCGAGCCGCAGCGCATAAGGCGCGCCGGAATCGATCAGCCGGTCGCACTCATCAGCGGATAGCGATTTCGCAGTGCCGGGATAGAGCGGCGCGCCGTCGGGATCGCGCGGCCATGGCCCAGCGGCCTCGCGCGCAGCGACGAGCTTGGCGATCTCGGCGCGGCTTTCGAAGGCGGGATAGACGAGACCAAGCGCAGAGAGTTTTTCGAGCGCGGTGTGATAGTCGGCGAGATGACCCGACTGCCGGCGCACCGGCGTCTCCCAGGCCATCCCGAGCCAGGCAAGGTCTTCGTAGATCGCCGTCTCATATTCCGGCCGGCAGCGCGTCGCGTCGATGTCCTCGATCCGCAGCAACAGCCGCCCGCCTGTCTCGCGCGCGCGGTCGAAATTGAGCAGCGCCGAGTAGGCGTGGCCGAGATGTAGGAAGCCGTTCGGGCTGGGGGCAAATCGGAAAACGGGTGGCGCCATAGGACAGATCTCGTCATGGCCGGGCATAGCCGTCCGAAGGGACGGCGTCGCTTGCGCTCGCCTATGTCCCGGCCATCCACGTTCTTCGGTGCCACACGGCGATCGTGTCAAGACCGCGGACAAGTACCAGTACCATTCCTCATGGTAAGAATGCTGCACGGTTAGAAGGACGTGGATGGCCGGAACAAGTCCGGCCATGACACCGGAGAGAGCGTGCCGACCCAAATGACCATCCACCTCGAAACCCAGTCCGATCTCGAAGAAGCCATCCACGCGCTGATCAAGCGCGACCCGCGCCTGAAGCCCGTGCTTGCGACTGCGGGTATGCCCGCCTTGCGGCGGCGCGAGCCGGGTTTTACGGGTCTCGCCCACATCGTTTGCGGGCAGCAGCTCTCCACAGCGAGCGCCGCGGCGATCTGGGGACGGCTGTCCGCCGTCTTCGATCCGTTCGACCATGACGCGGTGCGCCGCGCCCGCACCGACCGGCTGGGGCGGCTCGGCCTTTCCGCCGCCAAGATCAAGACGCTGAAACATCTCGCGCGCGAGATCGCGTCGCAGCGGCTGAACCTCGACGTGCTCGCCGAAGAAGACGCCGACGCCGCGCATCACACGCTGATCGCGCTGCCCGGCATCGGGCCGTGGACTGCGGACGTCTATCTGCTGTTTTGCCTCGGCCATGGCGATGCCTGGCCGGCCGGTGACCTCGCCGTGCAGGAGGGCATCAAGATTGGCCTCGGTCTTCAGGCTCGGCCGACGGAAAAGCAGATGGCACCGCTCGCCGAACCCTGGCGTCCCCTGCGCGGCGCGGCCGCGCATCTGTGGTGGAGCTACTACCGCGCGGTAAAGAAGCGCGAGGGCGTGCTGTCGGCATGAGCCGCCAAATAGCGTTTAAGACTATGTTGCTGTTGCAAACGACGCGCACGTGAACGATGAGATGCCGGCGCGGACCAGAGCGGGGATCGAACCATGACAGCCGCCGACTTCATCGTTGCGCGAGTCGATTTCGAAACGTGCAAGACGATCCCAACCGAGCTTCCCGGCCCGGATGTGCTGCCCCTGACGCGCTGCTCGTGAAGATCGACCGCTTCGCCTTCGGCATCGAGCAGCGCTTTGGCGCGGCATGGTCCGGTTTTGCGCCGCTGCTGGAGAGATGCCTGACCGTGGTCGAGAGCCGCGGACCCGACGCGGTGCGGCAGGTGTTTCTCGATACGCTGAAAGGGCGTATTCCGCCGGAGCAGGGCCACATGCTCTCGCTGCTCGGGTAAACCGCTTTCGAGGCCTGTCGAACCGGTATAGCGTCCACCTCAGAGGAAACGCCGCGAAGACGGCTATGAGGTCGCGCATGCTGGACAAGACGAAGGATATTGCCGTCTCCGCACAGGCCTGGCTCGACGCGTTCGAGTGCATGCTTGGCAAACCCGGCCGTGAAACACTCGACCGGCTGTTCGTAGCCGAATGTTTCTGGCGCGACGTGCTGGCGCTGAGCTGGAACCTGCAAACGATCGCCGGCCGCGATGCGGTCTCGCGGGCGTTGACCGCACTCGCACCCAAGGCCGCGCCGACGAATTTCGAGATCGCGCCGAACCGCGCGGCGCCGCGCTGGGTCACGCGTGCCGGCACCAACAACATCGAAGCCATCTTCAACTTCGAGACGGCGATCGGCCGCGGCAGCGGTATCGTCCGGCTCGTGCCCGATAGCGCTGACGGCGAACGCCTGAAGGCCTGGACGCTGCTCACCGCGCTCGACGAACTGAAAGATTTTGAGGAACAACTCGGCACGTCGCGGCCACGGGGACAGGCCTATTCGCGCGATTTCCGCGGGCCCAACTGGCTCGATTTGCGCAACGCATCGCGCGACTACGCCGAGCGCGATCCCGCGGTGCTGGTGGTCGGCGGCGGCCAAGCCGGCCTTGCGATTGCAGCACGGCTGAAGCAATTGAAGGTCGACACGCTGATCATCGATCGCGAGACGCGGATCGGCGACAATTGGCGCAAGCGCTATCACGCGCTGACCCTGCATAACCAGGTGCAGGTCAATCATTTGCCCTACATGCCATTCCCGCCGAACTGGCCGACCTATATCCCCAAGGACAAGCTCGCCAACTGGTTCGAAGCCTATGTCGACGCGATGGAGCTGAATTTCTGGACGGGCACCGAGTTCGAGGGCGGCGCGCACGACGACGCGAAGGGCTGCTGGACCGTCACGCTGCGGCGCGCCGACGGCAGCAAACGCGTCATGCACCCGCGCCATGTTGTGATGGCGACCGGCGTCAGCGGCATCGCCAACGTGCCGGACATTCCGACCCTCGCCAATTTCAAAGGTACGCTGCTGCATTCCAGCGGCTACGAGGATGGCGAGACCTGGACAGGCAAGCGCGCCATCGTCATCGGCACCGGCAACAGCGGCCACGACATCGCGCAGGATCTCTGCTCCAGCGGCGCCGAGGTGACGCTGGTGCAGCGGTCGCCGACGCTGGTCACCAACATCGAGCCGTCGGCGCAGCTCGCTTATGCGACCTACAACGAAGGCACGCTCGAGGACAACGACTTGATCGCAACCTCGATGCCGACACCGCTCGCGAAGAAAACCCATGTGATGCTGACTGAGCAGTCGCAGGAGCTCGACAGGGAGCTGCTCGACGGCCTGCGCAAAGTCGGATTCAAGCTCGATTTCGGCGAGGCCGGCACCGGCTGGCAGTTCAAGTACCTCACCCGCGGCGGCGGCTATTACTTCAACGTCGGCTGCTCCAACCTGATCGTCGAGGGCGCGATCGAGCTCAGGCAGTTTGCAGACATCGAGAGCTTCACGGCCGAAGGCGCTCAGATGAAGGACGGCTCGACGATCGCGGCCGATCTCATCGTGCTGTCCACGGGCTACAAGCCTCAGCAATATCTGGTGCGGAAGCTGTTCGGCGACGGAGTCGCCGACCGCGTCGGCCCGGTCTGGGGCTTTGGCGACGGCCTCGAGCTGCGCAACATGTATGCGCGCACCAGGCAGCCTGGCCTCTGGTTCATCGCCGGCAGCCTCGCGCAGTGTCGGATCAACTCGAAATATCTCGCGCTCCAGATCAAGGCGATCGAGCAAGGGATTTTGGGGCGTGAGATGGGCGCAACATGAGCCTCCTCGTCATTGCGAGCCACCGGGTCCGTGCGAAGCGCGGCCCCGTTGGCTCGCAATGGCAGTGTGGAGAAGATCGCGCGCCGCCGATACGAATAAGAGGAGAAACCAATGCCAGCCATTCTCGGCACCGGCGAGCACCGCTACCGCGTCGTCGAAAATTTCGCGAAGCTGCCGGACGGATGGACGCTCACCGACGTCGCGTCCGTCGCGGTCGATAGCCGCGACCGCATCTATGTCTTCAACCGCGGCGCCCATCCGATGGTGGTGCTCGACCGCGAAGGCAATTTCTTGCGCAGCTGGGGTGAAGGCCTGTTCTCCCGCGCACATGGCTTGCACATCGATGCCGACGACAATCTCTATTGCACCGATGACGGCGACCACACCGTGCGCAAATGCACCACCGAGGGAAAGGTGCTGCTGACGATCGGCATCCCCGAGAAGCCGTCGCCGTTCATGAGCGGCGATCCCTTCCATCGCTGCACCCACACTGCGTTATCGCCGAAAGGCGAGATCTACGTCTCCGACGGCTATGGCAATGCGCGCGTGCACAAGTTCACGCCCGACGGCAAGCTGATGACGAGCTGGGGCCAGCCGGGCACCGACCCCGGCCAGTTCAACATCGTGCACAACATCGCCACCGACGCCGAGGGATTTGTCTATGTCGCCGACCGCGAGAACCATCGCGTGCAGGTGTTCGATGGCGACGGCAAGTACGAGACGCAATGGAATAATCTGCACCGGCCCTGTGCGCTGTGCTGCTGCGGCGGCGGTAAGAATCCGACCTTCGTGATCGGCGAGCTCGGTCCCGGCCTGGCGGTCAACCGCAAGGTCCCCAATCTCGGCCCGCGGCTGTCCATTGTGGACGCCAAGGGAAACCGCATCGCGCGGCTCGGCGGCGAGGAAGGCCCGGGTGTCGCCAGCGGAAAATTCCTGGCTCCGCACGGCATCGCGCTGGACTCGAGGGGCGACATCTATGTTGGCGAGGTCGGCGTCACCGACTGGAAGACGAGTTTTCCGGACGAGGAGATGCCGGCCGTGGTGCGCGCCACGCGGTGCTTGCAGAAGCTGGAGCGAGTGCGGGAGTAATCGGGCGGACGAGGCCGCGATGCGCTGTCAGGCCGACCCTGCCTCCCTCGGCGTCGTCCTCGCCTCCTAAATCACGGTGTTTTGAGCGCTTTGCCACCCCGGAGCCGCATTGCTTGCGCCGGAATAAGTCGCTCAACGGGCTTCACAATCCCGTCACGCTGCATGTAGTATGTCAATACGTGCTGCTTCGCAGCGTACATGGAGGCCAGGAGCGTTACTTGAACGCACATGTCTCGCAAGGCCATTGGCCGGTGTTGGTGCTGAATGCGGACTTCCGGCCGCTGAGTTACTACCCGCTGTCTCTGTGGTCGTGGCAGGATGCGATCAAGGCGGTGTTCCTCGACCGCGTCAACATCGTCGCGCATTACGATCAGGCGGTTCGAAGTCCCACGCTGGAAATGCAGCTGCCGAGCGTCGTCTCCCTCAAATCCTTCGTCAAGCCGACCACGCATCCCGCGTTCACCCGATTCAACGTCTTCTTGCGCGATCGTTTCGCCTGTCAATATTGCGGCTCGCCCGAAGACCTCACCTTCGATCACATCGTCCCGCGCAGCAAAGGCGGCCAGACCACCTGGGAGAACGTGGTTGCGGCGTGCTCGCCCTGTAATTTGCGCAAGGGCAATCTCACGTCGGTGCAAGCAAAAATGTTTCCGCGCCAGCACGCCTTCGCCCCGACCGTGCACCAGCTCCACCGCAACGGCCGCCTGTTCCCACCGAACTATCTGCACGATAGCTGGCTGGACTATCTCTACTGGGACACCGAACTGGATCCGTAGGGAGTTGGCAGTTCGCCAATGAGTTCTTCGAACTCTGGCTGCCAGCGCATGTTTTACGAGATTCGAGATCAGGCAACTCAGAGGTCGTTCTCCAGCCACCGATTCTGCCAGATCCGAGACCTCGGTGCCCATGGCGGCACCTCGTACTCGGCCATGGCGGTCGAATTGCACTCGCGCTGGTCGGGCGCGGGGATAGACCTCAGGTCGAGGCTGCCGTCGAAAACGCAGAGATGTTGCGGGCCTGCGGCCGCCGATCCTTATCGTTTCGTTACCGTCCTTTAAGCCTCTGGCGGCAATCTCGGCCATGGCGGACCGGCGTGCCGGCCCGCCGACCGGTCAGGTTCGAGGTTGCCTTCTCATGCTCGCCGAAACACTGGAACAGCTTCAGTTCTTGCCCTCGAAGCGGGCGGCCTATGTTCGCTTCGTGCTGGCGGCGCTGGCGGTGATCGTCGTGTTCAAGACCTTCTGGTTCGCGCGCTTCGGTGCTTGGGCGCAGCGCGAGCTTGCCGATTTCGACGCCTTCCACATCGTCGCGCAACGCGTCTGGCGCGGCGATCTGGACCAGGTCTATCATTCCGAGGCGCTGCTGAAGATGCAGATGGAGGCCGCCGGCGGCGCCACCCGCTTCATGCCCTGGACCTATCCGCCGCAATACGACCTGCTGGTGGCGCCCTTCGCATTCCTCCCCGTCGGCGTTAGCTATCTGCTGTTCACGGCCGCGACGCTCGCGCTCTATCTCGTAACGCTGCGAAGGATCGCCGGGAATAATTTCGCGCAAGTGCTGGTGATCCTGTTTCCGGCGCTGGCGATCACCATCGGCTGCGGACAGAACGGCTTTCTGACCGGGGCGCTGATCGGGCTCGTTTGCCTCAACGTGGAACGGCGGCAGCTGTTGGCCGGCCTCGCGCTCGGCACCATGGTGATCAAGCCGCACCTTGCGATTGCCGCCGGCGTCTATCTGCTGGTGACGCGGCGCTGGATCGCGCTCGGAACGGCCGCCGCCGTCGTACTGGCGAGTTCACTGCTCTGCACGCTCCTCTTCGGCTGGCAGATCTGGTTCGCATGGCTCGGCGCGATCAGAGAATCGGCGAGCTATCTCGAGCAGGGATTCTATCCACTCTTTCGTATGGTTTCGACCTATGCGGCGCTGTACAAGGCCGGCGTTTCCGCAAGCGCCGCCTTCTGGGCACAGACGGCCGTTGCCGGGCTGGCCCTGTTCGCCGTCCTTCTCGGCGCGGCGCGCGGCGCTTCAGCGGCTTTCACGCTCGGTGCCGCCGTGATGGTATCCGTGATGATCAGCCCCTATGCGTATGACTACGATCTGCCGATGCTCGGAATCGGCCTGGCGCTGATGCTGCCCGATCTCATCAGGATCGCGAGCCCGCGCGAGCGTAGCGTCATATACGGGCTGATCCTGTTCGCCGGAGCCTATGGTCTGTTGCAGACAGCGCGGCGCGCGGTGCAATTCGGGCAGAAGGCCGATCCCGATCAACATTTCGCGCCCGCGCTGGGCGGCTTCGCCTTGATGGCGCTACTGGTCCTGCTGCTGCGACTGCTGTGGCGCGGGACACAGCCGGCGCCCATCCTGTCGCAAGCCGCGGAATAACGCCTCTACGCCCGCTGCAACACCAGCGTCACGCCGCGCCGAATCCATGGATGGCGCTTAGCAGACGAGTGCGACGCACTCCACCTCGGCTGGCGGATACAGGCTATGGCGGATTATGGAACCCGGAACGCTGGTACCCGTTCAGATGGGAGCGCGGGCGGCAGTGCTGCCGCAACGCAAACGAGGGAGACGCACCATGGCCACAGCCGAGAAGGATCACGTCTACAAGATCCTGGAGCTGGTCGGATCATCCGAGACCTCGATCGAGGATGCGATCAAGAACGCCATCAGCCGCGCCGCAAAGACGGTTCGCGAGATGAAATGGTTCGAGGTGGTGCAGACGCGCGGTCACATCGAAAATGGCACTGTCCGCCATTACCAGGTGACGCTACGCGTCGGCTTCACGCTGGCGGATTGACGCGGCGGACGCCGCGCGAAACCGTCATGGCGCGGCGGCCTGGTTAACATCCGCCGGTGGGGGGCGATCAAATATCGACGACCTCCTCCGGAGGACTACGGACGCGCAAAATCATCGCGGAAGTTGCAACAGGCCGTTAAGGCCAAAGTGAGAGGTTTGCACCGATCTGGAGCAAGCCCGATGGTCACGAGCCGCGAACTCGGCAAGACGCGCCTTCCGCTCTGGGCCGCGGGATTCGTCGTGCTGATCTGCGCGGCGATCCTCGGCTTGAGCGTCTGGCGCGAATGGGAAACGCACAATGCCGAGCTCAGGAACGCCGAGATCGACGTCGCCAACCTCGCGCATTCGCTGATCCAGCACGCGGACGACACGTTCGAGCTCGCCGATACGATCCTGGTCGGACTGGTCCATCGGCTCGAACTCGACGGAACGGGCGCGGACACGATCGCAAAGCTCCAGACTTATCTGCCCACCCGCAAATCATCGGACCGCATCCGCGGCATTTTCATCTATGACGAGACCGGCCGATGGCTCGCCACCACCGAGCATGTCGACTTCTCCAAGCTCAATAACAGCGACCGCGAATATTTCCGGCAGCACCGCGATTCCCCGAAGAAGGACACGCTGATCGGGCGGCCCGTCAAGAGCCGCGCCGGCGGCCAGTGGATCATCACCGCGTCACGCCGAATCGACCACCCCGACGGCAGCTTTGCCGGCGTCGCGCTGCTCACGATCGACGTCGCCTATTTCGCGAAGTTCTACGAGCGCTTCGATTTCGGCCCGAACGGCTCGGCGTCGCTGCTCAACAACGCCGGTATCATGCTGGCGCGCAGCCACGACGCGAGCGGCGGCTTCGTCGGCCGCGACCTGTCCAATGCGCCGCTGTTCAGGGATTGGAAAAGCCGTCCGGGGGCGGCGGTTTACTATTTCAAGTCGCCGCTCGATGGCGTGCAGCGGCTGAGCTACTATCAGCACAGCAGCCGCTATCCGCTGATAGTGCTGGCAAGCAAGTCGCAGGACGACGTGCTGGCGCCCTGGCGACGCGCGGCGGCCGTACGCACGACCTTCGTGCTCGGCCTCGTCGTGCTGATCGCGGTGATCGGCTTCTATCTGGTCCGCCAGCTCTGGCAGCGGCAGCGAATGGCGCAGGCCCTGATCGCGAAGGAAGCCCATTTCCGCCTGCTCGCCGAGCAATCCAGCGATATGGTGTCCCGGATCGGGCTGGATAACCGGCTGATCTACGTCTCTCCCTCGTGCGTGCGCATCATCGGCTGGTCTCCCGACGAACTGCTCGGCACGTCGGCGGTGGCCGGCATCCACGCGGACGACATGGAACGGGTCGAGCAAGCCATCGCCGCGCTGAAGAACGGCGAGGCCGAAGAAGCGCGGTTCGTCTATCGCCAGCGTCATCGCGACAAGGGCGATATCTGGGCCGAGGCGGCCTTGCACGTGACCCGAGCCTCCGACAGCGGCGAGATCGACGGTGTCGTCGCGGTCGTGCGCGACATGACCGAGCAGAAGGACCTTCAGGACAAGCTCGCTTCGCTCGCAACCACCGACGGCCTGACCGGTCTTGCCAACCGCCGGGCGTTCGATGAGCGTCTCGCGGAGGAATGGACGCGCGCCCGGCGCGACGGGACGCAGATCTCGCTCCTGTTGATCGATGTCGACCATTTCAAGAAATTCAACGACCATTATGGACATCTGGCCGGCGACGGATGCCTGCGTACGCTGGGCCGGATCCTGTCCGCCCAGGCCAGACGCCCGGCCGACCTCGCGGCGCGCTACGGTGGCGAGGAGTTCGCCTTGCTGTTGCCGAATACCGGGCCGGATGGCTGCGCTGAAGTCGGCGAAGGGATTCGCCAGGCACTGCACGACTTCGCCATGCTGCATGCGCAAAATCCGCCCTCCCGGCTGGTTACGGTGAGCGTGGGCGCCGCGAGGAGCCTTCCGTCTCAGACCACGATGGACTGCAGCACGCTGGTCGCTGCCGCCGACCGCGCGCTCTACGCTGCCAAGGACAGCGGCCGTGACCGTCTGGTGATGTCGGGGCAGATCGTACCTTGGACCGCGAAGAGCGCGTGATGGGATCGGTCGCCCGCCAGGCGTAGCGCACGGCGTCGTTTCCTGCGTCGCTGCGAGTGATATTTGAGAACTCACCTTCGAACGTTGCCGCGACCGACCATCGCAGCGCGGGCCTTTCCTCCCCGGTTTGTCGCTTGCGTTCGGGCGAGGCCGGCCTGTTTGCGCATCGCCACACCTCGGTCGAGTCTTTCAGGCAGGCTCTTGCGGAGCACGGCCTGCTTCACGACGAATGAACGCGCGTTCCAGTTTGCGCGGCATCAGGCAAGATGGCACGCCACGAAGTGCCCGCCCGCCCCTTCCCTCAGCTCAGGCGCACTTTCCGCGCAGCGCGGCTGGGCGATCGGACAGCGGGTGTGGAAGTGGCAGCCGGATGGCGGCTTCATCGGGCTCGGCACGTCGCCCTTGAGGCGGATGCGTTCACGCTTGAGCTTGGGATCGGGCACCGGCACCGCTGATAACAGCGCCCTGGTGTAGGGATGCTGCGGATTGCGGTACAGATCGCTCGCTTTCGCCAGCTCGACGATGCGGCCGAGATACATCACGGCGACGCGGTCGGAGATGTGCTCGACCACCGACAAATCGTGCGCGACGAACAGATAGGTCAGGTTCAGCTCGGCCTGGAGGTCCTCCAGCAGATTGATCACCTGCGCCTGGATCGACACGTCGAGTGCCGAGACCGGCTCGTCACAGACGATCAGCTTCGGTTCGACCGCGAGCGCACGCGCGATCACGATGCGCTGGCGCTGGCCGCCGGAGAATTCGTGCGGGTAGCGGCGCATGTGCTCGGCCTTGAGGCCGACTTTCACCAAGAGCCCCGCGACGCGCTCCTCGCGCTCCTTGGCTGAGGACGCGAGACTGTGGATGGTGAAGGCCTCGCCGAGGATCGCCCCGACCGTCATGCGCGGATTGAGCGAGGCGAACGGGTCCTGGAACACGAGCTGCATGTTCCGCCGCATCGCGCGCAAATCGTTGCCACCGAGCTGGCGCACGTCCTGGCCGTCGAACATGACCTCGCCGTCGGTCGGTTCGATCAGGCGCAGCACGCAACGCCCCGTCGTTGACTTGCCGCAACCGGATTCGCCGACGAGACCGAGCGTCTCGCCGCGATTGACCGAAAACGAGACCCCGTCGACCGCGTAGACGCTGCCGACCTGGCGCGACAACAGGCCGCCGAACACCGGGAAGTGCTTCTTCAGGTTGGAGACTTGCAGCAAGGGCTCGCTCATGCCGCATCTCCCAGATGCGAATCTCCCAGGTGACATGCCATGCGATGGCCCGGCGCGATCTCGCGCAACAGCGGCTCCTTCTCGGTGCAGATGTTCATGGCATGGCGGCAACGCGCGGCAAACCGGCAGCCGACCGGCGGATTGATCAGGATCGGCACCGAGCCGCCAATGGCCTCCAGCCGTATCTTGTGCTCGGCGGCCAGATCGATGCGCGGAATCGAGCGGATCAGGCCCTGCGTATACGGATGGCGGGGATCGCCGAAGAGATCTTCGACGGGAGCTTCCTCCACCACCTTGCCGGCATACATCACGACGACGCGCTGCGCGGTCTCGGCGACGACGCCCATGGCGTGGGTGATGAGCATCACCGCCATGCCGAAGCGCTCCTTCATGTCCTGCAAGAGGTCGAGGATCTGCGCCTGGATGGTGACATCGAGCGCGGTGGTCGGCTCGTCGGCGATGATCAGCTTCGGCCTGCAGGCGAGCGCCATCGCGATCATCACGCGCTGGCGCATGCCGCCGGAGAACTGGTGCGGATAATTGTGCACGCGGCCTTCGGCGTTGGGGATCTGCACCAGCTTCAGCATCTCGATAGTACGCTCGAGCGCCTGCTTTCTGGTGACGTTCTCATGGCGACGGAGGCTCTCGGCGATCTGCTCGCCGATGGTGAGCACCGGATTGAGCGAGGTCATCGGCTCCTGGAAGATGAAACCGATTTCCTTGGCGCGGATCTCGTCGAGCTGACTGCTCGTCAGCGGCACGAGATCGCGGCCCTCGAAGATAATCTGGCCCGCAGCGATGCGGCCCGGCGGCATGGCGATCAGCTTCAGAATCGACATCGCGGTCACGGTCTTGCCGCAGCCGGATTCGCCGACGACACAGAGCGTCTCGCCCCTGTTGATGGAGATGTCGACACCGTCGACGGCCTGCAAGATGCCGTCGTCGGTCGAGAAGTGGGTTTTCAGCCCTTTGATTTCCAGCAACGGTGCCATCAGATCACCCGTCGCGCATCGAGCGCGTCACGCAAGCCGTCGCCGATGAAGTTGATGGCGACCACCGCGATGAAGATCGCGCCGCCCGGGAACAGCGCCCAGTGCGGGCCGATGTCGAGGAAATCCTTGGCGTCGTACAGCAGCCGGCCCCAGGTCGGCGTATCCGGCGGAAAGCCGAGGCCGAGGAAGGACAGCGTCGATTCCGCGATGATGGCGGCAGCGACGTCGATGGTGCCGGCGATGATCACCGGACCGAGCGCATTGGGCAGGATGTGCCGCACCACCTGGCGCACCGGACTTGCGCCGAGCGCACGGGCGGCCTCGACGAACTCCTTCTCGCGGATTGACAGGAACTGCGCACGAACGAGCCGCGCGACCGGCATCCAGCGCAGGCCGCCGATGACAAGCACGATCAGGATGAAAATGCCGCCCTCGGGACCGAACGCGACCTTCAGCCCATCGCGGAAGAGATAGATCAGCAGCAGCAGCAGCGGCAGTTGCGGCAGCGACAAAAACAGGTCGGTGAGCCACATCAACCCATGCCCGAGCGCGCCGCGCGACATGCCGGCGAACGCGCCGACCAGCACGCCGATGAAGACCGAGACCAGCATCGCAGCCAACCCGACCGCGAGCGAGATGCGACCACCATAGATCATGCGCGCCAGAATGTCCTGCCCGAGATCGTCGGTGCCGAAGGGATGCGCGAGCGAAGGCCCCTGCATGCCCGCCACGATATCGATGTCGTCAATCTTGACCCGCCAGATGAAGGGCCCGACCACGACGGCCAGGATGAGGACGAGCAGCAGGAAAGCGCTGACCACGGCGAGCTTGTGGCGGCTGTAACGCCGCCACGTCTCGCGCCAGGGCGAGTAGGTGCGCCGCTCAGCGGAGGGAGATGCGAGGGTCAAGCCAGCCATACAGCACATCCGCGATGAGGTTGAAGAGCACCACCAGGCAAGCGAACACGAAGGTCACGGCCATCACGACCGGGGTGTCGTTGGACAGGATGGAGGAGATCAGCAGCGAGCCGATGCCGGGGATGCGGAAGATCTGCTCGGTGACGATGGCGCCGCCAAACACCGCGGGCATCTGCAGCGCGATCAGCGTAACGACCGGGATCATGGCATTGCGCATCACGTGCTTGACGATGACCTTGGCCTGCCCGAGCCCCTTGGCGCGCGCCGTGGTGACGTAGTCGAGCCGGATCACGTCGAGCATCGCCGAGCGCACGAAGCGCGTCATCGACGCCGCCTGGAACAGGCCCAGCACCGCGACCGGCATGATCGCCTGCCGGATCATCTCGAGCACCCAGCGGATGCCGGTGCCCTTGATGTCGGTCGTATAGACGAAGGGCAGCCAGTCCAGCGTGACCGAGAAGATCAGGATGAACAGGATGCCGGTGAAGAAGGTGGGTAGCGAGAAGCCGACGAAGGCGAGCGTGTTGGCGATCTGGTCGAACAGCGAATAGGGCTTTGTGGCCGCATAAACGCCGACGGGAATCGCGATCATCAGCGCCAGGATCTGCGCCGAGCCGATCACGTAGAGCGTGGCCGGCAGGCGCTGCAGGATCAGCGTGTCGACGTTCATCCGGCTGACGAAGGAGAAACCCCAGTCGCCGTGCAGCATGGCGTTGAGCCAGTGCACGTAACGGAGATAGATCGGATCGTCGAGGCCGAACTTGGCCCGAAGCGCGGCCTGTACTTCGGGCGGCACGTTCGGGTTCGTTGCCAGTTCCGAGAAGGGATCGCCTGGCGCGAGCGCCAGCACGACAAACAGCACGACCGAGATTCCGAGCAAACTCGGAATCGCGATCATCAGGCGACGCAGGACATACTGACTCATGAGGGAAAGACCCCGTCTAGAGCTGGGGGATCATTCCTCGCGGTACCAGTCGAAGATGTTGTCGGTTTCGTTGGCCCAGCCCGAGATCACCGGACGCAGCGTGTTGGCGGAGGCCTCCACCTTCAGGCGATGCATCGCCGGGATAAAAACGGTGTCCTGCCACATCAGGTCGTTGCACTTGACGTAGAGGGCGGCGCGCTTGATCGGGTCCATTTCCTTGTCCGCCGCGTCGATTGCCGCGTCGTATTCCTTGTTGACCCAGCGCGGGAAATTCGTGCCCTGCCACTTGTTCTCTTTGCTGGCGATGTAACGCGAATGATAGCGGCGCATGTGCTGGGCCGGATCCGGCTGGCTCAGCGGGATCTGGAACATCTCGAGGTCGGCATAGAACTTCGGGTAGGTGTCGGGGTTGGCGACGTCCGAGGAGAAGAACACGGAGGCAACCACCGACTTCAGCTCGACGTCGATGCCGGCCTTCTGACAGGCCTGCTTGACGATCGCCTGGGTCTTCTGACGCGGACCATTGATCGCGGTCTGGTACAGCAGCTTCAGCTTCTTGCCGTCTTTCTCGCGAATGCCGTCCGCGCCGGGCTTCCAGCCGGCGTCGTCGAGCAGCTTCGAGGCCTTCTCGATGCTGAACTCCCAGGTGGTGTTCTTGGACACGAACTTCTCGGGACCGTTGAGGAAGTTGGCGGTGGTGCGGCCGGCGCGGCCATAGATCGCCTTCTTGATGGAATCGCGGTCGACCAGCATCGACAGCGCCTTGCGCACCGCCGGATCTGAGAACAGCGGATGCTTGGTCTTCATCGAAGACTTCTCGCCGTCGACCTCGGTGTTCGGATCGGTGAAGTTGAGCGCGATGAACTCGGTGTCGCCGCCCACGGCGTAGATGGTCTTGCCCTTGCCGCCTTTCTCCAGCCGCAGCAGCACGTCATCCTCGACCTGGATGTTCCATCCGAAATCATATTCGCCGGTCTGGATCACGGCGCGCGCCGCCGAGACGGCGTCGCCGCCACCCTTCATCTCGATCGAATCGAAATGGGGACGGTTTGCCATGTGGTAGTCGGGATTGATCACGCCGCGAATGAGATCGCCGGGCTTGAACTCGACGAACTTGTAGGGACCGGTGCCCACGGGCGAGAGGTTGGCCGGGGCATCACGGGATTTCGAGCCGATATAGTCGGCGAACTGATGTTTCGGCAGGATCTGGCCGGCGCCGGCGCCGACGAACGCATCGGCCCAGAACGGGGTGGGCTGGGGGAAGGTGATCTTGACCGTGAGGTCGTCGATCTTCTCGAGCTTGAGGTCGCGATAGACGCCGGCCGTGACGGTCGCCGTGGCGGGATCCTTGGTATATTCCCAGGTGAAGATCACGTCGTCGGCCGAGAACGGCTTGCCGTCGTGCCATTTCACGCCGGGCTTCAACTTCCACGTCACCGACGTGCCGTCGGCGGCGAGCAGGCCGTTCTGGACCGAGGGGATCTCTGAAGCCAGAACCAGCTTCATGTTGCCGTCCGGATCCCAGCAGGCGAGCGGTTCATAGAACAGGCGGGAGCCGTCCTGGTCCTTGGTGCCGGTGGCGAAATGCGGATTGAGCAAAGTTGGGCCCTGCCACCACAGCAGCTTCAACGCACCGCCGCCGCCGCGCTTGGTCGGCTTGTAGGTCGAGGCGCCTTCTGCCATGGCGACGCCGCCGAGCGCGAGGATCTGGTTGGCCAGGGGGGCGGTGAGGCCGACGGCGGCCAGGCGCTGGATGAAGGCGCGGCGATCCATCCGCCCGTCCTTCACTTTGCCGATCATCGAACGCAGTTCTTTATCCAGCATGGTTGTCCCCCGTCTGGTTCCCGTTTTTGGATGCAGGCGGCCGCGAGAGGCGGCCACCGGGTTTGGCTGGCGGTAGATGGCACACTGAATAGGGCATACGTCAACTGCGACCGTGTGTATGCAAACGGTCTTCTGGCTGTCCGTTGGGCAAAACTGCGTTCCACAGCCCAAGCGTTCGGCAATCCGGCGCTAAAACGCGCCGGAATCCCGCGTTGCACTGCGGAAAATTTGTTCGCCGGATCAGACGAAGTATCGAGACGAATTCTACACCACGGACATATTCAGCGGCGGTGCGACGTGATCCGGCAGTGGGCACACATAAGGTGTCTTGGCCGTCCGCTTCTTCAGGTCAGCCTTCGCGGCCTTGATCAGCCCGGGCTCCACCAACGCCTTGATGCCGATCCCGGCCATCGCCTTGGCGGCCTGCACCATGGCCTTGTGGGCGTGTCCACTCTTGCCCTGCGCCACCACCTGCCAGGTGTGGAACGGCGTGCCGATTGCAACCGTCGGTGCATGGACCTGCACGGTCGGCACCACCCAGCTCACGTCGCCGACGTCGGTCGAGCCGACCAGCGGGTTACGCTTGGCATCGAGCGGCACCAGAAAGTCGGCCAGCGGCCGATCGGTCGGCTCCATGCCGATCGCGTAGTAGACCGACTCGATATCCTTGTCGCTGAGCGTCGCGCGGATCTGGCTGGCAAACCCCTTGTCGGCGTCGTCGAAATGCGGCGGCCCCAGCTCTTCCATCACCCGGTGCAGCGCCTGCTCCAACGGAGTATTCGGCAGGATGTTGGAGACCGCGGAGATGATCTTCATCTCGACCTTGGTCTCGGTCATCAACGCCGCGCCTTCTGCGATCTTGCTCACGCGTCCGACCAGCTCGTTCATGCCGGGCAGATCGCGGGCGCGGATCGAATAGCGCACGCGCGCATGCGCCTGCACCACGTTGGGGGCGATACCGCCGGTGTCGAGCAGCGCATAGTGCACGCGCGCATCGCTCGGCATGTGCTCGCGCATGTAGTTCACGCCAACATTCATCAGCTCCACGGCATCGAGCGCGGAGCGGCCAAGATGCGGCGAAGCCGCCGCATGCGAGGTGCGGCCGGTGAAAATGAAATCGGCGCGGGTGTTGGCGAGCGACGGCGTTACCGCGACTTCCCAGAAGCTGTGCGGATGCCAGGTGATGGCGATGTCGGCGTCGTCGAACGCGCCGGAGCGCACCATGAAGGCCTTTGCCGCGCCGCCTTCCTCCGCGGGGCAGCCGTAATAGCGCACACGGCCGGGCACCTTGTTCTCGGCGAGCCAATCCTTCATCGCGGTCGCGGCGAGCAGCGCCGCGGAACCAAGCAGATTATGTCCGCAACCATGGCCATGGCCGCCGGTCTCGACCGGCCGGTGCTCGGCGACGCCGGCCTCCTGGCTGAGGCCCGGCAGCGCGTCATATTCACCCATGAAGGCAATGACCGGACCGCCCTCGCCCCATTCGCCCATCACCGCAGTCGGAATGCCCGCGACATTCTCGGTGATGCGGAAACCCTGGTGGCGCAGCTCGGCCAGATGCTCGGCAGCGGACCGCGCTTCGGTGTAGCACACCTCCGGCATGCCCCAGACCTTGTCGCTGAGGTCGATGAAACGCGCCTTGATCGTGTCGACGCCACGCCAGATGTCGCTGCGGTTATCCATGCTTCGGTCCGTGATCTCTTGGTCAAACGAAGCGGCAATGGTTAGCAGCTTCGGCATGGTCCGCCTAGCAGCGACGGGGACACCAGCCATGCGGCCCAGCGGGGTCCCACGGCACGGCCCAAGGCGATTGGTCGCGCGAAAGCCGCGACAAGACTACATTCTCGGCCTTGATAGCGCGTCTTTGCTGACGAACAGGAGGCGTCGCCGAAAGGCCGTCGGACTCTCGGCAACCAGCACTCCCTTCAGAGATTCCAGGCCGCCTGCGAAGAACGGTTCGCGAAGCCCATTACCGTGAACCTCGGTCCATTCCGGTATTTGTAGTCCGTAAACTCGCGCAAGGTGCTCCGCGACTGCCGCCGCATAGGCATCGTGCACGGCATCGATGGAAGCGGGGCGTTGTTCGATCGCCTGCTGGCGCGAGGGTGGGTTCATATAGAACGAATCGAGAAATTCGCGGAGCGACGGGTCAAACTTCTGCTCGCCGGCTCTTACGCGGCGAACCACCTCACTCAACGTTGCGGGTTTCTTGCCAAACAGGCTCATGGCTGGCTCGACGAGGAAGGCGCTTGATCATTGTCGGGCCCGAGATTTGAAAAAATCTCCTCGAGACCCAACCGTGTTTTGGGCTGAAGCACGTTCTGTGGGTAAAATTTTTCAACCAGCGTCAATGCGTCCTGGCTGTCCTTGATGCCTATGGCGCGGGCGAGGAGCTTAATATCGTCGATATCCGAGTTCGTTTCGACGCCGCCGACGCGCATGGCGCGGCATTTCATGGCGAACAGGTATTCCGGTCTTGCCGTATAGACGCGGAGGCCAGGCTGATCCTCGGCAGGATACGTCTTGAACAAAGTCTTCACGTCGGGATCAGCGTCTCTCTTGCTCAGCCACCCCTTTACACCGTCGTTCAACCAATTTTCATCCCACCCGAACTCCTCTGCCATCTCGACAGCCAGCTTCTTGATGAAATCCCTGTTCCCTTCAAACACCGCATCGACGTCCCCGGTGTTGATCTGCCGATTCAGGGTCAGCAGGAGAGCCGATCCGCCGTAGATCACGATTTCGACGGTGCGACCGGCCGCAAAAGCCCTCCGGCCGAGTTCAGCCAGCGCATACTCCAGAGGTGATCGATCGAAGTTCTTGTTGTCGCTCATGGCTTCTTCCGCAGCTCGCGAAACGATACGTCTGCAACACGAGGCCGACAATAGCATTCCGCCCCCGGCAGTTCGCCAGCCGTCAACGATCGGGGAGATGGACCGATTCTAGGGTTGTTCCTGCCTGAACTTGCACAGCCCGTGCTCCAATCCTCTGCGAATGGCCGCGACAAGCCTTTAAAACGGATCATTCGCGGCTTAGATTGATCCTGCTTCGCGCGTCGTTCCGCAGCAATGGCGGAGCGATGCTCTCAGCCAGGAGAACTCCATGCCCGCTCTGACCGAATGGAGAGTGCCGCCGGCCAATCAGCCGCGTGCGAGCGATTACGGTTTCGATCTCGACCGCGCGCTCGCATCGGTCGTCGGCCTGCATGCCATCATTCCGCCGGACGCCTTCAGTGCCGAAACGCTGGGCACCGAACGCGCCGGCAACGGCGTCGTGATCGATGAGGGGCTGGTGCTGACCATCGGCTATCTCATCACCGAAGCAGAGTCGGTGTGGCTGCATCTCGGAGACGGGCGCGTGGTGGAAGGGCATGTGCTCGGCTTCGACGCTGTCACCGGCTTCGGGCTGGTACAGGCGCTCGGCCAGCTCGACGTCGAACCCTTGCCGCTCGGCATCTCGGCCGGGACCCGGCTCGGCGACCGCGTCGTGGTCGGCGGCACCGGCGGGCGCACCCGCTCGGTCGCAAGCCAGATCGTGGCCAAGCAGGAATTCGCCGGCTACTGGGAATATCTGCTGGATGAAGCCGTCTTCACCCATCCCGCACATCCGAACTGGGGCGGCACGGCGCTGCTCAACGAGCGCGGCGAGCTGATCGGCATCGGCTCGCTCCAGCTCGAGCGCGAACGCGACGGCAAGGCCGAGCATGTCAACATGATCGTGCCGATCGACCTCTTGAAGCCGATCCTGGACGATCTGCGCAAGTTCGGCCGCGTCAACAAGCCGGCACGGCCCTGGCTCGGGCTCTATTCGACAGAGATCGACAATCGCGTGGTGGTGATCGGGATTTCAGCCAACGGTCCGGCCGCGCGCGCCGAGCTCAAGACCGGCGACGTCATCCTCGCGGTCGACGGCGAGAAGGTCACGAGCCAGACCGGCTTCTACAAGAAAATGTGGGGGCTCGGCGCCGCCGGAGTCGATGTGCCCCTCACCGTGCACCATGAAGGTGTCACCTTCGACGTCACAGTGACGTCGACCGACCGCTTCAAGCTCCTGAAGGCGCCGAAGCTGCACTGACAAGATCGAACTGACATCAGGCAAGGAAAGCGGCGATGAGCGATGCCGTCGTTGACGACATCATGGCCGTGCTACCGCCGCTGCTCAATGCGCTGGAAGCACTCGGCTTCTTCACCCGGCACCTGCATCCGCCAGTCTTCGCCTCGGTGATGAATGCGATCGGCACGCCCGACGAGGCGCTGCAAGCGGCACACGCGGCGATCGGGGATTGGCCCGAGCAGTTCACCGGACTGCGCGAGCGGCTCGATCGCGCCTGCAATGAAGCGCTTGCCGCCTTTGCCGGCATCCGCGAGGTCGAGCGCGGCAATGGCGAGCTCGTCGCGGTCTTCCGCGCGCTGCGCCATGTGCCTCGCGCACAGGAAGCGCTGTATCCGCTCTCGACCCAGTTTCCGCCGGTGAGCAGCTTCTTCCTCAACGCCGCCAATCGCAAGAGTGACGATCTGCTGGCGCGACTGGACGCCGGCGCGGGCGAACACACCGGCATTTTCCACGACCACAACGAGCCGGGCAGCCGCGGCGGCTTCTCGGTCTATGTGCCAGAATATTATTCGCCGGAGCGCGCCATGCCGCTGGTCATGGCGCTGCATGGCGGCAGCGGCAACGGCCGCGGCTTCCTGTGGAGTTGGCTGCGCGATGCCCGCAGCTTTGGCGCGATCCTGGTGGCGCCGACCGCGGCCGGCCCGACATGGGCGCTGATGGGCGACGACACCGACACGCCCAACCTTATGCGCATTCTCGAGACCGTGCGCAGCCGCTGGACCATCGATGCCTCGCGCCTGTTGCTGACCGGCATGAGCGACGGCGGCACCTTCTGCTACGTCACCGGGCTCGACGGCTCTTCACCCTTCACTCATCTTGCGCCGGTCTCAGCGACCTTCCATCCGCTGATGGCGGAGATGGCGGACGCTGCGCGCCTGCAGAGACTGCCGATCTTCATCACCCACGGCAAGCTCGACTGGATGTTTCCAGTACAGACCGCCCGGCAGACGCAGGCGGCCCTCTCCGCCGCCGGCGCCGACGTCACCTATCGCGAGATCGACGACCTCAGCCACACCTATCCGTGCGAAATCAACGCGGATCTGGTGGGGTGGCTGAATGGCGGATGACGAACCGTCCTTGATCGTGCCGCACTGCCGCGGAACCATCACTCCGGGCCGACGTTATCGCCGTCACCGGAGGTTCGTCATGCAGACTTTTTTCGGAATGATCCTTGGTGCGCTGCTGCTTGCGTGCGGCGTCTACATCTATGACTCCATGCAGACGTCGTCGGTCGCCAATGGCGAGGTCGCGATCACCAATCGCACCATCGTGAACTGGGATGTCGCGAAGGCCGATTGGGACGCGCTGCGCGACCGCGCGCACAAGGACTGGGTCCGGATCTCATCGAAGTAACGACGCCGTGTCATGAACAAGGCGCCGCCGCGCGTCCGCGTCGGCGCCTTTGTGGTTGACTGAGGTTCGATGCGGCTTGCGTCAGTTCATCTTGGCCTTGCGGGCGTCGGCGATGACCTGCTCGAATTCGGTCATGCTGAGCACGCCCGGAACGCGGTACTTGCCGACGATGAAGGATGGAGTGCCGCGGAAGCCGAAAGCTTCTGCCTGCTCGTTGTTTCGCTTGAGCACGGCGTCGATGTCCTTGGCGTGGTCGGTGAGATCGCGCTTCAGGCGGTCCATGTCGACGCCGGCGGACGCGAGCAGCTCGTTGATGCGCGGCTCAGTCAGGCGCGAGCTGACACCCATCATGGCGTCATGGGCCTGATGGTATTTGTCCTGGAATTTTGCCGCCAGCGCGATCCGCGCCGCGGTGACCGAGACCGGCCCGAGGATCGGCCAGTCCTTCATCACCAGCCTCACCTTGCCGTCGTCCTGAACGACCTGGCGCAGCTCTGGCTCGAGCTTGCGGCAATAGGGGCAATTGTAGTCGGACCATTCGATAATGCTGATGTTGCCGTCGGGATTACCGGCGACGGGAACATCGGGGTCTCGCAGCACCTTGGCTTCAGTCAGCACCTCGTCATCGTCGGCGGCCGCGCGCGCAGAAGTCATCCTGCCGGCCGCAAGGGCACCCGCCCCGATCAACGTCAGCGCCGCACGCCGCGTCGCCACGAGGCCCTTGTTCCCAAATCCAGCCATATCTCGTTCCGTTTTGGTCCCATCGCCGCAAATACGGTTCGGGACCGGAATTGTTACGCTCATATAGAGTGTCCCGGCGGCAATGTCATCGCAGCAGGAGCGTCACCGCCAAGGGCACCAGGAACGAGGTCACCAGAGCGTTGAGGCTCATGGCGATGCCGGAAAAGACGCCCGCGATCTCGTCGACCTGGAAGGCGCGGGCGGTACCGATGCCGTGTGCGGCAAGACCCGCGGCAAAGCCGCGGGCACGGAAATCGGTGATACCAGTGCGGTTCATCAGCGGCGTTACGATGATCGCACCCATGATGCCCGTGAGAATGACAGCGACCGCTGTCAGCGAGGGATCGGCGTGCAGGGATTCGCTGATGCCCATGGCGACACCCGCCGTGACCGATTTCGGCGCCAGCGACAGGACCAGGTCGCGCGGCAGGCCGGCGAGTTCTGCCAGCAGCACGACCGACACCACCGCCGTGACCGAGCCGGCGACCAGCGCCACCAGCATCGGCACGATGGATGCGACCACGCGCGTGCGGTTCTCATAGAGCGGCACGGCGAGCGCCACGGTGGCGGGACCCAGCAGGAAGTGCACGAACTGCGCGCCGGCGAAATAGGTCGTGTAGGAGGTGCCGGTGAGAAGCAGGAACGCGCCAATGATCCACATCGCATGCAGCACGGGATTGGCGAGCGGATGGCGCCGCGTCGCCAGCGACACCGCATCCGTGGTCGCATAGACCAACAGCGTCACAGTCAGCCAGAGCAGCGGTGACTGCGAAAGATAGACCCAGAGCGAGAACGGATTGTCCTTCATCGCTGGTCCTGCTGCCGGAGCAGTCGGCTGACGAGGCGAAAGGTCAGCACAGTCGCGAGCAGCGTGACCGCCACCGAGAGCGCGAGCACCAAGGTGATGGCGATGCCGTGGGATGCGAGCAGATCGAGCTTCTGCACGACGCCGACGCCGGCCGGCACGAATAGCAGCGAGAGATGCGCGAGCAGGCCCTTGCTTGCGGTCTCCACGCCGCCGTTGCGCAGCGGTCCGCGCACCAGTAGCGCGAAGCGGTCGCGGGCGAGCAGCAGGATCAGGAGCAGCAGCAGGCCGAGCACGGGTCCCGGCAGCGGCAGGCCGAGGCCGCGCACGACGGCTTCGCCGATCAATTGGCAGAGCAGGATGAGGCCGAGACTCGCGAGCATGACGGTCGCATCAAGGAATGCATCGGCAGGCTTGTCAATCGCCGCGCGATGCGTGGGACGCGCGCGGTTCGTGCGGAGCCGCAGCTCCACGCAGCATCGCCATCAGCGTCCCCGTCATGGTGGCGATCAGCGTGGGCTTGCCCTCGTGCTCGGCAAAGGCCCTGGCCTCGCAGAAGGTGAGCGTGCGACCTGGCTTGACCACCTCGGCCTTGAAAACGAAACGCTCGCCGCGGGCGGGCGCGAGCAGCGTGGTCTTGAACTCGACGGTGAGAATATCGGCCTCGCGTGGCATCAGGGTGAAGGCGGCAACGCCGCAGGCGTTGTCGAGTCCGGCGGCAATGATGCCGGCATGAACAAAGCCGTTCTGCTGCGCGAAGGCCGGCGAATGCAGCATTGCCAGTTCGACCTCTCCCGGCGCAAGGCGGACGATCACGATGCCAAGCGTGTGCATCGCCGGCTGACTGTCGAACATGGCGACGGCCGCCGCGCGATATCCCGGGTTTTTCGGTTCGAACGCGGCCATGGCTCAGACCTCGGCCGGCTCGGCGACATACCACATGATGTTCATGTAGCCGACGTGATCGTATTGCCATGGATAGACGGTGCCGCGATAGGTCGCCTCCTGCATCGCAATCCTCCTGCCGTTTTTCTGCTCTTTGATTGTTGATACGGTAGCGTATCAGGACTCGACTGCGTTAGCAATACGGCACCGTATCAAGGACCGGCGAGGCTTTCTTCATGAGCGACGGCAAGGGCGATGTCTGGGTCGAGGCAGGATTTAATGAGCTCGCCCGCTCGGGGGTCGAGGGCGTGCGGGTCGAGGTGCTCGCCAAGAACCTCGGCGTCACCAAGGGGGGCTTCTACCGCCGCTTCGCCGACCGCGCCGCGCTGCTCGATGCCATGCTGGAACGCTGGCGCGAGGGACGCGCGGCGTCGATCGCGCAGCAGACGAGTCTCGACGGGCAAGCGCCTCGCGAGCGGCTGAAGGCGGTGATCCAGCTCTATTCCGAGCGGCTCAATCCGGAGGGCATCGCAATCGAGCTCGCGATCCGGCAATGGGCTCGTTCGGACGAAACCGCGGCGACGGCGGTCGCGAGCGTGGACGCGGCGCGGCTGAAGCACGTCGCCGAGCTCTATCGCGCGACCGGCCTCGAGGCCGAGGCGGCCGAGGCGCAGGCCTTCCTGTTCTATTGCTTCATCTTCGGCCAGAGTTTGCTGTTCGTCGAGCGCGGTCCGCGCAAACGCTCGCAGCTCGTGGCGAGGTCGGCCGAGAAGCTGTTGGATTAGGCGAAATGGCCGGAGCTTTGCTCCGGCCATCCTGTCAATTCGAAGCTCAGGCGGCGCCCTTCAGCTTCTTGTTGCACTCGCTGTAGTAGCCGCCGCCCTTCTCGATCCACTTCATACCGCCATTGCCGTTGGTGGTCTTGTTGGCGTTGTACTGGTCGACGCAGGTGTGGAGGCGCGCCTTGCCGGCGGTCTCCTTGGCGTATTTCGGGTCGACCGCGTTCGGATAGATCGCGGGACCGGCCGGCAGGGTTGGCGCCGGGGCGACAGCGGGGGCCGCCTCCTTCTTCGCCTGCTTCGGCTCGGCGGGAGCCGCGGGCGCTGCCGGAGCAGCTGCGGTCGGCGCAGCGGCGGGCGTTGCATCTGCACCGCACTGGGCCTTGCGGAAGTCATTCCACTTCATGGTGCCGAGCGAGCCGTCCTTCTTGGCGGCCTGATATTTCGCGCTGCATTCCTGCGAGGTCAGCGCCTGTGCCGGCGCGCTCGCCACCAGCGCGGCAAATCCCGACACCGCAACAGCACACAACAATTTCGATTGAATGGTCATCTTGGATCCTCCTCCTTGGTCTGTCCCGACGGAAGTGAAACGAGGATTGCTATCCTAGCGTGCTCGCGGCTTCCGACAAGGAGCGATGGCGTTCGCAGCGAAAATATAGTCATCCGGCCGTTCGCATTATTCATGTCGCGTTCAGCAACGCGAGCCGACCTTCGCGCCCTTCACAATTCTCGCAAGAAGAGTGCAACATCATGACCCTCGCGTCCCGCCTCGCCGCCGTCGCCCTCGCCTCCCTGCTCGCAACCGGCCCCGCTTTCGCCCAGACCGCTGCACCGGCTCCCAAGGCCGATACCAAGACCACAACCGCCGCCCCCACGGACAAGAAGGCGCCGAAGGAGCACTCGGCCGAGTCGCTCGAATGCTCCAAGCAGGCCGACGCCAAGGGCCTGCACGGCAAGGAGCGCAAGAAATTCCGCTCCGAGTGCATCAAGACCGCGAAGGCCGGCACTGCCGCTCCCGCCGCAGACAAGAAGTAAATCCGTCACGATCCTCCTCTCGGCCTCGGCGCGAGGCGCGCGCATTGCGGCATGACGTGGCCGCAATTGTGCGCCTCTCGCTGATTTGCGATAAGGTGGCGTGAAGCAAATCACCACCTCCCTGCCGTTCGAACGGCCAAGCCGTGCCACGATCCTGAGCACGGTGGAGACGCTTGTCATCGGTACCGCCGGAGGCCTCGTGTTTCTGGTCGCCGGACTTCCCGGCGGACTGATCTCGGGCTCGATGATCGCGGTCGGGATCGCCGCGATCGCCGGCCGCCAGCTGGCGTTGCCGCCGATCCTGACCCAGACCGTGCTGGTGCTGCTCGGCATCTCACTGGGCTCGGTCGTCTCGCGCCATCTGCTTCAACAGGTCGGCGCCTATCCTCTCACCATCGGGCTGCTTGCGCTCGCCACCTTCTGCTCGACCTTCGGCTCGAGCTATTACCTCCAGCGCATCCATGGCTGGGACCGCACCTCGGCCTTCCTCGCCGGCAGCCCCGGCGCACTGTCGCAAATCACGATTTTGGCGGTCGAGCGCGGCGCCGACCTGCCCGGCATCGCGGTGGTGCAGACCATGCGCGTCATCATCCTCACCGCGGCGCTGCCGATGGTGCTGGCACTGGCCGGTGTCGCGCCGTCCGCCGCGCCGTCGCTGACCGCGACGATCGCCTCGCCGCTTGACCTCGTCGAACTGGTCGCGGCCTCGCTGGCCGCGGCGCTGCTCTTGCGGCTGGTCAGATTTCCGGCGAGCTGGATGTTCGGCGCGATGATCGCCTCCAGCGTGCTGCATGGCGCAGGCTGGGTCGAGGGTGGCCTGCCGAACTGGGGACGCGGCGTGGCGCTGATCGGCATCGGCGCACTAATCGGCAGCCGTTTCGCGCGGATGCGGATCAAGACGCTCGCCGGCCACATTAATGCGGCGCTGGGCTCATTTGCCGTGGCGATCGGCGTCTCCGCCGTCTTCGTCGGCATCGTCGCGCTCACCACGCAGGTGAAATTCTCGGACGTCGTCGTCGCCTTTGCGCCGGGCGCAATGGACGCGATGCTGGCGCTGGCGCTGACGCTGCACATCGACCCGATCTTCGTCGGCGCCCATCATCTGTCGCGCTTCGTATTCGTGACGATCGCGACCCCGGGCATCGTGCATTTGTTCGGGCGCACGCAGGACGATGTGGATGATTGATGGGATGCAGCTCTCGTAGGGTGGGCAAAGGCGCGTTCGCGCCGTGCCCACCATGCATCCGCAGTATTGCTGGAATTGGTGGGCACGCTTCGCCTTGCCCACCCTACGGCAGCTACGAGCGCTTCGCCGTCGTCACAAATCCCCACGCGGCGATCGCGGCCATGAGCAGCGAGATCAGCACGTTGTAGCCGGCGAGCGAGAGACCGAGGAAGCGCCATTGCACCTCGTCGCAGCGGACCACCTTCACGGTGTCGAGCCGCGACAGCAGATCAGTGGCGTTGCCGAGATTGACCACGGGGCCGGAGCAATCGGTCGGCCCCTTCCAGAATCCCCATTCGACGCCGGAGTGATAGGTGCCGAGCCCGGCATTGGCGAGCGTCAGCAGCGCGATGATCGCAAGCCCGGCGAGCAGCAACGGCCGCGGCGCGCCGCCTCTCGCCGCAAGGGCCGTGAGCGCGCCGAGCGGGATCGCGACATAATAGGCGTAGCGCTGCTCCAGGCAGAGCGGACAGGGCAGGATCTCGAGCACGAGTTGGAAGAACCAGGCACCTGCGATCGTCACTGCGGCGATCAGCGCGACCGCGAGCGAGGCGGTCAGCGCGGGGCCGCTCGCAGCCGGCCTGAACGCAGGTGTTGCGGCACTCTGGGTCGTCACGGCAGCCTCTTTCGGATGGGACGTGGCCTTAAGGCTCTAGCGCCGGCCCATGCGGCTGTCGAGAACGGCTGACATCACTTTGGCGCGGGTTGACCCCGCATTGTCCATGGCTATAGTCCGCCGGCTTCGCGACGCCGTCCGTTTGAGGGCCGACCGAGGGCCCCTGTGGCGGAACTGGTAGACGCGCTCGACTCAAAATCGAGTTCCGCAAGGAGTGCTGGTTCGATTCCGGCCAGGGGCACCAAGCTTCGCGAGCTACGGCTCGGCAAGCCAGGCACGATCCGAGCGAAGCAGCGAAAGCTGTCGCGCCGAAGCCTTGGCGAAAGCGGACCGGCTCCGCATTCTTCCCCTCTCTGGCAATCGTCACATCTCCACTGTATAAGCCGTTAGCTTCTTCACTCACCGAAGAGGCTCAAATGAACGACCTGCACGCGTGGCTTTCGCAACAGCACCACGGTTTGCGGACCTTCCGGATCTTCCAGCAAAAACTCGAGACGCTCGGCCGCGACGACCCCGCCCAGCGCGGCCTGTGCCGTTTGTTGAGCGGTCTCGTCGGCAGCTATATCGAGACGTTCGACGAGGCCCCGCTGCCCGTCGAGGTCGCTGACGGCGCCTATCATCGCCTGATGACGCTGGTCGCAAGCCTCGATCTCAAGGGCGACTCCAGCCGGCGGCTCGCCGATATCAATCGGGTTGCGACCTGCGAACTCTGGCAATGACGAACGCGTACGGCCGTACGGCTCGCATCCGCCGGCCGGAGAGATGTCGCCGGTAGAGGGCCGCGTGCGTCCCGGCGCGAGCCTCCCGCGACGGGTTCGATTTCGCCGCGCCAGTACCTATATCCTGCAGCAACGCGTGTTGAAGCAGTGAGCAGCTTTGATGGCCCGGAGACGCACGACGGTAGCGTCGGCAAACGACCTCCCCCGCTATTTCGTCTGGGTTCGGGGCCTCGAGGGCCCCGAACCGCAGAAATGGACGGCGATGGATTTCGGCGTCGGCGGCTGGAAACGTTCGCTCGTGCTCGCCTATCTGGCGCTGCCGGAGGAAGAGCGGCATCTGTCGATGTCGACGCTGGCGCGGCGCTATCCACCGCCACGGGTGGAGATTTCGTAGGGTGAGTCAGCGTAACCCAGCACGGGTCCGCATGCCTTCATCCCACGTCGTCCCGTGGCGGCGCAATGGCGCTTGCTACCTCAGCGGGATTGTGTGCAGAATGCACCTGCATTTCATGACGCGACCATTGATCGAATCCGGGGAGTGCTGCCCGGCTCCAGCCTGAAGCGCTTCACCGTCGATTGCCGGAGGGGCCCATGACGCACCATGATGGCGTGCAGAATGTCGATTCTGCCAGACCCAAACAGACGGATGACGATGTAAGCGCCGACGGGACCGCCACCACCCCGTCGAAGCGCAAGCTGGTGTTGTTCGCCGACGGCACGGGCAACGCGTTCACCACCCAGGAATCCAGCGTCTGGCGTCTCTACGAAGCCCTCGACCACACCCAGCCAGACCAGATCGCCTACTACATCAAGGGCGTCGGCACCGCCGGCTGGGCGCCGCTCGCCGCGCTCGACGGCGCCACCGGCATCGGCGTGCCCTCCAATGTCCGCAAGCTGTACCGCTTCCTGTGCTGGAATTGGCGTCCCGGCGACGAAATCTACATCTTCGGCTTCAGCCGCGGAGCCTTCACTGCGCGCACGCTGGCGTCGATGATCGCAAGCCAGGGCCTCGTGCCTGCGGTGGTTGACAAAGTTGCGGTGTCGCATGCGGAAATGCAGCGCAACACGATGGCTGCCTGGCGGGAATATCGCAAAGAGTCGATCGGCTATCGCAGCCTGCCGACGATCTGGATCGTCCGCTGGATCCGCGACGTCCTGATCTACCTCTATCACCTCGTCCTTCGACATCGCTCCTATGCCAAGGTCCGCAAGGCAATGGACGGCCGCAAACAGATCGAGATCGAATTCCTCGGACTGTTCGATACGGTCGAGGCCTTCGGCGTCCCGATCGAGGAGCTGCGCCTCGCGATCGATTGGGCAATCTGGCCGATCTCCTTTCGCAATCACCGGCTGTCGAAGACGGTCAAGCACGCCTGCCATGCGCTCGCGCTCGACGACGAACGAACCACTTTCCACCCGCTGCGGATCGACCAGCGCGATCTTCCGCAGGGGCAGGTCGTCAAGGAGGTGTGGTTCGCAGGAGTCCATTCCGACGTCGGCGGCGGCTATCCGGAATCCACGCTGTCTTTCGTACCTCTGGTCTGGATGACCGAACAGTTCGGCGGCCAGCTCCGTTTCCAGGACGGCACGATCGAGCATTTCCGCGAATCCCGGTCGGCGATCGGGCCGATGCACGATTCACGCAGCGGCGCGGCGGCGCTGTATCGCTACGGCCCGCGGCCGATCGCGGACCGCAAGGAAGATGGCGGATCGCCGGTGGTGCATTTCGCCGTCGTCGAACGCATGTTGCACGGATGCGACAATTACGCACCGCTGATGCTTCCGGCAAATGCCAGGGTGCTGCTGCCGAGCGGAGAGGTGTTGCCGCTCACGAGAGATGAGACGCGCAAGGCCATGAAGTCGGCCTACGCGGCGAGAACCGGGGATCGGCAAAAGGCGGCAGAAGCCGATGCATTCACGGCGATGAGCCCGCCCGATGCCGAGATGGCCGGACGGGTGCTCGATACCGTCTGGTGGCGCCGCGTGGCCTATTTCTCGCTCGTCATCGCGCTCGGCACATTGGTCGCATGGCCATGGATCGCGCGGACGGTGGTAGGCTCGTCCAAGGAGCACGGTCTCGAAGACACAGTCCTGCTCAGATGGGTCACGGCGTTCGACAACGGCACGGGCACGATCGTCAAGCCGTTCGCAGATCTCCTCGCGAGCGTTCTGCCATCCTATGCGGGGCCGTGGCTTGCCATCGCACTCTACTATCCCTTCCTGACTACGGTTCTTGTCGTTGTCATACTCATCGCCTGGAACAGGAATGCGGCGCTGCGCGACAGCATTCAGGAGCGGGCGCGACTGGCCTGGTACAGGCCCGACCGGAAGGCCTCCAGAGACCGAGCGAGCCAATCGGGCTGGCTGCTCGCGATCGGACGCTGGATGCGGCTGCATGCGTGGCCGGTACGCATGGCATTCACCAACATCCTGCTGCCGGGCATTTTCCTCGTTGCCATCTTCGGCTCCGCCCTGCTGCTGACGTCCCGCGGTTATCTCAGCTGGCGCGAAGGCATCGGGGACGTTTGCACGAGCAGCGCATCCACGCGTGCAGTCAGCGACATGCCGCTTGCGGCCCGTGACGGCGAACTATTCAACGTCAGCGATTTTTGCTGGCCAAGCCACCTCGCGGTCGAGAAGGGACGCAAATATCGCGTCTGGATTCAAATGGCCGATCCGTGGTTCGACCGCACCATCATGACCGGTCTGAACGGATTCAAGACCCCGCCGGATCCGACCCATCGCTCGGCCGTGCCGATCCTGCGGCTCTACGGCGCGGACTGGTTCCAGCCAATCGTGCGGGTGGGCGCCAGAGGATCGAACGATATGCCGCTGCAAGCCGTCAATGGATCCCCGGCGGACGAACTGCCGCGTCGGGTCAACGCGACGGTGCCGACATATGAGGACAACACCAGGGACAACTACCCCATCCGTGTCGAGGACTCCGAGGAGTTCGACAAGCAAGACAGCGAATTGAGGCGGGTCTGGCGTCCGTTCGGAGATTTCGAGCCGATGCCGGCCGAGGCGCTGCCGGCGGCACGCGCGCTATGGCGCCGCCAGGGATTGTCCGATCTGCTTGTCGCGGAGTTCGTCGCTCCCGAGTCCGGCGAGCTGTTCTTCTACGTGAATGACGCCGTCCAGTTCTTCCCGCAAATCGTTCCATTGCGGTTCGCGCCGCGCTGGCTCGTCCCACTCCAGGGGCCGCGGGTCCAGTTCTACAACAACAACAGCGGCACGGCGACAATCCGGGTCCAGCGGATTCCGGCTCCGGCTCCGGCCGACTAGCAACGCCCCGGCGACGATTGCGTGGGGGAGGCCATTGCGGCCCCCATGATTATGGGTGTCACGGCGCCCGCGCCGCGGCTAAGCTTGGCCTGCGCCGCGGCGGACACGCGGTGCGGGACGATGAACATGAGCGAACAGGGCGAGGCGGGTGAAGCCATCACCATTCTTCTCGTCGAGGACGACGCGCCGACCTGCTGGCGGCTGCAGGATGCGCTGGTCAAGGCCGGCTACGAGGTGCGCAGCGCAGGCACGCTCAGTGAGGCGCGCCAGGCCCTCAACGGCAGGGCACCGCGCGTGCTGCTGACCGATCTGCGGCTGCCCGACGGCCACGGCATCGAGCTGATCCGCGAGACCCGGCAGCGCTTTCCCGATACCGAGATCATGGTGATCTCCGCGCTCGGGGACGAGGAAAGCGTGATCTCGGCAATCACGGTCGGCGCTACCGGTTATCTCTTGAAGGATGCCTTTCCGACCGACATCGCCACCACTGTGCGCGATCTGGTCGCCGGCCATTCGCCGATCTCGGCTTCGATCGCCCGTTTCATCGTGCGCAGAACGCAAGGTGCCGCACAAAATTTGGCCGAGCCGCCGCCGGGTCCCCCGCTCAACACCGCAAGATTGACCCCACGCGAGATCGATATCCTCTGGGGCATCGCAAAAGGTTTCAGCTACGCCGAGATCGCGAGCCATCTCGGTCTGTCCAGGCAGACCGTGCCCGGCCACATCAAGAACATCTATCGCAAGCTCGAAGTGCACACGCGCAGCGAGGCGGTGTTCGAGGCGGTGCAGCAGGGCCTGATCAAGCTGTGAGCGAGATTGCGGCGAAGGCGCCAACGCGCTCCAGGCGCTCGCTGATCGCGGCGCGCCTCGTGCCTTATCTGCTGCTCCAGGTCTTGATCGTGATCGCCACCATCCTCGGGCTCCGGCTGCTCCAGCCCAGCGACCCCGAAGATTTTGCGCTGGGCGGATTTTCGCTACGGGAGGACGGCGCAAGCCGTCCCGTGACGCTGCCGCATTTCACGTCGTCGCGTTATTCGCTTGCCGATCCTCCGCTCTACACCGGGGCCTTCACGTTCCGGCGCGGCGATGCGGCGTCCGGATGGTCCGTATTCCTGCCGCGCTTCAGCAACGCGGTGGAGGTCGCCGTCAACGGCGTCGTCGTGCTCGACTCCCGTCGCGATGCCAACGCCAACCGGCCAGACCGCAACACACCGCAGATCGCGCTCATCCCCGCCTCGCTGCTGCATGACGGCAACAACGAGATCATGGTGCGGCTGTTCGTCTGGGGACCGCTGAAGGGCTTTCTCGACACCGTCTATGTCGGGCCGGACGCTGCCCTGCGCCCGTCCTACGAAACACGCACGCTGCTGTTCGTCACGCTGCCTGTGGCGTTCTCCGCCTGGCAATCGATCCTCGCAGTCATCCTCGCGATCATGTGGCTGATGCGGCGCCACGAGCCGGTCTATGGCGTGCTGGCGGTGGCGATGGTGCTTGGCGTCGTACAGGCATTCGTACCACCGCCGCTGCCGCCGGCCAACACGTCGCGGCTTGCCGCGGTCCTGCTGGCATCGGCGCCGGTCGAGAGCGCGCTGATCGTCGTATTTGCCCTGCTGTTCTTCGATTGGCGCTGGCCGCGTTATGGCGCGCTGCTGTTCGCGCCGGGCATCGTGGTGTTCGTGGTCGGACTGATAGGGGGGCCGCCGCTGCCGCGCATTCTCTTCCTGGTCCTCGGTATCCCCATGGTCGGTGTCTGTCTGTTGCTGATGGCCAGCATCACGGCAACACAGGTGGTGCGGAGGCAGGACGCAGCAAGCTTCACGCTCGGCTGCGCCGTGACCATCGTGCTGACTTGCTGGGTCCACGACATGCTGTCGGTGTTCGAGATCGTAGCTAACGAGCGCACCTTCGTCTCGCGTTTGTCCTATTCGGCGATGCTGGTCGCGATCGGCGCCGGGCTGACCTGGCGCTTTGCACGCGCCCTGAACCAGGTCGACGGCTTTGCCGACCAGCTTGTGACGCGCGTACGCGAGGCCGAGGAACGGCTGAAGGCGAGCTTCGTCCGAGAGGAGGAACGTGCACGGGCCGCGACGCTCGCCAACGAGCGCACACGGCTGATGCGCGACCTCCATGATGGCCTCGGCGGCCAGCTCGTCAGTATCGTCGCGCTGTCCGAACGCGGCCATGAGGGCGCGAGCATCACGGACGCGGCGCGCGCCGCGTTGAAGGATCTGCGCCTCGTCATCGATTCCATGGACGATATCGGCGGCGACCTGATGCTTGCGCTCGGCTCCTGGCGCGAGCGCGCGACAGCACAATTGCGGCCGCACGACATCGCACTCGGATGGCAAGTGGCGATGCCGCAGGGTCTGCCGCTGCATCCTGAACTGCGGCCATGGCACGTCATCCAGATCGTGCGTATCCTCGACGAGGCCGTGACCAACGCGGTCAAGCACGCGCAGGCGCGCCATATTACTGTTACCATCGAGACGCTCGACGATGGCCATGGGGATGGCGAAGGAGATGGCTGCGGACCGTGCGGCATGATCAGCATTGTGGACGACGGCAAGGGCTTTGCCGTGTCCGGCAACGGCGAAGCCGCGAGCGCGGGCCAGACCGCGCGGGGTCTGCGCAACATGCGAAGCCGCGCCGCGCGCTGCGGCGCGGTGCTGGATCTGGCTTCGGATTCCTCGGGTACACGCGTACGGCTGCAATTGCCGAAAATCTTTCCCGATAGCGACGCCGCCGCGGGTTGAAAAGCCCCCTCCCCGAACGTGTGGGACGCACGGAGAGAGGGAACGGGCCGGATTATGTTCATGCGGAGGACGGGGGGCGTCCGCAAGTCATCCTTTCGCCCGAAGCGATGCAATCAACTCAATCGAACGAGCCGTCAGCGCACGCCGACACGATTGACCGGACCTCCGCGATTCATCGGGGTTCCCGCACGAACGCCTACGCCGGGCGCGCCGACCCCGGGCGTCGCCACCGCGAGCGCGGCGGCCGGCGCAACCACCACCGCCCTGGTCGGCCGCACCACGCAGCCCTTGGGCACGCCAACCGTCTTGCAATAGACCACCGCCTGCGCCGGACTCGTGCCGAGCGACACGATCGCCGCACCCGCGAGCATCATGACCGTCAGCCCGGCGTTCAGCGCTCCCAATTTTTTCGACATCTTGCTCTCCTGCTTCCCGTTCGGCGCCCCGATGCAATCACCGGGTCTCGCAGCCGACGTCCAGCCTGAATGGCAAAAGACGGCGCGCGGATACATGCCATGAAGATGGGGGTGCGGCGGGCGAGCCGATGCCATGAACATGGCATGGACCGGCAACGGGCCGCCGCGAGATGGTCCGGCTCACCCGAACCAAGCGGGACCAATCACAAGCCCAAAGAGGTGCTTTATGAAGACTTCAGTTCTTGCCGCGCTGCTGCTCGCTGCCGCCATCCTGCCCGCCGCTGCGCAATCCGGTCCGACGCCGCAGGAGCAGATGGCCTGCCGCAGCGACGCCGGCAAATTCTGCGCCGAACATATCGGCAAGCCGCCGCAGATGAACGCCTGCCTGCGCGAGAACAAGACGAAGCTCTCGGACGCCTGCCGCAAGGTGGTGGAATCGCACGGCGGGTGAGCCGGCAATCATTCCGGGACGCTCCAGCGGAGCGAACCCGGATCCATTCCGCTACAGGCGATCAATAGTGCCTAATCGTCGTCAGGCCCGAACAACCTGATTTGCGGGAAGCCGCCGCGCGGCCGGCTGACGACATCGCGCGCATCGGAATCTTCGCGGATATTGCGCGCGACGTCGTCCCAATCGGTGCGGTCGCGCATCCCGCGCGGCTCCCGGAAATCGTAGTGGCGGCGCTCGGCCCAGCGCTCGCGGCGCTCCGCCCGGCGTCGTTCGGACGCGGCACGCTTTACCTCGGAATCCCTCGCCTTGGCATAGGCGTTGTCGGGTGAGGATGACTGCTCTGTCGACGCTTGCCGATCGGTTGGCGCGGGCGATGCCGGCGCCGACTTGGGCGGCTCCACCGCGGCCGCTTGCGAAGGCTGTGGCGCTGGCGGTTCAGCATTCGCCTGGGTGGTCTGCGTCTCGGGCTTTGCAGCTTCAGGCCTGGCTTCGGCCTGTACCGGCGCGGCGATCATCGCGCCGAAGGCTTGCGAGCCGGTGAGATATTGCAGGCGCTCGGATGGCGCGTCCGTCGTCGCCGGTTTGGCGGCATCGGCGCGCTGCGCCATCTTGCTCGTATCAGGCCCCTGCTTGGGCGCGACCGGATTCATGATGTTGCCGGCGACGATGCCGCCGCCGAGACCAATGGCGATGGCGGCGACGATCGTTCCGGCACCGACGAAATAGGCTGTCGAGGCGCGCATCGGTCCACTCCCTGTTTGGAGCGGGCAACGCTTGTCGATTGCCGGATGTTCCTGATAAGGCGCAGTTCCCGCTGGAACTTACACGTCAGATCTGCTGCGCGACCTTCTCCAGCCCGATGATGCGGGCGAGCTTGCGCACTTCTTCTTTCTGGTCGTCACGCAGCTGGAACAAGAGCGGCATCGCCGCCGACTTCAACTGCTGGACCTCGTCGCAATTCGGATCGATCGGCACGCTTGGCCCGTTCGGATTGGAGAGCTTGTTTGCCGAGATCTTGCGGACAACATTGCGCAGCGCGGTCTCGACCGAGGGCCAATAATATTCCTGCGACGACGACAGCTTCAGACGATCCCTGATGCCCGCGATCTGCACGTCGGAGAGCAGTGAATAGGATTTCTGCGGCTGCGGCTTTGCGATGACTTTCGGCTTGGCCGGAGCTTCGACAGCCGGAGCCTCTGCGGCGGCTGGGGCCTCGTTCACGCTCGCCTTGGGCATCGGAAAGTCGGACGGCGTGGCGGCGGCAAAGGCCTGGCGCAGGGGCTCGGTCAGCAGCGGCGCCTGCGAAAGCTTGTCGGCGGGCACCCGCACCGGCTCGATCGCGGCCGAAGCCAGCGCCAGCGTCGGAACCAGCCGGTCGGCCTTGGCGGCGCGGTTGGACGCGAGCGGCTTCGGCGGGGCCTGCGTGATCATCTCGGCGCTCACACTGGGCACGCTGTCGCGACCGAGAATTGCGGTGGTGGCGGCGCCGAGGACGAGGAAACAGGTCAGCACGACGATGGTGATGGCTTTGGACAAACGTCTCTCCGCGCCCAGCTTCAAGTCCACGTGATCAGTGCCCGAAAACTGGGCGGTAATTAAGGCTTAACCGTGCAATTGCGACGGCAATCGCGCGGACTGCGGCGACATGCCCGAAATCTCCAGAAGATCAGGCGGCTAGCGCCAGGTCGTAGGCATCCTGGATGTCGGCGACGATCTCGGAGGCCTCCCAGACCGCGCGCGGCTCAACCGATTGCAGCGTCACCGTCCAGTTGCCGCCCCGGCGGGTGCGGGGGACGCTGAGGATGTCGAAGCGCACGTTGCGGCACAGCGGATGACGGGCCAGGGCATGGGCCACGCGGACCCGGATTTCGTCCAGAGTCGCGGCTGTCCTGCTGTTGAGAAAATCGAAGTCCATCGCCTGTCCCTCTCGGTCCTGATTGGCGGCCGTGAGGGGATTCTTGGCGGGTGTTGGTTAATCTGCCGTTAAGTGCGGGGGTGCGGCGGAGAGCTCGATTAACTGTGATCGGGAGCGACGACGCCTCCTTCTGCCTCTCCCCGCAAGCGGGCGAGGTGAAGGGAGCCGCCTATCGGCCGCCCGCATCGCGATATTCGGCGAGCGTCCGCGCAACGAGATCGTCCACCGCCATCACCTCGGTCACGCCCGATGTCGAGTGTCCCCCGCTCCAGATATCGCGCCAGCGTTTCGGGCGGTTTTCGCGCGCGTTGACGTCGATGTCCTTGCCGATGTCGATCGTGCCACGGGCCGGCAGATCGTCGGGATCGAGGCCCGCAGCCACGATCGACGGCTTCAGCATGCTGGTCTGCAACCCCGTGAACGCGGTGGTGAGCAAGATGTCGTCGGCACTGCTCCCGACCAGCATGTCCTTGTGGCGCTCGTCCGCCATGCTCTCGCGCGTCGCGATGAACTTCGTGCCCATGTAAGCGAGATCGCAGCCGAGCACTTCGGCCGCATGCAGCGCGCGTCCGTCGCTGATGCCTCCGGCGAGCACGATGATGCCGTCAAAGAACGCGCGCACCGCGCGGACGAAGGCGAACGGATTGAGCCAGCCGGTCTGCCCGCCTGCGCCCGCCGTGAGCAGCACGAGCCCGTCGGCGCCGGCTTCCGCCGCGCGCTCGGCATGGCGGATCGAGGCAACGTCCGCCAGCACCAGCGCGCCGGCATCATGCAGCGGCTTCAACACCGGCGCGGGCGATCCGACAGAGGTGATGACGATCTCCGGCTGGTGTCGCAGCAGCACGGCGAGATCCTGCTCCAGCCGCGCGTTGGAGCGATGCACGATCAGGTTGGCACAGAGCGGCGCGGCCTTGCGGCCGGCTTGATCCTCATGCTGCTGCAGCCGCGTTTCGATCTCGGTGAGCCACGCATCGAGTTGTTCCGTGCTGCGGCAATTCACGGTGGGGAAGCTGCCGATCACACCATTGCGGCAGGCAGCGGCCATGAGCTCGACGCCCGACACCAGAAACATCGGCGCCGCGATCAAAGGCAGGCTGAGACGATCGCGGAAGTGTTGCAGTCGATCGGACGTCACCCAAGCCTCTCCTTCACTCGAGCCTCTCTTTCACTCAAGCCTTCTTGTGCTGGCTTCGTCGTTCCATCCCGCATTCTCTGTGCTAGCGTTGCACGCAACATTGGCACGTCAGAAGCCGATGACAAAGCAACGAGGAAACAAATGTCCAATCTGCTCCACGCATCGTCCCCGGCTTGTGCGCAGACGCTACGGGCGCTGTCGCGCTATCCCGGCCGCATCGCTTTCGCCTGGCCCGGCGGATCGCTGAGCTATCAGGACACCCTCGACCTGATCGGACGCATCCAGGGCGTGTTCATGCGGCTTGGATTGCAGCCCGGCGCGCGCGTCGCATTTCTCACCGCCAATCGCGCCGACACCTGGTGCGCCGGTGTCGCCGCGCAATTATCCCGGCTCTGCATCACCTGGCTGCATCCTCTGGGATCGCGAGGGGACCAGCTGTTCCAGCTCGAGGATTCCGAGGCCGAAATGCTGGTGGTCGATGCGGCAGCCTTCCGCGAGCGCGGCGGCGAACTCGCCGCGCAGGCGGACCGGCTCAAGGCGGTCTTCACCATGGGACCGGCCGACTACGGCATCGACCTGTTGCAGGCGATCGAGATCGAAGGTCATGCCAGCGCGCTATGCCTCGCCGGCCCTGACGATCTCGCCACGCTGAACTACACCGGCGGCACGACCGGCAAATCCAAGGGCGCGCTGCGCTACCACCGCGAAAACAGCGGGGCCGCCGGCGCGATCCTCGCCGACTTCGAAATTCCCGAGGCCGCGCGCTATCTGACGGTCGCCCCGATCAGCCATGTCGCGGGCACAAAGGTGCTGCCGACGCTGATGCGCGGCGGCACCGTGCACATGCTGAAAGGTTTCGATCCCGAGGCCGTGCTGGCAACGATCGCGCGCGAGCGCATCAATTTCACGTTGTTCGTGCCGACCATGATCTATGTGCTGCTCGACCATCCCGCTTTGGGCAAGACCGATCTCTCCTCACTCGAGCTCGTGCTCTATGGCGCCTCCGCGATGTCGCCGAGCCGACTGATCGAGGGGATCGAGCGAATCGGGCCGGTGTTCTCGCAACTCTACGGCCAGACCGAATGCTATCCGGTCTCGGTGCTGCGCAAGGCAGATCATGATCCGAAAACGCCGGAGCTGTTCCTGTCCTGCGGCTTCCCGATCTCAGCCTGCGAGGTCAGGATTCTCGACGACAACGACCAGGACGTGAAGACGGGCGAAGCCGGCGAAATCTGCGTGCGCGCCCCGCATGTCATGGCCGAATACTGGAAGCGGCCAGACATTACTGCCGAGACGCTGAAGAATGGCTGGGTCCACACCGGCGACATCGCGCGCAAGGACGAGCGCGGCTACATGTTCATCCTCGACCGCAAGAAGGACATGATCGTCTCCGGCGGCTTCAATATTTTTCCGCGCGAGGTCGAGGACGTGCTGTCGCAACACGCGGATGTTGCGATGGTCGCGGTCGTCGGCATTCCCGACGAGAAATGGGGCGAAGCCGTCATCGCCGTCGTCGAGCCGCGCGAGGGCGCAAAGCCTGATGCCGATGAGCTGATCAATCTGGTGAAAACGCGAAAAGGCTCGGCGCATGCGCCGAAGCAGATCCAGTTCGTCAAGCAGCTGCCGATGACCGGCGTGGGCAAGGTCGACAAGAAGGTGCTGCGCGCAGGCTTCTGGAGCGGACGGGACCGGATGGTGGGATGAACACCCCGGGATTTTACGGGGTCGTTGTGGCCGCCGAACAACAGCATGCAACCGAGTTTGCGCCCGCGATGGTCGCGCAATTGCGGGCGAATCAGGGAATCAACTAAACCGCTGGCGGGGCTGGGAAGCGGAGTATGAAATGAGAGTCGCTTCCCTGGAAAGTGCGTTGGCTGCGGTCACGTTGATCACGGCCATCATCGTGGTGCTGTGGGAGATCAAGATCTTCTACGGCATGTGAACAGGCAGGACGCCGCGTCGAACAAGAGACCTCCGGACAAGAGGCTCGCGACCAAGCATCCCTTCCGCGGCGGCGGAAGCCTGCCGTTCAAGCGGCTCAAGGAGCGATCACGGCTTGCCCGTCATCCTCGCCGCTTCTCGATCACCAGGCTCTGCACCGCGCGGCCGAAATAGCCCTGCCGGTCGGCGAGCCGCGACATCGCGAGCCCGGTGCCGTCGGGCCCGATCCAGGATTCGCCGTCAAGCAAGATCCACTCGCCGATGGGCTGGCGCGACAAACTCACAGTGAGGTCGGCATTGATGTAGGTCCAGGCGCGAAAATCGAGCGTCGAGGCGGTGCCGTTGGAGAAATCGGCGGCGACCACCGCGCGCATCGCTTGCGAGACCACTTCGCCCTCGATCAGGGGATGGTCGACACGGAACCAGATCGCGCCGGCGCCGGCCTGGCCGAAGCGGCCGCGCGCAGCGCGCATCGAGACCGATCGCACGAAAGGACTGATGGCAGCGTGGCCGTCCTCGACAAGGGAGTCCTCGGGCGAGGGCAGCACAACCGGCAGCTCCTTGACGTCATCGGGCAGGGGCAACGACTGCCGCTTGATCTTGAGCACGGTGGCGCCAACCACCTGCACGCCGTCGGCGAGCAGCTTGATTTCGCAGAGCTGAATCTTGCGGCCCTCGCGCAAAACCTCGGTCGCAATCGTGAGGGGCGCGACCGGGACCGGGCGCATCAGGTCGATGGTGACGCGGGCGATATCCATCGGCACCGGTGTCGGAATCCGTTCGGCCGCCCACGTCACCAGCGAAGCCGGCGCCGAACCATGCTGCATGCGCCGGTCCCACGGCCCCGCGGCGTCCGGGCTGGTGACGACGCTGTTGCCGTCCACGCGGTAGATGGCGGTCATGTCCGACTCGATCTCGGCTGGCGTTCCCCGGATGCTGCGCAACGCGTAGCGGTGCACCGCGTCCTGGACACGGGAGTGGTCACAACGGCGGATCGACCGCCTCGTCGTATTCTTTCTTGAAGCGCGCGATCAGCTCGGCTGCGGGCATGACCTTCTCCACGCTGCCGATGCCCTGGCCCGAGCCCCAGATCTCCTTCCAGGCCTTCGGCTTGGCACGTTCGCCGGAAGCGTCTGTGCCGAAATTCATCTTGGACGGATCGGAGGTCGGCAGGTTTTCCGGATCCATGCCGGCGGCGAGAATCGAAGGCTTCAGATAATTGCCGTGCACGCCGGTGAAGAGGTTGGAGTAGACGATATCGTCGGCCGTCGCGCCCGCGATCATCTGCTTGTATTTCTCGACCGCGTTGGCTTCCTTGGTCGCAATGAAGGCCGAGCCGATATAGGCGAAGTCTGCGCCGAGAATGCGCGCAGCGCGGATCGCCTTGCCGTTGCCGATCGCACCCGACAGCGCGATCGGACCGTCGAACCATTTCCGCGTTTCGGCGACGAAGGCCAGCGGCGAGATGGTGCCGGCATGGCCGCCGGCGCCGGCCGCGACCAGGATCAGGCCGTCGGCGCCCTTCTCGATCGCCTTGTGCGCGAATTTCTGGTTGATCACGTCGTGGAAGACAATGCCGCCCCAGCCGTGCACCGCCTGGTTGAGTTCCTCGCGCGCGCCGAGCGAAGAGATGATCATCGGCACCTTGTACTTGGCGCAGAGCTGCATGTCGTGATCGAGGCGGTTGTTCGACTTGTGCACGATCTGGTTGACCGCGAACGGCGCCGACGGCTGGTCGGGATGCGCACGATCATAGGCCGCGAGCTCTTCCGTGATCCGCGCCAGCCACTCGTCGAGCAGCTCCGGCGGACGCGCGTTCAGCGACGGAAACGCGCCGACCACACCTGCCTTGCACTGCGCGATCACGAGATCGGGAACCGAGATGATGAAGAGCGGCGAACCAATCACGGGAATCGACAGGCGTCCCTTGAACAAGGCAGGCATGGACATTGCGGAACGATCCTTATTGGCCGACGAATTGAAGCTTGGGAGCCATACCAACAGGGCAATCTTTCCACTGTCAAGTATTGCGTTTTGACGCCGGACCGGACGTCGCTACCGCAATTCCAAGCCGCGGAATTCCTTCCTCCGTCATTCCGGGATGCGCCGACAGGCGCAGGCCCGGAATCCATCGGGCCTCAGCGTGGGTGGCGTGATGGATTCCGGGTTCGCGCTTCCGCGCGCCCCGGAATGACGAGAGGCGAGATCAGCACTTACGCAATTAGATCCGGATTGATCAGCCGCTCGAACGAGAACATCTCGTCCCACTTCTCCTGCGTGAGCAATTTCCGCTCGACTACGACGATCTGATGCAGCGACTTACCGCTCTTGTAGCCCTCGCGCGCAATCTCGGCGCATTGCTTGTAGCCGAGCAGCGGCTTCAGCACCGTAACGATACCCAACGAGTTCAGCACCATATTGCGGGTGTGCTCCTCGTTGGCGGTGATGCCGACGACGCAATTCTCGCGCAGGCTGTTGACCGCGCGCTCCATGGTGCGGATCGAGAAGAACAATGCGAACGAGATCACGGGCTCCATCACGTTGAGCTGGAGCTGGCCGGCCGAGGCCGCCAGCGTCACGGTGGTGTCGAGGCCGATGACGAGGAAGCTGGTCTGGTTGACGACCTCGGGAATGACAGGATTGACCTTGCCCGGCATGATCGACGAGCCCGGCTGGAGCTGCGGCAGGTTGATCTCGTTGAAGCCGGCGCGCGGGCCGGAGGCGAGCAGGCGGATGTCGTTGCAGATTTTTGTCAGCTTGCTCGCGGTGCGCTTGAGCACGCCGGACAGTTGGACATAGGCGCCGGTGTCCGAGGTCGCCTCGACGAGATCGCCGGCAAGGATGAAGTCGACGCCGGTGAGCGCGCTCAAATGCCGGACCGCGAGCTTGGGATAGCCGTGCGCCGCCGTGACGGAGGTGCCGATCGCGGTCGCGCCGAGATTGATCTCTCGCAGCAGCGCACGTGCTTCCGAGATGCGGTCGACCTCCTCGCCGATCGTGGTGCCCCAGCCGCGGAATTCCGCGCCGAGCGACATCGGCACCGCGTCCTGCAAATGGGTGCGGCCCATCTTCAGGACGCGCTCGAACTCCCGGCCCTTGGCGGAGAACGCCTCCTGGAGCTGGCGCAGCGCCGTCATGTAGCTCTCGAGCCGCAGAATCAGCGCCAGGCGGAAGGCGGTCGGGTAGGTGTCGTTGGTGGACTGACCGTAATTGACGTGATCGTTGGGGCTAACGTGCTGATAGTCGCCCTTGACAAAGCCCAGCGATTCCAGCGCGAGGTTGGCGATCACCTCGTTTGCATTCATGTTGGTGGAGGTGCCTGCGCCGCCCTGGATGAAGTCGGTGACGAACTGATCCATCATGTCGCCGGCGATGACGCGGTCGCAGCCGAGGATGATCGCGTCCGCAACCTTGGCGTCGACCGCGCCGAGGTCGCGATTGGCCATGGCGGCTGCCTTCTTGACATAACCAAGCGCCTTCACGAAGTAAGGCTCCTGGTTCATCGGAATGCCGGTGATGTGGAAGTTCTCCTTCCCGCGGATGGTCTGGACGCCGTAGTAAATGTCGTCAGCGATCTCACGTTGTCCGAGGAAGTCCTGCTCCGTGCGGCTCATGGGCGCTCCTTTGCTCGCGCGATGTCCTCAGTTCTGGCACAGCGCGCTGGTGACGACGGTATCGGTGCGGCAGTCATCCGGTTTGCGTTGCCTGCCCGGGATCAGGACCTTCGCCGAGCATTTTTCCGCGGAGTCCGCGTTCAGGCTCTTGCCTTCTTTATAGCCCTTGCTCTGGCAGAGCTGGTCGGCGGCCTGCTTGCAGTCCGGCGCGCCGTTTGACGAGACCGGGCAGGCCATGCGCCCGGACACCATCGCGGACGGCTTCGCCAGCCGCGACAGATCGTTCATGGTCTCGCTGGGGCTTTTGATCGGCGGCAGGATCGAGGGCAGCTTATCGAACAGCTTGCCCATTTCGTTGATTAGCCCGGAATTCTCCTCACGGGCCGGTGGCGCCTGTGGAGCGGGTGTCGACGGCGACGGCGCGGCCTGCGGCCCCTGCTCCTGGAGGCCGAGCGATGGCGGCGTGGATTGCGGCCATCCGGTCCCGCCGGCACCAAGCAGGAGCAACAGTGCTGCTGAAGTCAGCGTCCCCAGTCGCAGGACCGGATTGCCGGATCGAACCATCATAACGGCGACCGTAGCCGAACCCGGCGCTGCGGCAAAGCGCAGGGTTAATGAGTGAGCATGATCTTTTCGGAAGACCGCTTCACACTTTCCCGCACCATGCTCTAGATCAGCTTGATCGCGACGACGAAGCCGAGCACCAGCACCGCGGCGCCAATCGCCACCCACAATCCGAGATGCTTCTCGATCCTGACCCGGATCCAGTCGCCGTAACGATTGAGCAGGATCGCCACGATAAAGAAGCGTCCGCCGCGCGCCACGATCGAACACAGGATGAAGAGCCCGATATTGTAACCGGCAAAGCCCGACGTGATGGTCACGAGCTTGTAGGGGATCGGCGTCAGGCCCTTGAGCAGGATGATCACGGCGCCCCACTCGGCGTAGGAGGCGCGGAAGGCATCGACCTTGTCGCCGAGGCCATAGACCTGGATCAGCCAGTGACCGACCGAGTCAAAGAGCAGCGCTCCGATGGCGTAGCCCAGCAGGCCGCCAACCACCGATGTCGCGGTGCAGACCGCCGCATAGACCCAGGCGCGCTGCGGGCGCGCCAGTGACATCGGGATCAGCATCACGTCCGGAGGAACGGGAAAGAACGAGCTTTCTGCGAAAGCCACGGCGCCCATGATCCAGAGCGCGTAAGGCTTGTGGGCGGCGTCGATGCACCAGTCGTAGATTCGTTTCAGCATGGCGCCGCGATGAAGCACCATGGGACGGATTTGTCCATGCCGAGATTGAGGCGAATTGCGCCAATTCTAATGGCGCTTGCGCGCGGTGCGGCCTTCGAGCGTGACAATTGGCCGCCTGGCGGCAACGCGCGGTGACGCAACTTTGGGCAGCTTCATCGGCGACTTCGGCAGCTTCTCGGCGATGCCGAGCATGTCTTCCCGCCGCGTCATTTCGCGCCAAACGTCCTCAGGGCGCACGCCGGCCGAGGCCCAGAGCACGGTGAGATTGTAGAGCAGGTCGGCACTTTCCCGGATCACGGCCTCGCTATCGCCGTTAACCGCATCGATCACGACCTCGATGGCCTCTTCGGCCAGCTTTTTCGCCATTTTGGAAGGACCACGCTGAAACAGCCGCGCGGTGCGCGATGTTGCCGGATCAAGGTCCTTGGCCGCGAGCACAGCCAGATATAGCCGCTCAAGCGAATCACTCATGGTACTCAAAACTACTCTAAACCAATGGCGAGCGCGTTAACGCCTGACAATTAAAGCAAAAGGACAGGCCGGCGCGGCAAGCGCGACGGCTTGTCGTGGTCAGTCGTTAGTAGCCAAAGCTAGTAGCAGTTCGTGTGGTAGCCTTGGCCGCAGAGTTCGGACGGAGCGGTGCCGCCGTAACGTTGATACTGGTAGTTCGGGCCCGGACCGTAATAGGGGCCGTTGCCGTAGTAGGCAGGCCCGCTGTAATAGGTCGGGCCGCTGTAATAGGCGGGACCGCCATAGTACGGCCCGTCGTCGTAGGCGTAGGCATTGCGGGTCGCCGCGATCGCAAGGCCAGTACCGACGATGCCGGCAATGGCTGCAGCAGCCGCCGCGCCGCCGCCGCCGTGCCAGTGGCGGCCGCCTGCGTATGAGGCGGTAGGGGCGACCGCGGTCAGCGCCAACGCCGCGGCGGTGGCGAGCACGGCCTTGCGGCCGCCAAATCTCGAAAATCTGTCAAACATGTCCTGGACCCTCCTTGGGACCTCGAATGGTGCCTGACGACAGGTTCATGTCTCTCAAACACCCGCATCCCATGTTGGGTTCCCCAACCCCAACACAAGCTGAACGGGGTTGCGTAATCATGACGCAACCGCCGCTCATCCACCGTTCATGTTGGCGCGGAGAGACTCGCCGCCGGCGGGCGCTCCGAGCGTCACTGAACCGTAACAATGCGGGACCGGCGCGACTGATGTTCGCATTCAAGACCATCGCCCTTCGCGGCCTGCTGGCCCTTGCAATCCCGCTTGCCGCGCTGACCGCACGCGATGTCACAGCGACCGAGACCGCCACGCCGTCCGTTGCGATCCACTTCACTTTCGACCGCGCGATCGATGCGAGCATGGCGCCGTTCTTCATGGCGGCGAAGGACGGCCGATTCGGCGCCGAGCGTATCAACGTCGCCTTCAACAGGGCGGCCGGATCACCCGATGCGCTCGCACGCGTCGCCAAAGGCGACAGCGAGCTCGCGCTCGTCGACATCAACGAGTTGATCCGCTTTCGCGATAAGGACGATGCCGCGCCGGTCAAGGCGGTGTTCGTGCTGTTCAACCGCGCGCCTTACGCGATCGTCGCGCGCAGAAGCCGCGGCATTCACTTGCTGCCCGATCTCGACGGCAAGACCGTCGGCGTCGCCGACGGCGATCTGTCGATGCGGCTGTGGCCGGCGCTGGCGCAGCAGAACGGCATCAACACGCAGCATGTGAAATTCCACAAGATGAGCCCCGCGGTGCGCGAGCCGATCCTCTCGGCGGGACAGGTCGATGCGGTCGCCGGCTTCAGCTATCTCTCGGCGGTGAACCTGCGCGACCGCGGCGTGCCCGGCGGTGATCTCGTGGTCCTCCGCTATGCCGACTATGGCTGCGAAGCCTACGGCTTCGCCGTGGTGGCCAACCCCGCTTTCGCAGCCGCGAAGCCCGACACAGTGAAGGGATTCGTCCGCGCGTTGATCGCCGGTGTCAACATAACAGTCAAAGAGCCGGCGCGTGCGGCGGCGGAGGCCGCAAGCCGCGTCGACGACGGCGACCGCGACCTCGAGCTGCAACGCCTGCGCAGCGCGCTCGTCGACAACATCCTGACCGACGAGGTCAAGCGCAACGGCCTCGGCGGCATCGACCCAGCGCGCTTGGAGCGCTCGATCGACCAGATCGCGCAGGATTTCAAATTCCGCAAGCGGCCGGCGGCGGGCGATATCTTCGACGATCGGTTCCTGCCGCCGGTGCAGGGGCGGCTGATCAATTGAGGTGCCGATCTTGACATATGTAAGCAAATAGCTTACATTCGGTATCTATCGGATTTTGGTAGCACCTTGATCAAGTCCTTCCGGAACAAGGCCCTTGGCGATCTTTGGTCTAGGAGAAAGACGGCGAAGATCGATTTGAAGATGCACGCCAGAATCCTGCGACGGCTCGATCAACTCGATAGCGCCTCGTTTCCTGAGGACATGAACATGCTTGGCTTCGACTTTCACCGTTTGCACGGGAAGCCAGTCAGGTACACCGTCCATGTGAATGGACCATGGTGCATCACCTTCGAGTTCGAGAATGGCGATGCCTATCGGGTCGATCTCGAGCAATATCATTAACCGAGTCGAGGGCGTCATGGCCGAGTACCCTGCCAAGAGAAATTCCCGTCGCTGTCCCGTCCATCCCGGTGCAGTGCTCCGCGAAGACATGCTGCCAGTCTCTGGCAAGACCAAGGTCGAGATCGCGCGCCTCTTGGGTATTTCGCGACAGCATCTTCACGACATCGTCGGAGAGAAGAAGCCGCTGTCTCCGGAGGTGGCGGTGCGCGTCGGAAAACTGTTTGGAGGCGGCGCCGGCATCTGGGTCCGGATGCAGGCCACTTACGACACCTGGCACGCGGAACAGACGGTGGACGTCAGCCAGATCCCAACCTTGAAGGTGGCCTGAGCCGTCCACACCAGTGTAGTCCTGCAATCCATCAGCCGGTTGACTACCGACCTGCCCGCGGTCAGCGTATTGCATGTCCATTTTCCGCCTCTACACCCGCGTTCTGGAACTGCTTGGCAAAGAATCTCGACTGGGCTGGCTGCTTGCGGTCGCCAATCTCCTGCTGGCGGGCTCGCAATTTGCCGAGCCCGTGCTGTTCGGCCGCATCGTCGACGTGCTCTCGGGCAAGACGGTGGCCGGCTCGAGCTCGGCCTGGCCGTTCCTGATCGCCTGGGTCGCATTCGGGCTGTTCACGATTGCCTGCAGTGCGCTTGTCGCGCTCCAGGCCGACCGGCTCTCCCACCGCCAGCGCCAGGCGGTGCTGACCAGCTATTTCGAGCATATCCTGCAATTGCCGCTGACCTTCCACTCCGGCACTCATTCGGGCCGGCTGATGAAGGTGATGCTCAACGGCACGGATGCGCTGTGGCGGCTCTGGCTCGGCTTCTTCCGCGAGCACTTTGCCGCGATCCTGTCGGTGGTGGTGCTGCTGCCGCTGTCGCTCTACCTGAACTGGCGGCTGGCAATCCTGCTGTTCGTGCTCTGCATTGTGTTCACGGTGCTGACCACCTTCGTCGTGCGCAGGACCTTCGGCATGCAGATGGCGGTCGAGGAGCAATATAGCGAGCTCTCCGCCCGCGCCTCCGACGCGCTCGGCAATGTCGCGCTGGTGCAGAGTTTTGTCCGCGTCGAATCCGAGGTGCAGGGCCTGCGCTCCATCGCCGACCAATTGCTCGCGGCACAAATGCCGGTGCTGTCGTGGTGGGCGCTCGTCACCGTCATCACCCGCGCCTCCACCACCATCACGGTGCTCGCGATCTTCACGCTCGGCATCGCGCTGCACGACCAGGGGCTCACCTCGGTCGGCGATATCGTGATGTTCGTGAGCTTCGCGACGCTGCTGATCCAGAAGCTCGAACAGGTCGTGAGCTTCATCAACAACGTGTTCATGGAAGCCCCGCGCCTGCGCGAATTCTTCAACGTGCTCGATGCGGTGCCCGCGGTGCACGACCGCCCCGACGCGATCGATGCGGGGCGGCTCTCCGGCCTGGTCGAATTCAACGACGTCACCTTCTCCTATGACGGCAAGCGGCCGGCGGTCGAGGATCTCGCCTTCACGGCCCTGCCCGGTCAAACCATCGCGCTGGTCGGCGCCACCGGCGCCGGCAAATCCACCGCAATCGCGCTTCTGCATCGCGCCTTCGATCCGCAATCCGGCTTCATCAGGATCGACGGCATGGACGTGCGCGGCGTGACGCTGACGTCGCTGCGGCGAAACATCGGCGTGGTCTTTCAGGAGGCGCTGCTGTTCAACCGCTCGATCGCGGAGAATTTGCGCGTCGGCAAACCGGATGCGACCGAAGCCGAGATGCGCAAGGCCGCGGAGCGCGCGCAGGCGCTCGAATTCATCGAGCGCAGCGGCGGCTTCGAGACCAATGCCGGCGAGCGCGGCCGCATGCTCTCCGGCGGCGAACGCCAGCGGCTGTCGATCGCCCGCGCGCTGCTGAAGGATCCGCCGATCCTGATCCTGGACGAGGCCACCAGCGCGCTCGACGCCGTCACCGAGGCCAAGGTGAATGCCGCTCTCGACGAAGTGATGAAGGGACGCACCACCTTCGTGATCGCCCACCGTCTCTCCACCATCCGCAATGCCACGCGGATCCTCGTGTTCGAGAACGGCCGCGTGATCGAAAGCGGAACTTTCGATGAACTCGTCGCCAAAGGCGGCCATTTTGCCGAGCTCGCCAGGGCCCAGTTCATGGTTCACGAGAATACACGGACCAGCGTGATGGCCGCTGAGGCTATAACGACTGCTGTCAAGTCCCCATAGGACCGTCGAAATTTGGCCTATTTCATTGCGGAATACCCGGCCGAAACCCCTATTCCCGACGCACGAGCCGGTATAGGTTTGCGACGCCGCAAGCGGCGCCGGATTCAGAACCGAACATCAGATCGCGAGAGCCGACCGGAACCGGCGGATCTCCAAGGACCGGAATCGGATAGTGCACGCCCTTCGCCCGCTGCTTCGCAAATCCCTGTTCAACCTGTTCGCGGCGACGCTCGCATGCGCCGCATTGCTTGCGCCGCACGCGGCCAGCGCCGAAGCGCTGCTCCTGATCGAGGCCGACACCGGCAAGGTGTTGCAGGCCGATAACGCGACCATTCCCTGGTATCCGGCCTCCGTCACCAAGATCATGACTGCCTATGTGACGCTGAAGGCGGTCAAGGACGGCAGGCTCACGCTGGACACGCTGCTCACGGTGTCGCCGACGGCGGCCTCGCAGTCGCCCTCGAAGATGGGGTTCCGCCCGGGAACGCAGCTCACCGTCGACAACGCGCTGAAGATGATGATGGTCAAGTCGGCCAACGACATGGCCGTGGTGCTTGCCGAAGGCGTCGGCGGTTCAATCGACGGCTTCTCGGCGATCATGAACGACACCGCGCAGAAGCTCGGCATGACGCAGACGAGCTACGTCAATCCGAACGGCCTGCCCGCCGACGGCCAGATCACGTCCGCGCGCGACCTCGGCATCCTCGCGCGCTCGTTCCTGCGCGATCTGCCCGAATACGAATATTACGTGCACATCCCGGCGATCCGCTTTGGCAAGCGCGTCACCGGCAACTTCAACAAGCTGATCGGCCGCTATCCCGGCGCCGACGGTTTCAAGACCGGCTTCATCTGCGCCTCCGGCTATAATCTCGTCGCCTCGGCCTCGCGCAATGGCCGCCGGCTGATCGCGGTGGTGCTTGGTGCGAATTCCGGCACCGCGCGCGCGGTGAAGGCGGCGCAGTTGCTCGAGCGCGGCTTCAGCCAGGACAATCTCACCTGGCTCCGCCCCTCGCTCGGCACCGTCGATAAGCTGGTGCCGGTCGACGCCTCGCCGCCGAACCTGCGCGACGACATGTGCGGCGGTCATCGCAAGCGGCCGGCCAGCGACGATGACGACGCGCTGATCGCCAGCGCTGGCGGCACGTCCGGATCGGCCTCGGCGACCGGCGGCGAAGCCCAGGTCACCTTCTTCACGGCCGGGCTTCAGCCGCCTCTGATGAAAGCCTCCGAGCTGATGGCCTCGCCGCCCGCTGCGGCCGAGCCCGTGCTGGTCTATACTGGCCCGACCCGCACTGGCACCGCCCTGATCGCGGCGGTCGCGGCCGATGCCGACCAGCAGGCAACTCCGAAACCGCGTGGCAAGAAGTCGCGTGCCGCCAAAAAGCCTGATCCAGCCGACAAGCTGAAAGACGCGGGCACCAAGACGGCAGCGGCGAAGCCGGATGCCAAGCCCGACGCCAAAGGCGATACCAAGAGCGATACCAAGACCGCAGCCAAACCGGTCGGGCCCAAGCACGCTGCAGCCAAGCACGCTGCAGCCAAGCCTGATGCAGCCAAGCCTGATGCAGCGGCGAAGCCCGCACCGAGCGGCGAGCAGGCCGCCAAACCCAAGGCCGCGACCAAGCCTGCCGCCAAGCCGGCCAACAACAGTTAACGCCCTCGAGGCCAAACCGCCCCCGCGCTTCGCACCTGCGGCAGCGCGGTTTGCGACGATTCCAGTAGCCACTCCCTGACCGTTGTCCTAAGCCTCGACCGACTTGCCACCCGTTCCGGCAGGCTCGATACTGCCGGTAATGAGGCAAGCCCGAGACACAACGGGCTCAGGCAAAATGAGGGGAGTTTCCATGGAGCGCATCTGGCTCAAGCAATATCCGCCCGGCGTGCCCGCTGATATCGAGCCGACGCAATACGCATCGCTGGTCGACCTCCTGGAGGAGAGCTTCACCAAATTCGCCAATCGCAAGGCGTTCATCTGCATGGACAAGGCGATCAGCTATCGCGACCTCGACCAGATGTCGCTGGCGCTCGCTGCCTATTTGCAGGAACGCGGCCTCCAGCGCGGCGCCCGCGTCGCGATCATGATGCCCAACGTGCTGCAATATCCGCTCGCCACCGCCGCCGTGCTGCGTGCCGGTTTCGCGGTGGTCAACGTCAACCCGCTCTACACGCCGCGCGAGCTCGAGCATCAGCTCAAGGATTCCGGCGCCGAAGCCATCATCGTGCTGGAAAATTTTGCCCACACGGTCGAGCAGGTGATCGCGAAGACACAAGTCAAGCATGTCATCGTCGGCAGCATGGGCGACCTGCTCGGCTTCAAAGGTGTGATCGTCAACCTCGTCGTCCGGCGCGTCAAGAAGATGGTGCCGGCCTGGTCGCTGCCGGGCGCGGTGTCCTTCAACGACGCGATATCCGCCGGCCGTGGCCTGACGTTCCACAAGCCGAAGCTGTCGCCGGGCGACGTGGCCTTCCTGCAGTATACCGGCGGCACCACCGGCGTCTCCAAGGGCGCCACCCTGCTCCACCGCAACATCGTCGCCAACGTCCTGCAGAATGACGCTTGGCTCCAGCCGGCGATCGCCGCGCCTCCGCATGTCGAACAGCTCATGATCGTCTGCGCGCTGCCGCTCTATCACATCTTCGCCCTGACGGCCTGTTACCTGCTCGCGGTGCGCGCCGGCGGCTGCAATCTGCTGATCCCCAACCCGCGCGACATCGCGGGTTTCGTCAAGGAGCTTGCGAAGTACCAGGTCAACAGCTTCCCGGCCGTAAACACGCTCTACAACGGCTTGATGCACCATCCCGACTTCAAGAAGCTCGACTTCTCCAAGCTGAAGATCTCGAACGGCGGCGGCATGGCGGTGCAGCGCCCCGTCGCCGAGCAGTGGAAAGCGGTGACCGGTTGCTTCATCGCCGAAGGCTACGGCCTATCGGAGACCTCGCCGACACTGACATGCAATCCGGCGACGACGACCGAGTTCTCCGGGTCGATCGGCATTCCCGTGCCCTCGACCTGGATCTCGATCCGTGACGATGACGGCAACGAGCTGCCGCTGGGCCAACCCGGCGAGATCTGCGCCAAGGGCCCGCAGGTGATGTCGGGCTACTGGAACAGACCGGAGGAGACCGCCCAGGTGACGACCGCCGACGGCTATTTCCGCACCGGCGACATCGGCGTGATGGACGAGAAGGGTTACACCAAGATCGTCGACCGCAAGAAGGACATGATCCTGGTCTCCGGCTTCAACGTCTATCCGAACGAGATCGAGGAAGTGATCGCGAGCAATCCGGGCGTGCTCGAATGCGCCGTGATCGGTATCCCCGATTCCAAGTCAGGCGAGGCGGTGAAGGCGTTCGTGGTCAAGAAGGACCCGAACCTCGCCGCGGAGGACGTGATCAAGTTCTGCCAGGAGCAGCTCACCGGATACAAAGTGCCCAAGCACATCGAATTCCGCACCGACCTGCCGAAGACCAATGTCGGCAAGATCCTGCGCCGGCAGCTCCGCGACGAGAAGGCGGAGGCGGCGTAGGCCGCTTGGGTTGATGACTGACGTCGACGACATCACACCGGCCGGCATTCTCGCCTTCTGGCGCGAGGCCGGGCGCGAGCACTGGTACAAGCGCAGCGACGCATTCGACGCGGAGGTCAGGCGTCGCTTTCTCGGCCTCTGGGAGAAGGCGGCCGCTGGCCAGCTGGCGTCCTGGGAGGAAAGCGACGACGGCGCGCTCGCGCTCGTCATCGCGCTCGACCAGTTTCCTCGCAACATGTTTCGCGGCACCGCGGAGGCCTTTGCCAGCGATGCGCTGGCGCGCGACGTCGCCCGCCGCGCAATCGATCGGGGCGTCGATCGCAGGATCGATCCCATTCTGCTCGAATTCCTTTACCTGCCCTTCATGCATTCCGAGCACCTGCCCGACCAGTTGCATTGCGTCGCGCTGTTCCAGAACACCGACAATGCCGAGAACCTGAAATATGCGCGGCAGCACGCCGACATCATCCGGCGGTTCGGCCGCTTTCCCCACCGCAACCACCTCCTCGACCGCGACACCACCGAGGAAGAACAGGCCTTCCTCGACAGCGGCGGTTTTGCCGGCTGATGACATAACGGTGAAGGACGGCGACCCCCGTCTCCCCCCGCCGGCAATATTGTGCAGGGCCACCGCACGGTCTAAAAAGCGGGACCGATTTTCAGGGAGACTGACGATGGCGATCCAGACTGGCGACAAGCTGCCCGAGGCGAAATTCCGCGTGATGACGGCCGAAGGTCCGCAGGTGAAGACCACCGACGATATCTTCAAGGGCAAGAAGGTGGCGCTGTTCGCAGTGCCCGGCGCCTACACCGGCACCTGCCACAAGATGCATCTGCCGAGCATCTTCCTCAACGCCTACGCCATCAAGGACAAGGGCGTCGACACCATCGCCATCGTCTCCGTCAACGACGCCTTCGTCATGAACGCCTGGAAGCGCGACACCGATCAGCGCGACGAGGCCATTTTCCTCGCCGACGGCAATGCCGACTTCACCAAGGCGATCGGCATGGAGCTGGACGCCTCCGGCAACGGCCTCGGCATCCGCTCCAAGCGCTACTCGATGCTGGTCGAGGACGGCGTGGTCAAGAAGCTGAACCTCGAGGCGATGCCCGGCAAGGTCGAGGTGTCGGGCGGCGATACGCTGCTGGGGCAGTTGTAAGCCGTTTGAACGCGCCTGTATCCAAGGATGACGTCATGCCCGGGCTTGTCCCGGGCACCCACGTTCTTGGTCACGCGCGGTAAGACGTGGGTGGCCGGGTCAAGCCCGGCCATGACCAGTCGAGAGGGCGCGCACCCCCGCGCTACTCCGCCACCCTCTGCTGCAGCCGTGCCTTCACGATCCCGTCACGCGCGAGCTGATCCGCTCGCTCGTTCTCGGGGTGGCCGGCGTGGCCCTTGACCCAGTGCCAGCGCACGTCATGCGCCTTGAGCGCGGCGTCGAGCCGTTGCCATAGCTCGACATTCTTCACCGGCTTCTTGTCGGCGGTGCGCCAGCCGTTGCGCTTCCAGCCGTGGATCCAGCCGGTGATGCCCTGCCGGACATACTGGCTGTCGGTGTAGAGATCGACCGTGCACGGCTTCTTCAGCGCTTCCAGCGCGGAGATCGCCGCCATCAATTCCATCTGGTTGTTGGTGGTGTGGCGCTCGCCGCCGTTCAGCTCTTTTTCCTTGTCGCCGAACTTCAGGATCGCGCCCCAGCCGCCGGGCCCGGGATTTCCCGAGCAGGCGCCGTCGGTATAGATCGTTACGACCGGAAGCTCGCTCACGCCACCAGTCCTGACGCCATCAGCCCGTAGTCGCGCGCGCTGGAAACGCTCTGGTGGAAGCGCAGCTTGCGAAAATATTCCAGCGGATCCTTCGGCTTGACCAGCGCACCCGGCGGCACGTTGAGCCAGTCGACCAGCCGCGTCAGCAGGAAGCGGATCGCGGCGCCGCGCGCGAGCAGGGGCAGCGCGGCTTCTTCCGCCTCGGAGAGTTTTCGTACACGGCCATAGGCATTGAGGAAGGCGCGCGCCTTGGTGACATTGAAGGAATGATCCGGTTCGAAACACCAGGCGTTCAGGCAGATCGCGATGTCATAGGCCAGCATATCGTTGCAGGCGAAGGTGAAGTCGATGATGCCGGAGAGCTTGTCGCCGAGGAAGAAGACGTTGTCGTTGAAGAGATCGGCGTGGATCACGCCTTCCGGCAGATTGCTCGGCCACACCCCGCTCGCGAGATAATCGAGCTCGGCGGCAAGAAACGCATGCAGGCCCGGCTGGACCTCATCGGCGCGGCTTGCTGCCGCGTCGAACAGCGGCCGCCAGCCCGAGACCGACAGCGCGTTGACGCGCTTGATTGCAAAATTGCCACCGGCCAGATGCATCCTGGCCAGCGCCTCGCCGACGCCGGCGCAATGGGTCGCATTCGGCTTGCGCGGCCAGACGCCTTCGAGAAAGGTGATGATCGCCGCAGGCCTTCCCGACAGCTGGCGCAGCGCCTCGCCGTCCTTTGCTTTCACCGGAAGCGGGCAGTTGATGCCGTGCTCGGCGAGATGCGCCATCAGTGCGAGGAAGTACGGCAGATCGTTTTTCGCCACACGCTTTTCGTAGAGCGTGAGGATGAACGAGCCCTTGGTGGTATGCAGCAAGAAATTGGAATTCTCGACGCCCTCGGCGATGCCCTTGTAGGAGAGCAATTCGCCGAGATCGTATTGCTTCAGGAAATCCGCAAGCTCGTCGGCGGCAACGTCGGTGTAGACCGCCATAAAAGTCTACTCGGCGGCGGCTTCGGGGCGCACCGAGCGCGGCAGCGGGAAGAACTCGTTCTCTTCCGCGGCCGAGACCGTCTCCACATGCAGCGTGAAACGCTCGGCGAAGGCGTCCATGATCTCCTCGACGATTACTTCCGGCGCGGACGCGCCCGCGGTGATGCCGAGGCTGGTGATGTTTTCGAAACGCTTCCAGTCGATCTCGGCGGCGCGCTGCGCCAGCACCGCGATCGGGCAGCCCTCGCGCTCGGCGACTTCGCGCAGGCGCTGTGAGTTCGACGAATTCGGCGCACCGACCACGATCAGGGCGTCCACCACCGGCGCCACCTTCTTCACCGCGAGCTGGCGGTTGGTGGTGGCGTAGCAGATGTCTTCCTTGTGCGGGCCGTTGATGTTCGGGAAGCGCTCCTTGAGCAGCGCCACGATCTCCGCGGTGTCGTCGATCGACAGTGTGGTCTGGGTCACGAAGGCGAGGTTGTTCGGATCCTTCGGGGCGATGGTCTTGGCGTCCTCGGCGGTCTCGATCAGGGTTACGGCACCAACCGGAAGCTGGCCGAGCGTGCCGACCACTTCGGGGTGGTGGGAGTGGCCGATCAGAAAGATCTCGCGGCCGCGCTTGAAGTGGATCGCGGCCTCGCGGTGCACCTTGGTCACCAACGGGCAGGTCGCATCCAGCGAGAACAGGTTGCGGGACGTGGCGTCGGCCGGAACCGATTTCGGCACGCCATGGGCCGAGAACACCACCGGCGCGGTGGTGTTTTCCGGGATTTCGGCGAGCTCCTCGACGAAGATCGCACCCTTCTTCTTCAACCCGTCCACGACGTACTTATTATGCACAATCTCGTGGCGAACGTAGACGGGGGCGCCGTATTTATTGAGCGCCCGTTCCACTGTGTCGATCGCCCGGACCACCCCGGCGCAGAAACCGCGGGGAGAACAAAGCACGATCTTGAGGTCTGGTTTGGCTGACATTGAGCGATCTCGGGACCGAATCACCCGTTTCGCCTTCTGGCGGGGGCGGTCGATGGATTGAATAGGGCTTAAAAGGGTCTGCTAGGACTTTACAGGCACTTCAAAGGGAATTGGGCCCCCTTTCGGGCGCTGTCAAGGCACTATCTATAGCAGAACCATTGCGTGGCTACCCCCTCCGGGCTTATATAGCACGAATTCCCTGTCATCGCTGATGACCACCGGTTTCGCCTCCAAAAGGGTGGGCGAAGCACAAAGGAGATTTGCCATGAGCAACGCACCTCTGATGCCCAAGGCGACCGCCGTCTGGCTGCTCGACAACACTGCGCTGACCTTCGACCAGGTCGCCGATTTCACCAAGATGCATCCCCTCGAGGTGCGCGCGATCGCCGACGGCGACGCCGCCCAGGGCATCAAGGGCATGGATCCCCTCTCCAACGGCCAGTTGACCCGTGAGGAGATCGAGAAGGGCGAGAGGAACCCGGACTACCGGCTCCGCCTTCAGGAGAGCAAGGTGGTGCTGCCGCCCCAGCCCAAGCGCAAGGGCCCGCGCTACACCCCGGTCTCCCGCCGCCACGAGCGCCCGAGCGCCATCCTCTGGCTGCTGCGCAACCACGCCGAGCTCAAGGACGCCCAGATCATGCGCCTGGTCGGCACGACCAAGAGCACGATCGCGAGCGTGCGCGACCGCACCCACTGGAACACCTCCCAGCTGACGCCGATCGACCCTGTCACCCTCGGCCTCTGCTCGCAGATCGAGCTTGATTTCGAAGTGGCGCGCGCAGCCAAGGAAAAGCCGATCGACGCTGCCTATGGCGGCGCCACCCTGCTGCCGGCCTCCGAGACCACCAAGAAGGACGAGTACGAGCCCGCGGAGCGATCGAGCGACGATCTCAATGTCGACGCCGTGTTCGCCAAGCTGAAGACGCTCGGCGGCAAGAAGCAGGACCAGGAGGAGGAGTAGTATTCCTCTTCTCTTCGTTCGCTATCGAATCCGATTCGAACGCGGCGGGGCGACCCGCCGCGTTTTTGTTGCGAGCGACGGCAATGTACGCGCCTACGGCCGATCCGGATGGTTCAGCATGTACTCGCCGAGATCGCGCTGGCGGCGGTCGGAGCGGGTGATCGCGGCGCTGCGCTGGACGTCGCGGTCCTTGCGGCAGGACACATATTCCGGCGAGCCTTGCGCATAGCCGCGGCTCTGGCACACAGCGTCGTCATCGTCCCCACCCATCGCCACCGGCGTCTGGTAGCGCGCGGAGCAGGCGGAGAGAGTGGTCGCGAGCAGCACAGCTGCAAGCAGGCGCGGCGCAGCGGCGAGTGGCATACGAGGTTCCTATTGGCCCGCCCTGTTTAGCGCGGAATGAGGAGAATGTAAGTCCTCGGACGCCGTTCCCCCGCTCGACGTCATTCCCCGCGAAAGCGGGAAATCCAGTACGCCGCGGCGTTTCAGCTCTAGCATCGGCGTCTCTGGAATACTGGATCGCGCGCTTTCGCGGGTGATGACAGCGGAAGCTGGTGAAGAGTCGTCGCGCCTCGCCGGCATGACACTCCGCCTCACACCCTCCCCTTCAACGCCTTGCCAATCTCGTCCAGCACCTTGGGATCCTCGATCGTGGCCGGCATGGTCCAGGCCTCGCCATCGGCGATCTTCTTGATGGTACCGCGCAGGATCTTGCCGGAACGCGTCTTGGGCAGGCGGCCGACGGTGATGGCGAGCTTGAAGGCAGCGACGGGGCCGAGCTTGTCGCGCACCAGCGCGACGATCTCTTTTTCGATCTCGGCAGGCGCTCGCGTCACGCCGGCCTTGAGCACCAGGAAGCCGCAGGGTGCCTCGCCCTTGATCGCATCCTTGACGCCGAGCACCGCGCATTCGGCGACATCCGGATGCGAGGCCAAAATCTCCTCCATGCCGCCGGTAGAGAGGCGATGGCCGGCGACGTTGATGATGTCGTCGGTGCGGCCCATGACGAAGACGTAGCCGTCCTCATCCCTGTAGCCGGCGTCCGAGGTTTTGTAGTAGCCGGGGAATTCGGTGAGGTAGGCTTCCTTGAAGCGCGCGTCCTGATTCCACAGCGTCGGCAGGCAACCCGGCGGCATCGGCAGCTTGATGACGATCGAGCCCATGGTGTTGGGACCGACCGGCTTTGCGGCTTCGTCCACGATTTCGACCTGATAGCCCGGCATCGGCACCGTGGGCGAGCCGTGCTTCACCGGCAGCATGCCGAGACCGACGGGATTGCCGGCGATGCACCAGCCGGTCTCGGTCTGCCACCAGTGATCGATCACCGGCACCTTCAACTGCTGCTCCGCCCATTCCACCGTCGGCGGATCGGCGCGCTCGCCGGCGAGAAACAGCGTGCGGAACATCGACAGATCATACTGCCGGATGAACTTGCCGTCCGGATCTTCTTTCCGGATCGCGCGGAACGCCGTCGGCGCGGTGAAGAAGGCGACCGCCTTGTGCTGCGAGATGACGCGCCAGAACGCACCCGCATCGGGCGTGCCGATTGGCTTGCCCTCGTACATGATCGACGTCGCACCATGCAGCAGCGGGCCATAGATGATGTAGCTGTGGCCGACCACCCAACCGATGTCGGAGCCGCACCACCAGACCTCGCCCGGCTTGACGCCGTAGAGGTTGAACATCGACCATTTCACCGCGACGAGATGGCCGCCATTGTCGCGCACGACACCCTTGGGAATGCCCGTCGTGCCCGAGGTGTAGAGGATGTAGAGCGGATCGGTGGCGGCGACAGGCACGCAAGGGGCTTTCTTGCCGTCGTTCATCGCCTTGCGGCGCAGGCTCGCCCAATCGTAATCGCGGCCGGGCGTGAGATCGCAGACGAGCTGCGGACGTTGCAACACGATGCAGGCCTTCGGCTTGCTGCTGGCAAGCTTGATCGCCTCGTCGAGCAGCGGTTTGTACTGGACGATGCGGCCGGGCTCGATGCCGCAGCTTGCGGAGAGAATGAGCTTTGGCTGCGCATCGTCGATGCGGGTCGCGAGTTCCTTCGCGGCAAAGCCGCCGAACACCACGGAGTGCACCGCGCCGATGCGTGCGCAGGCGAGCATCGCGACCACCGCCTCCGGCACCATCGGCATATAAAGAATGACGCGATCGCCCTTGGCGACGCCGAAATCCTGCATGATGGCGCCGAGCGCCTGGACTTCGTTCAAGAGCTCGGCATAGGTGAATTTGGTGACGCTGTTCGTCAGCGGCGAATCATGGATCAGCGCGACCTGGTTGGCGCGGCCGCCCTCGACATGGCGGTCGAGCGCGTTGTAGCAGGTGTTGACGACGCCGCCGCTGAACCAGCGACCGTAGACGCCTTGCGAGCCATCGAAGATCTTCTTCGGCGGCTCGATCCAATCGATCTCCTTGGCCGCCTCGGCCCAAAAGCCTTCGGGATCGGCCAGCGAGCGCGCATGGACCTCGTGATAGCTGCTCTTTGTGTCGAAGTTTCCCTGGACTTTCATGCCTGCGCTCCCGTTCCCTTTATCGGCCTGGCTTGGACCTGACGACAGGACATTCGTCCCGCCATGACCAGGATCAAGTGCCGGCCTTGTTTGAGAGGTATCTTCCCGGGAACGGGCTGCGGTTCAAGCTGAAAAGAGTGTTGCGGGGAGAGGCGAAGATCGCCTCAATGCCCATCCACCCCGTTCAGGCGCTGCAACCGCTCCTGCATCGACTTCTTCAGATCGTATCCCGGCCGCCCAAACTCGGCGTTGCGGCGGGTGATGAAATCGTCCTGCTCGCGCTGGAGCGCGCGCGCGTTGGGGCTGGGATTTCGCATGCTTTGCGCCTCGCGGACGGCGCGCGCGTTGGCCGCAAAAACCTCGCGGTCGAGGTCGGCGAGCTCGCGGTTGGCGCAGATCGCTTTCTCCACCGCACGGCGCGCGCTCCTGCAATTGAAGCTGGGCTTGCCCGCGACCGCCATCTGCGCGCCGATCCGCTCGAGCTCGCGCGCCATCGCCTTGTGATTGGCCTTGGCCTTCTCGTGGTTGGGATCGATTTTCAGCGCCGCGGCGAAATCCTGCACCGCCTTCGGTTTGTCGCCCTTCTTCAGCCAGAGCTCGCCGCGGGCATTGAAGAGGTCAGCGAGGGTGGAATCGAGCAGAAGAGCGCGGCTGTCGTCGGCGATCGCACGGTCGATCTGGTCGTGCCGCGCCATCAGCGCGGCCCGCGCGATCAGCGCCTTGAGCAGGTCCGCCTTGGCCGTCTTCTCATTGTCGATGACCGCCGCGCAGGTCGAATTGGCCTTGTCCAAGTCGTCGGCCGCGGCCGCGGCAAGGCAGGGGGCGACATCGACCTGCGTGACAGCGGCCGGCTCGCCGCCGGTTACGGCGTGAGCCGAACTGAGCGAAACCGCGTAGAGCAGTACGGCACCTGACAATTGAACGAGGTTTTGAAAACGCATGCTTGCTGCAGTCGGAAAGTCTTGGAGGCTTGCCTTGAGGCCGCACTATCCATCATAGGGCCGGATTGGTGCTAGCTTGTGGCGTCGCTCAATCGGTTTCGGGAATCAACGTGTCGACATTCGAATGGATCATCGTGCTTCTGCTCGGCGCCGTTGCATTATCGGCGCTGGCGCGGCGGATCAAGGTCCCCTACCCGACCTTTCTCGCCATCGGCGGCGCGCTGATCGCCTTCGTGCCGAACAGCCCGTCCTGGACGCTCGAACCCGACCTGGCGTTGGCACTTTTTGTCGCACCGGTGCTGCTGGATGCCGCCTTCGACACCTCGCTGCGCGATCTCCGCAACAACTGGGTTCCGGTCTCGACCCTGGTGGTGGCCGCGGTCGGCCTCACCACAGTCGGCGTGGCCTACGTCGCGCATCGGATGATGCCTGATATGCCCTGGGCCGCCGCAATTGCGCTCGGCGCCATCGTGGCGCCGCCGGATGCGGCGGCCGCGGTCGCGATCCTGAGTCAGGTGAAGCTGCCCCACCGTATGGTGAAGGTCCTGGAAGGCGAGAGCCTGCTCAATGACGCGACCGCGCTCTTGATCTATCGCATCGCGGTCGGCGCGGTCGCCACCGAGCATCTGACATGGAGCCAGGTCGCGCCGACCATGGCGCTGGCGCTGGTCGGCAGCGTCGTTGCCGGCCTTCTCGCCGGCCGCATCATTCCGCTGTTCATGGAGCGGATGACGGAGGCACCGAGCGCGATCATCGTGCAGTTCGCGACCACCTTCATGGTCTGGATCGCCGCCGAACATCTCGGCCTCTCCGGCATCCTCACCATCGTCGTCTACGCCATTACCGTTGCGCGCACGGCGCCGGCGCGCATGCCGGCACGGCTGCGGGTGCCGTCCTATGCCGTCTGGGAGACGATGGTGTTCGTGCTCAACGTGCTCGCCTTCATGCTGATCGGCATGCAGATGCGGCCGATCTGGACGCGGCTCGATGTGGACGTGCGCTGGGAATATTGCATGGCGGCGGGCTGGATCCTGCTCACGGTCATCCTGGTGCGGCTCGCCTGGGTGACGTTCTATCGCACGACGCTGCGCGCACTGATCGCGCACGGGATCTATCACCCGAAGGATCCCAAGTCCGTCGTCTCGCCCAAGGGCGGCCTCATCATCTCCTGGTGCGGCATGCGGGGCCTCGTCACGCTCGCGACCGCCTTTGCATTGCCCGAAAACTTTCCCTATCGCGATTTCATCGTCTTCAGTGCCTTCGCGGTCGTGCTTGGCACGCTGGTCGTGCAGGGGCTGACGCTGCGTCCTCTGATCCTGGCCTTCGGCCTCAAGGACGACGACCCCGTCCGAGTCGAAGTCGCGCGCGCCCGCGCGGTCGCCTATCGCGCCGCGCTCGATGCGATCGAGGACGACCCCTCGGAGGAGGCGGAAATCCTGCGGCTCGAATACCGCGCCGTCCTGATGCAGGCAGACGACGATCCGAACGGCGGCATCGGCAACGGCGAATTGCCCGCCGATCCCCTGCGCCGCCGCGCCATCGAAGCCGCGCGCAAATCGATCTTCGACCTCCGCGCCACCGAAGTGATCGGCGACGACGCCTTTCACAAGATCGAGGAAGAGCTCGATCGCGCAGAATTGAGCGCGGGGGGATGATGCTTTCGAGCCGAAAACACAGCTGTCGTCCCGGACAAGCGCGCCGCAAGCACGCGCCGATCCGGGACCATAGCCACAGGGAGGCGTTTGGCGAAGACTCGGAGTTGCCAATCTCGCGCCACAACCAGACTCTGTGGCTATGGGTCCCGGATCTGCGCTTACGCTTGTCCGGGACGACGGCGGAGGATCAACCGCCGGCATTGAACCAAACCCCTGCTCTCCAGACTCACTCCAGATGACGACCTTGAGCGACGACCGTCGTGTACGCGCGCGTGATGCGTCGCCTGCACGATATTTTTATCTCAATATGGCACTGGCTTGCGCGGCCACCGCGTTTCTCGGCTTCGCCCCGACCTATTTTGTACCGCTCGCGCACCGGACGTTTTCCGCGAGCCCGGTGATTCATTTTCACGGACTCTTGTTCTTCACCTGGTCTGTCTATTTCGTGATCCAGACCTGGCTCGCAGCGTCGGGCCGCGTGGTCAATCACCGCGCACTCGGGATTGCCGGCGTGTCGCTTGCGACCGCGATGACGATCTTCGGCTTCCTCGCCTCCGTGCATGTGATGCAGCATTCCGCCGCGCTCGGGCAGAAAGCGGCCGGCATCGCCTTCTCGATCGTGCCGATGAGCGGCATCGCGTTCTTCGCAGTGGTGTTCGTGCTCGCGATCATGAACACGCGCAAACCCGAGATTCACAAGCGCCTGATGCTGCTCGCCGCGGTCTCGATCCTCGATGCCGCGATCGCGCGCTGGTTCCTCACCTTCCTTGCGCCATCCGGACCGCCCGGTCCGCCCCCGGTGCCCGTTACGATCGCCCCGGCCGTGGTCGCTTCGCTCCTGCTCGTCGTCGCCATGGTGCGCGACTGGCGCGCCGAGGGCCGCGTGCATCCGGTCTACATCTACGGCACACTCGCGCTGCTGGCGGTGAAGGTGCTGAACTGGCCGATCAGTGAGACGGCCGCATGGCATTCATTCGCCGGCGGGATTCTGGCGCTGGCGCAGTGAGCGCTCTGTAGCCGAAACACCAATGCAAAACCCGTCACCCTGAGGTGGCCGCTTCTTTAGCGGCCCTCGAAGGGCGACGGCCCGGCTGCAGCGTGGCCGCTCATCCTTCGAGGCTCGTAGCGCAGTGCAAATGCACTGCGCTACTCGCACCTCAGGATGACGGGGCTGGCTGAAGTTTGTTACGCCCCCGCCTTGCACGTGATCCCGCCGTCCACCACGAGCTCGATCCCCGTGACATATTTCGACTCGTCCGACGCCAGGAACAGCGCTGCATTGGCAACATCCCAGGCCTCGCCCATGTGGCCCATCGGCACCTGCGCATCGCGCGCGCGCCACATCGCTTCGACATCGCCCTTGGCGTAGCTGGCGGCGAGGCCTGCGGAATGTTCGACCATCGGGGTCTTCATCAGGCCGGGCAGGATCGCGTTGACGCGCACATGGTGGCGCGCGAACTCGATCGCGGTGGTGCGCGTCATCTGGTTCATCGCAGCCTTCGAGGTGCCGTAGGTGACGTAGGAGATGCCCATGTGGCGGATCGAGGCGATCGAGGAGATGTTGATGATCGAGCCGCCGCCCTGCTTCACCATGACGGGAATGACATGCTTCATGGCGAAATAGGCGCTCTTGAGATTGACGCTGAAGACGCGGTCCCAGCTTTCCTCGGTGACCTCGACCACACTGCCCATCTCGGCGATGCCGACATTGTTGTCGAGCACGTCGATGCGGCCGTAAGCCTTGAGGCACGCCGCGACCATTGCCTCGATCTCGCTCGCGCGCGACACGTCTGCAGTGAAAGCTGTCGCCTTGCCGCCCTCATCCGTGATGATCTTCGCAGTCTCCTCGGCCGCAGCACCATTGCGATCGACGCAAATCACCTGCGCGCCCTCGCGCGCAAAGGTCACCGCGGTGGCCTTGCCGTTGCCCCAGCCGGGGCCGATCGAGCCGGCGCCCACCACCATCGCAACCTTGCCCTTGAGCCGATCCATCGCGTGTCTCCTTTGTTGTTATTTGCAGCCCGGATCGAGCGCAGCGTAATCCGGCGGTGTCGTTCCCGGATTTCGCTCCGCTCCATCCGAGCTACGGATCGTTGCAGACCTTCATCGTGGTGACGTTAGCACCGATTGCATGACCGACAATCTCGGACAGCGTCTGGCACTGCCCGTCATGACACACCCGCCATTCGCCGGCCGCGGCCGAATTGCCGAGCGCGACCTCCGGCATCGGCGCGCGCTTCGGCTGCCATTGAAACCAGCCATCGACGAGCCGCGCCTCGGGCGGCGGCTCCATGCCGGCGCCGGTGCCTTTGACCCGCGCCCGCACCAGTTCGAGGCCGGCCCGCGTGACGCGCCAGTCTTCCTGCCAGTCGACCTTCTCGATCGAATGCGTCCACACCAGCGTGAAGGCGGACAACGCCAGCGCCTTCACGCCTGAAGCTGTTGCGAAGCAGAGGCTCACACCGCCTCGACCCTCGCCGGCGGACGCTGCCGCCACTGCCACAGCACGATTGCCGCGGTCAGCACGAAGCCCGCGGTGTCGCTGAACGGGAAATCGCCGAGCAGGCACATCGCGGCGCCGAGCGCAACGAGGCGCTCGAGCAGTGTCAGCCGCGTGAACAGGAATCCGATCGCGACCATGCCGAACAGCGCGATCGCCACCAGCGCCTTGAACGCGGCGAGCACAACCGCACCATAGAAGCCAAGCTTCGCCGCCATGGGGTCGCCGGCCTGGAGCATCAACGCCGGCGAATAAACGAAAATGAAGGGAATGACGTAGCCGGCGAGCGCGATGCGCATCGCCTCCCAACCGATCTTGTCCGGATTTTCCTTCGCGATCGGCGCGGCCGCGAGCGCCGCCAGCGCCACCGGCGGCGAGAGATCGGCCATGATGCCGTAGTAGAACGCGAACATGTGGCTCGCAATCAGAGGAACGCCGAGTTTTGCCAGCGCCGGCGCGGCGAGCGCGGCGGTGATGATGTAGGTCGGAATGGTGGGGATGCCGGTGCCGAGCAAGATCGACAGCAGCATGGTCATGATCAGCGCCAGGAACAGGCTCTTCTCGCCGAGACCGATCACCCAGCCACCGAAAATGGTGCCGACGCCGGTCTGCGACATCATGCCGATGATGACGCCGACGATGGCGCAGGCCATGCCGACGGTGATGGCTGATTTTGCGCTTTCGGCGAGAGCATCGCGGCACCCGCGCAGAGCGGAAAATCCGCCGCGCACGAAGGCGGTGATCACGATCAACGCGACGACGATTCCTGCGACCGGCACGATCTGAAGGCCGTCACGCGACAGCGCGGCGACGACGAGCGCGAGCCCGATCCAGAAGATGTAGCGGATGACTGTTGCCGAGACGCCCGCGGTGATGCTGGTCCCCAGGATCAGCGCCACCGTCAGCGCGAGGCCCATGCTGCCGGCATAGAGCGGCGTGAAGCCCTCGAACAGCATGTAGACCAGCGCCGCGAGCGGCAACACGAGGTACCAGCGCGTCACCAGCGCCTTCCAGGCGCTCGGAATTTCCCCGCGCTTCATGCCGACGAGACCGTGCTTGCCGGCTTCCAGATGCACCATCCAGAACGCGGAAGCGAAATAGAGCATCGCAGGAATCGCGGCCGCCTTGACGATTTCCGAGTACTGGACGCCAAGCGTCTCCGCCATGATAAATGCAACCGCGCCCATCACCGGCGGCATGATCTGCCCACCCATCGAGGCCGTCGCTTCGACGCCGGCAGCAAAGGCGCGGCGGTAGCCGAACCTGATCATCAGCGGGATCGTGAACTGGCCGACGGTGACGACGTTGGCGACGCCGGAGCCGGAGATCGTGCCCATCATGCCCGAGGCGAACACCGCGACTTTGGCCGGACCGCCACGGGTGCGGCCGAACAGGCCGAGCGAGACATCGGTGAAGAGCTGGATCATGCCGGCGCGCTCCAGGAACGAACCGAACAGGATGAACAGGAAGATGTAGGTCGCGGACACGTAGATCGGCACGCCGTAGAAACCTTCGGTGCCGAACGACAGATGCGTGATGATCTGATCGAAATCATAGCCGCGATGGTTGAGCGGCGACGGCAGATATTGCCCGAAGAACCAGTAGACGAGACACGCGCCGCACATCAGCGGCAGCGCCGCGCCCATCAACCGCCGCGTGCCCTCGAAGATCAGCACCGCGAGCAGCGTGCCGACCACGAGATCGAGCCTGGTCGGATCGCCGTCGCGCGCGATCAGATCGGCATAGAATATCCACTGATAGAGCCCGCATAGGAACCCGGCGCCGCCGATCAGCCAGCCGAGCGAGCGGCCGAGATCGCTCTTCGCGGTGAAATTGCCGATCAGGCCAAAGGTGAGGAGAACGAGGAAGCCGACATGGACGCCGCGCACCACCTGGCTCGGCAGATAGTTGAAGGCGGCGACATAGAGCTGGAAGGTGGCAAACGCGATGCCGATCCAGTAGGCGAGAGTGCCCCACCAGCCTGGACCAAAACCTTCCGGGAAGCCATGCTCGAAATTGTCGAACTCGACCTTGATGGGCGCTCCGGTGCCCTCTGGCTTTTCCAGCATTTCAATTCGTCCTCAACCCTACGAAGGGCCATCATAACATCGGCACCGTCTCCGCAACGTCGCGGCCGGGCTTGTCCCGGCCATCCACGGCTACAGTGCCGCCAAGAACGTGGATGCCCGGGACATCTGCGCGAAGACGCGCTTCGCGCTTTTGCCCGGGCACGACGTCGACGGGTAAGGCTAACTACTTGATCAGCCCCTTTTCCTTATAATAGCGGATCGCGCCGGGGTGCAGCGGAACCGGGCTGCCGGAGGCCGCCGTCTCGAGCTTGATCTCCTTGCCCGCGGCATGAGCATTTTGCAATTCCGGCAGCGACTCGAAAACCAGCTTGGTCATCTGATAGGCGAGATCGTCCGATACCGCAGAACTGGTCACGAGATAGTTGACCACGGCCGCGGTCGGCACGTCCTTGTCCTGGCCGGTATAGGTGTTGGCCGGAATGATCGCCGAGATGAAGGGTGGGCCGATCTTGTCGACGGTCTCCTTCGGCACCGACACCACCGTGATCGGGCTCGAGGTCGAGAGATCCTTCAACGAAGCGACGCCGAGGCCGGCCGATTGCAGGGTCGCTGCGAGCTGACGATTCTTCATGAGGTCGACGGATTCGGCAAACGGCAGATATTCCACCTTGCCGAGATCCTTGTAGCTCATGCCGGCCGCCGCCAGGATCGCGCGCGAATTCAGCTCCGTGCCGGATTTGGGCGCGCCGACCGATAGGCTCTTGCCCTTGAGGTCCGCCAGCGTCTTGATGCCGCTCTCGGCGGTTGCGACGATCTGGATGTAGTTCGGATAGATCGCGCCGATGGTCCTGAGCTTGTCGAGCTTGGTCTTGAAGCCCGCCTCCTCCTCGCCATCCCAGGCGGCTTTCAGCGAGTCGCCCAGCGTGAACGCCAGTTCGCCGCGGCCCTGCTGGAGCAGGATTAAATTCTCGACCGACGCCTTGGTGGCCTGCACCTGCGTCTTCACGTTCGGAATCTTGTCGCCGTAGATCTTCCCGATCGCGACCCCGAGCGGGTAGTAGACGCCGGAGGTGCCGCCGGTCAGCACGTTGATGAAGGATTGCGCATGCGCGCAAGGTGCCGACGCCGCCAGAGCAAGAGCTGCGGCCACGCCGAAGAACGTTCGTTTCATGATTTTTCCACTCCCCAAACCGGCGGGGAAATTGGCCGGATGAGGGGAGCGGGTCAACCCATCCAATAGGCAAAACAGGACTGCGGTAAATGGCCGTTCCGGCTCGATTTCTGGGGAACCCGGCGGGTGCGGCGACGTGGCGCAGCCATGTCAGCCGCGCCCCAACGCATCAGGCTCGAGCGCGCTGTCCTCTCACTGGAAGGTCATGTCCAGGCACTTGGAGATGTCGGAGCCAAGGCCGGAGGAAATGATGATGCAGCCGCGCACCTTCTGCGCGGTGACGTCGGCGGCCCACACCGAGTAGCCGCCGGGGCCGAAGAACGAATTGGTGTTCGGCGGCTCGGTCTCGGTGGCGTCGAAGTCGTAGTGCCCGTCCGTCTCGAAGATGCGCGGCTTCTTGGTGCAGCCGCCGTCGGTCTGGACGTTGATGACTTCCTTGTTGTCGCGGGTCAGCGCCAGCGAAACCTGGCAGCGGAAATATTCAGAGGTCTTGGTATTGAACAGGTAGGTGTAGGACTTGCAGGTCGCGGTGTTCAACTTGCCCGGGGCGAGGCCACGGCTGCACGAAATCCGCTGGTTGTGGCTGAGCTGGTAGTCATCGGCCCGGGCGGCCGGCGCCAGCGCCGTCAGCGACAATGCAGCAGCCCAGCAAAGTTTAATCACATGGCGCATCCGAATCATCCCTGCCCATAATGTTGTCGAGTTGCGTTCTAGACGGAAAGCGGAACATAGTCGCGCGGGGACGAAGGGAAAATCACAAGCTGCTGGGCAGGACGTGATGCGCTGCGGCACTTTCGCGAGTTGACCCGGAAACGCCGTTCGTGATTTGTTCAAGCGGGGCACCCCTATGGTGGGGAGGATGAGATCATGGCATTTTTGACGAAGGCATTTGCACTCGCAGCCACGCTCGGCACATTCGCAGCACCCGCATTGGCGCAGACCGCGGCGACACCCTGGGAGCTCAAGCCCGACACGGGCTATGCCTACGACAAGGACGGCAAGACCTTCGCCTACAAGATGGGCACCAGCAATGCCGGCGAACTCCTGAAGGGCGCCAAGAAGGTGCCGAAGGGCACGCTGTTCTTCATCGGCCACAACGGCCAGCTCTACATGCGCAGCAGCCCGTATCTGGAAGGCGACGGCAAATTCAAGTTCGGGCCGGATCAGTAGGGGCGTCGGGGCGCGGCCGCCCGCACACTCGGTGTCATCCTCCGCGAAGGCGCACGATCCAGTATTCCAGAGGCGGTCGTTCTTGAGTCGAGAGGCCACGGCGTACTGGATGCCCCGCCTTCGCGGAGCATGACAGCTACCGAGGATTAAAACGCCCCAGCCAGCTCCCGCGCGCCGGCATTGCTGCTGTTGCTGTCCATTCGCATGTCCGTCACCGCCAGCAGCTTGGCCACCGTGTTGTGGCGGATCGCGACCGGGTTGCGCTCGTAACCGCCGCGCCGGAAGAAGTTCGAGGTCGGCACCTGCTCGCGCACCGCCTGCGGCATCGTCACCATGTCGAGGCCGGTGCCGTCGCCGGTAAGATTCATCATCTCGAGCTCGGCGGCGGTGAGCGGCCGGGTGTAACCCTTGGCGCGCGCAAACAGCACTGAAGTCAAAAGTTTATGGGTTTGCAGCATCGGGCCGATATCGACGTCCAGCACCATCGCATGCATGGCCCAGCCCTGCGCGGTGTTGCCGATCTTCTCGTGCTCCGACCAGGTGTCGGGCACCGACTTCGCATGCGTCACCATTTTCTTCAGCACGGCAAGCTTGTGCTCGAGCGACTGGCGCGCCGGCCCCGATGTCCGCGCCACCTTGTCCGAGAGCGCGCGGATCAATTCATGGCCCTGCTCGGCCAGCAGCTCGACACTGTTCGTCGTCAGCAACTGATTGTAGCCCATCGCGGTCGAGATCGCGCGCTTGCCGCCATGCTCGATTCCCGCTTGCACGTCGTAACTGCCGGTGCCGCCGGTCTCGAACGAATAGACCCGCACCGCCTGCTCGCGCGTCAGGCCCGAAGCGAGCGCGTAGCGCGCATAGGCGCGCTTGAACTCGACCTCTGATGTCGGACGCTGTGGTGTAAACTGGTAGAGCTCCTGCGCGGCGCGCAGGAAATCGGAGACGACGGGAATGGGCTTTTTGGCGGGACGGTCCGGCGCTTCCTCCGGCTCCGGGTTCACCGGCCGCTTCGGCCCGTTATAGAGCGGCGGATGCTCCAGCACGTAATCCTCCAGCGTGACCTGCTGTCCGCTGCGCCGCTTGGCGTTGCGACCGCGGCGCTTCTCCGAGATCCGACTCCAATAGGCGCCCGCCTCCTCGTCGAAGGCCGCACGCGCGGCCTGATATTCCCCGAGCTTGCGGCGATATTCGAGCACTGCCGGCGAGGCGCCACCTTGCGCAAAAAACTGCGACAGCAGCTGGGCATTGGCATTGCGGACGGCGGGCGGCAGCGCGTCGGCCTCGCCGCCACGCGCGGCAGGTGAGATCAGGACAAGCGCGAGTGGAACCAGCGCCAGACTATTTCGAATCGATCGATGCATGCTGCCCTTTTAGCAGGCATCCGGTAACCGTCACGTTAACGCGCCGTTTACCTCTTTTTTCGTCTCTTGCGTCACTTCCAGGCGAACACCGGCTGTTCCAGCTCGGTCACACGGGTGTGCCGTCCCGCCAGCACCTCGCGGAATTGGTAGATCAGCGCCGCCGTCGGTGCGTGAATCAGGCTCATCTGGTGATGGAAGCGGATCACGCGGCGGGAGCTTTCGGGGATCGCGACGAAATCGAAGGCGTCGTCGCGCTCGATCGTCGCGAGCGCGATGCGATGGACGGAGGCGACCTCGTCCGGGTTCGGCCGAATCGCGGCGCTCCCCTCGACCCAGACCACCACCGGCGTGATCAAATAGCCGGAGCGGGTCGGATAATCGTCCAGCGTGCCGAGAACCTCCGCATGCGTGAGGCGGAGGCCGAGCTCCTCGTCGAGCTCGCGCAGCGCAGCCTCGACCGGCATCTCGCCGGCATCGCAGCGCCCGCCGGGCAAGGCCCATTGGCCGCGATGGGCGCGCAGGTGTGACGCGCGCAGCGTGAGCAGGAATGCGGTGTCGCCCTCGCCTGCCGCGGTCAGCGCGACCGCAACCGCGGCCCGCTTCAATGCCGCCGGCGCATCATCCTCGGGCAGGCGCGTGAAGGCCGCGCAGGCGGCCGCGATATTCCGCCGGGTGGCATCGTCGAACGGTCTCATCATGCTTGACTACACCACCTCCGGCCCCGATGAAATGAGATCGCAAGGCCCGCGCAGCAACGGACGACCACATGACCAACAAGGCCGCCGCAAGGCTCAAATCAGACGGCTGGACCATCCTGGAGACCACGGGCTTCATGCACCTGATCGGCCCCTTGTGGGAGCGCAAGGTCGAGGGACATTACGAATTCGCACTCGCGACCGAAGACAAGCACCACAACCGCCGCGGCATGGTTCAGGGCGGCGTGATGATGACGTTTGCCGACCGTACCTGCGGCATGACCGCCCGCTACGTCTCCGGCAAGGAATTCATGGCGACGGTGCAGCTCGACACCCATTTCGTCGAGGCCGGAAAGATCGGCGACATCCTGATCTCCCGCCCGCGCGTGGTGCGCTCGACGCGCAGCCTCATCTTCATGAGCACCGAGGTCAGCGTGGACGACCGCTGCGTGGTGATGGCAAATGGCGTGTTCAAGATCTTGAAGGGGCCGGAATAGGCCATCGCTGCAGCCACTTGCTCCACTGTCGTCCCGGCGAAGGCGGGGACCCATAACCACAGGGTGAAGTTGTGGCGCGAAGTTGGAAACCACGAGTCTTCGTCAAACCACGTCTTGTGATTATGGGTCCGGGATCTGCGCTCCGCTTGTCCGGGACGACGAGAAGCGGACGCGTTTCTGGATTGCTTCGCTATGCTCGCAATGACGGGAGTAGCTGGCTATGCTGGCGGCCATTGAAGCACTGAGGAGCCAGCCCATGCAATACCGCCAGCTCGGCCGTAGCGGCCTGAAGGTATCGCCGATATGCCTTGGCACCATGATGTTCGGCGGGCCGACGGATGAGGCCTCGTCAAAGCGAATCATCGACAAGGCCTACGAGGCCGGAATCAATTTCATCGATACGGCGGATGCCTATTCGAAGGGTGCATCGGAGGAGGTCGTGGGACGCGCGATCGGCAACCATCGCCACGGCTGGGTGCTCGCCACGAAACTTGCCAATCCCATGGGCAACGATCCCAACCGCGCCGGCCTGTCGCGGCGCTGGGTGTTGCAGGCCGCCGACGAAAGCCTGACGCGGCTCGGCACCGACCACATCGACATCTACTACCTTCACAAGGAAGACCATGCGACGCCGCTGGAGGAGACGGTTCGCGCGATGGGCGACCTGATCCGCGCGGGCAAGGTGCGCTATTTCGGCATCTCGAACTATCGCGCCTGGCGCGTCGCCGAAATCTGCAACATCTGCGATCGGCTCGGCATCGACCGGCCCGCGGTGAGCCAGCCTTACTACAACGCGATGAACCGCATGCCGGAGGTCGAGCATTTTCCGGCCTGCGCCTATTACGGCCTCGGCATCGTCCCCTATAGTCCGCTGGCGCGCGGCGTGCTCACCGGCAAGTACAAGCCCGACGCAGCACCGGACAAGGAGACGCGCGCCGGCCGCAACGACACCCGCATGATGCAGACGGAATGGCGGCCGGAATCGCTCCAGCTCGCGCAGGAGATCAAGATCCACGCCGAGAAGAACGGCATCACCGCCGGCCAGTTCGCGGTCGCCTGGGTGCTCAACTCCGCCTACGTCAGCTCGATCGTCGCGGGCCCGCGCACCGAGGAGCAGTGGGACGGCTACATCCGCGCGCTCGACTACCGCTTCACTGGGGATGACGAGGCGCTGATCGACAGCCTGGTCGTGCCGGGCCATCCCTCGACGCCCGGCTACAACGACCCCGCCTATCCGATCGAAGGACGCCGCGCGCGAACGGCTTGAGACGGAGACAAGGATGGCGCACGAAGACCGCTACGGCCTGCCGCTCTCCACCTCTTCACACGAGGCGGCAAGCGCCTATCGCGAAGGTGTCGACCTCATGCTCGCCGGCTGGACCGGCACGGCGGAGACCCTGGAGCGCGCCATGGCGGCTGATCCGGATTTCGCGCTGGCCCATATCGCCCGCGCCCGCGTGCATGGCTTCTATCAGCAGGGCGACCTCGCACGAAGCAAGGCGGCGCTCGCACGCGAGCTCGTGGCGAAACGCGGCACGGAACGCGAGCGTTCGCACGTCGAGACGCTGGCGCTCGCGATCGAGGGACAGCTGCCCGAGGCGATCGCATTGACGCTGAAGCACATCGACGCGTGGCCACGCGATGTCGTGGTGCTGTCGCTGCCGCTCGGTGCGTTCGGCCTGTTCGCGTTCTCCGGCATGCCCGATCACGACCGCGCCCGGCATGAGCTCTGCGAGCGCGTCGCGCATCACTATAGCGAGGACTGGTGGTTCCTGACGCTTTACGGCTGGGCCATGACCGAGAACGGCAACGTCGCCCGAGGCCGCGCGGTGACTGAGCGCGGCTTCGCGTTGCGGCGCGCGAACGCGCATGCCGCACACGCGGTGCTGCATGCGATGTTCGAGGACGGCTCGATCGACGCGGCTGATCGTCTCGTCGACGACTGGATACAATCGTACGACCGCACCGGCATTCTGCACGGCCATATCCGCTGGCACCAGGCGCTCGGCGCGCTCGAACATGGCGATGCGGCGCGCGCGCTTGCGATCTATGCCGACGTGCTTCAGCCCTCCGCCACGCAGGCGCCGCCGCTGAACGTCATCACCGACGGCGCCTCGCTCTTGTGGCGCCTGTCGGCTTACGGCCACACCGTGCCGGAGGCGCTCTGGCTTGATGCCGATGCCACCGCGCAAAAACTGTTTCCGAAATCGAGCCTTCCCTTTGCCGACGTCCACATGGCGCTGTTCGCTGCGGCGACGCAGAACCAAGAGGCGCTCGCTGCGCGCCTTGCGGCGATCGAGCAGCGGCTCGGCGACGGCAAGCTGCCGGCCGGTCCCGTGGTACCGGCGATCTGCCGAGCGCTCGTGGCCTTTGCCGACCGGGATTACGCCTCATGCGGGCAAACGCTCTCGCCCATCCTCGGCGAGGTCGTGCGCATCGGCGGCAGCCATGCCCAGCGCGAACTGATCGAGGATACCTACATCGTCGCGCTCATGCGCAGCGGCGAGCTGCCCCGCGCCCGCGCGCTGCTCGACGCCCGCCTGCACCGCCGTCCCGTCGGGACACGCGCTGGCAGGCCGCGATGGGCTAGCTCTGCCACGAAAAAAACATCAGCCTGGCAGCAAGTGCCTGCTAGGACGGGGCGGGCGATCAGGCGAATCGCCGATGGATGGTGCAGTGGTATTCCAAGCGGGCTTGGCTGAACAAACGGGATCGCAACCAATTTGCGGTTCGATCGTTGTTGGACGGAACTTTTCCGCCGCCGTGGCCCCCTGGCATACGAGCTTGACGATGCGCCTCCGCCGACCGGTCCTCGCCGCGGCCCTCGTGGCTCTCGCAAGTCCTTGTTTTGGCGAGCCTTCCGCGCCGATCCCGGTCAACAATCCGCCGGCGCAGCAGAATTCCTTCGTTGACCTGCTGGCCCTGATGTCCGGTCACTGCAAGACGCTGAAGGTCGCTGGGCGCACCTTTCCCTGCAGGACTGTAGCCTACGCCCATGGCGACAAGGGCCGGGTCAATTTTACGGTCGCCGTCGACGATCCCGCCGACGACAACCATGTCGTGTCGTTCTCCGGCGAGAACGGTAAGCGGGCCGACGACAATTCCTACGAGCTGCGGATCGACCGCATGCTGCTCAATTCCAAGGATCGGCCGAGGATCGACGGCCTGCCGGTGCCGGCCGAGCAGACCTCGACGGGCGTCTGCCGCCAGACCGGCAATTTCGCCGCCAAGAAGGTGACGGATGTCACCTGCTCAGCCACCGACAGCGATGGCCGCCGATATGAGCTGCTGTTCGTCTCGGACGGCAAGCCGGTGAGCGTGCGCCGGATCCGGCAATCGTCGCCGTCGATCCAGGATCCGTTCAAGTAACGGCATCCCGTCCTGGCGAAAAAGCCGGAACGCATGACGCCGGACACCAGTCATTGTGTATGATTTGCGCCATGCTTCGGAGCGAGCCATGACACGCGACCTTTTGTTTCTGCTGCGGCCCGGTTTCGAAGACCCCGCATTTCCGGGCCGGCACTTCTATTGCTGGCATTGCGCGCTGATCGAGGGCGTGCTCGCCTCGTTTCCGGCGCTTTCCAAAAAGCTCGAGGTCGAGCGCATCGCATGGCCGCACCCAAGGCAGCCGGTGATAGCGCTGGTCGGCGAGGAGGACCAGTCGCTGCCGCTGCTCGTGCTGGCGGATGGGGCGACGTCGCGGCACCAGACCGGCAGCCACCAGGGCCGCGCGTTCGTTGCCGACAAGGACGCGATCCTCGCCGCGCTCTCCGAACGCCACGGCTTCCCCGATCCGCATCCGTGAGGAGGACGCGCGACGCCGGTGCAACCCACTCTCGTGTCCCGGACGGGGCACGTGAGCCGTCCCGAAAGGAGGGAAAATCGGCATTGCCGGCCGCCGCCGTTGCCTCGCATATTTGGCGCAGTAAGCAAGACTGAGAGCCGTCCTCCATGCGCAGTCCCCTCCCCGCCCTCCTCGTCGTCGATGTTCAGCGCGCGTTCGACGAATGGGAGGCGGCAGGCAAGCGGCGCAACAATCCGGATGCGGTGGCGCGCATCGCCGATCTGCTCGCGGCATTCAGGAGGAGCGGCGCGCCGATCTTCCACATCCGCCACGAGGGCACCAAGCCGACCTCGTCGTTCCTGCCGCAAAACTCCGGCTACGCGGTCAAGGACGAGGCGCGCGAAGCGCCGGGTGAGGCGGTGGTCGTCAAGCGCGTCAACAGCGCCTTCATCGGGACCGATCTCGATACGCGCCTGCGCGCGGTCAACATCACGACGCTCGTGATCTGCGGCGCCACCACCAATCATTGTGTCGAGACGACGACGCGGATGGCCGGCAACCTCGGCTTCGACGCGCAGCTGGTGCGCGATGCGACCTGGACCTTCGACCGGATCGGGCCAGATGGCGACAAGCATTCGGCTGAAGAAGTTCATGCAATGACGCTGTCGAATCTCAACGGCGAATTCGCGCGCATCGTCGCCGCCGATGACGTGATCGCTTCGTTCGAAGCGACGTGACAATAGATCGCGGCACATCGAACATTCACGCGTTGATCGGAATTCCCGTCTGCGTCGTTTCGACGCCCGCACTGGCCGGAACACGCCGGACGCCCATGTGTTGTCACTCGATATCTCAACTGGAGTGACGACATGAAGTATCTCTTTGCCGCGATGGCCGTCGGTGCTGCGGCACTCGCCGGTGGATCCGCGGCATATGCGGCCGACGGCGGAACCGCCAAGCAGAACGGGCAGATCGGCCAATCGACCGACATCAGCGCGCAGCACAGGTATCACCATTACGGCTATGGACATCGCCACCACTGGCGCCATCACGGCTACTACCGGCCGCATTACCGGAGCTACGGCTATTATCCGCGGCACCGCGGCTATTATGGCGGCGGACCATACGGATATTACGGCGGCGGCGGTCCCAGTGTGACGTTCGGATTCGGCGGCGGCCGATGGTGAGACGAAAGGCCCGCGAATGTGCGGGCCTTTTTCTTATCCCCGCAAAATCATTTCCGCCGTCTCCAGCCCGCTCGCCAGCGCCGCCTCCACCGTGCCCATGACGCGCCGCGATAGAGCGCTTCGCCGGAGAACAACACCGGGCCGTCGGCGCACGCAAGGATCGCCTGCGCCTCGCGTGTCCGCGGCGTCGCCCAGGAATAGGCGCCGCGGGCGAACGGATCGTGCAGCCAGTTGGTCGCCGCAGTCGCGACGAGATCGCGCGCGATGTCGTCCCGCGACATCCCGAAGATGGCGCCAAGCGAATCGAGACCGGCCTCGATCAGCCCGTGGCGATCGAGCGTCGCCAGCTCGGCCGTCCGCGGGCCGCCGAACCAGCCGGTGAGCACGGGGTGCTGGTCCGGATGCCGCGTCCACCACACCGGGATCGACTGGTCCGATAGCAGGAAGGTCATGTCCGCGAGATCTTCGTTTCGCTCGCGCCACCACGGCCGCGCGAACCGCAGCAGGATTTTGATGACACTGCCGAAACCAATGTCGCCGGCGGAAGCGGCCTTCGCGCGTGCGCTCTCCGGAAGCGCGATGTCGCGCAGCAACGGCAGCGGAACAGTGAGGACCGCGCGATCGCAGCCATGCAAATCGCCGCCGGCACAGCGGACGGCCAGCGGGCCGCCCGTCTCCTCGATCGCCGACACCGCGCAGCCGAAGCGAAACGTCACGCCAAGCCCGCGGCACTCGCCCGCCAGAAAGTCAATCAGCGCGCCATAGCCGCCGACGATGCGCGCCTGCGTGTGACGTCCGCCGTCCATCCATTCCTCGCGCAGCGCCAGCGTCGAGGCACGCTCGGGATCAGCGGCGTCGTAGCCCTCAACCATCCGCCCGATCGAATGGCGCAGCCGGTCATAGTCAGGCCCGGCAAAATGCCGGCGCAGGAAATCGGCGACGGTGAGGTCGTCCTGCAACGCCCCGAGCACGTCATGCAACTCCGCCTGATCCGGATCGTGCCGATCCTCGCGCGAGAGTCTCGTGCCGTCAAAGCTCCACTGCGTGCCTTCGATCTCCTGGACGGACAGCCCGGCCTCGCGCAGGAGCCCGCGCGTGACCGGCGCTTCGCCAGGGACGAATTCGGCGCCGGCATCGGCGGGGTAGCCAAACTCCGACGCCGGCAGCGGCAGGATGCGCCCCCCGCAGCGCTCGCGCGCCTCCAGGATCGTTACCGTCCTGCCCGCACGTGCCAGCTTGCGCGCCGCCATCAGCCCGGCCGCGCCGGCGCCGATGACAACGATATGCTCCGATTGTCCCGACATGCCGCTGCTTTACTTGGCCACGGCTTGCGGGTCGTTCTGGATGAGGTAGCGCAGCAGCAGCACGCCGCCGCCGAGCGGTCGCGTGCTTTCCAGCGTCATCGCAGTCAGTGGCGCGCGCTGGTCGCTCTCCACGTCCGTCGAGTCGAACACGAAGGGTGCGCCCCTGGCGCCGTCGATCGCGGGGCTGAGGATCAGATTGAATTCGTCGATCAGACCGGCGCGCAGGAATGCGCCATTGGCAACGCCGCCGCCCTCCACCAGCAAGCGCTTCACGCCGAGCTCGCGATTGAGGATATCGAGCGTCAGCACGAGGTCGATCTCCGACGTGCCGCCAAAGATGTAGGATACGCCCTCGCCGCGGAGCCCAGCCAGATGCGAATCCGGCACGCTCTCGGTCAGCACCACCACGATCGGATCGCCGCCGATATCGGAGCGGCCCCAGCCGATCTTGCCGTGCGCGTCGAGCACGACGCCGTAGATTTTCGCATCACGCCGCGCGAACCAGTTTTCGCGCGGAAATGTCGCAGTCGTCGCGGGATAAGGCTTCCCCTTGGCGAACTCGGATCCGGTGACGCGGCCGATCACCCAGGCATCGCCGCCGAGCTCGCCATGGATCTTCTCGAACCAGTCGGTGCCCGCGCCTTTCGGGCGCCAGCGGCTGGGATGGGTGCGGCCATCCAGGCTGGAGTGCATCAGACAGATGACGTAAGGCTTCATGGGGTATCTCCAGGCCGCGCTCAGGCGGCCGGCTCATTGCCCTTGGCGCGATCGTTTACGATCACCGCCAGCGGATTGAGCTTTGGCGGCGCGACGAGCTTGAGCGTGTTGCTGTCATGATCGTTGAATGGCGCGCCGCGCACGAACAACTCGGTCTGGATCAGATAGGTCCAGCTTCCGTCATCGTTGAAGGTGATGTCGCAGCGATAGGAGTCGGTGCGAAAGGCCTGTTCCAGGAAATCGGTCGAGCAGATTCCGTAAGCGGTATCGCCGCGCTTGGCCGTCACGGAGATCGTCTTGTCATCCGGCCCGGCCTTGCCCGAGGCGAGCAGGACCTGCCCGCGCGGGATCGCTAGCGTCTGCATGATCAGCCCGGTCGCGGGCTCCCATAGCCAATAGCCGACCTGGTCGTGGAAGGTGATATCTTCCTCAGGCGTGTTGATGTGGATGTGATAGCGCAGCCCGTAAAGAAGCTGCGGCCCGTTGGCTTGCGGATCGATCGGGTCCATCCGGATATGCTCGATGAACACCCGCCGCTCAGGCCCCTGCGCCTTCGGATTGACGTCGATGCCCTTCTCCGCCTGCCAGATGCCGGCAAGACGGCGCAGCGGGCCGAGATTGGCAAGGCCGGCGGGCGAGACGTCCTCGGGCTCGGTGAAGATGTCGGCGGGAATGGGGAGCATGATGGCCTCGCGGGAAGATGCAGAGGCCAGCAATATCACAGGAAGACGAGGCGTGAATTCAACTCGTGAATTCAACTCATGTCTCCGACAAGCGCCCGAGGCATTCGAGCCATGCGGCGACGCCCGTTGCATCTGTCGGCCAGCGCCCCCGCGTGCCGCGATCGCCGGTCCGCAACAGGCGTGATGCCCTACTTCAACGCCAGGCTGCTGCAATACGCCGAGGTTTCACCGGAGCGCCAGCCGGTGACCCGTCCGGCCTCCTTGCACTCGTCGTAGGTCTTGTAGTTGCCGATGTTCCGCCACGTGAACGAATACACGCCGCCCGAAACGTTGCAGCCGGTCCACGGCCCCTTGGCGGACTTGAAGCTCGACTGGCAACCGCCGGCGCAGCTGCTCGTTTCGCGTTCGAGCTTGGCGAGCTTCGCGGCATCAGACATTGGCGCCGTCGCGATGCTCGATGCGGGTGACGACGTCCGATACCCGGTGCTGCGGGCTGCCACGTGATACGTTGGCTTGTGCGGCCTCGCCATTTGCTTCGGCGCGTCGACCGTGACGCGGGGAAGCTCGACGCCGCCACCGCCCGATTGCGTCGGTTGGGACATTGCCGTGCCGCTCAGGCCACACAGCAACAGTGCAATCGTTGGGAGTGCGACAGCGGGACGCGTAACGAAGCGTGACGATGACGTCATGGGCATGATGCGGGAGGACGGTCAATTCCATCCCCGAGACGAGGATATCACGAGACAATCGAGGTTGCATCCTCGAATCCCGCAACTTGATCCGAGGCACCGGCGCGCAATCACGCCACAGCTGCCACAGTTTTAATCAGGTTCTGGACGAGATTTGCGCCGAGTTCGGCTTTGCCACCGGCGCACTACAGCGACTGAGCACTTATAGATTTGCGTTTGATCACGCCGGCCGATCGGTTCGATCGTGCAGCCGGCTGGGGTGGAGTAAAATCGGTACGGACCGAGCTTGGCTCCTCGCACGAGCCGAGCTCGGCCCCATGTCTGGCGCATGCAGTCGAGCAGTCGATCCAGCTCAATACGAAACGCAGTTCGCTGCAACGCATTGATGCCGCGATCTGCGCCGTGGCGTTTACTTGCCGGTCGAGCCCGCGTGTGGGCTCATTGTGCCGGTTGTCCCCTTGTTCATGTCCGTTGAGTTCATGTCCGTTGAACCGGTTCCGCTGGTCGAACCCGTTGTGCTCGACCCGCGCCTTTCGGACCTGGCGGTGCCGCTGCTCATGCTGCTGGATCCCGGGCTGCCCGTCGTCCCGGTCGAGCTTGAGCCAGACATGCCTGTCGCGCCACCAGCACCGCCGCCTGCACCACCACCGCCCTGAGCGAACGCGACAGAGCTGGTGAGTACGAGCGCTGCGGCAAAGCCAATCGTTGCGGGTTTCATGCGATGTCCTTTCATTCTGGAGGTGGGACAACCGAGGCCCCGTGCTGCCGTTCCAGAAATATCCCATTGATGCGAAGCATATCCGCTCGCGATCAAGCCGGCCCGTCGGTTCGATCGTGCATCGCATGCACTGTCACGGCATGATCCTCTTCAACAACGCGCTCTCACCCTGCGGTGTACACGAGCAGGCGGCCTGCCGGTTCGCTTACGCCGCCATCTTGCGGCAGGATTCGGCGCAGGCCTCGCAGGCGGCGACACATTCGTCCATGTCGCCGATCCGCCTGCAGTCGCTGGCGCACTCCGCACAGATCTCCGCGCACTCCTTGCAGGTGTGCTTGTGATGCGGCGTGTTGATCAACATGAAATGGGCCGAGGTCCGACACATCTCCGCGCACGCCATCATCAAACGGAAATGGGCCGCTTCGACATGCTTGCCGCCCAGTTCAAGACAGTGGTTCATCGCCGTCGAGAGGCAGGTCTTGTAGCAGGACAAGCAGGTCTCGATGCAGCGCGTTATCTCCTCGTTCATGACGTGCTCCTAGGCGACATGTCTTTTGTCTTTTGCGGGTGCGGGCGGCCTTCCTGGCCGAAGCGAAGCGCTCCGCCGCAGGCCGGCGAGCCGATGCTTCGCCGCCAAGCTTTCCACCATGCAAGACCTCCAACTCGGCACTTTCCAGTGAACCGGGATGGGCTTCCATCGTTCCAATAGGAGCCGTCTGCCGGATCCCGCCGGACCGAGCTGTGGCTTGCTTCAAGGCCTAGGTTGAGACAGGCGAAGTGCGGGAAAAAGCGCGAAGTCGCGCTCACAGTTCCCACACAGAAACCGAAATCAGGCGGGAACAGTTCAGCGACCCGACCAACCGGAGCGCCCTTTGCCGAGCCATGAAGGCAGGCGTGCCAATCGTTGCGATGCGGGGAAGCTACGAGCGTGGGTTAAAGCAAACCACTGCTTCGTCGCCCTCGCGTATGGGAACACGTTCATTCGTGGCGCGTTTTTCTGGCATGATCCATTGACTTGGCGCCGGCCAATGATCCCATGGTGCTCTTGAGGTGTTCGCCTGCTACAAAGCTCCTCCATTCTCGTTCCCGGAAAAACCGTCTGGAGAATGTGCGGAGCAACCCGCGTTGCGGTTCTGAATGATGCTGCCGAATATTTCGGCGCCCTTCGAGCAACGCTTCTGCTGGCCAAGAGGCAAATCTACATTGTCGGATGGGACATTCACAGCAGGACACGCCTAGTCGGGCCGTCCGGCCGCGCAGACGACGGCTTTCCGGAACAGTTCGGCGATTTCCTGAAGGCGCTGGTGCGGACCCGGCCCGAGCTTCAGATTCACATTCTGATCTGGAATTTTTCTGGCCTGTATGCTGCCGAGCGAGAATTGGATTCAGCGGAAAGATTTACCTCGGGCTGTTCCGGCAATATCCGGTTCTGCCTTGATCCAAGCCTACCGCTTGGCTCGGCCCAGCATCAGAAAATGGTTGTCATCGATGACGTGATCGCATTCGCGGGTGGTCTAGACCTGACGATCCGACGCTGGGACACGAGCGAACATCTGACCGAAAACCCATATCGAAAAGACCCCTACGGCAAACCTTATCCACCTTTTCATGACGTCCAGTGCATGGTCGAGGGCGAGGTCGCAAGTGCTCTGGCCGAAATCGCACGGAAACGGTGCGCTCTCATGGGCTGGAGGACGGAACCGATCGCGACTGCGCCCGGCCAACGATGGCCGCACTCGATCGCGGTTCACGCAAGCAGGATTCCAGTAGGCGTCGCGCGGACAGAGGTCGGACAAGCGGCTGAAAATCGGGTCCGCGAAGTCGTCCGGCTTTTCGAAGCCTCCATTCGCGCCGCCACACGGTTCATCTACGTCGAAAGCCAGTTCACAACGGCGGGGGCGATCGCCGACCTGCTTGCGCAACGCATGGCGGAAATTCCGTCGCTGCGCGTTCTGATCGTGACACCCCGGGCGCATTCGTCGTGGCTGGAGACACAGGCGATGCAGGGCGGTCGAGCGGTGTTCATGCGCGCGTTCCAGACAGCCCGGGTCACGGATCGGCTCCGAATAGTTTACCCATTGGTTGGCGACGAGGATCAGGCGTCAGCCGTCATGGTCCATAGCAAGCTCATGATCGTGGACGACGATTTTCTGCGCATCGGTTCGGCGAACCTGAACAACAGATCGATGGGTGCAGATACCGAATGCGATCTTGCCTTCGAAGCCGGTTGCGAGGCGCACCGCGCATTTATTCGATCCGTGCGACGCAAACTGATCGGTCATTTCTGCGGGTTGGCCGAGCATGAAGTTGCGGCGGCAGAGCATGATCTTTTCGCCCTGGTGGATGGAACTTCGAAACCAGGATCACGGATCATGCTCCGTCCCCTCGACCCGGAGGACGCGTCCTCTCGGGTCTTGACCGAAATTATTCAGCCGGTCGCGGATCCCGAGGATCCGCTCGATGTTGCGGCTGCCGCGCGGCAGGTATGGACTGGCAAAACGCTGCTTTCGATCGGGATACCCATCATCTCGCTGGTCGGCGTGGCCCTGGCGTGGCGCTACCTGTCGCCGAGCAGCTACGCCGATCTCGGCTTTGTGTCAGATCTCCTCGGGCATTACTCTCACTCTCCACTCGCGCCGTTCTATGCGATCACAGGCTTCATCCTTGGTGGCCTGGTCGCGTTTCCAGTGCTTGTCTTAATTGCCGCAACCTCGATCGTGCTCGGCCCATGGGCCGGTTCGTTGACGGCGACGGCCGGGGTTCTCCTGAGCGCGCTTATCCTTTTTGTGATCGGCCGTGTGCTGGGTCAGCAAACTCTGCAATCATTGCTTGGCCCGCGCGCCGTTCATATCCAAAAAGGGATCGTCAGTAAGGGGATCATTGCCGTGGCACTGATCCGAATGGTGCCGATCGCTCCATTTTCCGTCGTCAACCTACTAGCGGGAGCGAGCAAGCTGAAGCTGGGCGACTTTCTGATAGGAACCGTCCTTGGCATGGTTCCAGGGATCGCGGCGATGGCTGCACTCGGCTCCCAGCTTGCGGATTTTGTCAATCAAGCCAGCGCATCGAAGGCGCTCGCCATCGGGCTGACGATCGTACTTTGGATGATGATCTGCCTCGGCGTGCAATTCGTTCTAACCTTGCTGGGTGAGCGGCGTTGATGACGACGATTCGGGTATTGACCTGGAACGTACACGGCACGTTCAACCTCAATCCGAAGTTCGACCTTGCCGGCGTATGCGCGACCATTCGGAAATGGTCGCCAGATATTGCTGCCTTGCAGGAGGTCGACTCGCGAAATAGGACAGCTGACCCGTTCAAAGAGCTTGCCAAGGCGGTCGGCCGACATCAATTCGATGCTCGATCTATCGTCACGAAGGATGGCGACTACGGTCAGGTTCTGCTGAGCCGCTGGCCATTTGTCGATGAGCCAACGGTGACGGACGTCTCCTATCAGGAGCGAGAGCCGCGGCGGGCCATCTCCGCGCACATCGAATGCCCAATCGGCAGAGTCAGAGTGGTTGCCACTCATCTGGGGCTGAGCATCCGTGAGCGGCGCGCTCAGGCGGCTGCGTTGGCGCGCCTGATCGATGCGCCGCTGACAGCCGTCGTCGGTGACTTCAACGACTGGTTCTGGGTGAAGTCGGTCAGAGGTGTACTGGCACAACACTGCCCATCGAGAACGAGACTGCGGACGTTCCCCTCGCGTTTTCCGATCATGCGACTTGATCGGATTTACGTCGCTCCCGGTGGTGAAATCATGGAGGCATGGACAGATCGCAGCGCGCGAGCCTACTCGGACCATTTGCCCGTGCTGGCCGACATTGCAGTGGCCAGGTAAATTCGCTCTGCGTTGCTTGCCCCGACGGGCATCGCAGATAACGGCAATCGACGTGGCCGGACACCTCGCGCGCAGCTACAACATGCGTGCCTCGTTCCAGCTCGCGCGCATAGCCAATGCTACCATTGTCGGATCAATGTTCCATTTGGAGCATATTCTTCGACAACGTAAGCATCCTCCGCGCCGGAAGGCGTGCCCAACGGTCCTGCGAAAGAGAGATACCACTCAGGCGGCAGCGAAGCTCTGGTTGTGTTGCTGGCTCGGCTGCGTGATGCCATGCAGCGCCCTGGCAGTCGCTGGCGACTGGTGGGCCAAATCGCTGAGAGACACGATTCCCACGAGACGCTTGTTTCGATCCACGACCGGCAATCGCCGCACCTGGATCTCGCTCATGTTGGCGCACACGTGCGATATATCCTCGTGCTCGAAGCAGTATTTCACTTCCTGTGTCATTGCATCGCGAACTCTGGCATTCGGCCCCTTACCCTCCGCGATGCAACGCACCGCAATATCGCGGTCGGTGATCATACCGACGAGCCGGTCACCTTCAGCCACAGGAAGCACGCCGCAATCGCAATCCTTCATCATTTTGGCTGCATGCTGGAGCGTATCGTCCGGACCTATGAGTTTGGCGTCGCGCTTCATTACGTTGATTATTTTCATGGTCATCTCCTATGGCCGCCGTCATCCGCAGCTCTCGGAGCGAACTCGGCGGATTCTTCCATTGACGTGCGAACTGCAAGTCAACTGACCCGGTGGCCCCGCGTTCCCAGCCGCGACCGCCATCGCGGCTGCTGAATGGAACCGCAAGCCGGGCATGATCATCGCCTTGGTAGCACAGCGGCTCGCCTGCTCGACGGGTCGCGCTCGATCCAAGCGGCGCGCAAGGCAATGCTCCAAATTTCGTTGAGAGCCACCGGACCTACGTGAGAAATTAAACGCGCCAGCGCTTAGGAACCGGATGGGTGTAATCGGCTTTTAGCTTTTCCATTCGGTTGATTCTGTCCGGGACGAGATCATCATGAAAGCTGTACGGTTGCATTCATTTGGTGGACCCGAAGTCCTCAAGCTTGACGAACTCCAGATGCCCCAGCCGCGCGAGGACGAAGTCGTCCTGAGGGTGCAAGCGGCCAGCGTCAATCCCATCGACTGGAAGATGCGCTCGGGCAAGTCCGGCTTGAAGCGGGAGCAATTGCCCGTCGTGCTCGGGCGCGACGTGTCAGGCACGGTTGAACTCTGCGGGGTGGACGCGCACACGCTGAGGAAAGGCGATCCGATCTATGCCATGCTCGGATGGGATCGCGGTGGCTACGAAGAGTATGTGCTGGTCAAGGCAGTTGAAGGTGCCGTCAAACCCTCCAGTCTCGATCATGTTCACGCTGCGGCCGTACCGCTTGCAGCATTGACAGCCTGGCAAGGCTTGTTCGACCATGGTGGCCTCAAGGCCGGACAGCGCGTCCTGATCCACGGCGGGGCCGGCGGCGTTGGCCATTTCGCAATTCAGTTCGCGAAGGCAAAAGGCGCGTTCGTCGCGACGACGGTCTCGGCCAGCGGTATCGATTTTACCGGGAAGCTCGGCGCTGATCAGGCAGTCGACTACAAAGCCGAGCGCTTCGAGAACGTGGTGCGCGATATCGATCTGGTTTTCGATCTCATCGGCGGCGAGACCCAGGAACGCTCCTGGGCCGTGCTCAAGGACGGCGGAACGATCGTGTCGACGCTGGCTCAGCCGTCGGAAGAAAAGGCCAAACAGCGGCACGCGCGCGCGGTCGTCTATATGGCACGGCCGAACGCCGCACAGCTCAACGAGATCGGCGAACTGATCGACGCGGGGAAGGTCCGTCCAATCGTCGACGCGACCTTTCCGTTGAGCCAGGCCGGCGCGGCTCAGCAGAAGCTCGAAACTGAGCACACACAGGGCAAGATCGTGCTCGACCTTGCGGCCTGAACGCAGGAAATGAGTGCCAAGGAAGTTCGAGAGATCGCGTTCAGACTAGCCAGCGGCAATTCTGCGAATCGCGTCAGCAATCGGCTGGCTCGCCGACAGAATCGTGACTTTTTCCGCAACCAGGCGCGCGTCGAGACGGAAGGGCGGTATCGTATCCGAAACAATGATCCGATCCACCAGACTACTCGCGACCAGTTCTTCGCCGCAGCGAAGGAACAGGCCATGTGTGGCGGCCGCAATTACATAGGCCGCCCCGCCCTCGCGGCAGGCCTTCACCGCGCGCAGCATGGTGGAGCCGGTAGCGATCATATCGTCAAAGGCAATCACCGTTCGGTCCCGGACGCCGTCCGGAACCTCCTCGGTACTGACGACGTGGTCTATTCGCCGTTTGGCCAGCGCATTCAGTTCGACGTCCTCATTCATGGTTGTGCTAAGCGCATCGCGGAAGCTTTCGGCGCGTTTTACGCCCCCGATATCGGGCGAAATGACCTCGATATCCTGATCAGCGAGAGCTTTGCCAAAATGCGTGGCGAAGAGTTGAGCGCACTCGACGTTCACCGCCGGAATCCGAAACGCATTTTCGAAGGCAGCCGTATCGTGCACATCCAGCGCCACAACCGCATTCACGCCGGCGGCTTCGAGAAGTTGCGCAACATACCGCAGCGAAAGCGGCTCGCCCGATTTGGTGCGCCGGTCCTGCCGCGCATAGCAAAGATAGGGCGCGATCAGGACCACGCGCGCGGCGCCCGCATCCTTCAAGGCACCCGCGAAAAGCAGCACATCGCATAGCTTGTCATGTACGCTGCGGGACGGTCCGTCATACAACGACTGGATCACGAACGCCTCCCGCCCGCGCGCGTCGGCCAGCGGCCTGAGCTTGCACTCACCATCATCGAAGCGCGTTTCTTCATGTTCTGCCAGGCCGGCACCCAGGCAGGCTGCGATAGTGCCTGCATGGGCGCGAGTGGCTTCCGGGGAAAAGATCAGCGGCTTGTTCATGAGAGACCTGCCCTGGCGAGGAGAAGCTCCTGATGGAACGCGACACGACATCGTCGCGCCTTTGGTTAAACGACCGTTGACCTGCGGAAACGGTCGAGATGCTTCGTGCCGGGTGCGACGAGGTCGTATGTCCCGCAACGCCCGGGAATTTTATGGCGGTGGGCACCACGTTCAGGCGCGCGATCCGGCCAGCCAGGCAGCTGTGGCGATAACGGTCATTCCGATCGCAAAACAGATGGAAGCTGCGGGAATAGCCCGGCGCATTTTCACCGATGGTACGCTTTCGGTCATGAGGCGCCTCCACCCACCCGGCGAGCGTCCCGAAGCTTGTCACCGCTCAATCGTGCCCGTTCGCCGTATCTTCTTTTGCAGGAGCATAACTCCGTACAACAGTGCCTCGGCGGTGGGTGGACAGCCCGGGACATAGATGTCGACCGGGACGATCCGATCGCAACCGCGCACCACCGAATACGAATAGTGGTAATAGCCGCCACCATTCGCGCACGATCCCATCGAGATCACATAGCGCGGCTCCGGCATCTGATCGTACACCTTGCGCAATGCTGGCGCCATTTTGTTGCACAATGTGCCGGCAACAATCATCACGTCGGATTGGCGCGGCGAGGCGCGCGGGGCAAAGCCGAAGCGTTCGGCGTCGTAGCGTGGCATCGCCATCTGCATCATTTCGATCGCGCAGCAGGCGAGGCCGAAGGTCATCCACATCAGCGAGCCACTACGTGCCCAGGTAATCAGGTTGTCTGCGGATGTGACCAGAAAACCCCGGTCCGACAGTTCGTGGTTCACTTCACGAAAGAAATGATCGTCCGCGCCAACTTGCGGGCCGGCCTGGCGATGGACGGTCCCGATCGGCGCGGCCGTCATGGCTGAATGCCCGCTTTGCATTATGAGTTGACTGTTGCCCATGCAAATCTCCCGCTGGCGGCGCAGGGCCTGGTTCAATGAGCAAATCGGGCGAAGGCGAGAAGCAGGGCCAACACTGCGGCTCCCGCCAGCCCTGCGATAAAGATCGCGCGGCGCAGGGGAGTGCGGAGAATGATCTCGCCGCCTCTGGCCTTCTCGGCCGGATAAGGCGCTGTCTGGCGTTCGTTCCTTTCTGTCATCGCTGGATCGGCTCGGTTTCCATGCATCCGGTTGGTTCTCGATACGGGCACGCCGCGCTCGCGCTCTGTGGGGCCAAATCAAAGCAGGGCGAAACGTTCCTGGCCGGCCGCCTCAAATGTCGCGAACCGGCAGATGTTCCTCTTGATGCTGCGCGGGACTGCGCGGGTCGTTTAGATGAACGCCCCTGGATAATGTGACGTGCATGCCATGACCCAGGTGATTGCCTCACGATCATATTCATCACCTGATCGCCAGTTTTCAAAAAATGTGTTCAGGCGCTCGACGCGCTCGGGCCAAACATGCGTCGCTTGCAGACCCAAGGAAACGCCGAAATTGGTGAATGCGAACTTTGTGTCGCGCAGCCGGGGCGCCCGACTGAAATAGCCCGGAGGATCAATCCACATCGTGTCGAGCGACCGCAGTGCGCGTTGCGCTTGCAAGGTGGCCCATGGCTCTTGTGGAAAGAAGTGAGCGAGCCACAGCATCATACCGAGCCCCAGGTCCTGGTCGATTTCGAGCCCGCGATAGCTCTGCTCGATGATGATGCTCATTTCCGCGGTCTCGGGCCTGAGCACATCGCTGTCAAGCAGCCGATAGCTGATATAACCGTCATATGCATCCATGGCGCCCAGGCCATAGCCAGGATAGGGACCGCTCAAGTCTTCTTCCATTTTCCAGACCACACCGCGGCCCGGGATGACGAATGCCCGATGGATGTCGCGCGCCAGCGCAATGCCGCGTTCGCGGTATTCTGGCTTCACCTCGCCTAGCCGTGCCAGCGCAAAAAGCCACATCGCGAGGTAGTGAAAGTACTGTCCGTCGCGGCCGGCCGCCTCGCCGATGCGCAGCCCGCGCGGACGGCCGAGTACGCGTTCCACATCGCTCACCAGCCGTTCGGCTTCGTCGAGCCAGCGGCGCTCGCCCAGTTCGCGGTAAAGCGAGACGTACAGCACCACCCCAAAGGCATCGGTCCAGAGATAACGCGGGCCGTTCGGCCAGATCCGCTCGGCTCGCATCCAATCGAGTTTTTCCAACACATAGCCGATGTCCCGCAGCATCGGGCTACACGCCGAATGGATAGGTATCGGGCACGCCGGGCTTGGCGTGCTCCGGCCCTAGCGGCGTAACAGCCGAGGTCTCATCGAACCAGACGAAGGCGTCGAATTGCTGCGGTAGTGAGGCATTGGCGTAGTGGCTCATTAGTTCGGTATCGGGCCTGTAGATGACGCCGATGAACCGCTCCAGCCGCGGCTCCAGAAGACGGCGCCGGACAGGCTGATCGCGGCCAAGATCGAGCAGGAAGCGTGGAACATTGGCATCGTGGCAGGCGCGCTCGTAGCTGTCGCGATGCGACGGTCGCACGCGCTTGATTTCCATATCGCCGCCCCAGTCGGACGCCGCTGCCACAGTGCCCGTGTGCGTGCCGAAGCCGATCAGTGCAGCCTCCCCGCCAAATCGATCTCGGCAGAGCTGGCCGATGTTCAGCTCATCGCGGACGGCGCCCATTTCGGTGTGACGGGCATCGCCGATGTGAGAGTTATGTGCCCAGACCACGGCCTTGGATTGTGGCCCGTGTGCGTCAAGCAGATGTCCCAGCGTCTCGAACATATGCGTATCGCGCAAGTTCCAGGATTCCGCGCCACCATAGTACATGATCCGATAATAGCGCTCGGCGGAAGCAATCAGACGTGCGTTCTGTGCGGCATCGAGAAAGTCTTCACGGTTCTCGCCAATGTATTCGATCCGCCGTTGCAGCAGCTCCCGACATTGATCGACCACCGCCTTTTCGCACTTGCGGTACCCTGCCGTGAGCACCGCTCGTCCGTAAGTGGAGGGTTCTTTCTGCCAAGGCGTGAGGCAGGCATAGCGCTCACGCGCCACGGCCGCAGCTTTAGGGTCGACCTTGTCGAGATATTCGAGGATGGCGGCAATGGAGCCGTTCATGTTGTAGAGGTCGAGACCAAAAAAGCCGGCGCGCTGCTCCGGCTTGAGATTTTCATTGCGCTCCCTCATCCAACCGAGGAACGCATCCACATCGGTGTTGCGCCACATCCAGGTCGGAAAGCGCTGAAATGGCGGTTCCTCTCCAAGACGTGCTGGCCGATGGCGGACATAGCGGTCGGCCGCGGCCGCATCAGGCCAGTCCGCCTCGACGGCAATGATCGTGAAGCCATGCTCCTCGATCAAACGCATGGTGATGGCCGCCCGCGCGCGGTAGAACTCGGATGTTCCGTGGCTCGCCTCACCCAGCAAAACGACGCGGCGATCGGCGAAGCGATCGAACAATTGTCCGAAAGCGGGGTCGTCGAGCCCGGGCAGCGGCTCCGCCAGGCCGGCGATCATTTCAGACAAGGTTTGTGCACGTGATCGGCCTTGCGCGCCGCTCGTGGCCGCGCTTCGGCCATCCTCCGCCCAACCTTGCTCACCGATCAATGGCACGAACGCGACGGCGCCAAGATTCTCCTCTTCGAATTCAGACCCGCTCTTCCGGGTGAGCTTTATCAGAGTCTGATAGCGCTCTTCCTCGCCCACCGGAATCACCAGGCGGCCGCCGATTGCGAGCTGCTCCTTCAGCGCCGAAGGCACCTCAGGTCCGCCGGCCGCGACGAGGATTGCATCGAACGGCGCGGCTTCTAGCCAACCCCGCGTGCCATCACCAACGCGCAGTTCGATATTCTCGTAACCGAGCTTCTTCAGCCTCTGCTGGGCGGTTTTGCCTAACGATGGGTGGCGCTCAATGGCGCAGACCCGGTTGGCAATCTGACTGAGGACGGCTGCCGCGTAGCCGGAGCCAGCGCCTACTTCGAGAACGCTGTCGCCGGGCTTGACCTCGGCCGCCTCGATCATCAGCGCGACGATGTAAGGTTGCGAGATGGTCTGACCTTCGCCAATCGGCAGTGGGCCATCTTCGTAGGCGAATTCTTCGAAGCCGGGTTCGACGAAAAGCTCGCGGGGCACACGGCGCAGTGCCTCCAAGACGTAAGTATCCCGTACTCCGCGTCGGGCAATCTGAATATCAACCATCCGGTCCCGGGCGCGCACAAGATCAAGCATTGGCTTTACCTCGTCATCCGGCATAGGTGGGCTCTCCGCCCGAACGAGATTCCGCGCAGAGCATCGCCGGCGTCCTTGCGGTGGCCCTCGACTTTTTTGCGTCAGCCCGGTCCAGCTCCGTCACAACGGAACGTGTCCCTCAAAACATCGTTCCAGGACCTCGATCTCTTGGTCGATCCCGCGACGCGGAAACAATTGACTTAATCGAAAAACTGCCGGGAACCGGAACTACCGCGCCGGCTCTCACCGACTACGTCCGGTACACGGGCGCTGGCAGGATCGTCTTCAACCACACCGCCGGCGACTACGTATTCGCGCCATCCATGAGTGGCAGCGGTTCAGTGCGCGTCGAGGCCGGCACGACGATTCTCACCGGCGCCAACATCTATACCGGCGGCGCCACGATCTCAGGCGGAATATTGCAACTCGGCAATGGCAGCACGTCAGGCAGCATTGCTGGCAATGTGACGAACAACGGCACGCTGGCCTTCAACCGTTCGGACTCAGTGAGCTTCAGCGGCACGATCTCGGACGGGGGCACGGTCAACCAGATCGGCACCGGGACCACAATCCTCACCGGCGCCAGCACCTACACGGGCGCGACCAGCGTGACCGGCGGCACGCTGCGGGTGAAGGGTTCGCTCGTCTCGGCGACGACGGTCGGTCCCGGCGGCACGCTCGGCGGCAGCGGCACGCTCGGCCACACCACCATCAATGGCGGTACGCTCGCACCCGGCACCGTGCAGGTCATCGCCGTGCCGGGCAGCTACGTGCCGTACCGGACCTACACCATCCTCAATGCCGCCAGCGGCCCGAACGGCAGCTTTTCCGGCGTGAGCGCGAACTTTACCTTTCTCGCGCCCTCGCTCTCCTATGACGCCCACAATGTATTCCTGACCCTCGAACAGACCGTGGCGCTGGCGAGCCTCGCGCAGACCCTGAACCAGGGCGCGACCGCCGCGGCGGGCAGACGCCGTTCGACAGCAGCAATGGATCAATGGCTTCGCTGGCCTATGCGGCGGAGCAGACGGCGAAGGCCGCACCGTTCGCGCCGACGCCGGCTCCGACGCTGATCTTCTGGGCGCAGGGTTTTGGCGCGTGGGGCAGGTTCGGCGGCGACGGCAATGCAGCCACCGTCGACCGGAGGGTCGACGGTGCCATTGTCGGCGTCGACAAATGGTTCGGCAACGGCTGGCAGTTCGGCTTCGCCGCCGGTTTCTCGGACGCGAAGGTGAATGTGAGCGCGCGGCAGAGCGCCGCCACGATTGAAAGCGGCCATGTTGCGATCTATGGCGACAAGAGTTTCGGGGCGTTCAACCTGCGCACGGGCGCGGCCTATGCGCACCACCGCATCGACACCACGCGCGCGATCATGTTTCCTGGCTTCGCCGACCGCACCACCGCGAATTACGACGGCAGCACCGCGCAGGTGTTCGGCGAGATCGGCTACGGCGTCACGCACGGCAGCGTCGCCATCGAACCGTTCGCCGGCCTTGCCTGGGTGCAGGCGAAGACCAACCGCTTCACCGAAACCGGCGGGCCCGCGGCACTCGTGGGGCTGAGCAACACCGAACAGACCGACACCTCCACGCTTGGCGCACGCTTCGCCACCACCTTCACGCTCGCGAATGGCCTAGCGCTGGCGCCGCGCTTTTCCACCGCCTGGCAGCATGCCTTCGGCGACGTGACGCCGGCCGCCGCGCTCACCTTCGCCAGCGGCGGGCCCAACGTCAGCATCGCCGGCGTGCCGCCGGCACGGGACGGCGCGGTGCTCGAGGCCGGCGCCGATCTGCGTCTCTCGGCCAACGCCACGTTGGGCGTCAGCTATCTCGGCCAGTTCGCGAGCAGCGTCGAAGACCATGCGGTCAAGGGCAAGCTGCTGTGGAATTTCTGAACGGAGCTGCGGGTCGACGGCGATCCGCCGCTCAGGCTACCGATCCCGTCATGGCCTGCAATTGGGACAGGACGTCAATTGCGACCCATGCCCCCTCCAGCGATAGCGCAGTGGCTCGCGCTGCGGGTGATGGCGGCGAACCCGGGGCCTAGGGCCACATTGCTGGACAGCGAGCCAGACCGGCCGTCACTTCCCCGCGTCGCTGCCCCTCGACGCATCCGCATCAAAGGCAGCAGGGATGTGCTCGCACGGGCCCGTCCTGGCCCAAAGACCGCTCGTTCCGCGTGTTCGCAGATGGTACCGAGTGGTGCCCAGGGGCGGAATCGAACCACCGACACTGCGATTTTCAGTCGCATGCTCTACCAACTGAGCTACCTGGGCGTGCTCGAAGAGAGGGGCCAAAGAGAAGGGCAAGGCCCATCGAGCGGGCGGTTTATAGTGGGCTGAAGGCTGCCTGTCCACCCGGCTTCGCCAAGAGGCTTCGCCGGGCGCGGCCCGGCTGTGCACAAGGTGCTGCTGGCGCGCAGCCGATTGGATGTTCGCATAACGTATTGATATTATTTATTCATTCGATGTCATCCACCTCGTCGTCGCGGCCGGGGATGACATAGGTGCCTTTCAGCCAGCGGTTCAGGTCGACGTCGCGGCAGCGCGAGGAGCAGAACGGGCGGGTGGCCTGTGACTGCGGCTTGCCGCAGATCGGGCAAGTTTTGAGGGAGCTTCCGGGCTTTTTGGTTTGATCATCCATGATGGGCGCGGCTTGTACGAGGTGACGGAGGTCAACAGGCTGTCGGCAAACGGGTTCCTGAGGCGGAGGCGCATGCATCCCTGCCGGCGCGCGCGGGTCGATTCTACTTTGCATGGGGTTGTTTTCGAGATTTTTGTCAGGCCGCCCCGGCCGTGGTGCCGCTCACAAGGTGACGGCGTTGAGCCAGCCGAAGCGGATCGGAAAACCCTCGCCGCCAAGCAGCGTCGTGGTCTCATAGAGCGGCAGGCCGACCACGTTGGTGTAGGAGCCGACCATCTTGACCACGAAAGAGCCGGCGATGCCCTGCACGGCGTAGCCGCCCGCTTTGCCGCGCCATTCGCCGGAGCCGATATAGGCCTGGATGTCGTCCTCGGAGAGGCGCTTGAACCGGACGCGGGTCTCGACCAGGCGCTGGCGGAAGGCCTCGCGCGGCGTGACCAGGCAAATCGCGGTGTAGACGCGGTGGTTGCGGCCCGACAGCAGCCGCAGGCACTGCGCCGCCTCGTCGACAAGATTGGCTTTGGGCAGGATGCGGCGGCCGACCGCCACCACCGTGTCGGCGGAGAGGATGAAGGCACCGCGCAGCTCGTCGTCAAGCTGCACCGATTTGAGCGCCGCATCCGCCTTGGCGCGGGCAAGGCGATTGGCGCAGGCACGCGGCAGCTCGCCCCGCTTCGGCGTCTCGTCGACGTCGGCCGGCCGGAGCGCGTCCGGCTCGATGCCGGCCTGGTTGAGCAGCGACAGGCGCCGCGGCGAACCGGAGGCAAGAACGAATTTGGGGCGGCCGAGCATCAGGTGATTTGGGGGATGAAGCAGGGGGTGAATTGCGCGCGGAACCTATCGGAAGGGGGCTGATTTCACAACCCGGGAACCCGGACTTTACTTGCGCCTCATGCTACCCGCTCGCCGCGCCCACCTTTGCAAAACGCCGGCGGATGCGCATCAGGAGCTGGTCGCAGACGTCGCGGTAGGCAGCTAACTTCTGGTCGCGGCTGCCTTCGATGGTGGTGGGATCCTGCGTCGGCCAGTATTCGACGTCGGCGGCGAGCGTGCGGGTCAGCTCCAGCGCCTTGTGGTGCGCTTCGGGCGAGAGCGTGATGATGAGGTCGAAATTCAGCCCCTCCCAGTCCTCGAGCTCCTCGAAAGTCTGCGGCTTGTGGACGGAGATGTCCTGGCCGAGCTCTGCCATCACGGAAACCGCGAACGGATCGAGCTCGCCGCGCCTGGCGCCGGCCGACTTCACGTAGAGGCCTTGCGGAAACATGTGCCGCAGCAGGCTCTCGGCCATCGGCGAGCGCACGCTGTTCATCGCGCAGGCGAACAGCACGGATTGCGGATCGCGTGCGCGTGGCGGACCCGCCATCGCGCTTAACCCTTCCAGTGCAAAACAGTAATGAGCGTGAACAGCCGGCGCGAGGTTTCGAAGTCCACCCGCACCTTGCCCTTCAGCCGCTCCTGCAGCGTGCGCGATCCCTCGTCATGGATGCCGCGGCGGCCCATGTCGATGGCTTCGATCTTGTCCGGGGTCGCGGTGCGGATCGCCTGGTAATAGCTGTCGCAGATCATGAAATAGTCCTTCACGATCCGCCGGAACGGCGTCAGCGACAACAGATGCGCGACCACGGGCGTGCCGTCCTCGCGGCGAATGTCGAACATCAGCCGGCTGCCGGTGATGCCGATATGCAGCGTGAAGGGCCCCTTGCCGTCGGCACCATCAGGCGCGAACAGGTTCTGCTCGATCAGATCGTAGATCGCGATCGCGCGCTCATGCTCGATGTCGGGCCCGGAACGGCCGATCGAGTCCTCGTCGAGGGTGACCGCGACGATGCGATTGGTCGAGTCGTCCTGTTCGGGCGGCTGGGTCATGACAGATTGAGGCGCAATCCAATCGAGCGCGAATGGGCGTCAAGTCCCTCCGCCTTTCCGAGCGTCATCGCGGCCGGGCCCAGCGCACGCAGCTGATCCGGGCCGCATTTCAGAATCGAGGTGCGCTTGATGAAGTCGTGCACCGAGAGTCCCGAGGAGAACCGCGCCGAGCGCGCCGTCGGCAGCACGTGGTTGGAGCCGCCGACATAGTCACCGATCGCCTCCGGCGTATGCGCGCCGAGGAAGACCGCGCCGGCGTTGCGGATCTTTGCGGCAAGCGCGTCCGGATCCGTGGTCATGATCTCGAGATGCTCGGCGGCAATCGCATCCGCAAGCGGAATGGCGTCGGCGAGATCCTTCACCATGATGATGGCGCCGAAATCGGCCCAGGAAGCGCCGGCGATCGCGGCGCGCGGCAGCGTCTTCAACTGCGCTTCGACGGCACTTTCGACGTCGGCGGCGAGGCGCGCGGAATCCGTGATCAGGATCGACTGCGCGCTCGCATCATGCTCGGCCTGCGCCAAAAGATCGGCGGCGATCCAGTCGGCGTTGCCGGTGTCGTCGGCAATGACGAGCACCTCGGAGGGACCGGCGATCATATCGATGCCGACCTTGCCGAATACCATCCGCTTTGCGGCGGCGACGTAAGCATTGCCGGGTCCGACGATTTTTGCGACCGGCGTGATCGTCGCGGTGCCGTGCGCGAGCGCGGCCACGGCCTGCGCGCCGCCGACGCGGTAGATCTCGGTAACGCCGCCGAGATTCGCGGCCGCCAGCACCAGCGGATTGAGCTTGCCGTCGGGCGAGGGCACCACCATGACGAGGCGCGCGACGCCGGCGACTTTGGCGGGTACCGCGTTCATCAGCACCGAGGAGGGATAGGCCGCGGTCCCGCCGGGCACATAGAGGCCGGCGGATTCGATTGCGGTATAGCGCCAGCCGAGCTCGACGCCGAGCGGATCGGTGAAGCGTTCGTCCTTCGGGAGCTGGCGGCGGTGATAGGTCTCGATGCGGTCGCGCGCGAGCTTGAGCGCATCCAGCGTCGCGGCATCGCAGGCCTTCACGGCCGTCTCGATCTCGGCGGCGGTGATGCGAAGGCCAGACGCCTCCAGCGACAGCCGGTCGAACTTTGCCGTGGCCTCGAGCAGGGCGGCATCGCCGCGCTTGGCCACGTCGTCGACGATGGCGCGCGCGGCGGCCTCGACGTCGGCCGAGACCTCACGCTTGGCGGCGATGAAGGCCGCGAATCGCTGGTCAAAATCGGCGCTGCTGCGGTCGAGGCGAACGGGCATCTTTGGCTTGGCTTCTAGCTGGTTTTTTGGGGCGCGGTTTGGCTCACCAGACCCCTGCTCAATGGCGCGGCGGGCAAGCTGCGTCAACCCTTGGCAGTTCGACCCTTGGAAGCCGGCGTTCCGGCGGGGACCTCAGCGGATCTGGCTGGTATATTGGCCACCTCACTCCTCCTCCTCGAGGCCCAGTCCCGTCCCCAGCTCGTCCGCCCCCAGATCCGTCAACTCGCATTCCAGACATTCGACATCGAGGCGGATGGCGCCGCCTTGGGCGAACAGCAGGAGGGCGCTGCCGCCGGGCTCCTCGTCGCGGCCGTCCTGGGGGTGAAACTCGATGCCGACAAGGTCCAGAACCTCGTCCGGCGCGCCGAGGTCGATGTTGCGCGATTTGCAGGCCAGCACGCGGTCAAAGCGGAGTGCGGCGACCAGCCGGCGGGGCGCAGCCTCGCCGTCCAGCGTCTGCTCCCAGTCCAGGCGGCTCATCCCGACCACCAGCCGCTTTTCGCTTTGGCGCCAGGTGATGTCGGCGGCCTGGACGCGGGCGTCCTGCACATGGGTCGAGATCACGGCGAGGTCGTCGGCGTCGAGCGCGATCAATTTGAGCTGGGGAGACATCGCCGGCATTCCTCCTCGGGGGCCGATAAGGCTCAACGCGCGCGGACGTGGAAATTTCCGCAAACCTAACGGGCCGGCGGACTAGAGGCTATTGATATCCTCCATCTCCAGCACCTTCCGCGGATACCCCTCCCGGGCGACATGGATCATGGCGCGGCCCATCTGCTCGGTCGAGGTGACGAGCCGCGGCGAGATCCGGCGCAGCGCCGACCAGAGCGGCCAGGTTGCGGCATACACGGCCTGCACCCAGGCCGTCTTGGAGCGGGCGCCGTGCAGGGGCTGGATCGCGCCGGGCCGGAACATGTAGGCCCCCCTGAACGGCAGCTTGAGCAGATCGTTTTCGGTCTTGCCCTTGATCCGTGCCCACATCCGCGACCCCTGCTCGGTGGAATCGGTGCCGGCGCCGGTGACGTAGACGAATGTCATCTGCGGATTGAGCTTCGCCAGCGTCGTCGCCGCCGCCAGCGTGAGGTCGTAAGTGAGATGGCGGTAGCGCTCTTCGCTCATGCCGATCGAGGAGACGCCGAGGCAGAAGAAGCAGGCATCGAAGCCGGTGAGCTGCGCTTCGATCGCCGAATAATCCAGGAAGTTGTCGTGGATGATCTCGACGAGCTTGGTGTTGCGCACGCCGGTCGGACTGCGCCCCACCGCAACCACGCGGCCGATGCCGGTGTCGATCAGGCATTCGCGCAATACGCCCTGCCCGACCATGCCGGTCGCACCGAAGATGATGACTTGCATCGGGACGCCCCCGGCGGGCTCGCGGCTCATGCGGCGACCGTGATCTCGTCGAAGGATACACCGGTCAACGTCGCCGAGGCATCCCACAGCATGGCGGCCACAGCGAAATCCTTCGCTTGCGGCATGATCTTCGCCCGCCTGGGCAGCCCCTTCAATTCGTAGAACCAGTTCGGACCGTAATAGCCGCCGGGCTCCGCGGCCGGAGAGGTCGCCGCGAACAGGGTGGGCAGCGCGCCTTCGGCCGCAGACTGGCTGATGAAAGGCTGCAACCATCGGCTCACCAGCGACTGGAAGGTGTTGGTGCCCGGTCCGTTCGGAATGAGATCAGTCCGCGCGTAGCCGGGGTGGGCCGCAAGGCTCATCAAGCCCCAGCCGGCGGCGAGACTGCGGCGCTGCAACTCCAGCGAAAACATCAGCATCGCCAGCTTGGACTGGCAATAGGCGCGCCAGGGGCGATAGGAACGCTTGCTTTGCAAATCGTCGAAATTGATCGCGCCGGAGCGATGCGCGAGGCTCGACAGATTGACGATGCGAGGTGCCTTCGCGCGGCGAAGCTGCGGCAACAGCCGCGCTGTCAGCGCGTAATGGCCGAGATAATTGGTGCCGAACTGCTTCTCGAAACCATCCTCCGTCTGCTGCCGCTTCGGCAACGCCATTACGCCGGCATTGTTGATGAGGAGATCGAGCTGCTCGTTGCTGGCGGCAAAGCGCCTGGTAAAATCGGCGACGGAGGCAAGACTGGCGAGATCGAGATGCTCGTAGGCGATCAGCGCATTGGGAAACCGCTCGCAAATGCCCTCGATTGCGCGCAGGCCCTTTGCGTCGTTGCGCCCGGTGAGTATGACAATGGCACCGGCGCCCGCCAGCGCCATCGCCGTCTCGTAACCGAGGCCGCCTGTCGCCCCGGTCACGACGGCGGTCTTGCCGCTGAGAGAGGGGATGTCTGCTGTGGTCCAGTCGATCATGCCATAGCTCCGTCGGGGCTCGAAAAGGCCCGCGACGGGTCTAAATGTGCACTGGGTGCAAGTTTGCAAGAGGTGGAACGATTTGAAGGCGTCGAAGGTTGTCCGGAAAAGCGCCAAGCCATTGCCGGCGGTTGCAAAATCCCCTGATGGCCCCGGCCTGCGCCAGCGTAAATTGCAAGAGACCCGCGAGCGGCTGACCCGTGGGGCGATGGCGCTGTTCCTGGAGCGCGGCTTCGAGGCCACGACCATCGACGATATCGCGGCCGCGGCGGACGTGTCGCGGCGCAGCTTCTTCCACTACTTCGCGTCGAAAGAGGACGTGGTCGCCGCCTGGCAGGAGGGCGCAGCAAGCGCGCTGGTCGCAGAGGTCGTCGCGCGGCCGGCAGGCGAATCCATGCTGACGGCGGCGGAGAATGCGATCGCGGCGGCGGTGAGGCGGATCGATCCTGCGGAAGCGGCGGCGATGTCGCGGCTCAAGCGCGACAATCCCGCGCTCCAGGCGCGCGACCAGCTCAAATACGAGAAGCTCGAGCGCGCACTGGCCGAAGGGCTTTCGCAGCGCGCCAGAACCAAATCGGACCGACTGAAGGCGCGGCTCGTTGCCATGATCGCCACCGGCGCCATGCGCGTCGGTGGCGAAAGCTGGATCGGCGAAGGCACGCGCGAGAAGCCGGAGGCCTTCGTCAAGCGCACATTCGATGCGATCAGGGGGATATTGAAGTGAGGTACCTCACCCCTTGAAGAACGCCAGCAGGTCCGCATTGATTGTCTCGGCATGCGTGGTCGGCATGCCGTGCGGAAAGCCCTTGTAGGTCTTCAGCGTGCCGTTCTTCAGGAGCTTGGCCGACAGCGGCGCGGAATCGGCGTAAGGCACGATCTGGTCGTCGTCGCCGTGCATCACCAGCACGGGAACGGTGATCTTCTTCAAATCCTCGGTGAAGTCGGTCTGCGAGAACGCGACGATGCCGTCGTAATGCGCCTTCGCGCCGCCCATCATGCCCTGGCGCCACCAGTTCTGGATCACCGCTTCCGACGGCTTTGCGCCGGGACGATTGTAACCGTAGAACGGGCCGGCGGGGAGATCGCGATAGAATTGCGTGCGGCTGGCGGCGAGTTGCGCCTGGAGACCGTCGAACACGCTCTTCGGCAGGCCGCCGGGATTGGCCGCCGTCTGCACCATCAGCGGCGGCACGGCGGAGAGGATCGCAGCCTTCGCCACCCGGCTCTCGCCATGGCGCGCGATGTAATGCACGACTTCGCCGCCGCCGGTGGAGTGGCCGACGTGGATGGCGTTCTTGAGGTCGAGATGCGCGCTCACCGCCGCGAGATCGTCGGCATAATGATCCATGTCGTGGCCGTCGGCGACCTGCGCCGAGCGGCCGTGGCCGCGACGGTCGTGGGCGATGACGCGATAGCCGTGCGCGGCGAAGAACAACATTTGCGCGTCCCAGTCGTCGGCCGACAGCGGCCAGCCATGGCTGAACACGATCGGCTGACCCGAGCCCCAGTCCTTGTAGAAGATCTCGACGCCGTCTTTGGTGGTGATGGTGGGCATTGCAGGGCTCCTTGAGCGAGACGTCATTCCGCGGTCACCGCTGCGCGATGCCCGGGAATGACGAGGTGTCAATCATCAGGCAAACGCCATCGGCTTGTAACGGCGCCAGGCGCCGATGGTGAGCAGCACGAAGAACACCAGCACGATGCCCTGCACCACTGCGAACACAGGCCCCGTGGGCGGTGCCGGCGGCACGGCAGGTGCGAGCGCGGCGAGCGCCGGCACCTTCAGGAATGACTGGATCACCAGCACGAAGACGTTGAAATACAGCGAGACCATTGCGGTCACGATGTAGACGGGACGCCAGACGCCGGCGAGCTTCATGCCGTACAGCGCAATGCAGGCGATCCCGAGCAGCACCAGCGAGATGATGCCGATGATGTGCGACGGCAGCAGCTCCTTGAAAGGGAACAGGAAGCCGGTGGCGCTGGTGAGGATCGTGAACAGCAGGAAGATCGCGGTGAGGCCCGCCATCGGCTTCGAGCCAAGCAGGCCGAACATCACGATGAGGCCGGCGACGATGGCGATCAGGCTGATGATGACATGGACCAGCGTGAAGGCGGACAGGCTCAACCCAAGAACCATGACATCTCTCCTACTCTCTGCATTGAGATCGGAAAGATTAATATTACGGTCCTCATCGGATTGCCACATGCGCCGGCATCACACATTCGCGCGCAGCCATGCATCATCGTGCGAATCGACAAGCGCATGGCTCAATTTTTTGCATCGCTGTCACAAACAACAGCAGTTTGCAGCCCGGATGGAGCGAAGCCTAATCCGGGGGCCTCGCATGTGGATGATGCTGTCCCGGATTGCGCTTCGCTCCATCCGGGCTACGAGCCTGCAGGTCTTTCACCAAAGTTGAACCAGATTCGACAAGGACGACCCGCGACGTGCGGGCCGTCCTTCGCGTTTCAGACTTCCTTGGTATCGAAGATCAGCAGGTCGGCGCCACCGCTGGCGAATTTCGGCACGTCAGCGCCGGTCGCCTTGCCTTCTGGGCTGCCGAATGCCGCCTGGATGTCAGCCACGCTGTTGAAGGTGAGAATGGCGACGAGATGGATTCCGGAAGGTCCGGCGGGCGAGCCGACCGGTCCCGTGCTGACGGCATATTTTTTCAGGCCGGGAAGTTTCTTGGCGAGTGGAATGTGGGTCTCGGCGTAGTACTTGTCGAAGGCCTCAGCATCCTTGGGCGTTTTGTAGAGCACGACGATTTCAGCCATTTAGTCCTCCCATTTTGCCTTTTGTGTGTAGATCCTCATGGTGAGGAGGCGCCTCAGCGCCCCTGCGGACGATGCTTTCGCATCGCCGCGCGAACCATGCAGGCCCGGCTGTTGCATCCGGGCCTTCATCCTTCGAGACGCCGCTGTCGCGGTTCCTCGGGATGAGGGGATAGTCTGTGGCACGCGGCAGGATGGCAAGTGACATTCGACTTGCCATTCCCTTGTCTTAATTATTGCTCAAAGCGCCGGTTTTGCGGCGTCGCCGAGATAGCCGTGCAGAGAGGCCACGACCTGCGCGCCTTCGCCGATGGCGCCGCCAACGCGCTTGACCGAGCCGGAGCGGACGTCGCCGACGGCGTAGACGCCGGGCACTGAAGTTTCGAGCGGGGCAACGAGCCGGCCAAGATTCTGCTCGGACTGCGCGCCGGTGACGACGAAGCCGCCGCGATCGAGCGTCACCCCGCAGCCGTCGAGCCAGCTGGTGGCGGGATCGGCGCCGACGAACAGAAAGAGATTGCGGATGTCGGCGGAATCCTCGTCGCTCGAGAGCCGGCTCTTCCAGCGGATGCGCCGCAGCAGCGAGGCCTCGTCGCCCTCAAGCGCCGTGATCTCGGTGTTGAACAGCAGCTCGATATTCGGCGTCGCTTCGATGCGCTCGATGAGATAGCGCGACATGCTGGCGCCGAGGCCGCCGCCGCGGATGATCATCAGCACGCGCTTGGCGTGCCCCGACAGGAACACGGCCGCCTGCCCCGCCGAATTGCCGGCACCGACCAGCGCCACTTCATCCCCGGCGCAGAGCCGCGCCTCGATCGGCGAAGCCCAATACCAGACGCCGCGGCCCTCGAATGTGTCGAGATTCTCGATGTCGGGCCGGCGATAGCGCGCGCCGCTCGCAACGACGACCGCGCGCGAGCGCAGCACGTCACCGCAATCGAGCTCGACGGAAAATGCGCCGTCGCCACGCGCGCAGTCGAGCGACCTTGCCGTCATCGGGATCATGATGTCGGCGCCGAATTTTTGCGCCTGGTTGAAGGCGCGCGCCGTCAGCGCCATGCCGGAAATTCCGGTCGGAAAGCCGAGATAGTTTTCAATGCGCGCGCTGGCGCCGGCCTGGCCGCCGAAGGCGCGGGTGTCGAGGACTGCGACCGAGAGACCTTCGGAGGCGGCATAGACCGCGGTCGCAAGGCCCGCCGGCCCACTGCCGACGATCGCGACGTCATAGATGCGATCGTTCTTCGGCCCGCCGATCATGCCGATGCTACGCGCAAGCTCGGTTTCGCCGGGATTGCGCAGCACCGTGCCGTCGGCGGTGACGACCAGCGGCCAGTCCTCGGGCTCGGGCGAGTAGCGCGCAATGACCTCGGCAGCATCGCCGTCGCCGTCAGGATCCAGCAGATGATGCGGCTGGCCGTTGCGGGTGAGAAAGCCCTGCAAGCGGACCACGCCAGCCGAATGCGACGGCCCGATCAGCACGATGCCGCCGACCCCGCCCTGGATCAGGCTGACCCGGCGCAGGATCAGCGCGCGCATGATGCGCTCGCCGAGCTCGGCCTCGGCGACCAGCAATGCGCGCAGGCGATCCGGCGGCAGCAGCAGCGTTTCGACATCACCTTCGGCGCGGCCATCGACCAGCGCCGGCCGGCCCGAGAGCTGGCTCAGCTCAGCCAGGAATTGTCCCGGCCCCTGGTCAATCACCGGGGTGACATGACCGAGCCCGTCGCGCTGGGTGATGGCGACGTGGCCTTTCAACACCACGAACATGCCCGGGCCCGGCTTGCCGGTCTCGAACAGCAACTCGCCATCGGGATAGGTGCGGAGCTCGCCGAAACGCCGCATGCGCTCGATCTCGGCTGATGTCAGCGCCGGAAAGGTCTGTTCGGGGCGCGTGAACCGCGACATCTGCGCGTCACCGTCGGCTCGTCGCGATTCGTCCTGCCCCATTGCCACTTCATGCACTCCAAAAATCCAGGCCGCCGAATTCTAACCGCCGGTCTTGCCGGCGGCCCCCTCATCTAGGGAACCATTTTCGTTCTGCGAGGGCTCGGTGATGGCGGCGCGTTCGCGCGCCTGCACCTTCCGCCGCTTCAAATTTTCGCGCAGCGCTGATTTCAGCCGGTCGTCGCGGGACGCCCGGTTCTGCCTCGTGCTCTTGTCGTTCTCGTCAGCCATCAGGGGTCCATCGCAGCGGTCGGCCGATAACATGCCCAAGGAATGCGGCAGCTCAAGAGGCCCGCGCGATCCGATCGTGCGAAAACCCAAATGAGTCGAATCCGACGCCTTGGCCAACTGGCCAGTTGGGTGGGATATCGGCGCCCAAATGGCGGAAAGCCGGTCGTTTCCAGCCAAAACCGCCATTTTGAGCCCGATATCGCCCCGATTTTCTGGTTTTGTCAGGCCCGGCAAGCTTGCACAGGAGGGGGGCTTGTGGCAGATATCGGCCCGCTTGGTAGGCTCCTCGTGGCGGCCGATTCTTGTCCCAGCACATGCTGCCGTAGCTCAGTGGTAGAGCACTCCATTGGTAATGGAGAGGTCGACAGTTCAATCCTGTCTGGCAGCACCATTCCCTGGATCAAATCACACATGAAGCCGCATTCTCGCGGCACCGGACGCCCGAGTTTTGCTCTATCCTTTTGCCCCCTTTCCGTGAAGAGAGCGCAGGGAAGACCGGGTGCCGGCTGGCACCCGCGGTCCGCTGCGCGAAAGTACACGCAGAAAAACCGCACAGCAGCATACAGGTGTAGCCAATCACTCGGCCTTCCCTGCGCAGTGGGCTGACGGCTTATGCCGCGCTCTCCCCGGCGACGAGTTCCTTTTTGTCACCGTCGCCTTGCGAATTGACGATGGCCCGAAACCCGGTTGAGCCCCGATCCATCTCCGCAAGGCTTGACCGTAGCAACGACGGCCAGGACCACACGATTTTGCCGTACGCAGCGGCGCCATTCGTCCGCACGCCGCAGGACCTCACGAGGTTCATCTCGCCCTGATCCCGCATTCGCGTGCCCGGCGCCGCCGCGTCCACCGCACCCCGATCCACGTTCGTTACGACGGACGATCGCCCCTCTCCCCGGACCGGGATGGCGGATGAGTACCGCAATTCCGAATTTCGGTAAAGTGGAATATTTTCGCGACAGGGGATTGACGGTTTTGGGACGGGGCGGGTGTTTTGCCCGACAGGTCAAATGGACGCTGGCGATGTCAAGCTTTCGGCCTGGAAGCGACCTCGCGGACTTGATCTGTCCGGCGCTACCAATGTCCTGCATCCTGCCAATTCGTCAATGCTTCTTAGCGAAGTCTTATAGGATTCATCTTTAGGTAGCGGGCTCTTCAGTGCGGGAGTGACCACGATGGCGTTCGGCAAACGTCAATCCGGAGTTGGTGCCACGGCACAAGCTCTCAATGTCGACATCGCCGCGGCGCAAAGCCAGGCTGTCACCGAGACTGCCCAGCCGACAGGCAGCCCGATTCGTTGGCTCATCGTGATGGTCGCTTGTGGCGCGATGCTCTACGGACTGTTTGTGAGCTACGGTCCGGAAATTCTGCGCGACCATCGCTTGGCCGGAACCTGGCAGCCGGCATATGATTTGGAAGCGATGGATGGGAAGTGCGAACGAACAAACTTCGTGATTACCTTCTGCAGCGCCAAGATCAAATCGGTCGCCAGGCCTGATCAAGCGCCGACAACTCATAAATTCTTCATGCTTTTTTCGGGCGGTGGCGGAGAGGCTCTTGTGCCGGTGCGCTCAACAACCGACCGCGCGGCGGTCTCGATCTTCTACACAGCGGAAACGAAGCTTTGGAACCGTACGCTGTCGTTTATTTTCTCGGCCGGCATAATCGCCCTGTTTGGGTTCGGCGCGCTGCTTGTTTTCTGGCGAGCGGTCAATTCCTGATGACCGACCTCCTGGCCGAGAATGTCACCCTCGCTGATCTGAGGCGATAGACCGTGTCACGGCTCACAATTCCCGGCGGCGCCTGCGGCATCCTGCTCGTTTGGTCCGTTTTCCAAATGCCTTCCGGCTCCGGAGATGTGGCATCCCGGCAGACCTTGTCGATCAACGAAGAGCCGGACCGCATCGTGCTGGGTTGGAGCGGGCCGGTGCAGGAGCCGATGAGCGAGCGTGTCACGGCCGCCTTCGATCGTTACAAGGCGGATCCACGCCGGCTCGTCCTCATCCTAAACTCGCCGGGCGGCTCGATCGAACATGGGCGAAAAGTCGTCGCAGCGATCCGAGCGCGCAATCGAGCTATCGATACGCTCGTCCAGAAAGCCGGCGTCTGCGCCTCAATGTGCGTTTCGATTTTTCTTGCCGGCAGCAAGCGCATGGCCGATCCCGACGCCTTCTTCATGTTTCACCAGGCCAGCTTGAACAGTAACGCCAGGGAAAACATGAAGCGGCGGGAGTTCGGCGACTTGGAGAACGCCCTCTTCTCGCAAGCCGTAAAGACAATCGAGACGCAAGCCACCGACGAGTTCTTCCGTAACGACATCGGCATCCGCGGCGTCAACGGAGTCTGGCTTGCTGGCATGCGCAAGAAAATCTCAGACCGCGATATTTGGATGAGCGGTCAACAGCTCGTTGATGAGGGCTCCGGCATCGTTGACCGTCTTGTTCCCACCCCTGCCGGCTAGCAGCGAGCTCGCAGGATGAGTAGAGCGAAGCGAAACCCATCGAGCCATTGCTCGGTGAGGAAGCATGATGGGTTTCGCAAGTGCTCTACCCATCCTACGGGCTACGCACGATCAATTGTCGTCACCCACCTGATGTCCGGTGAAGCGATCGTCGGAACGACGCAGCCGTCTGCATAGCTCGCGATTGATGTTTTGCAGGACGATCACATAGGCGTGGATATCGGCCTTGTAGCAGGCGTAGAAATTTTGGGCGTTCAACTCGTACAGCACCGCCGGACTTTCCGCGGCGACCGTGGCGGAGCGATTTTGCATTTCAATCAGCGTCATTTCACCGAAGAAATCGCCGGGCTCCAGAACCGAAATCGGGATGACGCTCCCCGAACTCGCCCGTTTGCTCACCGCCAGCCGACCGGATTTGACGATGAACATCGAGCGTCCCGGCTCGCCTTCCACCACGACGGTCGCGCCGGCATCGAAGCGGCACTCGACCAACATCGAACTCAGGAGATCGAGACTTGGGTCCGGGAGACCACCGAAGAACGGCGTCGCGAGCAGGAACGCTTTCAGATCGGGGGCACCGACAACCATCGCGCGAACATACGCCCCGTCGCCGTCAGCGGCAATCAGCCGGTAGGATGGGTAGAGCGGAAGCGAAACCCATCCTACGCGCTACTGCTGCGCAACGCCCGCTTTCTCCAGAGGTCAGCGATGACCTTGATGGTCGCTGCGAGGACGAGCGCGCAAAGCGCCGCCTTTGAGACTGTTTCCATCGTCCCCTCAATCAGCAGGCAATGGGCCACACTCCCCACAACGATGACGATCGCGAGGGGAATATGGATGATGCGCCAATTTCGCAGTCGCAGTCCCAATCGCCGGCGCAGGGCAGCCAGAAGCGCAACAGTGAAGATGGCCCACATGGCGATCACGCCAAAGGGGGAGAACGGCGTCGGCGATGCGAAGAGAAGCGCGTCGATCATGTCAGGCGGACTGGTGATCCAGAGGCCAACGACGTGGATCACCACCGCCAGAGCAAGCGCGCCGCCGATCCAGTGATGGGCGCGCCGTCCACGATACGCCGACAGTCCCGGCAGGTATCCGCCAATCAGCAACGGCTGAATGAGCACAAGACCGAGCGCAATGATCCCGGCGAATCCGGCCAGGATGTAGACCGGACCGCGCCATGCCATCAGCTCGCTTCCCGCAGCAATGGCGATCGGCACGCAAATGGCCAAAGCAAGGGCGACCCAGATCAGGGTCGCCCGGGTCGATTGCCACCCCTTCATTGGCAAGGCTATCAGGCCGGCTGAAGGACGAAATGCGCCTCGAGGCTGGTTTCCTTTGCGCTCCGCATCACTGGCCGCAGGAAAACGGTTTTGAATTCACCGCTGTCATAAGCGAGGTGGCCATGCGGCTGGCCGAAGATGGGAATGATCTGCGGCATCTCGAGCCGGAACTTCCCATCCTTGTCGGTGAGCGTGGCGCCGTGGCTCTGCGGTTCGTGCTCCTGTCCTTCGGTCGTGTGCGCCCAGATCTGGATGCGCTGCCCGGCGAGCGGAGCCCCATCGCCGGCGCGGCGTACGGTGCCACTCATCCAGAAGCCACCCTTTCCGATCCGCTCCACGATCGCGGCGCCCTTGCGGTAGTTGTTCGCCCCGCCCGACATCGAATCGGTCGGCGCGAGGCCTTCCGCGCGGGCAGGCAACAGCAGCCCGGAGACCCCGGTTGCCAAGACTCCGGTTGCCAGGACGGAGCCGCCGGCGGCGAGGAAATTGCGGCGGTTGAGTACGACGGTGGTCATGTCGGTTCCTCCTGGCGACGCTGCAGTGGCTCCACTGAGAGTACAACAACAGGCGCGAGACGCCCAGTTGAGACGAAGGGCGCACCAGGTCGCAATAACGGGGTTGTGAATGGGGTTTCAGGCCGCTCGAACAGCTTCGCAGGATGGGTAGAGCGGAAGCGAAACCCATCGAGCCTTGCGCGATGACGAAACAAGATGGGTTTCGCAAGTGCTCTACCCATCCTGCGCGCTGACACTACATGTCACGTTCCAGATGCGCATGCTCGCGCAAGATCCTTCACTCCGGTAGCCTCCCATGATCCCCTTTTCCGTGCTCGATCTCGCGCCCATCCGTCAGGGCGGCGATGCGGCGCAGGCGTTTGCCAACTCGCTCGATCTTGCCCGGCATGCCGAGGCGTGGGGCTACAAGCGGTTCTGGCTGGCCGAGCACCACAACATGACGGGGATCGCGAGCGCGGCGACGTCCGTGGTGATCGGGCATATCGCGGGCGGGACCAGGACGATCCGCGTCGGCTCCGGCGGGGTCATGCTGCCGAACCATTCGCCGCTGGTCATCGCCGAGCAGTTCGGCACGCTGGAATCGCTCTATCCCGGGCGGATCGATCTCGGACTCGGCCGCGCGCCGGGCACCGACCAGTTCACGGCAAGGGCGCTACGGCGCGACCTCGCCACGAGCTCCGAAAACTTTCCGCATGACGTCTTGGAATTGCAGGCGCTGCTCGGCGATGTGCAGCCGAACCAGGCGATCCGCGCCGTGCCCGGCATGGGAACGAAAGTGCCGCTGTGGATCCTGGGATCGAGCACCTTTGGCGCGCAACTCGCCGCGATGTTCGGCCTGCCGTTTGCGTTCGCCTCGCATTTCGCACCGCAAATGATGATGCCGGCCCTACGGGAATATCGCGCCCGCTTTGAGCCCTCGGCGCAGCTCGACAAGCCCTACGCGATGGTCGGCGTCAACGTGTTCGCCGCGGACAGCGACGCGGAGGCGCAGCGGATGTTCTCATCGCTGCAACAGCAGTTCATCAATCTGCGCCGCGGCACGCCCGGCCCGCTGCCGCCGCCGACTGGCGACATGGACGCGCTGTGGTCGCCGGCGGAAAAGGCGATGGTTGGCCAGTCGCTGTCCTGCTCGGCGGTCGGCTCGCCTGACGTCGTCGAGCAGAAGTTGAAGGCGCTGATCGCCGAGACCGGCGCCGACGAACTGATGACGACGGGCCAGATCTACGACCACGCCGCACGGCTGCGCTCGTTCGAGATCGCAGCCGAGGTGCGGGACCGGCTGGCGGGGTGAGCGTCAAGCGGGTCTCCCTGCGGCCGATCCTTCGAGACGCTTCAGTCCGGATAGCCGAACAGCTTCGCCGGATTGTGCACCAAAATCTGTTCCAGCTCCGCCTGATCAGGCGCGTAGCGGTACATCAATTCGAGCAGGTCGGCGTCGTTGGGCGGCTGCTTCACCGACACCGGGTGCGGCCAGTCGCTGGCCCAGACGCAGCGGTCGGGTGCTGCCTCGATATAGGCGCGCGCGATCGGGATCACGTCGTCGTAGGGCGGGCCGGCCTTGGAGGTCTTCTCGCCGAGCGACAGCATCACCCAGAAATTGCCCTTGGCGAGCAGCTCGAGCATCTTGCGCAAATTCGGATCGTTCTTGCCGGCTTCCGGATCGGGCCGCGCCATGTGGTCGATCAGCACGGGTACGTCGAGATTCTCGTATTTGGCGACGCTGGAGACGATGCCGTCCTTCTCGGGCTGGATCTTGACATACCAGCCGAGCTCGCGAATCCGCGCGATGGCGCGGGCGAAATCGGCATCCGACAGCACGGCGCCGAGCTCCTGGCGGAAGCTGAAGCGCGCACCGCGCACGCCGGCGTCGTGCAGCTTGGCAAGATAAGCGTCGTTCGCTTCCGCGAACACCAGCGCATTGGCGCAGCCGCGATAGTTTGGGCCCATCGCGGCGAGACCGTCGAGCACGACCGCATGGTCGGCACCGTAAGTGGTGGTCTGCACGATGATGCCGCGCTCGATGCCGAGCGCCTTGTGGACGCGCAGCGCCGCTTCCCAGGTCGCGGTCGGCATCCGATAGGCCGCGCCGGGACGCTCCGGATATTTGTCCACGGGACCGAGCACGTGAAACTGGCTGTCGACGGTCTTCGGCGGCGGTGCCTTGACCGGGCGGCGCGGGCTCGGGTCGAACGGCAGATAGGTCGGCATGCAAAATGCTCCTTCAGTCGATCATTGCGGTGAAGTCGCACTGCACCAGCGCGCCGCCGTCCATGTTGTCCATCGGCAGCGCATGGCGCGCCGGGCGCGAATGCTCGTCCGGAAACATTTTCAGCCACTCGACATTGACCGGGCCGCGCTGCGTGCGGTCCTTCAGCCACACCGTCATCTTGATGATGTCGTCGGTGGTGCCGCCGGCGGCCTCCACCGTCGCCTTCATATGCGCGAACATGTTGGCGCATTGGGCGTCCAGGCTCTCGGGCATGACGCCGGTCGCGGGATCGCGGCCGAGGATGACGCCGGACATCACGAGATTGCCGATGCGGCAGGCGTTCGGAATCGGATTGGCGTGCTTGAAGCCGCCGATATGGATGCTCTTGCGTCGCGTGTCACCCGTCATGGCTCGCTTCCTCTTTGTTGTTGGGTCAGACGAACTGGCACGACACCGAGCCGAAGGTGCCGTAATCGGCATGAAAAGTGTCGCCGCGGCGGATGTCCACGGGACGCGTGAACGATCCCGCCAGCACGATTTCGCCGGCCGCGAGGTGTTCGTCATGCGGCGCGAGACGGTTGGCGAGCCAGGCAATGCCATTGGCGGGATGATTCAGCACGCCGGCGGCAAGGCCGGTCTCCTCGACCTCGCCGTTGCGGAACAGCAGCGCGCCGATCCAGCGCAGATCTGCATCCAGGGGGCGGAACGGGCGGCCGCCGAGCACCAGCGCGGCGTTCGCCGCGTTGTCCGAGATCGTGTCCATGACTTTTCGCGTTTTGCCGGTCTCGGGATCGACGCGGTGCATGCGCGTCTCCAGGATCTCGAGCGCGGGCGTCACGTAATCGGTGGCGTTGAGGACGTCGAAGATGCTGCAATCCGGCCCGCGCAGCGGCGCCTTCAGCATGAAGGCGAGCTCGACCTCGATTTTTGGCGCGTGAAAGCGGTCGAACGGGATGGGCGTGGCGTCGGCATAGAACATATCGGCGAACAGAACGCCGTAATCGGGCTCGGAGATGCCGACCGCGTTCTGCATCGCCTTCGAGGTCAGGCCGATCTTGTGGCCCTTGATGATGCGGCCGCGCCCGAGCTGGAGCTTGGTCCAGGCGCGCTGGACCGCATAGGCATCCTCGATGGTGAAGCCGGGATATTCTTTCGAGAACATCGGGATCAACGCCTTGGTGCGCTCGGCCTCATCGAGGCGGGCGGCGAGGCGTTCGATCGTGGCGGCGTCCAGCATGACCTATTGCTCCGCAGCTACGGTGTTGCGCAGCACGCCGATGCGACTCGACTCCACCTCGACGACGTCGCCGACCTTGAGCCAGCGCGGCGGATCAAAGCGCGCGCCGGCTCCGGTCGGCGTCCCCGTCACGATCATGTCGCCGGGCTTCAGGGTCGCGAAGGTCGAGAGATAGGAGATCAGGGCATCGAACGGGAACATCAGCCGCACGGTGGTGTCCTGCTGCCGCACCTCGCCGTTGACGCGCGTGATGATGTCATGAGGTCCGCGCGGGTCGAGCTCGTCCGCAGTGACGATCCACGGGCCGATGCTGCCGGAGCGGTCGAAGTTCTTGCCCTGCGTGACGTTGAACTTGCCGTGCCGCAGCCAGTCGCGGATCGTGCCTTCGTTGCACAGAGTCATGCCGAAGATGTGCGCCCAAGCCTTTTCGCGCGGAATGTGACGGCCGCCCTGCCCGATCACGATGACGAGCTCGCCTTCATAGTCCAGCTGGTCCGAAACTCTGGGTTTCTCGAGCGGCTGGCCGGAACCGGTCATTGAGGACATGCTGCGCACGAACAGGCTGGGATATTTGGGCAGGTCCGAACTGTCCTTGTATTCGGCGTTGCGCTCGGCGTAATTGACGCCGATGCACCAGAGCTTTTCGGGCGCGAGCACAGGCGGCAGCAGGACGAGATCGTCGAGTGCGTGGTCCGGCTCTTGTCCGGCGATCGCTTCCTGCGCGTCACCCAGCGCGTTGGCCGCAATCAGCGCCTTGACGTCGGAAAAGTCGCGGCCGATCCGCCTGGTCAGATCGATCACGCCGCCTTCAACGGCTGCGCCATAGCGCGGCTCTCCGTCCAAGAGATAGCTCACCAGTCGCATTGTCGTTCTCCAATGGCGTTCAGGCGCGATCCAAGGCTGCGCGCTTACTCGGTCGATTTAGGGGTCTGGAACACGCCGCGCAGCGTCACGATCTCGCCGAGACCGGCGTAGCGCGGCCCGCCGATGCGCGCGATCGGGTCGAGCGCCGAGGTCTCGACCTTGCCGTCGGTCACGAGGCCGTCGCGAATGTGGAACATCACGACCTCGCCGACGATGAGGCGGCTGCGCGCGTCGCCGAATTCGAGGCACTGCCGGAAGCGGCATTCCATCGCCACCGGCGCGGCCGCAAGGCGTGGCACCTTGATGCGCTCGCAGCTAAGCGTCTCGAGGCCAAGCTCGGCGACCTCGCTGATCTCAGGCGGATGCTCGATCGAGCTGTCGTGCACGGCCTGCATCAGCGGCGTATCGGCGATGTGGATGACGTATTCCTCGGTATCGAGGATGTTGTGCGCGGTGTCCTTGTAGTCCGCGCCCTTGCGGCCGACGCTGATGGCGAGCATCGGCGGCTTCTGCGAGACGAAGGTGAAGGCGCTGAAGGGGGCGAGGTTGAGCACGCCCGAGCGCGACAGGCTCGTCACCCAGGCAATCGGACGCGGCACCACGATGCCGGTCATCAGCCGGTAGATGCGCTCCGCGCCGAGCTCGGTAGGGTCGATCCGCATCGATCAGTCAGCCTTGATGTTGGCCTTGCGCACGACCGGAATCCATTTGGCATCCTCGCGCTCGAGATAGGCCCTGAACTCGTCCGGCGTCATCGGAACTGCCTCCCCGCCGAGCTTCTCGAACTTGTCGACCACGGCGGGGTCTTTCAGGATCGCGGCCAGCGTCTCGTGCAGCTTGTCGATAACAGGCGCCGGCGTACCTGCGGGCGCGAACAGGCCTGTGAAGGTCTGGCCGTCGAAATCCTTGTAGCCGAGCTCGGCGAAGGTCGGCACGTCAGGCAGCGACTTCAGGCGATGCGGGCTGGTCACAGCCAGCGCCCGGAACAGGCCGGCCTTGATGTGCTGGAGGCTGACCGTGAGCTGGTCGAATGCGAATTGCACCTGGCCGCCCAGCAGATCGTTGATCGCCGGCGCGTTGCCACGGTAGTGCGCGGTGACCCATTGCAGGTCGAGGCTCGACTGCATCAGCTCGCTGAGCAGATGGTTGGTGGTGCCGGGACCGGGCGAGGCCATGGTCAGCTTTCCGGGCTCGCGCTTGGCGAGATCGATGAATTCCTTGAAATTCGCCGCCTGCACCGACGGATGGACCTCGAGCACCAGCGGTGTCATCGAGATCGTCGAGATCGGCAGGAAGTCCTTCTTCCAGCTATAGGCGTCGCGCTTGTTGATTTCGGTCGCGAACAGCACGGGGCCGTTGGCGCCGACGAACAGCGTGTAGCCGTCGGGCGCCGATTTCGCGAAGGCTTCGCCCGCGATCATGCCGCCGGCGCCCGCCTTGTTCTCGATGATGAAGGGCTGGCCGAGGCGTTCCTGCAGCTTGTCCGCGACGATGCGCGCGGCGCTGTCGACATTGCCGCCGGCCGGATAGGGCACGATCAGCTTGACGGTGCGCGCCGGCCATTGCTGGCCCGACGCAGGTCCCGCCAGCATCGCGGCTGCTATGGCAATCCAGATTAATCTCATGTTAACCTCCCGGCGGCGCTTCCAATTCCACATCGAATGCCTGACGTCGCATGGCGCTCGATCGCGGCGCAATCTCCCGATGAGCGCTTTACCTGTCGAGTGAATTATGGCGTTCTTGTCCATATGATGGACAGAACAAATTCCTCAAGGTCCGCCCACGGAACGGCAGAGCCGCGACAGGGCGCGCAGGCGATCCGGCGCGCGCTCGCGGTGCTGCGCATTCTTGCCGCTGGCCGCGAAGACGGCGTGCCGCTGGCCGAGGTGGTGCGGGCGACCGGCCTGACCCGTCCGACCGTATATCGCATCGTGCACGCGCTGATCGAGGAGGGCATCGTCGAACGGCACGGCAAAAGCGGCCGCTACGCCATCGGCAATCAGGTGCCCGAATTGGCGCTCGCACGGGCGCGGCCTTCGCGGCTGCTGGTCGCCGCAAATCCGTCGCTGCGGCGTGCCTCGACCGAGATCGGCGACACGCTGTTCCTGACGGTGCGGACCGGCAACGACACGCTCTGCGTCGATCGCAGGATCGGCGTCTATCCGATTCAGGTGCTGTCGATCGAGGTTGGCGCGCGCCGGCCGCTCGGCGTCTCTAGCGCCGGCGTCGCCATCCTCGCCGCGATGCCGGCGCAGGATGCGCGAAAAATCGTCGCAGCGAACGAGACGAGGTTCGGGGCCTACCAGACCGACGTCATGACGGTGCTCGGCCAGGTCACCGCCGCGAGACGGCGGGGATACAACATGCGGGAGATCGGCCTGGTGCAGGGCACGAAATCGATCTCGACCTGGATCAAGACGCCGGACGGCCGCCCCGCTGCTGCGATCACCGTCTCCGCCGTTCGAACGAGGCTCGGCCCGCGCCGCGAGCAGGAGGTCGTGGAGATTTTGCTGCGGGAGGCGCGGATCATCGAGCAGGCGATCCGGGGTTAAGGCACAGACGCTTGCGGGGAGAGGGAGTACACCGGCGCTGTCAATGGGCTGACTTCGCGCACCATTTTGTGGCACAAGGGCCGCCTCCGCCGATCGACCAACGAGGCCACGCATGCCCGCGCCGAAACCGCCTGCCTTCGAGACCCTGAGCCTGCATGCGGGCCAGCATCCGGATCCCGCGACCGGCGCCCGCGCGGTGCCGATCTACCAGACCACGTCCTACGTGTTCCAGGATTCCGATCACGCCGCCGCCCTGTTCAATCTGGAGCGCGCCGGCCACATCTATACGCGCATCTCCAATCCGACCACCGGCGTGCTGGAGGAGCGGCTTGCCGCGCTCGAAGGCGGCGTCGGCGCGATCTGCACCGCGAGCGGCATGGCCGCGCTGCATCTCGCCATCGCCACATTGTTGAACGCCGGCGACCATATCGTCGCATCGAGCTCGCTCTATGGCGGCACCATCAACCTCCTGGCGCACACGCTGCCGCGCTTCGGCATCACCACCAGCTTCGTCAGGCCGCGCGATCTCGATGCGTTCCGCGCGGCGATCAGGCCGAACACAAAGCTCGTAATCGGCGAAACCATCGGCAATCCCGGGCTCGAGGTGCTGGACATTCCGAAGGTCGCAGCACTCGCCCATGACGCGAAGATTCCGCTCCTGATCGACAACACCTTTGCCACGCCCTATCTCAGCCGGCCGATCGAGCTTGGCGCCGATATCGTCATGCATTCGGCGACCAAATGGATCGGCGGCCACGGCATCGCGATCGGCGGCGCCATCGTCGACGGCGGCCGCTTCGACTGGCGCGGCTCCGGTAAATTCGGCGTGCTGACCGAACCCTATGGCGGCTATCACGGCATCGTCTTCGACGAGCAGTTCGGCACCGCCGCCTTCATCATGCGCGCACGCACCGAAGGCCTTCGCGATTTCGGCGCCTGCCTGTCGCCGACCAACGCGTTCCAGCTCTTGCAGGGCGTCGAGACGCTCGGCGTGCGCATGGATCGCCACATGCAGAATACGTACTCTGTGCTGGAGGCATTGAAAGCCAACAAGGCGGTGGATTGGGTGCTGCATCCCTCGCTGGAGACCCATCCCGACTATCAGCTGGGAAAACAGCTGCTGCCGCGCGGCGCGGGCTCGATCGTCTCCTTCGGCATCACGGGCGGGCGGCCCGCGGGCCGCAAGTTCATCGAATCGCTGCGCATGATCAGCCATCTCGCCAATGTCGGCGACGCCAAGACGCTGGTGATCCATCCCGCCTCGACCACGCATCAGCAGATGGACGCCGGGCAGCTCAAGGCCGCCGGCATCGGCGAAGAGCTGGTGCGGCTGTCGGTCGGCATCGAGACCGCCTCGGACATCATCGACGATCTCACCCAAGCGCTGCGCATCTCGCAAAAGGTCTGATACCATGAAGCTCTCCGTCAACGGCGCCGAGGTGTTTGTCGCAACCGGCGGCCGCGACTTCGACAAGTCCCTGCCTGCGGTCGTCTTCATCCATGGCGCCGGCTTCGATCGTTCGACCTGGGCGCTGCACACGCGCTGGTTCGCCCATCACGGCTATGGCGTGCTGGCGCCTGATATGCCCGGCCACGGCCGCTCGGCCGGACCGTCACTGTCGAGCATCGCGAAGATGGCCGACTGGATTGCGGCGCTGCTCGATGCGGCAGGAGCCACGAAGGCGCATCTGATCGGCCATTCCATGGGATCGCTGATCTCGCTGGAAACAGCGGCGCGGCATCCTGGCAAAGTCTCTGCACTGAGCCTGATCGGCACGGCCGCGACCATGACGGTCGGTCCGGATCTCCTGAAGGCCGCCGAAGCCAACGATCAGGATGCAAACGACATGGTTTCGATCTGGGGTCTCGGCTTCAACGCCGAGCTCGGCGGCAGCCTTGCACCGGGCCTGTGGATGCATGGCGGCGCGCAAGCCGTGCTGAAACATTGCGAGCCGGGCGTGCTGTTCAGGGATTTGTCGGCCTGCAATGCTTACGCGAATGCGCTTGCCGCCGCCGCGAGCGTGAAGGTGCCGACGACGCTTATCCTCGGCGAGCGCGATATGATGACCCCGGCCAAGGCGGGCAAGGCGCTTGCCGCGGCGATCCCCCACGCGAGGACCGTCGTCGTGCCGGGCGCCGGCCACATGATCATGGCCGAGCGCCCGGATGAACTGCTGGTGGCGCTAAGGAACTGACAGGATCAATTGTCCATCTTGCGCGTTGCAGTCAGACATCCCTGTGAATTTCAGAGGGAACTGACTTATGCCAAGAAAAGAAGTCGTTCGCAAAGCCCGACAAGACAAGCGTGCCGGTAAATCGGCAAGCACGCAGGCCGGAGAATTCGTCAAGGACGAGATCGACAAGATCAGAAAAGGCAAGCACGGCGCGCGCTCGACGAAGCAGGCCATCGCCATCGGGCTGTCCGAGGCGCGTCGCGCCGGTGTCGATCTGCCCCCGCCGCGAAAAGGACGCGCCAAGAAGGCGACGCGCCGCAGTGCCGAATATGCCTATGAGGCGGGACAGGGCAAACGCACCCCGAAGCGCAGGCCGCGCGTGTCGCGGGCGGTCGAGGGTGTCCTGAAGAAGGAGCCGCGCTCGACCGCATCGCGAAGTGCACTGTCGAAGCAGAGCAAGGCCGCCGCGAGCCGGCGTACTGCCGCATCACGTTCGGCCGCCGCGCGCAAGGCGAGTCAGACCAAGGGCGCCAAGACCCGCTCCGCCGCCGCAAAGAAGGCGGCGCGCACCAGGGCGCGCCGCCGCGGTTGAGGTCCTGTAGCGATCTTGTGAGTTGAACGCCCGCGGTTGCTGACTGACGATCCGGTCATCACCGGATGGAACGGAACCTCCCATGCCAGACAGTCTCAAGGGGCACATAGCGCTGGTCACTGGCGGCTCGCGCGGCATTGGCGCGGCGGTCTGCCGCCTGCTGGCCGAGGCCGGCGCGGCGGTGGCGATCAACTGCCGCGAGCGGATCGGGCAGGCCGAGCAGCTGGCGGACGAGATCAACAAGAGCGGTGGACGGGCCGTCGCAATCGCCGCTGACGTCTCCCAAGCCGAAGCGGTCGTCGGAATGGTCGAGCGCCTCGCAGCAAAGCTCGGCCCCATCGACATCCTCGTCAACAATGCCGGCATCGCGATCACGCGCGGCGTCGACGATCTCACGGAAGACGATTTCGACCGCACCATCATGGTCAACCTGAAATCCGTCTTCCTGTGCACACAGGCAGTGCTGCCGCCGATGCGCGCGAACAAATGGGGCCGCATCGTGAACATCTCTTCCGGTGCCGCGCGCGGCGCCGGCTCGATCGGCCCGCACTACAATGCATCCAAAGCCGGCATGGAGGGACTGACGCGCGGCTATGCGGCGCGGCTGGTGAAGGAAGGCATCACCGTCAACGCGGTAGCTCCGTCGCTGATCGAGACCGACATGATGAGCGGCCAGCCCCAGCTCGTCAGCCGCATCCCGCTCGGCCGCTTCGGCACGGCGGAGGAGGTGGCGAAAGCCGTGATGCTGCTGGTCGGGAATGCCTACATGACGGGGCAGACGGTCGCGCTGAGCGGCGGGATGGCGTTTAATTAGTGCGAGATGATCATGACTGCGCTTCCCTTCTCCCCTTGTGGGCTAAGGCATGCACACATCTCAAAAATGGAATCTAATACAGGGACTTAGATGACCCCGGATTTCGGAACCGCCCAAAGAGCGGTCGGTCAGCTATCATTGAAAAGACTCGCGCTTTCTATGGGTGCTGACCAACGACCGAAAGATGTGTGCACGCCTTAGCCCACAAGGGGAGAGGGAAACAAAGCTCACCACATCGTCGCGGCCGCGCGCTCCGGCCAGATGCGATCGTACTCCGCACCACCCACCCTGTTCTGGTTCATTTCGGCGAGAATCTGGCCGGGCGTCGGCAGCGTCTTCGGATCGATCCGCTTGTCGGGATTCCAGAGGTCGGAGCGGACGATGGCACGGGCGCACTGGAAATAGATTTCTTCCACGTTCATCACCATGACACTGCGCGGCGCTTTGCCCTCGACCTTGAAGGACGCCAACAGCTCGGGATCGACGGAGAGACGGGCGCGGCCGTTGGCCCGCACCGCGTTGCCGGAGCCGGGGATCAGGAACATCAGCGACACACGCGGATCGCGCACGATGTTGCGCAAGGAATCAACCCGGTTGTTGCCGCGGCGATCCGGCAGCATCAGCGTTCGGGGATCGTGAATGCGGACGAAGCCGGGCAGGTCGCCGCGCGGCGAGCAGTCGATGCCCTCGGGCCCGATGGTGGCGAGCGCGGCGAACGGCGCCTTCTCGATGAAGATGCGATAGAGCGGGGTGACGTGGTCGGCGACTTTCACGGTCGAGGCGTCATTGGTGACGCCGTAGATGGCCTCTAACTGTTCGACCGTTTCGATCACCGACATTCTTCCACTCTCCTTGTTCCGCCGACCGCTAGTCGTGCCAGCATTCGTTCCTGATCACGCGCACCAGCTGGCGGCTGTGATATTCCGCGCTGCCGGCATTGAGGATGGTGACGTCGGCATGCGCCGACGCATCGTCGACGCTGCGCGACAACCGTTCCGCGATATTGCCGTCGCTGTGACGCGCCCGCGCGGCAAGCCGCTGCGCCAGAACGTCTGGCGGCGCCGTGATCGCGACCACCACGACATTGGCGTACGCCTGGTGCAGCGCGCCGATCACCGTGCGCGAAACATTGGCGACGACGGTCCGGCCAGCACGGATGTCATCGTTGATTTCGAGCGGGAGAGCGTAGAGATGCCCGTGCGCCTCCCAGTGCACGGCGAAATCGCCGTGCTCGCGCGCGCGGCGGAATTCGCCTTGGCTCATCGCCATATTGTCTTCGGCTTCGGAGGATTCACGCGTGACGACACGGCGCGCAAAGACGACGTTCTGATCGTCAATGCAGGCAGCCTGCGCGAGCCGCAGCAGCGTGTCCTTGCCGGCGCCGCTCGGACCGACCACGAGCACGAGCCGTCCGGGTCCGGACCCGCCGGCCGCGTCCTGCGCCATGGCCTCGGTCTCGCTCATGCGACGCGGCTTCCTTCGCGCCAGACGCTGCGGACGACGGGAACATTGCCGGCGACGTGCACGCGGATCAGGTCGGCGCGCTTGCCGATCGCGACCTCGCCACGATCGGACAGGCCGACCGCCTCGGCGGGCGCCTTCGTCACCGTGCGGATCGCCGCCGGAAGACTGATGGCGGGCACGTGCTGCGGCAAATGCAGCGCAGCCATCAGGAGGCTCGAGGGAATGTAGTCCGACGACAGGATATCGAGCAAGCCTTCGCGGGCGAGGTCGACCGCCGCGATGTTGCCGGAGTGCGAGCCGCCGCGCACGACGTTCGGCGCGCCCATCAGGATGTCGATGCCGGCCAGATGCAGGCCGCGCGCGGCCTCCAGCGTGGTCGGGAATTCCGCCACCGAAACGCGATCGCGCACGGCGTCCAGAACGTTCTCCTCGGTGGTGTCGTCATGGCTCGCGAGCGGAATGTTGTATTTGTGCGCCAACGCCACGATCTCGCGCATATTGGTCGCGGCATAGGCCTTCTGATATTCGAAGCGCTTCGCGAACAGCTCGTCGAGCTCGGCATCGGTCTTGCCGCCGCCTTTGCCGCGGTAATAGTCGCGCAGCTTGACCTTGTCGCGGAACTGGCGCTGGCCGGGGGTATGGTCCATCAGCGACATCAAGCGGACATCGGGACGGTCGATCAGCTCCTTGGCCTCCTCCACCACGCTCGGCATCGGGATTTCGCAGCGCAGATGCAGGAAGTGGTCGGCACGCAGCAACTCGGCGTCGCGCGCGGTGGTGATCGCGGCGGCGAGCACGCCGGCGCGGCCATCGACTTCCTCGGCGCCGTCCTCGCGCCAGACCCGGAGCGAGTCGAACACCGTGGTGATGCCTGACGTCGCGAGCTGGGCGTCGTAGGAGACGACGGCCGCGACCGGATTCCAGAACACTTTTGGCCGCGGCACGTAATGCGCTTCGAGATGGTCGGTGTGGAGCTCGATCAAGCCAGGCATGATGAGGTCGCCGCCGGCATCCTCCGCACCCGTGGGGGCCCTGCCCTCGCCGATCTCGGCGATGCGTCCGTCCGCAACAGCGAGCCAGCCCTGCTCTATCACCCGATCGGCCAGCACGATCCTGGCGTGGGCGATCACGGTGTCCTTCGGCTTGGCGTTCATGTCCACTTCCTTCAGGCCGCGGCGGCGAAGCTGGTGACGTCGACGATGCGGTCGGCGATTAGATGACGGATTTCGTCGTCATGGACAATGGCGACCATGGCGACGCCCTGGCGCTTCTTTTCGGCAACGAGCTCGACCACGACGGCGCGGTTAGCCGCATCGAGCGAAGCGGTCGGTTCATCGAGCAGCAGGATCGGCATATCTGAGATGAAGCCGCGGGCGATGTTGACGCGCTGCTGCTCGCCGCCAGAGAAGGTTGCCGGCGGCAGCTGCCAGAGCCGCTCCGGAATGTTGAGAAGGTGCAGCAACTCGCCGGCGCGCTGCTGCGCCTCGGCGCGTGCCAGGCCATTCACGATCAAGGGCTCGGCAACGACGTCGACGGTCGCAACCCGCGGCACCGCGCGGAGGAACTGGCTGACATAGCCGATTGTCGCGCGGCGGACGTTGAGGACTTGCCGCGGCTCGGCGGCGGCAAGATCGATCAGCGTGCCGCGATGGCGGATGCCGACGCGGCCGGAGTCGCAGCGATAATTGCCGAAGATCATCTTCAGGATCGACGACTTGCCGGCGCCTGATGGCCCCGACAGCACGACGCATTCGCTCGCGTTGACGTGAAAGGTCACGCCGCTGACGACCGGCAATTCGATGCCGCCTTGCAGGTGCATCGTAAAGGTCTTTTTCGCGGCGGCGATGTCGATCATGGCGGTCATCGGAGGACTCATATTGGAAGGCTCATGGCGGCAGAATCGAGGAGACGAGGAGTTGGGTATAAGGCTCTCGAGGGTCGTCGAGCACCTGGTCAGTGAGACCGGTCTCGATGACACGGCCGCCCTTCATCACCATCACGCGATGCGACAATAGCCGTGCGACCGCAAGATCGTGGGTGACGATGATGACCGCGAGGTGCAGCTCGGCGACGAGGCTGCGCAGGAGGTCGAGCAGGCGGGCCTGCACGGAGACGTCAAGACCGCCGGTCGGCTCGTCCATGAACACCAGCCGCGGCTCGGTGACGAGGTTGCGCGCGATCTGGAGGCGCTGGCGCATGCCGCCGGAATAGGTGCGCGGCGCATCGTCGATGCGCGCGATGTCGATCTCGACGCGGGTCAGCCAGTCCGACGCGGTATCACGGATGCGGCTGTAGTGATTCCACCCCACTGCCATCAGCCGCTCGCCGACATTGGCGCCGGCCGAGACCGCCATGCGCAGCCCCTGCGCGGGATCCTGGTGCACAAAACCCCAATCGGTGCGGAACAGGAGGCGCCGCTCGGCCTCGCCCAGCGTGGCAAGATCGCGGGTGACCCCGTCACGCATCCGATAGGACACCTGGCCGCCACTGGCCGCGAGCTGACCCGACAGGAGCTGGAGCAGCGTCGACTTGCCCGAGCCGGATTCGCCGACGATCGCCAGCACTTCGCCGGGATAGAGCGAGAACGACACATCGCGGCACGCGGCGATGCGGCCATAGGATTTGCTGAGTGACTCGGCGAGGAGCAGGGGCTGGTCGTTTTCGAGCATGTCGAGATCAGCCGAGTCTTGATCAGCCATGTGAGCCCGCCTTCTCCTTGTACGGCGCGGCGCTCAGGCTGCCGTGGTGGCCCGCGGCCTGTCGGCCCTCGCAATAGTCGGTGTCGGAGCAGACGAACATGCGCCCGCCGTTGTCGTCGGTCACGATCTCGTCGAGATAGGAATTTTCCGCCGCGCATAGCGCACAGGGCGCGTTGAAGCGATACGGCTCGAAGGGATGGTCTTCGAAGTCAAGCGACACGACCTGCGTATAGGGCGGGATCGCATAGATGCGCTTCTCGCGGCCGGCGCCGAACAGTTGCAGCGCCGGGCAATTGTCCATCTTGGGATTGTCGAATTTCGGCGTCGGCGACGGGTCCATCACGTAGCGCGCGTTGACCTTCACGGGATAGGCGTAAGCCGTCGCGATGTGGCCGAAGCGAGCGATGTCCTCGTAGAGCTTCACATGCATCAAGCCGTATTCGGCCAGCGCGTGCATGCGCCGCGTCTCGGTCTCGCGCGGCTCGAGGAAACGTAAGGGCTCCGGAATCGGCACCTGATAGACCAGCACCTGATTCTCGTGCAGCGACGTCTCCGGGATGCGGTGGCGGGTCTGGATCACGGTCGCCTCGTCCGTCGCCGTCGTCGTCGCCACGCCCGCAGTCTTGGCGAAGAATTTGCGGATCGAGATCGCGTTGGTGGTGTCGTCGGAGCCCTGGTCGATCACCTTCAGTACGTCATCGGGCCCAAGGATCGCAGCGGTCACCTGCACGCCGCCGGTGCCCCAGCCATAGGGCATCGGCATTTCGCGGCTGGCGAACGGCACCTGATAGCCGGGAATCGCGATGGCCTTAAGGATCGCGCGGCGGATCATCCGCTTGGTCTGCTCGTCGAGATAGGCGAAATTGTAGGCGGGCGCGTTCATTCCGCGGCCTCCTTCATGGCATCAGGCGCATGGGCATCAGCGAATTCCTGACGCAGCTTGCGCAACAGGCCGAGCTCGGACTGGAAGTCGACATAATGCGGCAGCTTAAGATGCTCGACGAAGCCGGTGGCCTGGACGTTGTCCGAATGCGACATCACGAATTCTTCATCTTGCGCGGGGGCGGCGGCTTCTTCGCCGAGTTCGCGGGCACGGAGCGCGCGATCGACCAGTGCCATCGACATGGTCTTGCGCTCGCTCTGGCCGAAGGCGAGACCGTAGCCGCGGGTGAAGCACGGTGCTTCCGTGGCAGAACCCTTGAACTGGTTGACCATCTGGCACTCGGTGAGCGCGATGGAGCCGAGCGGCACGGCGAAGCCGACGTCTTCAGCGAAAACTTCGACCTCAACCTCGCCGAAGCGGATTTCGCCGGCGAAGGGATGATTGCGGCCATAGCCACGCTGGGTGGAATAGCCCATGGCCAACAGAAACCCTTCGTCGCCGCGCGCGAGATTTTGCAGGCGCAGGTCACGATCCGCCGGGAAGTTGAGCGGCTCGCGGGTGAGATCGCCGACGCTGGCGCCGTCCTCGGCCTGCGGCGAGGATTCGATCAGGCCGTCGCGGCCCAGAATGTCCGTCACACGCGGCGTCGGCGCCGTCGAGGCCTCGGCCATCGCCGGCGCCTCGGGCGCAGAGCCCTCGGCGAGCGTGGGATCGAGCAGGCGATGCGTATAGTCGAAGGTCGGCCCGAGGATCTGGCCGCCGGGAATGTCCTTGAAGGTCGAGGACACCCGCCGCTGCACGCGCATCGTGCCGGTGTCGACCGGCTCGCTCGCGCCGAAGCGCGGCAGGGTGGCGCGGAAGGCGCGGACCAGGAAGATCGCCTCGATCAGATCACCGCGCGCCTGCTTGATCGCAAGCGCCGCAAGCTCGCGATCATAGAGCGAACCCTCGCTCATGACGCGGTCCACGGCGAGGCCAAGCTGCTCCGAAATCTGGTCGAGCGTGAGTTCCGGAACGTTCTGGTCGCCGCGCCGCGCATGTGCGAGCAAGCGGTGGGCGTTCTCGATGGCACGCTCGCCCCCTTTGACTGCGACATACATGCGACTAGCTTCCCTTGTTCACGACACGCGTGGTGCGCGGGATCGCAACCACGGAGTCATCGGCGACCAGCACCACATCGGTGCCGCGCGGAAACAGTGCCTCGTTGACACGCAGCCGTTCGAACAGGTCGAAAGGCTTGATCGACGCCCGAAGCGTCGCGACGCCATCGATGCCGGGGCCACGCAGTTCGAAGCTGCGCCCCGAGTCCAGGCTCTCGACCTGAATGATCAATGTGGTCGAACGATCCGGATATTCGCTCGTGCCCAGTGCGAAGCGATCGAGCGACGGCAGCGCGGTGCCATCGGCGATCAGCGCGAAACTCGCAATCGAACAGTCCTGCACGGCCGGCGCGCCGGTGTGGAACTTCAGCCATTTCACGATGTCGGAGCTATCCGTCATCCGCGCATCGAGCCAGAGCGGCGTATCGTGATCGAACAGCGTCAGCGCGATCGCGGCGGTGCCGCGCATCATCGTATCAGGCGCTCCCGCCATCGGCACGATGCGCTGGACCGCGCCCGGCCGTGCCATCGCGTCCATGACCGAGCGAAAGGTCGATTGTGCCGACAACACCTTGTCGACGAAACCCGGCGGCAATTCCGCAATCGTGGTCATGGCCTCACCCCTCACCGCGCACCATGGTGTAGAAATCAACCTTCGTCGCGGCGGTCTCGGCCGCCGCCTGCTTGCGCCTCACCATAAGCTGCTCGCGCAACGGCGCGATAACGTCCCGCTCGACGGCCGCGCCAAAATCCCGCGACTGCACCAGCGCATCGCACAGCGCGATCAGTCGCGCCTTCTCGCCGTCTCGCCCCAGCGTGTAGCCGAAGCCGACCTCGCCGCTCGCAAGCCGGACCGCGGCGCGCGACACCGTCGCTTCGCCGAGATTGAATGGCGCGCCATCGCCGCCGACTCGGCCGCGCAGCATGACGAGGCCGTTTTCGGGCGCGCGCAGATCCTGATGGCCGGGTAAGGCGATTGTGCGGAGGCGAGCGGCGATCTCGTCCGCCTCCGCGTGCGCCAGCACGGCCATCGCGGCCTTGCGCTGGGCTTGCTGATTGTTGTTCTCAGTCACGAATCCACCAAACTTGCCGAATCCAAGTTGTCTATGATACTAGACAACTTGATACCGAAGCGCCATGTCTGTTTCGTGACAAACGTGTGATTTCTGAAGTAGGCTTCTGGGCAACATGAGCATGCAGGACACAGCCTCTTCGGGCGTCGCGCTGTGGCGCCTCGTTGCTGACGGCATCGAGCGCGGCATCGCTGACGGCCGCTTTGCGGCCGGCGACAAGCTGCCGGGCGAGATGGAGATCGCCGAAACCTATCGCGTCAATCGCCACACCGTGCGGCGCGCGCTTGCCGCGCTTGCCGAGCGCGGCCTCGTGCGCGCCGAGCGCGGCAGCGGAACCTATGTCGAAGCGCAGCGCCTCGCTTATCCGCTGCGCTCGCGCACGCGCTTCTCCGAAATCGTCGGCGCAGACGGCCGCGAGCCGCATGGCCGGCTGATCGAGGCGTCCGACGACGTCGCGACCCGCGAATTGGCGCGCGAACTGGGATTGAAGGCCGGCGCACCGCTGGTGCGGATCGAGACGATACGCCTCGCCGACCGCACGCCGATCTGCGTCTCCACCACCTGGCTGTCGGCGGAGTTGTTTCCGGGCGCGGGCAACGTGTTCGCCGCGACGCGCTCGATGACGAAACTGCTCGAGCATTACGGCGTCCGCGACTACAGCCGCGGCGCCACCCGGATCACCGCCGGCATCGTGGACGCGACCGACGCCGCGCGACTCGATCTGCCGCTGGGACGTCCGATCCTGGTGGTCGACGCGACCGACCATGATCTCGCGGGCAAGCCGCTGGTGACCAAGCACTCGCGCTTTGCGGCGGAGCGGGTGGAATTTTTGGTGGAGAACGGGTGAGCGTGCGGCCACGCAGTCGGTGCACCTCTCCCCTTGTGGGAGAGGTCGGATCGCGTCGGAGATGCGATCCGGGTGAGGGGTCTCTCTCCGCGAGTTTGAGTTCGCGGACAGAGACCCCTCATCCGGCGCTTCGCTGTCCAGCGGATGGATGGGTAACAGAACAGACCGGATGGATGGGTGACATTGGTTCATGGTTTGGTCGGCTGCGGCGCTGCGCTAGCGCAGCGTCGCCA
>NZ_JADPKS010000132.1 GCF_023074175.1 Bradyrhizobium sp. 139
GAGACTGGGCAATTATTTGTTTTGTCGCCGGCTTACGCGGTCGTGTCGGAATGTTTGACGGATTTAGGCTCGGAGTGGCGCTGGGGCGGCCCGTAGCCGGGTGATGACGCCGGTGATGGCGTTGAGCAGCAAGAGCGCCAAATACGGAAGCCGTCTGGCCAGATAGGCCATGAAGGCGTCGAGGCCGAGAATGCTGAGGACGCGGGAGAAGTTGTAGCAAAGCGCCATCAGGCTCCATTCGCCGCGCACCTTGTCGAAGCCGCGGACGAGGAAGTGGCGGTAGCCGGCCCGGCATTTGAGGGTACCGAAGGGGTGTTCGGCGAGTTCGGCGCGGCGACGCATCTGGGCGTCGGCGTCCTGCATCCGTGCGCGATGCCGATCCAGCACCGCTTCATGTTCCCAGCGATGGACGGTGCGCGTCGGGATCTTGACGGTGACACAGCGCGCGCGCAGCGCGCAGGCATCGCAATCGGACTTGCGGCTGACATACCTGATCTCGATCCGGTTGCCGTTGGTCTTTCGACCGTCCGTGGGGCGTAGCTGCTTGCCGGCAGGACAGCGATAGACGTCCGCCTCCGCCTCGTAGGCAAACGCTTCGTGGCTGATGCGATCTTGCGCTTCGAGCCGCGCGGTTCGCCTGGCCTGCGGAACGTAGGCCACGATCCCGTCCTCCTCGCAGGCCTTGAGCGCGTTGCCGTTGTAGTAGCCGGTATCGGCGAGAGCCGTCAGCGTCTCGACGCCAAGCTCGTCCTTTGCGGCCTTGGCCATGTCGTAAAGCTGGCCGGTGTCGTTGCCGTCGTTGACGACCTCGCTCGCCGCAATCAGCTTGTGCTTGTCGTCAACGGCGATCTGAACGTTGTAGCCCGCCACCACCTGACCGTTCTTCGATAACAGGCGGGCGTCCGCGTCGGTTCGCGACAATTGCGTCTGGCCGCTCTCTTCCAGTCGCGCCAGATCGGCCTGCAAGCTGGCGCGCTTGGCCATCAAGGCCGCCACCTTTTGCGCGACGTCCTCGCCGCCGCCATCCCGTCCCGCAGGCGGAGGTTCCGCCTCGGCGCTGTCATTGGCCTCCAGCGCCGCACCATAGGCTTCAATCTCCTGCTCAATCTCAGCCAGCCGCTTGGTGAGCTTGCGCTGTGTCTTGATGCTCGCCTTGCTGGCATTGCCATCAAAAAACGCCCCGTCGATCGCCACCACCTTACCGCCCAAAAGGTCGAGTTCGTGCAGCATCAGCACAAACTCCCGGTTCACCGCCTTGAGCGCCTTCCAGTTCTCCTGGCGGAACTTGGCGATAGTGCGATAGCCCGGCACCAGGCGCTTCATCAGCCAGATCAGCTCGAGATTACGCCCGGCCTCCCGTTCCAGGCTGCGCGACGACCGGATCCGGTTGAGGTAGCCATAAAGATAAAGCTTCAGCAGGTCGGCCGGGTCGTAAGGCGGCTGTCCAGCCCCGCCGATCGATCCGGTATGACGGAAGCCAAGCTTCAACAGATCAAGCGCTGCAACAAAAGCTTCGATCACTCGAACCGGATTGTCACCGGCGACATAATCTTCCACACGCGCTGGCAGAAAGCTCGGCTGATCCCGGCTGACACCGGTCTTGAAGGTACGATTCGTCATGCCGAATCGTACCTTCCTTCGCTATAAGAATCTTGCCCAGTCTC
>NZ_JADPKS010000124.1 GCF_023074175.1 Bradyrhizobium sp. 139
AAAGTTGTTGTGCAGCAACGACTTTTCTCTGATCCAAGGAGCGCCCCGATGCCGACAGAGTGTAGCGCAGAACGATTTGATTTTGGAGTGGTGAAAGGTCGGGCTGTGGAAGCGGCCTTTGATGGCGGGCTGGTGACATCGGATGCCGGAGCGCTGCTTCTGGGTGCGACGGATCGGGCGATCGATCTGGTGGATCGCTTTGCGGATTGCTTTCGCGATCATCGCCGGCAGGACTTGATCGAGCATGCGGTCGGGACGCTGATCGGGCAGCGGGTCTTTGGCATCGCGCTCGGCTATGAAGATCTCAACGACCATGACGAACTGCGGCACGATCCGCTGATGGCGGTGCTGGCAGGCAAGCTCACGACCCGGCGCGGGGACTGCGCGCCGGTGGCCGGCAAGTCGACGCTGAACCGGCTGGAACTGAGCCGCGGCGAACCTTCGCGCTATCACAGGATCGCGTACGACGCGGCGGCGATCGAGGCGTTGCCGGTGACGCTGTTCCTGGAGGCGCACGAGCGGCCGCCGGAGCAGATCATCCTCGACCTGGACGCCACCGACGACCCGCTGCACGGGCATCAGGAGGGACGCTTCTTCCACGGCTATTACGACTGCTACTGCTATCTGCCGCTGTACGTGTTCTGCGGCCGGCACCTGTTGGCGGCCAAGCTGCGCCGCTCCGACATTGACGCCAGTACGGGCAGCATCGAGGAGATGGCGCGGATTGTCCGGCAAATCCGTGCCCGCTGGCCGTTTGCGCGCATCCTGCTGCGAGCCGACAGCGGCTTTGCGCGCGAGGCCCTGATGGCGTGGTGCGAGCAGAACCGCGTGGATTACCTGTTCGGGCTCGCCCGCAACGCCCGCCTCGTCGCCATGATCGAAGAGGAGCTTGCCGCGGCGAAAGCCGCGGCCGAGCAGACCGGCCGCCCGGCACGCCGCTTCAAGGATTTCCAGTGGAATACGCTCGATAGCTGGAGCCGGGAGCGCCGCGTCGTCGCCAAGGCGGAGTGGACGCAAGGCGAGGCCAATCCGCGCTTCGTCTCACCTCGCTCAAGCGCGGCGAGGCGGGCGCACGTCAGCTCTATGAGGACATTTACTGCGCCCGCGGCGACATGGAGAACCGGATCAAGGAATGCCAGCTCGATCTCTACGCCGACCGCACCTCGGCTCAGACCATGCGGGCCAACCAGCTACGCCTGTGGTTCGCCGCGATGGCCTATGTGCTGATCTGTGCGATGCGGCGCATCGCTCTCGCCGACACCGCATTTGCCAACGCCACCTGCGGCACCATCCGCCTCAAGTTCCTCAAGATCGGTGCGTTGGTGCGCATCTCCGTGCGCCGCATCAAGATCGCCATGGCCTCGGCCTGCCCAGCCGCCGAACACTGGGGCCGCGCCGCGCGCCGCCTGGCTAATGCCGCAAAAGCCCGCGCCGCGCCCGTCTGACACGCGAAGCTGCGACGCGCCAAAACCGCCGCATCACCACCTGGCCCACTGGAGAGACAACAACCAAACAATGGCCATCCGCGCCTTCCGGCGCCACCATCCTTCATGCCCATCACTGATCCACCAAACCGGCGTTGCCAAATCAGTCAGCGCCGTGAGAAATGCGGGCTAG
>NZ_JADPKS010000059.1 GCF_023074175.1 Bradyrhizobium sp. 139
CCTCGAATCCCGCAGCCGAAAGCACTTGCGTAGGACATAAAGTCTTCGCTGCATCGGGGCGCGAAGCATGGCAGACTCGGGCCAATGAGTGATTTGCCTGATGAGCTGCCGAGCGATCCAAGCGAGCTGCGTGTCTTTGCCGCGGCTCTGCTGGATCGTTGCGCCAGGCTCGAGCGGTTGCTCAAGCTTGCGAAAGATGCGCAGTTCGGTCGATCCTCGGAAAAGCTTGACGCTGATCAGCTCCAGCTTGTTCTGGAGGATATCGATCAGGCTGTCGCGGCTCTCGAAGCAGCCGAGGACCGCGCCAATCCCAAAACACGCGAGAAGAGAGCTGCCGAGCGCAGGGCCAATCGTGGCAAGCTGCCGGAGCATTTGCCACGCATCGTCGAAACGCTGATGCCGGCTGCAACCTGCTGCCCGTCTTGCAAAGGCGATCTCGTTGAGATTGGCCGCGATGAGAGCCAGAGGCTGGACGTCGTACCGGCGCAGTATCGCGTCATCGTTACCCGCCGGCCCAAACTGGCCTGCCGTGCCTGCCAGGGCGTCGTTCTCCAGCACGCTGCTCCCGAGCGATTGATCAGGGGAGGACTGCCGACCGAGCGGCTCGTCGCGCATGTGATCGACGCCAAGTATCATTGGCATTTGCCGCTTTACCGCCAGGCGCAGATGCTGGCGACCCACGGAATTGCCATCGATCGTTCCACGCTCGCCTTCTGGGTCGGCTATGCTGCCCAGGAGCTGAAGCCCTTGTGGCGTCGTCTGCGCGAGGTTTTGCTCGCCTCCGCGAAGCTTTGTGTCGATGAGACCCCGGCGCCGGTGCTGGATCCGGGGCGCGGCAGGACCAAAACCGGCTACTTCTGGGCGCTCTCGCGCGATGACCGGCCTTGGGCCGGCCCTGATCCGCCTGGGGTGGTCTATGCCTATGCACCGGGCCGTGGGGCCATCCATGGCTTGCAGCTGCTTGAGGGCTTTCGCGGCATCATCCACTGCGACGGCTATCAGGCTTACAAGACTATGACCCGAGAGACGCGTGCGGACGCCTTGTCCGGGACGCTCGCCTTCTGCTGGTCGCATCTGAGGCGCCAGTTTGTGAAGATCGAGCGCGAGGCCGCTCCGGCGCCAGCTCCGGTTGCCCGCGAGGCTCTTGAGCGCATCGCCCAACTTTACGCAGTCGAAAAAGCGCTCCGCGGCCGATCAGATGCCGAGCGCCGTGCTGGCAGGCAGGCGCATGCCCGACCTCTGGCGACAGCCTTGAAGCAGTGGTTTGAGGCCAAGCTTGATCACCTTGCACAGAAGAGCGACACGGCGAAGGCCCTGCGTTACGCGCTGCGTCATTGGGACGGCCTGACGCTCTATCTTGATGACGGGCGCATCGAGATGGACACGAATGCTGTCGAGCGTGCGATGCGGCCGATCAAGCTCAACGCCAAGAACTCCCTTTTTGCCGGTTGCGACGAGGGCGCCGAGAATTGGGCAGTTCTGGCTTCGTTAATCGAGACCTGTAAGCTCAATGGCGTCAGTGCCGAGCACTGGCTCGCTGATGTTCTCGCGAAGCTCGTCAATGGTTGGCCTGCGGCGCGACTGGACGAACTGCTCCCTTGGGCGTCGATCT
>NZ_JADPKS010000046.1 GCF_023074175.1 Bradyrhizobium sp. 139
TCCTGCCATGATGTCGCTCCTCATTGCGCCAATCGCAAACGAGGAATCCGCCAACACCCAATCAGTTCCGACGCAGATTTCTTGGAATCGATCGTCTAGTCGACTCCCCGCGAACGGATGATCAAGAGGAGACTGTTCGACTATTTGTAGCGACTCCGATCAACCTGACGATCAATCATGGTATCCGACCGAGTTGATTTGACCCGTCTTGCGTCCCTGAACCTTTTTATGCGGGACCAACCGATACGCAGCGTGCTTTCCATTCTGTCCATAGAGTTGCGCGCGAACTGCGTGCGGCTTCGAAACGAGTCGTACAACGTGGCATTCGCGTTTGGAACGCCAGGTCTCCAAGGTTTGTTCCAGGTCGTGAAGTGAACTATGCTGGGTTTGTACTGGTCTGCCAATTCGGACACGTCGAGCTCCGTGTTGTAAGCCAGATAATTCCATCGGGAATCGAGCCCTTTCCAAAGGCCATCACACGCAACATTTAGTGCGTCTTGATCCGAGTACGGCGATCCCGGATAGCGCTTGAGATAGTCTAACGCCGCTTCGGAGATTTTCGCCTGTCGCCATTGGTCAAGGTCTATTAGAAGTACACCGGCATTAAAGTAGTCTCGCACGCGAGGCACCGGTGCGCGAACGGTTTGATTTTTCAGCTGAGAATCGAGACCGTCCAGAACTGCGCCAAGAACCTTTCCCCCGAGATCTGTTGCGCAGAGCGCCTGCAAGTCATCAAGAACGAGGAGATCGGAGTCTAGATACAACACCCTGGATACAGTGTTCGGAAAGATGCGGGGGATAAGGAACCGGGCGTAGGTGACTTTTGAAATGTACCTAATGGTCGAGAAATCCCGAAACATCTGCAAGTCTACTTCGATCCATCGGATCGACGCAGAACCATGCGGAAGAGAGTCCAATATTCTCTTTCGGATACGCTCGGAAACACCGTCGACAAGCACATGAAACTCGAGCGGTTCGTCGCTTCTATTCGTCTCCACAACTGACCGCAGGGTCGTTGCAAGCGGCATAGAATACCGCCGGTCACAAGCGAGGACAATCGGGCATCGCATTTGTTTTGATTCCATAAGGAAACGAAATGATTATTATCGACCTCGTGAGCCGAGCGAGCAATTCGTCACTCCAATAGCCTGCCCGGCGCTCTTCTGATAGCGGACAACGCCCACCGACGGCCGTCTTTGCCTGGAATCTTCAGCACTCGCCAAATTGGCGGAAAGTATCGCAACCGGCGATCCATGGTCATGGCTTCGTGTATGTGGCAAAGGCCGTCACTAAGGCGCCCACGTCGCAGCAATCCGATCCCGCTGCGAAACACTTGGTGAGCCAGTGTATGGCGCGCCCGGGCACCTAAACTCCGCGAATTTGGAACGCGATCCCCGCATTCATCAAAAAAGCTCTCGAACGCGAGCAAGCACTGCCGATAATCTAGTATTCTCTTGGCAAAGTAGGCGTTGGACATCGCCGACGAATGCTTGCGATAGATTGCCTGCACCGCATTGATCTGGGCAACTGTGCCGTGCGCAGCAAAACGTAACCACATTTCCATATCGCCGGCGTGAGGGAGCGACGTGAGATATCCGCCGATCGCCTTCTGTGTCCGTGTCCGCGCAATTGCGGTCGCTGAGGGAACGTCATTTCTGGCTGTGGTGCACATCTCCTTTATCAGATCTTGCCGTGTCCAAGAATGGTTCTCGCCCGCAGGTAACGTAGGAACCGGTAAATCGTCAAACCAGAGGATGCATTCTCCATATGTAAGAACAACGTCGGCGTTTGCGTCCATGATCTCCGTTGCCCGCTGGAGGGCTCCGGGAACCAGCAGATCGTCAGCGGACAAGAGCAAGAAGTATTCCGATGATGCCCACGCGATTCCTTCATTGAACGTATTGATGTGACCATGATTGCACGAATGCGCTCTCACCGTCACCCTCGGGTCGCTTTGCTCCAATTTCCTTGCGACTGACACCGAATCGTCCGAGGAGCAGTCGTCGATGATAAGTACGCGCAAATCCGAAACGGATTGGCTGAGAATGCTTGACACGCAAGCCTCAAGGAAACGCCCATAATTGTAACAGGGGACAACAACATCGACCTTCGCCATTCCCGTTATCCTGGCTATCAAGCTATTCGGATGTGCTGCAGCAGGGCATCGATGACTCGATTGACATCCTCCTGGCTCATTTGCGCGTAAATCGGCAGCAGTATCGAACGATCCTGCGCGAGTTCGGATTGAGGGAGATCATGGCGCTGCTTCCCATTGGCGTAAGCGGGTTCGCGGTGCGAGCACATGATCCCCCGTCGTGTCGCGATTCCCTTATCGAGCAGGTCTTGCATCACGGTGCGCTGGTCGAGGTGGTCAGGCAAACGAACGCAATAGCTTTGCCAATTGGACCTGGCCCACTCGGGCTCCCCCGGCACGCGCACACCCTCGAAATTGGAGAGTAGCTCGGTGTATCTGGCAGCGATGGCGCGGCGTCGCGCCACCAGTTGCGGAAGGCGTTCGAGCTGTTTGCGACCGATCGCCGCTTGTATGTCGGTCATGCGGTAATTGTAGCCGACGACGAGATAATCCTCGAAGATTACTTGAGGCGAACCATGCCGCACCGTGTCAGGGACGCTCATGCCATGTTGGCGCAACAGTCTGAATTTGCGATCGAGCTCCGGATCGGCGGTGGTCAGCATCCCGCCTTCTCCGGTTGTGATCACTTTCCGAGGGTGAAAGGAAAAGCAGCCGATGCGGCCATGCGGTTTCCCAATCGACTCCCATTGCCCATTCATGCGGATTTTACTGCCGGCAGCACACGCCGCATCCTCGATCAGGACAATGCCATGACGGTCAGTTATCTCGGTAAGTGTTGCAAGGTCGCAAGGCATGCCCATTTGGTGGACTGCGATGATCGCGCGCGTTCGCGGGGTTATCGCTTCCACCAGCCGGGTGGGCTCGATGTTGTAGGTTAACGGATCGATGTCTACAAAAACGGGGGTTGCGCCTTGAAACCGGATCGAGTTGGCCGTTGCGATGAAAGAATGACTCGGCGTGATCACCTCGTCACCGGGTCCGATGTCCAGCGCCGCCAACGCGAGCTGCAGGGCTGTGGTACAATTTGATACAGCGCATGCGAAGGGTGCACCGACAAGGGTGGCGAATTCTTGCTCGAAGGCGGCGACTTGCGGACCTTGCGACACCCAGCCCGACAGAACGACTGCGCGCGCGGCACCAGCTTCTTCGTCGGCGAGGAGCGGCAGTGCGATCGGAATCACGACGCAACCGCCTCTCGCGGGCTGACCGCAACGAGCTTGCGTTCCGCGCGCCGCCACTTCACGAACTGCGCCGGGCCCTGCTCCAGCGCACTGCTGGCGTCCCGACTATTCGGCAGGTGCTCCGCCTCCATTACATGCGCGCCGGCGTGAGATTCTTTCATTTACACTTCCTTTGACGAGGTCCGATGTCTATGAACTGCGTTGCACGCGCGGCGCCGCGCTGCGGTTAGGCCCAGAATTTGGCGGCGCGTGCCTGGGATATCTGCGTCTCTGCCACTCCTCATTGCTCGTGCCCGCCCACAACAACAGTATCTATCCGACAAACCAATGCGTGCGGTCGTGCGATGCCTGTGTACCGAGCCGCTTGGCCCCGCTGGCCCACTCATCAACCGTGTGGATGAAGCGCTCAAGATATCCCGGCGCTCCGCCCATCGCGAAGCTCATAGCACCGCGCCTGTGTAGTAGGGCCCGTTGGGTCGCGCCAGATGAGGCCACTGCGTTAGCCAGAGGTCGGCGCAATGGCCAATTCGGTCTCCCGACATCGAAAGCTGCTCAACGTTGGCGATGCTGTCGAGCCAGATGGTGCGCGCACCCATTATTTGTCCGAATCGCAGCGCCAAATATCCCGGAGCGGCCCCCGTCGAGACTACGATGTCCGGCTTTTCATTCCAAACGATCCAGGCGATCCTGCGCGCTGCTTTCAACAGCGCGATCTTGGTCCAGCGGTTAGCATCGTTGACGAGGTAGAACTTGTGGTCGGGCACCTGCGCGCCATAAGATTCATGGACGGTGACGAACGTAACCTCGCAATGCTCGAAAGCGGGTTTGATCCGCAACAGCTGCACCCAATGGCCCCCACCCGAAGAGACTGCCAGCACTTTCGGCCGTACGTTGCGTGACCGCTCCGTATAGGGGTTCAGCCCCGGGTTGCGATGAAAGACCGGGCTCCGAAGCATTGGCTGGCCTCCCCTAAGATGCTGCAAGATCCGCAAGCTCCCGTATCGAAAGCCTCGAATTGCCTGCATTTAATATTAAATTACCATTTAAATTAACAGGCAGGCTATTTAAAATCAAGCATTTTTATATGGCGACGCGTTCGATTTTCCTATCACGCGCCCAACCGAATTAGGGCCTCATTTGATCGAATCTGGCAGCGCCACCCGCGAAGTCTCGTCTCGTTGCCAGAGATGATCTCCACGTCGGCCGCCTCTGGTTGCGATACATCGAGCAGCAATGTTCACCCAGCAATAGATCAACAATCCGGGCCATATGCGAGGTTCTTTGAACAGTGTAACGAGCATCCGATTATTGCCCGCTCCCTTGTTTGCGCGCAGCTCGGGAAAGCGCCGGGCGAGCTCGAATGTTCCCCTATAGGCCCGTGTTCTGACGGCGACGAGCTGCAGCAGAGTGCGTGGGGCGAATACCGTGGACCTCACGTGGGGCAGAGTCTCCCTCTCTTCCCGTCTGAACTGAAGTCGAACATAGGTGTCATCAGCGGTGATGTCTGGAAATTGGCCGAACCGCGTGCGTCCGGCCTCGGACAAGGCGTAGACGCCTGAACCTCCGATTCCCTCGCGCGAAGACGGCAACCGTGACCGAATTCCGAAGTATTTGCGGACGAGCCAGGAACAGCCCGCCAGATTTATGTCTGCCGTAGGCGCCACCGCCAAAACGTCACCTTCATTGAGGCGTCTTGCCAAAGCTAGAATGGCATCAACGGCAATAACAATATCGGCGTCAGCGTAAATCCGCGGAAAGATGTTCGCGGCTTGATCACCAAGATTCAGAGCGTGGGTCTTCCTTGCGGTGTCCGACTCCACAACCTTGATGGTCGGGCCGAAACGCCGGGCGATATTCGCGGTGTCGTCTGTACAGCCATTGCAAACGACGACCACGCGCAGCTCGTCCGAACCTGGCTTGCCGACCCATTGGCTCAACGTCCGCGCAATCACGGAACTCTCATTGTGGGCTGGGACGACGATCGAAATCATGGCTGGCCCGGTGGAATGGATCAGACTTCCGTGCCTCTCTGAGGCGGCTGCGGGGTCCGTCAGTCTCAGCGGAGCCCCTGCTAGGCCGCCATGGGCGGCACCAACGAAATCTATCCGGATGGCACGGCCGCGCGTTCCGCCTCAGTCTCAATCACGATGCCGCCGCCTGCCGCTGACGATCCGAAGCGAGCTCGCGTTCGGATCGCCACCATTTCACGAGATCGGCGAGCCCCTGCTCCAGCGACACCGTGGTGCGGAAACCCAGCAGACGTTCTGCCTTGCCCGTCGATGCCAGCCGTCGTGGTACCGGATTGACCGAGCGCTCCGGTCCGAATTCGGGTGTCAAGCCTCGGCGTCCCATCACAGACGCAAGCGCCATCGCCAGCTCCGTCAGGCTGGTTTCAGTGCCGCTCCCAACGTTGAAGACCTCATCGGTAATCTTTGACCTGGCTGCAAGGATGTTGGCGCGCGCGATGTCGCGGACGTGGACGAAATCCATGCTCTGACGGCCGTCACCAAAGATGATGGGAGGCAATCCGGCCTCCAGCCGCTCCATCCAGCGGATCAAGACCTCGGTGTACCGTCCGTGGATATCCATCCGGCTGCCATAGACGTTGAAATATCGGAACGCCACGTAATCGAGGCCGCATACATCGTTGAAGGCCCGCAGAAGCCCTTCGTTAAACGCCTTGGCGGCTCCATAGAGAGTTCGGTTGTTGTACGGATTCTGCCGCTCGGTTGTCGGAAACTCCTCGGCCATGCCATATACGGATGCCGAGGAGGCTGCGATGATCTTCTCAATGTCGTGCTTGATGCACAGCTCCAGCAGGTCGTAGGTGGCGTCCACCATGACCTCCTTGGCCAGGCGTGGCTCGGCTGCACAATGAGTGATGCGGAGTGCGGCCTGGTGAAACACGATATCGGCAGCCTTTACCAGCGCTTCCATCAGCTTGCGATCGCGTATGTCGCCGTGAACCAGTCTCACCGGTCCACGCCCGAGCGCGCGCCGGAGATTTTCCGGCCGGCCTCTGACCATGTTGTCGAGGGCAACGATCTCGATGCAGCCCTCGTCGCAAAGCAGATCAACGATGTGGGAGCCGATGAATCCTGCGCCGCCGGTGACCAGAACGCGTTTTCCCTTGAGATCAATCAAGACGCTCTCCTGTTGTGGGACCATGTCATGACGCTTTGTGGATGCTCCACACGGTTGCTGATCGCTTCGCTGGGCCGCAGTGCCGCCGCGCTTCTCAATGTGGAGACAACTTCGGCCACCTGTACCGGCAGCAACTCCGGATAGATGGGAAGAGAGAGGAAGTCGCTCGCAAGCATCTCGGTGACGGGGAGATCACCGGCATGATAACCGAGTTCTGAATAGGCTCTCTGCAGATGCACCGGAACGGGATAGTGAATCCCGGCGCCAATGCCGCAATCACGCAATAGCGTCAGCGCGTCATCGCGGCACTGCAATCTGACCGCATAGACGTGATAGACGTGACGGGCGTACCGGGGCGGCTGGGGACGCGCGAATGGGAGATCAGACAGCAGTGCATTGTATCGCTCAGCGAGCGACTGACGCGCTTCCGTCCAGCGCTCGATGTAGTCCAACTTGACGTTCAGTATCGCACTCTGAATTTCGTCCATGCGATAGTTATATCCGGGGATGACGTGATCGTATTTCGCCTCCTGCCCCCAATCCCGCAGCAGTGACACGCGGCGCGCGAATTCAGGCCGATCGGTTACGATGGCTCCACCCTCGCCAAACGCTCCAAGATTCTTTCCGGGATAAAAGCTGAAGCATCCCAGATCGCCAATCGAGCCTGCGCGACGTCCCCGGTATTCCGCGCCGTGCGCCTGCGCGGCGTCTTCGATGACGACCAGACCGTGACGACGCGCGATCTCCATTATGGGATCCATGTCGGCCATCAGTCCGTGGAGATGAATTGGAAGAATAGCTTTGGTTCGCGGTGTTATCGCGGCCTCGATCAAGCCGGGATCCATCGTCCATGTTACAGGGTCGACGTCCACAAACACCGGCCTCGCGCCGCTGTAGAGAATGGCTGCGGTCGTCGCGACGAACGTCATTGATACTGTGATGACTTCGTCACCGGGTCCGACGCCCGCCGCCAGCAAGGCAAGGTGAAGCGCCGAAGTGCCACTGTTCACTGCGCGGCAATGGGCGGTCCGGCAATAATCTGCAAAGCGACCCTCGAAGGCGGTGACCTCCGGCCCGAGCACAAAGTGCCCGCTAGCGAGGACCCTCGCCACGGCGGCGTCGATTTCCGGCTTGATTTGGCTATATTGGGCTTTCAGATCCAGGAAGGATATCAAGATTCAAAACCTTGTTTGGACCAACAGGACGTAAAACAATTAATCCCCATTACCATCATTTAATCAAGCATTAAATTCGAGTAAATATATCTCGGGATTTAAAATGGCTTACGAAGCGACTCTGACGAGCCACGATCGCTCAGGATGGTGTCTCCGGCTCCGGATAGAACCCGAGCGGGCACTCCCGCTACGGTGGCGCCGGGCGGAACGTCCTTCGTCACCACCGCGCCCGCGCCGACGGAGGCCCCCTCTCCGATCGTTACACCGCACAGAATGGTGGCGTTCGAGCCGATCGAAGCGCCCCTACCGACACGCGTGCGCTGCAGTGTCCAGTCCGAAGCTTGCTGAGGACGACCATCCGAGGTTGTCGCCTTCGGAAATTTGTCGTTCGTGAACATCACGCCATGACCGACGAACACTTCGTCCTCGATCGTGACGCCCTCACAGATGAAGCTGTGCGACGATATCTTGCAACGCGCACCGATCTTTGCCCCCGCCTGGATCTCGACGAAGGTTCCGATCCTGCTCTCGTCACCGACGACGCAACCATACAGGTTGACTAGATCGGGATGAAAGATCCTGACGTCCCTGCCGAGCTTTACGTCGCTTGTGATGGGCATCTCTCCGCCTTCAAAAAATCGCAGGGCCTTACAGGGCTGAACGGGATGGCCTCAGTTTTGGTGCAGCACGGGCGAGACTAGCTGCGGCGAGATGGAGCTGATGCAGTAGCGGGTGGCCGGTCAGTAGCAGCCCTAGCGACCAGCAAAGCGCCGCAGCACACAATCCCGAGGCCAAACCGGCAAGCGGTGTCACGATCCCCGCTTCCGTCAGCGCCGCACAGCCGGATGTGCCTAAAGCGGTTACCGCCGTGACGACGACGCTCTTCATCAGCGCGCGAATAATGTCTGTTGGCCTGAAGCCTAGATGCCGCCCGATAAAATAGATCGCGACGGCAGCCTGGAAGGGCAACGTCAAGACTGCGGAGGCAGCGACAGCCTGCACACCGAAGAAGGATGCGCCAAAAATTACAAGCAGCGACGGAGGTAGCGAGATGAAGGAGGAGACCAAAGCATCCCGTACACTTCCGACCGCTACGAGCATCGGATAGCTCAAGCACGCAGCAAAAAGCGCCATGTTTGCGATGCAGAGCAACCGCACCAGAGACACGACCTCCAGCCATGTCTCGCCGAGCCAGATTGCGATGATCGGACGCGCCATAATGGCCACGAATATCAGGAAGGGCCAATGCGCGGCGGAGAGCAGCTCGATCGCCTCGAGATAAACGGCCTTCAAGTCATCCCCCGCTTGGCGCCTTGCGACAATCGCGGGCATGATAACAGGGTTCAATACCTGCGTAACGAGCTTGTCGAACGTTTGCGTCAGGTTAATCGCGCGGCTGTACAGACCGACGGACATGAAGTCCAGAATTCTTGCAAGGAACAGCTGGGGCGCCAGATTGTAGAAGACGTTGATGACGCTGACCCCGCTGGCATAAAGGCCAAAGCTGACGATTTCGCGATATTTGAGGAGCGAGGGACGCAGCGCGTCGAAGTCCCGATGACTGGCGAGCAGCGTCAAGGTCAGAACCACGCTTCCCGCCAAGGCACCCCAGACCGGGGCCATATAGCTGAATCCCGCTATCGCTAGCCCGATCGAGACCACTGCAACAGCCACACCCGCGGCGAAGTTGCAGATGGCTAACGTGCCGAACTTCATGTCCCGGCGCAGCAAGGCTGAAATTGTGCCGGAAAATGGCGCCAGGAAAAAATTCAGCGCCGACACCTCTATGCCTTTCTTGAGACCGTCCTGGGCGAAGAGATCTGAGAGCGCGCCCGCAAGAACAAACAGAAGAAGCGCGATGGCTACTGAGATCCCCAGCGAGATGGTGAAGGCTGAGCGAATATCGGCTGGAGATAGATCACGCTTCTGAATCAGATAATTTCCGCCCCCGAACTCCTGAAAGGACGCGCCAATTACCGCGGTCACGGCATTGACAACCGCATACACTCCGAATTCCGTGGGCGATAGCAGACGAGAGAGGACGGCGGTGACGACCAGGAACAGCACAAGACTGCCATAGCGATCGACCGCCGAAAACAGGATGGAGCGTCGTACCGAACTCATTGCGAGACCGTCGCGCTGCTCGCGCACTTGAATGTCGCCCGCCAATGGTTCAGACCGTTGCCGTCGCACGTTCCGGAACTCTGCGCTGCTGCCGCTTCAGCAGGACCGGTTTGCCGTGCTCGGCGATCGAGCGGGATGCAGCCTCCAGGACCTCGATCACCCGCAGCCCGGACATGCCATTCGAAATCGGTTGCGTCCCGCTACGCACACATTCGATGAAGTGGTCGACCTCGACCTGCAGCGCTTCCCTGGGGGAGACGTGGGGCGCCCACATATCGCCGGCCCGATAACCGATCCGGAACTGATGGGCTTTGTCAGAGGAGCCATCGACCGTGATGCCCTTGTCATACACCTTGATCTTTTCCGTCGGCTCAAGATCGTCGTAAACGATCATCTTCTTGCTGCCTCCGATGAACGTCTGGCGAACCTTGATCGGCGAGAGCCAATTGACGCTGATGTGGGCCACGCATGCGCTATCGAAGAACAACGTGATATGGGCCATGTTTTCCGGCGAGCCGACCACATGGCATGATCCTGTAGCCGAAACGGCAACGGGCTGCTCATCGAAGATATAGTGAATGATCGAAATGTCGTGCACCGCCAAGTCCCAGATCACGTTGACATCACTCTGGAACAGGCCAAGGCTCGCGCGTGTGCCGTCGTAGTAATAGACGCTCCCGAGCTCCTTCTTGACCATGAGCTCGCGGATCTTCCGCACGGCAGGCGTGTAGACGAAAGTGTGGTCCACGCTCAATATCAGACCGCGCCGATCCGCCTCATCGATCAGGTGTCTGGCCATATCTGAACTTTGTGCAAGCGGCTTCTCCACGAGAACGTGCTTGCCCGCCTTGAGTGCGGATAGAGCCAGTTCATAGTGTGTATGAACCGGCGTAGCGATAGCCACGGCATCGACGGCAGGGTTCTTGAGCAGTTCGTCGCAACAGGATGTCGTTATCACCCCCGGATAAAGCCGCTTGCTGGCCGCGAGCTTTTCCGAGTCAAAGTCGCATACGCCGATTAGACGCGCCGTGGGATGAGCAGCGAAATTGCGGACTAGGTTCGGTCCCCAATAGCCGTATCCGATAACTCCAATTCCTATTGTGTCGCTCGACATAATTGCACCAGTGATCTGAAATCGGGTGAAATGTTGAATTTACTTGGCTATCGCTTTCGGTTGCTCTGGCGATGGCCACTGCTGGCCAATACCCAATCGGAAATGAACGCCGGCACGCGCGCAGTGCATCCCGGACATTCCAGCTCACTATCATGGAGGATACGTCAAGCAGGGCCGCCCGCTCTTTCGGCCGTCTTGGTCGTTGGCGTCCCCTCCATCGGTCCCACACGACTGGAGACGAAAAGAGACTCGACCGTCTTGTAGCTCCATGTTGACCGCCTAAGCTGAAGCGCTGGTAGGTTGGGAACGGATATGTCCCGATTCAATAAAAGTCCGAATTGTCGTGATCAACTGCGGTGATGCTTCTCCACCGAGGCGCTCGCATCGGTTGAGGACGTCCAGTTGATCAAGCTTGTCGGCTAGTTCGCTTTCCTCGAAAGCGACCTCAATCCGGCCCTGCGCGGCAAACTGTTTTGCCGTTGCGACCTGATGATCGTTTCGGTGTTCGCCTAAGCTTGCACGACGCGGCACCACAATAATTCTCTTCCCAAGTTCGAGGGCGGTAATGATGGAGCCCATGCCCGCATGAGCGATCACCAAGCTTGCCGCCTCAACGCAGTTTCTGAATCCGCTGGGGTCGACGAATCGTTCGGAGCGGATGTGCTTGCATTGATGCCTTGATGGCCCGATCTGAGCGAACACATCGTTTCTCGCCCGTGCACCGGCCCATTCATCGACCGTTCGGATCAGACGGTCAAACTGGACTTGCGTACCGACTGTTACGAAGATCATGGGACGCGTCCTTCATAATCAACCGCTCGGTGAGCAGTATTTTGGTCCTGATGCTTTGCCATCACATGCGCTCTGGCTCCTGATAAATGCTGCGTGCGCTGCCGGTCGTGCATGGCCGCGCTCGCGAGAGGCACGGTCTCGACCATGTTCGAACGTCGACCCTGCGGACGCATCACGGCTCCTGCGAGGAAACACGACCATTGAAATTGATTTAATGATCCATTTAATCTTGTAATTAGATAATACAGGGGCCGCCATTATTTTCAAGTGACTATCTTATTAAATTTTTAAAACGCGCAACCGCCTACGAACACGGGATATTTTGACCTGAATTCGCGCAAGTCGAACTAATCGGAGCCATTATTATAATTATACACCTCAGCGGCCGAGCCCGCCTCGCAGTCTCGACGCGCAAAATTTCCGAGCAATCGGTTCGAAATTTGAGGTAGAGAACGGACCTGCAACGCGCCGGCATCGTGATCCAACATCTTGGCGTGCGGCCGCTGCACGAGGCTCAGCCGGGGGTCCACTCCCGTTCGCAACCAGTGTTGGCGCGGACCAGGCGCGAAGACGTTCGCCCTTCACGCCGCTAACGAGCAATCCAGCGCATTCCGTCGGCGCCCACTTAAGCCATTGCGGTCCTATGCGCCATCGGATCATTTGGGTGGTCGCGGCCGCCGGACGATGGCTTCGATTGGCCTACAATTCCAGCAGCGCGTGCTACGGTGCCGCGGGAACTGCTTTCATTGGATCGCCGTCTGCCCTGAATGCCTTAGTATTCCCGGATGCTTTCATCCAGACCGCGAAGCAACGGGTACAGGAAATAGGAAATCACGGTGCGCTTGCCGACTTTCATTTCGGCCGTCACCGCCATACCCGGAATCAGTTGAATGCGCTCAGGCAGCAGCCGAAGGTGCGTGTCGGACAAATCGACCAGTACGCGGTAATAGGGAGCTGGCGCGCGGCGCGCACCTTCGGCCTTCGGATCCGGCGAGAACGTGTCCTGACTGATGACGCGGATCTCTCCCGTTGCAGTTCCGTACTTCTGAAAAGGAAATGCTTCGAACTTGATCCGGACCGCTTGTCCAAGCGCCACCTGACCGATATCCCGCCCCTCGACGTTGACCTCCGCCTGGAGAGGCACGTCACGAGGAACCAGGACGAACAGCGTTTCCGCTTCGCGAACCACCGAGCCGACTGTCCGGTTTGCGATATCCAGCACCACGGCATCTGCCGGCGCCTGCAGGACGATCAACTGCCGACGAAGCTCGGCTTTCTTCAATTCCTCTGCTGCGCCATTGCGCTTCGGCAAGGTCTCCACCAGTTCCTGATAGGTGGCGCGACGAAACTCCTCGGCGAAGACCTTCTGGTCAGCACGGGCCTTGTCGAGCCGATGCGTGGTGTCGGCGATATTGCCACGGACGCGCGCCAAATTGCTCTCAACCTCGAGCCGTGCATCGCGAGACAATAGAAAGTTCAGCCTCGAACCGACCTCCTTGTCCATTAACGTGGTCCGCATGGCTTCGATCGAACGCATCGTGTCGAGTCGCTCAAGGAGAACCGCCTCTTCGTTCTGCGCTGTCTTAAGATTGGCTCGAGCGGAAGCGATCTGTGCGTCGTAGTTCTGGATCTGCGCCTCATAGGCGGCCCTCCTCTGCAAGGACAACCTGCCCTGCAGGATCTGGTCCGCATTCGCGAGCTCCTGGACGGCATACTCGGTTCCATTCAATTCGGCGCCCAGGCGATCGATCGACGCATCGAATCCGGCCAATTTGCCGCGCAATTGATCAAGATCCGCCTGCGAGAAAGTCGGATCGAGGGTAGCCAGAACATCGCCGCGGTTGACGCGATCACCAGTCTTGACGTGAATCTCGCGTATGACCGACGTCTCCAACGGCTGCACGACCAGGTTGGGACGTGTCGTGGCCAATTTTCCCTGCGCCGTGACGATCATCTCCACTTGCGAAACGGATGCCCAGGTGACTGCGAAGGCAATCAGTGCAAGCACGCTGTAGAGGGTGAGACGCGCGAGCCGCGGCGGCGCTTGCTGCTCGACCTCGGTTGCATCGGCCTGGAATTCCGCGATCACTGGCGCTCGCCTCGGCACTGGCCTGAATAGCTTTCGCCGTCGCTCGATCGTTCTGGCCGGGACCAGACCGTCCGACTTCGCGTCCGCGCGTGATTGTCGTGTCTCCTTCATGCAATCTGCTTCATCTGTTGGTTCCACAGATGCCTGTAGATGGTGCATTTCGACAGCAGGTGGTCGTGGCGATCCACGTCAACGATTCGGCCGCGGTCCATCACCAGGATCTGGCTCGCTTCGGTCAGCATTGACAGCCGATGCGAGACGATGATGACGGTGCGCCCTGCCGCCAAGCGGCGAAGATTGCGCCTGATGATCATTTCGCTTTCGGAGTCGAGGGCACTCGTCGCCTCATCGAAAATTACGATCCGTGGATTGACGATCAGAGCCCGCGCAATCGCCAGCCGCTGCTTCTGCCCGCCGGACAGGTTCGAGGCGTCTTCCTCAAGCATGGTGTCGAAGCCACGGGGCAACCGCTCGATGAACTCGTCGGCGCCGGCGAGCTGCGCCGCACCGACGACCTCGGCAAAGGTCGCATCACGTTTCACGCAGGCGATGTTGTCGCGAACCGTCCCGCGAAACAGGAAGTTATCCTGTAAGACGATACCGAGCTTTTGGCGCAGGTGCGCCAGGTCGAGCTCCCTCGAATCATATCCGTCGATACGTAGCACCCCCTGCTGCACCGGATACATGCCCGAAATCAGCCTCGTGAGCGTCGTCTTGCCGGAGCCGCTCCGGCCCACGATCCCGAAGATCGAACCCGGCTCGACGACGAAGGAGACATCATCAAGCGCCGGCGCTCCCTCAGCTCCGTAGCGAAAAGAAACACTCTCGAACTCGATTTTGCCGGCAAGGTCCGGCCGCAGCCCATCTTTCCTACCATCACGCTCAGGCTTCTGATTCATCACCTCGCCGAGCATTTTCACGGCAAGAGCAACTTCCTGGTATTCATGCACCATGGTCACGAGCTGGACCAGTGGTCCGGAGACCCTCCCGGCCAGCATGTTAAAGGCGACCAGCGCGCCGATTGTCATTTCTCCAGCGAAGACGTCGAGTGCTCCGACAGCGATGATCCCAAGCGTCATGATCTTCTCGAGAAATCCGGTAAGCGCCTGGGCGCCTGCGGAAATCTTCTCGACACCGAATCGCATGGCCACCGACTGTGCACAGCGGCTATCCCAAACCCTGCCCTGCACGGGCTCCATCCCCAGCGACTTCACTGTGCGCATACCGTGAACTGTTTCGACGAGGAGAGCCTGCCGCGCACCTTCCGCCTGATAAAGATCGTAAAGACGTCGCCGGAAAGGGCCCATGAGCAGGCCGACAACAGCGCCGCTCGTGGCAGTGAAGGCCAGAACCAGAAACGTCAATTTGACGCTGTAGAGCGCAAGTACCGGGAGGAAGACGAATAACGAAAGCGCGTCGAGCGTGGTTAAAAATAGTCGCCCGGTAAGAAATTCGCGGATCCGGGCCGCTTGCTGCATGTGCTTGACCAGGACTCCCGCAGCCATGTGCTCGAAGAAGGTGACCGGCAGCCCGAGGAGATGACCGAACGTCTTTGTAGCAACTCGAATGTCGACCTTATTGGTCGCATAAAGCAGCAGGTAGCGCCGCAGAAAGCCGAATATCGCGTCAAATATGAGTGCCACGGCCGCCCCTGCCGAGAGTACGTAGAGCGTGGTGAAGCTCTCGTGAACCAGAACTTTGTCGATGACGAGCTGGAAAAAGATCGGGATGACGAGACCCAGGGCGTAGAGCAGGATGGCGGCAATCGCGACGTCTCTAAACAGTCGCCATTGAGGAAGCAATTCCGGTACGAACCACCGGAGGCCGAAACTCCTCCGACCACCCTGTGTCAACTGCTCGCGCTTGATCAGGATCGTGTCACCGGTCCATCGGGTACAGAATCGGTTTCCGTCGACAACCAAGACCTCGTGCTTGCGGTCGGCGAGCGGGTCGAAGATACTGACGACCTCAGTGCCCTCAGCTCCCAGTCCCGCACCAAGGACAACGACCCAGTTGCCATTGGCGAGCCGAGCCAGCGCCGGATAGGCTTCTCCGAGACGGATCAGCGCACCCCAGTCCATCTTCGTGCTTCTCGCACGCAGGCCTGCATCCTTCGCCATGCGCAACAGGAGATTCAACGAGAGCGGGCCGGCTACGGCATAGGCGTGCTTCAAACGTTCGACCGGCAGGTCGATGCCGTGATGACCGGAAACCTTGGACAAGCATTCCAATGCCGTCTGCGTCGCCAATCCGGGCGGGTCCACAACCCGGTCCTCCGCGCTGCCAGCGGCGTCGATTTCACCGGAAATTTGAAGAGACATTATGAGACCGCGGCGTGTTGGGCGCTAGCGCATCGCGTACGATCGACGCACCGTTGTGCGGCTCAGCTGGCTGATTCCGCCGGACCACGCCCGCGTCGACCAAACCCTGAAGCGCCTTCTGCATCACATCGACCGAATTGGCGAAGGCTTCGACCGACAAAATCAGACGCTGAGAAAACACGCGTTTCGGGACATTGTTGGCATCACGCTCCGTTGGGGAAAGACTGACCAGATCGACGCGGACGATGGTTCCGCTGACGGTAATTTCTTCGATTCCGTCGGTATAAAGTTCGGCGTGCATCTTACGTCTCCTATGCTGCTAGCTGAGGTCTGAATAGTACGTCGACGGCGTAGCTCGTCGCATTGAAGCTATTCGTCGGGAACAGACTATCGGTCCCGTAAGCGTAAATGCCGTTGCCGCCGCTGGATGAAGATGACGGAGCCGTAAGCGGCCCGCTCGTGACGGAACTAGCGAAGAGGCTTGGATCGGATGAGTAACCGCCCGAACTGTGGTAGGACGCAACATACGTGGTCCCCGCAGCGATCGTCACCGGAGAGCTGAAGTTGACCTGCTGCCAGCCACTTGCCGTTTCGTTGGCGAATACGGCTGTGGCCAGAAGCGTACCGGTACTGCTCCACAGATCTGCAACGTGAGTCCCCGTGTTGGACGGTCCCTTGTAGAAACGCAGTCCGGTGATATCGCCCGAGGTGGACGCCTGGAATTTCATCCCGACCTCAATCCCGCTGCCATCGTTGGCCGATACAACACTCGGTGTGGGATTGGAGCCGAACAGGCTAAACACGTTGGACGATGGCGCGTGTACCGTCACGTTGACGGAGGCGCTTGCAGTGCCACCCCGGCCATCTGAGATGGAGTAGTCGAAAGAAGTCGGCCCGGTAAAGCCGTTCGCTGCCGTAAACGTCACCGAATTGTTCTGGGCGTTGAAGGTCGCGGTCCCATTAGCGGCACCGCTCACGCCAGTGATCGTCAGAGCGTCGCCGTTCGGATCGGTATCGTTGGCAAGCAGTGCCGCCCCGACGATGGTAAACGGGATGCCTTGGGTGGCGTCGAAGCCGCTATCATTCGTAGCCACCGGTGGCTGGTTGCTGCCGCTGGATCCCTTGAAAACGACGTCGACCCAGTAGTTGCTTGCGCTATAGCTACTGGTCGGGAACAGATTGGTTGTTCCGTAGGTGTAGACTCCATTGAAGTTCGCAGGAGCCGTGAGCGGACCGTTGGTGCGAGCGGCGGTGAAGTAGCTGGTGCTGGAAGCATAGTGGCCGTTGCTGTGAAAGCTCGCGACGTAGGGGATGCCAGCCGCGATGGACACGGGATTGCTGAACGTGACGGTCTGCCAACCGCTGCTGCTCTCGTTGGTGAAAGCTGCGCTCGCCAGTAGCGTGCCGGTGCTGCTCCACAACGAGCCCGTATGAGTCCCGGGGTCATTTGCGCTCTTGTAATACTTGATGCCGGTGATCGTGCCTGCCACGGACGAGGTAAATTGCATGCCAAGGTTGATTTGCGACGCGTCGGAATTCGACAGAATGGCCGGCGTGTCCGAGCTCGAGAACAGGCTCACGGTTGGGGACGACGCTGTCGTCACCGTGAGATTGAACGTCTCGCTGGCCGGCAGACCGCCGAGATCGGTGGCCGATGTCTTGATGCTGAGGGTGCCAGCATTGCTGGACGTTGGTGTACCGCTGAAGGTCCGTGTCGAGGCATTGAAGGTCAGCCATGCGGGAAGTGCCGTGCCGTCGGCGGCGGTCGCTGTGTAAGCGAGAGACTCCCCGGAATCAACGTCGGTGAAGGTGCCCGCAGGCAGCGTCAAGGAGAATGACGTACCGACTATCGCGGTCTGATCGCCGGTCTGGACGGCCAGCACCGGCGCGTCGTTGGCGCCATGAATTGTAACGGTGAGCGTGGTCGATGACGTGGCGCCGGCGGCGTCGCGCATCGTGTAATTGAAGACATCGGTCAGCGTGTTGGTCGACAATCGCAAGGCCTGCACGGCCGGATCCGTCTCGTTGACCGCATATGTGAAGGTGCCCGAGGCATTGAGCACGAGGCTGCCATGCGCTCCAGAGAGCGCTGAACCGAGTGTGCCACTGGTCGAGCCGAAGCTGACGGCGCTGACCGCCTTGGTATCGCCTGCGTCGGGATCGGTATCGTTGGTCAGCAAGTTGCCGGTGGCCGCTGTGCCAGCGGTGCTGTTGTTCACGCCGCCCTTCTCGGTGGCATCACCGACGTCAGCAACTGCGGTTGGCGGCGTATTGTTGGTGGTGGAGGATCCGTTGAAGACGACGTCCACCCAGTAGTTGCTGGCGTTATACGAGCTGGTTGGGAACAGATTGCCGGTTCCGTAGGTGTAGACGCCATTGCCGCTAGCCGGAGCCGTGAGCGGACCGCTGGTGCGAGCGGCGGTGAAGTAGTTGGTGGTGGAAGCATAATGACCGTTGCTGTGAAAGCTCGCCACGTAGGTCGTGCCAGCCGCGATCGAAACGGGATTGCTGAACGTGACGGTCTGCCAGCCACTGCTGCCCTCGTTGGTGAACGTCGCGCTCACCAGCAGCGTGCCGGTGCTGCTCCACAACGAGCCCGTATGAGTCCCGGGGTCATTTGCGCTCTTGTAATACTTGATGCCGGTGATCGTGCCTGCCACGGACGAGGTAAATTTCACGCCAAGATTGACTTGCGACGCATCGGAATCCGACAGAATGGCCGGCGTGTCCGAGTTCGAGAACAGGCTCACGGTTGGGGACGACGCTGTCGTCACCGTGAGATTGAACGTCTCGCTGGCCGACAGACCGCCGAGATCGGTGGCCGATGTCTTGATGCTGAGGGTGCCAGCATTGCTGGACGTTGGTGTACCGCTGAAGGTCCGTGTCGAGGCATTGAAGGTCAGCCATGCGGGAAGTGCCGTGCCGTCGGCGGCGGTCGCTGTGTAAGCGAGAGACTCCCCGGAATCAACGTCGGTGAAGGTGCCCGCAGGCAGCGTCAAGGAGAATGACGTACCGACTATCGCGGTCTGATCGCCGGTCTGGACGGCCAGCACCGGCGCGTCGTTGGCGCCATGAATTGTAACGGTGAGCGTGGTCGACGACGTGGCGCCGGCGGTGTCGCGCATCGTGTAATTGAAGAAATCGGTCAGCGTGTTGGTCGACAATCGCAAGGCCTGCACGGCCGGATCCGTCTCGTTGACCGCATATGTGAAGGTGCCCGAGGCATTGAGCACGAGGCTGCCATGCGCTCCAGAGAGCGCTGAACCGAGTGTGCCACTGGTCGAGCCGAAGCTGACGGCGCTGACCGCCTTGGTATCGCCTGCGTCGGGATCGGTATCGTTGGTCAGCAAGTTGCCGGTGGCCGCTGTGCCAGCGGTGCTGTTGTTCACGCCGCCCTTCTCGGTGGCATCACCGACGTCAGCAACTGCGGTTGGCGGCGTATTGTTGGTGGTGGAGGATCCGTTGAAGACGACGTCCACCCAGTAGTTGCTGGCGTTATAGCTGTTGGTCGGGAAAACGCTTCCGGATCCGTAGCCATAGACGCCATTGCCGCTAGCCGGAGCCGTTAACTGGCCGTTGGTAAGCGATGTCGTGAAATAGTTCTGCGTACCGGAATAATTACCGATGGTGTGATAGGACGCGACGTAGGTGGCGCCTGCCGTGGTGGCCACAGGGGTGGAGAAGTTGACCTGCTGCCAGCCGCTGGCTGTCTCGTTCGTGAATGTGGCAGTCGCAAGCAGGGTACCGGTCGAGCTCCAGAGATCCGCAACATGGGGACCGGTATTCAAAGATCCCTTGTAGAAGCGCAGGCCGGTTATTGTTCCGTTCACGGATGCGGTAAACTTGACCCCAACTTCGACGGGGCTGGTATCGCCGGAATTGGCGACTCCTGGCGCATCATTGGTGCCGAACAGGCTCTGCGCAGAGACCAGATAATCGACCTTGAGCGACACCTGGCCGGCCCCGCTTTGGCCGCTCGTGTCTGTGATCGTGTAGGCGAAACCCGCTGTCCCGGCATAGCCATTGGCAGGGGTAAAGGTCACGGTCTGGTTTTGCGCATTGTAGCTTACGCTTCCATTGACCGGATTACTGACGCCAGTAAGTGAGAAAGCCAATCCGGATGGGTTGGTGTCGTTCGCTAGCAGCGCTGATGCCGGAATGTTCAGCACACCATTCTGGGTAACCGTGAATCCACTGTCCCCGTTAGCTTGCGGCGACGTCGTGCCTGAATCAGAGAAAACGACGTCGACCCAGTAATTTGCGGCTTTCGTAGAGGAAACGTCATCGGGGAAGATCGGACCACTGCCATAGGCAAAGACGCCGTTGAGGCTGCTGCCAGGCGCAGTGAGCGCCCCTTTCGTAAGGCCTCCATAGTTGATGAAGTAGAAATCGGTTGAGGAATAGTGACCGGTGTTCGTGTGATAGGAAGCAACATACGTCACGCCAGCGTTAACAGTGATCGGAGTGGCGAAATTAACCTGCTGCCAGCCGCTCGCCGTCTCGTTGGTGAAGGTGGCGCTCCCAAGCAGGGTGCCGTTTGTGGTCCAGAGATCACCGATATGGGTACCGGTATTCTCAGGCCCCTTGTAAAAACGAATGCCGGTGATCTTGCCCGACACGGCGGGGACGAATTTGACACCAAGCTCAACTGAGCCGGAATCGCTATTTGAGATCACCGCAGGCGTATCGGTAATATTGAAGAGTGTCAGGTTGGAAGACGGCGTGACGGTGTAGGTAACCCCTGCACCCGGTGCTTCCAGGTTCAGGCTGTCGTCGACCGCTCTGGTCTTGAGATTATATGTCCCCTGAGCCCCTGTGACGAACGTGTATGACCACGTCACGTTCGTCGCGCCGACGTTGCTGTTGGCTGGATGCCAGGTTGTTCCACCATTCGTGGAGATTTCGACGCCGGCAATCTTTCCACCCGCGTCAGCGGCCGTTCCCGTCACCGTGATCGATTGTCCCTCGACAACGCTGGCAGCCGAGAGATTGGTGATACCAGAGGTCGGCGCCGTACCGTCTGTCGACTGGGTCGCGGCGGTCAAGTTCGCTTGCAGCGTCGCCGGCTGAACCCCCATGTCGGCGAACAGGTTAACCATCGCCTGCTGTACGTTCGGATCTACCGGAGTGGCCGGTCCGTCGTGGTCGCTAGCAAGCGCCCATGGCCAGTTGATTGAACCGGCGGAGAATATCAGTGCACCACTAACGGGATCCCGATGCACTACGAGATTGTGGGTCGCTGTGCCATCTGCGAACGCATTGCCATAGTCAAGGAGATACTGTCCATTAACCTGCAATGTTGAAGATGAGACACTGATCAACCCCGCTGGGCGGAATCCGTTGTCGGGTGCGACGTCCCATTCGACGCCTAATAGGCCCGGTACGAGCGAGGCAATCTGCCCGGAAGCCGTTTGCGCGACGGCTGTATTGCGCCAGAAGCGCAATTGGGTCATTGGATACGGTATCGTGATCGTATCGTACCGAAATGCGTTGACCGCGAACAATGTACCGGTCAACTCATTCGAGGGAAGAGGCGGACCGAACCGCGGGTCAGAGTAATTTCCGGTCGCCTGTCCTGTTGGATCAATCAGCGCATTTGCGTGCGTATCCTTGTAGCTAATGAGTGTGCGGCTGGCTGATCCGCTGCCATCGATGCTGGGTGCCAACCTTGTTTTCCAAAAGATCTCGTTGCCTGTGAGAAACGCGAGGTTCACGCCAGCATGCGCTGCGGCCTCTACGTTGGCGCGCTGAGCTTCGGTCCAATACTCGTCATGCCCCGCGTCCATGAAGACTTTGTGATTGAGCAACAACGAGCCGTTTGTCGCAGCATCGATTCCAGAAATGTAGGAGACATCGTACCCGTTTTGCTCGAGCCACTGAATGGCCGCAAACTCAGCCGTGAACGGAGAGTCTCCCCCCTCGGAAAAGGTTCCCTCGCCGTCACGCGTTACGAGGGGGCGATTGTAACTGACCGCGAAGGCTGATCCGTTGATGCCCGGGCCGTTCCCGAAATAAAGGTTGGCCCCTCCCCAGCCGTTGTAGGCTTGCCAGTCCTCATCACTTGTCTGGAGAACGATGTCGCTGTGCGAAGCGTCGTTCCTTATGATGAACGGGATCTGGAAAATCTCAGTGCCGTTGACGACGCTGGCGATGTAGACGCCCGAGACCGCATCGGTCGGCACGCTCCAGGAGTCGGTCACGCTCCAATTGCCGGCGTCTACGAGCCCCCTCGACGGGTCTCTCAATGGAGCGGGTTGGACGACCGCAGTTGCGGCCTGGTGCTGCAGGCTCGTAACCAATCTGGCACCATCGCCGCCGTAATAGCCCAGCCGGTAAACATCGACGCGATAGTTCGGGTTGCCGGTCAGGTTGTTGATCTTGAGTTGGACCGTCCCGCCGACATTGGTGCTGATTGCTGTCGCAAACCCCTGGGTCAGATTCGAATTGTCGCCCGGCTGAATCTGCCAGACGCTTTTCGGCGTACCTGGCTTCTGGTTTTCCAGTACGATGGGATTCGTGGGTGGATCGGAGACAAGGGTGCCTCCCTGCCCATCGCTTTTGAAATTCCAATTCGAGTCCATCCCCGAGAACAGCAAGGTGATATTGGCCGCACCATTGCTGAAATCGACTATGCTGATATTCGAGCTATTGTCGTAGTGGACGGTCGCCGACATCGACGATGTGAAGGGTAGATCCTTCAGGTCGATGAGGTTCTCTGGCGAAAGCGGTGCCCCCGGCGACGACCCTGCGATCAGCCCATGGAACTTGGCCGACTGATCGAGGACCAGCGTGCCACTTCCCGTGTCGAACGACACGGTTATGCCGGAGAACGATCCATTCAAGAACTGCCCGGAAACCGAACCCCCGATCTCCAGGATCGCCTTGTCTGAAATTTCGAAAGATCCTGTGCCGCTGACGTGGGCCTTAAAGTCACCTGTAGCAATGCGATCGCCAAGAAGCGATTCAGCTTCGACAGTCCCATTGTTCACTACATCGCCTTCGACGATAAATCGCGACCCGGCACCGAACGAAAGCGTCGCGCCTGCATCAACGACCAGGCTCTTGATATCAACGCTCGCCGTGCTGGTGACGACATACGCTCCCGCCGCATCGAGGAACGCAGAGTCAATGATGCCCGGGACGCCGGCGCTCCAGTTCGTAGCGACATTCCAGGCCCCGTCGCTGGAATTGGTCCAGTGGGTGGTGCCCGGGGTCGAAATCGATGACGATGGCGGCGACGTCCCTTTGCTTGCCGCAGATGGGAATGTCGGGACCAAGCTCTGATAGCGGCTCGTCAAAGAGGTCGAAGACAGCAGATTAGACAATCGCGACTGGAAAGGTGCGGAGAAGAGACGGGGAAGACTGGATGACTCGCCTGCTGGCAGATGAGCAAACGGCGGAACCCAAAGTCCGCGAGGTTCGGAGCCCTCGAACGCATCCCACAACGGCGATTCTCGCCAAAAAACATCCGCCCCCTCGGGAATATCGTCCGTTGGAAAAACGGCCCGAGCTCCCCGACTAAAGACGCTCGCTTTTTGAAACAGCATGGCCGAACCGATTAAATAAATCTACTATTCCTATTTAATTCTCTTTTTTTACCGCCGTCAATTCAATGGGCATATACATTTAACATAATTGTACATGTCGGCTGCGTAGCGCTATTTCGAAGCGAAATGCGTTAGCCGAGTGACTTCGCTCAGATATTTGCCGTAGCCGCTCTTCTCCAACGGTTGCGCCAGCGCGATAAGTTGATCCCGATTGATGAAGCCGAGTCTGAAGGCAACCTCCTCGAGACAGGCAATCTTCATTCCCTGCCGCTTTTCGAGGGTCTGCACGAACGTCCCTGCATCGATGAGAGACTCGACCGTGCCGGTATCCAGCCAGGCAAACCCCCGCCCCATCCGCTCAACGTGCAGCGCGCTGGCCGAAAGGTAGCGCATCTGAAGATCGGTAATCTCGAGCTCTCCACGCGACGACGGCTCGACGCGACGAGCGTAGTGGACAACGCGATTATCGAAAAAATACAGCCCCGTAATTGCCCAGTTCGAAGCCGGCTGTCTGGGCTTCTCCTCGATCGATACCGGGCGGTCCGCCTCATCAAACGCGACGACGCCATATCGTTCTGGGTCCCGCACGTGATAGGCGAATATTGTTGCGCCTTGCTCACGTCCTGCCGCCCTGGCAAGCAGTTCGCTCAGGCCATCGCCGAAGAAGATATTGTCCCCAAGCACCATCGCCACACGATCGCTTCCGATGAAATCGGCACCAACAATGAAGGCGTCCGCGAGACCGGCCGGACGGGCTTGTTCCGCGTAGCTGAGACGAATGCCCCATTGGCTACCGTCCCCCAGCAACCGTTCGAACTGACACCGGTCTGAAGGCGTGGTGATAATCAGAATCTCGCGGATCCCTGCCAACATCAGCGTCGACAAGGGATAATAGATCATCGGCTTGTCATAAATCGGGAGCAACTGCTTGCTGACCACGTGCGTGATCGGATAGAGGCGCGTTCCGCTGCCGCCAGCCAGCACGATTCCCCTCAGCATCGGTTTCTCCTTCTCCGACTAGCCGGTCGAGACAGGCTTCAAGTGAATGGCGCCAAGGCGCCAATCGAATCCCGAACACGCGTTCGGCCTTAGATGAGTCCAGGCACGAGTTCCGTGGCCGACGCGCAGCGGTCGGAAACTCTTCAGTCGGGATGGCCTCAAGCGCCGGTATCCGCGCTCCACGACGGGAAAGCTCGTAGAAGATTGCCTGCGCAAAGCCGTGCCAGCTTGTCGCGCCTTGACCGGCGAGATGAAAGATACCGGCCGTGGCCCTCCGATCGTCCGTTACTGACCGTTCTGCGATTCGAAGGGCGGCCTCAGCTAGGTCGAATGCATAGGTCGGATTTCCATGTTGGTCCCGAACAACCCTTACGCTGGGCTGCGTCTCGCATAGCCGCATCATCGTTCGAACGAAGTTGCTGCCATAAGGGCTGTAAAGCCACGAGCATCTGATCACGGTCGCGAGCGGATGCGCGGCCAATACGGCAGCTTCGCCGGCAAGCTTCGACGCGCCGTAGACGTTCAACGGCGCGGGAATGTCGCTTTCGTCGTACGCATCCGGTTTCGCTCCGTCGAATACATAGTCGGTCGAGAGATGGATGAGTGGAATGTTCATCCGCCAAGCGACATTTGCTAGCGTCGCCGCGCCATCGCGGTTGATGCTGAACACCTTCGCTGCTTCAGATTCAGCTTGATCAACCGCGGTATAAGCGGCCGTATTGATGATTGCAGACGGCGCGATCGACGCGATGATCTTGTCAATCCCTTCGCGGTTCTCCAGATCGAGTTCTCGGCGCCCGAGAGCCACCGCAGGCAGACCCCGCATCGCAGCGAGTTCACGAAGACACTTTGCCAACTGACCATTCCGCCCGGCAATGAGGATGGGTCGATCTGTCATCTTCACCTCAATGTTGGGCGACGAGGAGACCCAGGCGCGAGCCGTCATAGACACCGCAGCGAGTACGCTCCCACCATGCACGGTTTTTGAGATACCATCCGACCGTTTCGGCCAATCCCTGTTCGAAGGTCCTCGTCGGTTCCCAGCCAAGTTCGCGATGTGCCTTTGACGCGTCGATTGCATAGCGCGCATCATGCCCCGGACGATCCGGCACGAAAGTAATGAGAGATCGTCTCGCTCCCCCGCCCAGGGATAACCGATCCACCACGTCACAAATCCGGGTGACCACCTCCAGGTTGGATCGCTGGCCATCTCCGCCGAAATTGTACTTCTCGCCCGGTCTTCCTTCGTACAGAAGTCTTATCAGGCCGGCGGCATGATCATCGACGTGAAGCCAGTCGCGAATATTTCTGCCGTCGCCATAGACCGGTAGCGGCTTCCGGTCGAGCGCATTGAGGATCGTCAGCGGGATGAGCTTTTCCGGGAACTGGTACGGCCCGTAATTGTTCGAACAATTCGATACGATGACCGGCAGACCGTAGGTTCGAAACCACGCGAGTGCGAGGTGGTCCGAGGCCGCCTTGCTGGCCGAATACGGCGAACTCGGCCTGTAGGGCGTGTCCTCGCGAAACAAGTCCTCCGACCCCAATGACCCATAGACTTCGTCTGTCGATACGTGGATGAAGCGGAACTGCTTCTGCCGCGGAAGCGGCAGCCGTTCGTAGTAGGTCCTGGCCGCCTCTAACAGCGTGTAGGTACCAACTATATTGGTGCTGACGAAAGCCTCGGGTCCGGTGATCGACCGGTCGACGTGGCTTTCGGCGGCAAGGTGTATGATCGCATCCGGCTCGTAGTCGGCGAACGCGAGATCCATAGCCTCGCGATCGCAGATGTCTGACTGCAGGAACGCATAAGACCCCAGCCCCTCAATGCTTGCCAGCGAAGTCAGGTCGGCTGCGTATGTCAACTTATCGATGTTGACCACCGCGACACCGGTCTGCAGCACCAAACGGCGACACACAGCAGAACCGATAAAGCCCGCTCCGCCGGTCACCAGAATACGCATTCTACTCATCTCCACTATTCAAAAACGCAAGCAAGCTGGCTGAGCGCAGGAAGGGTCTGGTCCTTTGGCGATATCTGAGCCTCCGACGGTGTGACTGGCCACTTGATCGCTAATGCGGGATCAGCCCAATAGACTCCGCCGTCATGACTTGGGGCGTAGACCTGGTCGACCTTGTACAAGACGACGGTGTTGGGCTGCAGGGTACAGAACCCATGCGCGAATCCCTTCGGAATGAACAGCTGCTCACCGCTTTCGCTATCCAACTGGATGGCGATGTGCTTGCCGAAGTTGGGCGACGAACGCCGGAGATCAACGGCAATATCGAGAATGGCCCCGTTCAATACCCGTATGAGCTTGGCCTGGGCGAAAGGCGGTCGCTGGAAATGCAAGCCGCGCACCGTGCCGATCCGATCCGAGCTGGACTGATTATCCTGAACGAAGTCATGGAGGATTCCCTTCTCAGCAAAAGCCGATCGCTGAAAGGTCTCACAGAAGTAGCCGCGGGCATCGGAAAACCGATCTGTTCGAATTACTTTGACATCAGGGATCGCCAAGGATCGCAGTTCCAGCATTGGGCACCCTCCTGCCGGCCCTCAATTTCCCCATCGGGGTTCGTTGCGACGGACCGTAAAATATCCGACGGAATTTAATTATCCACCCGCCGATCCGTCTCGAAACGCTCACATTATTCTCGATGCAAATACCGGCAAGACAGTAACCTCTGGAATGTCCTCCATTTTGCCAACGTCGGACCGAAAACGGCAGATCGGCCGTCATTTTCAATTTCATTTCAATTAATATATGATTTATTTAATTTGGCAAGCAGATTTTTATATGCATATAATCCCCCGCCGCCCGCACGCCTTCCCGAAACGTAGTCTGCGGCCGGGCGGCCCCAACGTGACCCACCGTCGGACAGGTACGTGATGCTCCAGAACAATCTTCGACACACGGATAGATTACGGCTGCCGGTGACCGGGCTAGCTCAACCCGTTCAGGCAGACGGCAGCGGAATCAACGACGTCATCAATTTCGGCATCGGGCTCCTGCGACGCCAATATCTCGTGATCCTTGTCACTGCTGGACTCGTAACTGCAGCCAGCCTGCTCTATCTCCGGTTGGCGTCTCCGACGTATACCGCGCAGGTTCAGATCCTGTTGGCCAATCCAAAGCCCCAATTTGTCCAGCAGCAATCACTTCTCGCCGAGCCGGCTTTCGATCTCAGTCAAATCGAGACCCAGCTTCAGCTCCTGAGATCAAAGGCCACTGCGGTTGCGGTCATCGACCAGTTGAAACTGGCGGACGATCCGGACTTCAATGGGTCAGGGCTGTCTCTACAGTCGCTCTGGGAGCGAATTCGGTCGTGGGCCTCGCCTGGGCCGAAGAAGGATAGCCCGCCCTATACGCAGACCGGACCGTCGGACGCACTCGTAGACGCATTTCTGAATCGGCTTTCGGCAGGGCGTGTCGGGTTCAGCAACGTCATTGAGATCAGCTTTAGTTCGAGCACCGCAACCCGAGCCGCGGAGATCGTCAACGCGGTAGCCAATACTTATGTTGCGGACCAGCTCAATGCAAAATTCGATGCCAATCGCAGGGGAACAAGCTGGCTGCAGGAGAGGCTGCGCGATCTTGGTGACCAAGCCCTCGCGGCACAACGTGCCGTCGACGTCTACAAGGCCCAGAACAATATCGTGTCCTCGGACGGAAAGCCCATCGACGAGCAGCAGATCACGGAACTCAACAGTCGATTGGGTGCCGCACGCGCCCAGATCTCCGAGGCCACGGCCAAGTTGGCTCGCTACGAAACTCTCCTTGCCTCCGATCCGACAAAGCCGTCCTCGATGGCCACTCTGGACGCTGTCGGGGCCGATGCGATGAACAGTCAAATCATTACGGGGCTGCGTCAGCAGTATCTAGAACTCACGAGGCGCGAGGCCGAGTTGTCGGCCAGGGTGGGGCGCGACCACCTGGCAGTCGTCAATATCCGGAACCGCGCGCGGGAATTTCGCGTCTCCATTTTCGACGAAGTCAAAAGACTTGCCGAAGTCAGCCGAAGCGAGTTTGAACTCGCCAAGCAGCGGCAGCAAGAAATTGAAAAGCAGCTGTCTGCGGCCGTTTCGCGGTCCCGTTCAGTCAATTCTGCTGAGCTGACTATCAGGGATTTGGAAAGCCGGGCAAAAGGCTTGCGTAGTCTGTATGAGACCTTCCTGCAGCGTTACATGGGCTCGGCCCAGCAGGAGACATTTTCCATCTCAGAAACGCGGGTACTTTTTCCCGCTTCGCCGCCACCGAGTAAGAGCAAGCCAAAGACAAGGCTGGTGCTGGCGCTCGGCATCCTCGGCGGTTTCGCGCTGGGCATCGGCTTGGCGCTCCTCAGAGACCTCATGGACCGCGTCTTTCGTACCTCTTCACAAGTGGAAACTGTGTTGGAATTGCCTTGCTTATCCTTGGTCCCATTGTTGCCGGCCCGCAAATCTCCGAAACCACCGGTTGGACTCCAGCAAACCCAGGATGATGTTCAGCAACGGATAGCTTCGTCTCCGACCGCAATTCATCGGACCGTGATCGGGATGCCGCTATCTCGATATACCGAGGCAATCCGTTCCATCAAGCTAGCCATCGACCACAATCCAGCGAAACTCTCCTCCCAGGTCATCGGCATTACCTCGGCCCTGCCGAATGAGGGGAAGACCACGATTGCAGCCTCGCTCGCGCAATTGATCGGACACACCGGCAAGAAAGCTATCATCGTCGATTGCGACCTCAGGAATCCCTCACTTTCTGCGATCTTTGCGCCCAAGGCTGTCAACGGAATCATCGAAGTTGCAAACGGCAGCCGATCCCTGGCGGACACAATTTGGCGAGATCCGACTACCAATCTTGCATTTCTACCCGCCGCACGGCGAGGACCTCTGCTTCACACCAGCGAAATTCTTTGCGCCGACGCGATAAGCAAACTGTTCGACCGCCTGCGAGCTGACTATGACTACGTCATCGTCGACCTTCCCCCACTGACCCCGTTGGTCGATGTCCGAGCCACTTCATCTCTAATAGACGGCTATATTCTAGTTGTTGAATGGGGCCGCACCAAAATTGATGTCGTCCAGCACGCACTGCACACCGCACCCAACGTTCACGAATTGCTGATTGGGACAGTTCTCAGCAAAACGGATACCAAGGCCATGGCTCGATACGACGGGCACCGGAGCTACTACTATCATGATAGCCACTACATCCGTTATGGTCTTTCCGGCTCCTGAGGCTGTCTCGTAGCGGTCTCCCCGTTCTCCGGCTGGCGGATCAGCGGAGTGGCCGCACCACAAGATGGTGTTTACATGATAATCCGGCTTGTCATGCTAGCCGAGCTAGTGGCGATTACCGCGGCGCTCGCAATACCGGAAAGCCTGCAAAGCTGGGTGTTGGCGTCGTCCATACTTGCAACAGCGGCACTCGTTGTAGCGATCTTTCCATCATCCAGCTCCCTCGGGCTCGCCAGGCTGCTCCGGCCTGGTCTGGTCGTTGTACTCGCGGCTCCCGCGCTCTGGATGGCGCTACAGGCAGTGCCGATGCCCGTGGACACACTCGGCAATCCGATCTGGGCGACTGCTTCGGCGGCCTTGAACGAGCCTCTCGCCGAAAAAATCACGGTCGATACTGGGGCAACTGTGTTCTCGCTCGCGCAGTATTGCGCTGTGCTCGCCGCCGCCCTCATCACTGCAGTCATCACGCTTGACCGATATCGCGCGGCGCAAGTCCTGCACATTCTACTGTCGATAACCACTATTGCGACAGCCATGTGGTTCGGCAAGGAAGCAACCGTTATCGCCGGACCCGATGGCTCAACCGTCGCAGTGCTCGGCGTCTTGCTGTCCTGCGCGACGGCAATACGCGCAGTCGATCAATTACGGCGGCACAGTCGGCCAGGAAAAATTGCGCCAGCCCCGCTCCCTGCTCTGTCCGCCGCGATCATCGCAATGATTGTCTGTTTGGGCGCGCTGCTCATTCGGACCAACTCCACCGCCGTTGTTGCCGCCCTCCTTGGATCAGGAATCTTGCTCTCGGTGTTCGCTATTCGCAGGTGGTTCTTGGGCGTGTGGGGTACCGCTGGCGTTTTCGCAACCGCCGCAGTATTTTTTATTGCCAGCGTAACGGTCATTCCGTTCAGGACGAACACCGATCTGACGATCGCCTTGTCAACGAGCAGCCAGATCGCGACAGAACGGATGCTACAGGACGTCAGGCCGGCGGGATCCGGTGCCGGCGCTTCGACGGTGCTTTTGCCTCTCTATCGGGACATTGGAATTGGCGCCCCGCGAGAAAGGCCAACGGCTGCCGCCACAATTGTTATAGACATGGGGTGGGCCTTCCTTTGCGGCCTCGTAGTGATAGCAATGCTCGGCGCTTGTATTCTGATCAGGCGCTCTCTGTCACGAGCTTACGATTATGTGTACCCAGCCTTGGGCGCCGGCGCTGCGATTGCACTACCGATACTAGCCTTCGCCGATCATGGAATTCTGGGTTTGGGCGCATCGCTTTTGGTCGCTGCGCTTTTTGGGCTAGCGTTCGGTCAAAGCGTCTCCGGCGCGAGCCGGGAGATCGTATCCTTGGAATCGACAGAGGCTTCGGACTGGATGGCCGGTCCAGTTCCGGCGTCTCGTCCAAGGCTCGCGTCAGCCTTTGTCGCCGTTTGGCCACGCGTTGCCATGATGGTGCTTGGAATAGCGCTGATCATACAAACGATATGGATGGTCCTCCCCGGGTGGTATCTCGGAGGTAAGTCTTCTCTGTCGGCAGTTGTTTCGGCAGCAGCAGTATGGCCGAACGATATCTCGAAACCAGTTTCAGTTGCGGCATGGCGTGAAGACTTTTGGATCCGAGGGGGATCACCATCTCGCGGCGATCCGGCTCTCGCCGCGGACGAGCAAAAGACGGCACTTCCAGCAGCGTTTACCCGGTCATTGCGCTCATCGCCGCTTCGCGGCGACATTTGGCTCATGCTCGCGGCGGCGTCGAAGCAGAATTCGACCCAGACGGCAGCCATGCTCAAGATGTCGTACTATACTGCGCCGAACGACTTGGATCTGCTTCCGTTAAGGCTATCCGTCGCGCTCGCTACAGATGCTGTGGTACGGGAGCTTGAATTTCGCGACTTGATCAAGCGGGACGTCAGCCTCGTCGCTACGCGTCGACCTGCTATCAGACCAGCGCTTGTGGCCGCGTACCGGTCAGCCTCAGCCGAGGGGAAGATCTATCTCGAGGGCCTAATTTCGGAGTTGGATCCGAACTATCTCGACGATATGCGCGCGCGGCATCCTCGACAGGGTTCTCGATAAAGTCCTTTGGCCCCGTGACGGCGAATTGCGTACAATCTCACTTCCGCGGCACAGCCCTCAGTGAATGGAACCACGGCCTCCAGACCTGATAGTGGAACCCATCCGACTGCGTTGCGAGTTCCAGCGCCCGGAACGGAATTTGGGTCGCCGACCAAGGACTCCGGGACAAGGAATGGCGCGCGTAGTCCCCAAGCGATTTCATTTAATGAACAGGCGATCGAGGATCCGCCGAATCCGGAGGTAACGGGTAGCGCACGGCGCATTTAAATGGCACGAACCGCGATTTTCCACTTGATAGATTCAATCTGTTAATAATAAATTAAATAGTAAATCTCGGGGGTATCCCGACAATGAATTTCGTGAACCGACATTTCCCAGATCGGGATGAGACGGATCGTGTCAGTCCCGCGCCGGCAGTATCGCGCCAGCACAAATGGCCCATCCGCTATGACTCGATCGAATACGTGGCGCTGTGTGCGGATATCGCGACCATTCTGTTTGCGAGCCTCGTTTCTACGTTGCTGTACCAAGCTCAAAACGGGCACGCCGCAGGCGACTTGAGTAACGCACTTGGCTTGGCGCTCGTCAGCGCAGCCTGTCTCGTTTGCCTGTTGAAGACCCGCGGCCTGTATCGGCCAATTGAGCTCCTCGTCTTCCGAAATCAGATTCGGGCGGTCTGTTTGGCGTGGACATCATTGTTCCTCCTGATTTGGGCCGTGTCCGGCTTTGCAATTCGTCCGGGCTCTTTTCAAGAAGCAGGCCCACTCTTCGCCGTCTTCGGCCTAGGCCTGCTAATGGCCGAGCGGTGGGGAGTCAGGGCGCTTCTCGGAAGGGGCCTGAGCGGCAGAAAATTCGCCAGCACAAATATTGTTCTGATCAGCGATCAACCGCTATCGAGAGACGCCGGGCTATCTGAAACGTTGGCAATGCACGGCTATTGCGTCAAGGGACGGTTCAGCCTGCCTCCGGTTGGATTCGGTCCGGCCTGTCGAAGGCGGCTCACCGCCCGCGTGATAGACTGCATTCGCAGTTCCCAGTTCGACCAAGTGGTGGTGGAAACGAACCCGGAACGATGGCACGAACTTCGGGCCTTCGTTGCAGATTTACGGGTATTGCCGCTCCCGATCATGTTCGTGCCGGTCGGCACAACATCCGAATTACTTCGATATCCGACGCGGAGTCTTGGAAGTGCCGTTTGCGTAGAACTCCAGCGCGGTCCCCTTAAGCCGCTCGAATGCGCGACCAAGCGAATGATTGATCTTGTCGGCGCGGGACTCGCCTTGACGATATTGGCACCGCTGCTTGCGCTGGCCGCAGTCGCGATCAAGCTGGATTCTGCCGGCCCTATATTCTTTCGCCAGCAACGTTGCGGATTTAACGGCCGAATCTTCTTGATCCGCAAATTCCGGACGATGCATGTGCTCGAGGATGGTCCCGTGATCCTTCAGGCCAACCCCGTCGACCGACGCGTCACCCGCGTCGGCAAATGGCTGCGTCGGACCAGTTTCGATGAACTGCCACAGCTGCTAAATATTCTCGATGGCAGCATGTCACTGGTGGGTCCGCGTCCTCATGCCCTGGCTCACGACGGAGAGTTTGACAAGCTCGTGCGGAACTACGCCCTCCGCCGCAGGGTCAGGCCAGGATTGACCGGATGGGCTCAAGTCCACGGCTGCCGCGGCCCAACCCCCACAGCCGTCACGATCGAAACACGTGTGCAATATGATCTCTGGTACATCGACAATTGGAGCCTTCGGCTGGATCTCGCAATCCTGCTGCGAACTCCCATCGAAGTGCTGCGGGGGCGCAACGCCTATTAGGCGGACAACCATCCCGCCGATCAGGTCACGCCCGCCGGCGAAGCTTCGGACTTGCATCCCCTATGCGAAACTCCTCAATCCTCCGGCCAGACTTCATGGCAGCAACCAGCCACCGCGGCCGCTTGCCACGCCCCGACCAGGTCTCGGACGTCTGAGGGTTCCGGTATTTCGGCAGCACCCGCGGATATTTGCGTCTGGCTTTGGCAGCCGGAGACGCACCCGACCCGCTCGAGTCCGCCAAAACAGCCATCCCGCCCCCGAGAACCGCCAGGCGCTTCTCCAATTCGCGCTTTTCCGCCTTGATTCGATCCGATAAAATCCCGCTGATCTCCTCATGAAGCGACCAGAGATCATCAAGGGACATTGATTCTAATTCGAGTTTCTTAGTTGACATGCTCGCACCGTGTGGTTGTGCCCATCTAATATTGCCCCAATTGACATTAATCAAGACGGTGAATTCGATTTACCCAAGAAAATGTATGGAACCGAACCAAAGTTCGCGTTTCAGATAACTGCGTCGCAGCCGCTAATCAAGCCGGAAAACCAAGCTATCCGCATAATTTAATGGTGGGAGGGGATAATACGCTCCAGGCGCAGCCGCGGAACCGTTCAAGCGCCCCGGCGCGAAGGGATGCATCAAACGGGCCGCAAGAGCAATCTGCAACGCCGCAGTCTCAACGAATACCGTTGGCGCGTGGGGTTGCTATTCCTTGTTCTGGGCAGCCCTATTACTGCGCGGCCTTCGGATTGCCGTAAACGGGAGCGAATAACCTCGATATCCCTCAGCGCACGTCGTCTGAGCTCGATTTGGGCCGTCAGAGCCTGAATGTCCGACAATGCAGCCGAGGGAACGATAAACCGGCTGATCGAATCTTGAAGACGCCCGAGAGGATACTCGATCAAGATTATCTCTCCTCTTTCGCACCTGCAGCAAATTCTGATCTGCCCGGGCCAATTTAATAAAATAATTCTCGCAATAATAATTAAATTATATATTATATATTTATTGTCGCGTCAATTTGAAGTACTGGCTTTGGTCCATCGTTCATTCGCCGCTCGGGCAACGATACTCGAAATGTGAGGATGACAGATGGATCACGCGTCAGTCGAACGGTGGCGAGAATGCTATGCGTCGGCAAGATCTCGAAGCCATGGACTTTGAGGAACTTTGGCTCCTCCACGAGGAGCTGACAAAGATACTTGCCGAAAAAATCACAGCCGAGAAGCGGGAACTCGAAAAACGTCTCGCGCAACTCAACCAGCCGGATCAATTCGGTGGCGCTGAAAGCGGGGCCGAGACAGGAACAGGCCAGCCGCCGCGCCGCAAATACCCGAAGGTCGTGCCGAAATACTCCAATCCACTCCAGCCGACAGAGACTTGGTCGGGACGTGGGAAGCAGCCTCGCTGGCTGGTTGCCGCGCTCCAGTCAGGGCACACGCTGGAAGAGTTCAGGATTCGCGAGAACGGTGAAACCTCCGATCGAAATGCTGGTGGTCAGGGGCATTCCTAGCCCTGCGGAACTGCACAAGTTCTACCATCTCTTGGAAGGATCGATGTGGCCGTTGCCGCCGCTAAACCTTTCCCGCACGAACGGCAGTCGTCGCCCTCAGCAGAAACTCTAAGGTGCTCGCTTTCGGCACAGACCACAATCCACGTCGGTGCGCGCTGGTTTTCGTCAAGACAATGGTCTCCTCCCTGCGGTAGTTTCTGAGGTCCAGAACCGTCAGCGCGAGGAGAGGCACCCGTGTGACGGGAAAGCGCGCTTGCATCAATTGACGAATGAACTGCAGACGCGGAATCAGTCGGGAGCGCAGCTGGTGCGGGATCTCGACTCTAAGCAGCTCAGCGAGAGCGAACAGTTGACTTTCGACTGCGTTCTTCATCAATCCGCCCGAGACACAAGAGGTAAGCTCATTCCAATCGATGCCCCCGCCGGAATCGTTCAGATCTCGCAATTCAAGAAGATGTCGCAGATCGAGGTCGCCGAGCCAATAACCAAAGTCTTGAAACTGATCGTGGATGATCAACATAAGCGCTCGGTAGGTAGGCGTGGGTATATAAGCCTTCCCCCGCCCCAACTGTATGGGAAGGCAATTGTTCAGGGCATATCCAGGACCACGGCAGAGGTGCGTCGGGCCTAAAGCGGCGCGCTGCAGATCGATCATTCCCACATCCTGCGACCGCATCAGCTCGACGTACCATCTCTGGCTTTCGGGAGGCGTCCGCTCATGAATTTGATAGCCAATTGCGCGAAGAGCAGCGACTGCTCGCTCAGCTTCGTCGGGCATAACCATAATATCGAGATCAGACATCAGCCGAATTCCTCGCCGCTCATCAGGCGCGGTCACCAGCGTTGCTGCCCCCTTGAGCAACACCGGCGTAATTCCCTGGCCGTTCATCGCAACGACAGCCTCTTCCAATTGACCGGCCAACCGATCGTTGCGCAGCACGTTTCGGCGATAGATCTGGCGGATATACGCGCAGACGTCCTCCGGCAACACCGATGCAAATTGCTCGACGAAGTCAATAAGCGCCGGCGTCGTCAACGTCTGGTTTGCAAGCCCGATTACGGAGGTCCACTCCACATCGACAGGCGGCAAGCCTCGCAAGCATTTGCAGAGGCTCGTCAGTGCCGCACTATGCCTTGCCATTGCATAAGTCCATCAGCAGCCCCCGAGCCTCCGCCGACTCGCAATAGGTAAGTTGAAACGATCGCGCGCCTGCAACAATCCGCTTCAAAGCGAAAAATCCGGCCTGCGACATTCTCCCGTCGGCGGCAAATGCGCTCTCAATGAGCCGCTTCATTGAATCAAGCTGATCCAGCGCGGTCAGCTCGACGGAGCCGCTTGCAACCCGGTTCAAAAAGATGATCCAACTGGCGGAAAGGCAGCCGTTGTGCGCGTCCGGAATTGGCAAATACCGCACCTGAGCGCCGTCGGACCGGCAATGCGTCACGTCTTTCCAATCGCCATATAGCCGCGACAGCAATTCCCATGACCCCTCCTTGAGAGTGAGAGCAAATGGAATTCCGCAAATGGTTCCGTCAGGCCCAATCAGCGCGACATCATCGCCGGCGTACTGAAATCCAGCGTCCACCAGCTGCAGTGTAAGGGTCGACTTTCCGGCTCCCGGTTGGCCGCACAGCAGCAAGCCCATACCGCACGTCGCAAGAGAAGCGGCATGGAACGCGAAGACCCAGCGATCGCTTCGGATAAGTCGCTCGGTGATGTGAGCTTTGATTGTGGGTGCCAAGGCTCCGGCTTCACATCTATGGATGCTCGCGTCATTCCCGCGGAAGAATACCTGATCATCCAGCACCATTGCCTCGATCGCCATATCGTCTTCGCCGCCGCTGTAGTCTGGAACACAAAATAGCGAGATCAACTGTTGCAAAAGGTTCGAATTTGCAGCCCGGACACTGATCTTGCGCCGACCTAGAACCGCCGAGAAGGTACAGTTGGCCGGCATTCGCCAGTCGAGGTCGAGCAACCCTCGATCAATCCAGATATTCATGGCCTGACGCGTGAACTGGCGCGCTGCGTGCTCGTCAATGCCTTGCTGGCCGAGCTCCTGATGCACGCATTCCAAAGAAGCGCCTTGTGCCAACTTGCACCAAATGAATGCCCCCACCTGGTCCAGTTCATAGATCTTCTGCGTTGCCTCGCTGAAAAGCACTGATCGACCGTCCAGCAGCGCAAAGGCTGCACTGACGGCCGGTTTCAACACCATCTCTACCGATGATTTTTCCAGCACGGCTCCAACCAAAACGAACGATTTCTGTCTCGCCACTGTGCCGACGCGGCGGCGACAACATCCCGCGGTGCATTGTTCGCGGCGCCATCAAACGAACTGCAGTCGACGAGGAAATTCAGCCTGACCGCCGTCCAGCAAGTCCACATTCGGCGCGGGTGCACATCACCCGACTGTGCTTCATCTCGAAATCACAACCCAGTCACGCCGCCAGCTGACTACCCTCGCCCGCTCTAGGTGGAGAAATATTCAACACTTTTTCTTCAAGAAAGCTCGCCCGCGCGATCAACCGGTGAGCGTCCAGCAAATACCGGTAAACTTCGCGATCAGCACTCCGCTCTCTTAGAACGCGCTCCTTCTCGCCGATGCTTACTAATTCCGCGCGCATTTGGGCCAGCTGTTGCGCAACCGAGGTAGAGCCATGCTTCTTGTGACTTAATTCCCACATCGTCTCCTCCAGCCAAAAATTTGAAAAAATAGCTTACGTCATTGGCAGTAATTAACAACGGTATTTATGTCTTTACCATATAATCAAAATTTATTTCACATTTGAACCCGAACGCGATCATTCAATACCAAGGACGCGCCCTGTGTCGAAACGATAACCAATGAAGGGGACGGCGTCGTTGAACCGCCGCGACGGGCTTGGCATCTTTCAACGGTATTGCCCACCCGCACGCATGACAGCACGAAAATAAAATTCGACAAGAGTCGCAAATCAGACCGACAGCGCAGAATTTAATTTGCACATTGAATTGTGGCAGGGAAATAATTCAGTAGTTGACGAGAGTGGAGTGAAGCCAGTGATTGAGTTGGCCGATTTGCCCGCCATGGGCGGCATGTTCGTTTTCGTCGCGAGCGGCACAGAGCGCACAAAAGCCGCATCCGTTCAGATAGGCCGGCTTTTAGTGGCGCCCCAAACACCTTCGAGGGCGGCCGCATAATCAATACCCACGAGCTGCCGAGCCAAACACCGGCAGCATCCAAGGAATCGCTCGAGCAGCGATCCGACCGGTTGGAGAAGCGCCGTCACGAGCAAGCCGCCCTTTGCTCGAACAAACGACCCCAGTGCGCGATGCCCCCCAGTAACCCGCACTGAAGATGACGCACTCCAACCGGCCGGTCCTCTTCGCTTTAATAACGAATAATTCTTGAGGGAGGCTCACATGGGTATGATCATGATCAAATGCCCGCAAACTGGTCGCGTGATTCCCACCGGTATTAAGTCCGACCGAGAGGCTTTCCTGCGGAGCATTGTATTTTATGGCAATACTCATTGCCCGGTCTGTCGGGCCAATCACAACTGGTTTGCTCGCGAGGCCTGGATCGAGGAGCCGGTCGTTCGGCCCGTGGAGATATTCGATGCCGCGCCGTGCTGATGCGTACGTGGTTCGGCATAGACGCGAAGCTGAACTGAGTGGCATCACACGACTTCGGGCGGACGGCCTCATGTGGCGCCACGCTTGCCGAGTTGACCTGGAGCGGCGTTGCCGCCGACATGCACCGGCTCAATTGCGAGCCGGGCTTCAGAGAGGTCTTGACTATAGATGCGCTCAATCCTCGCCTGCGTCGTGTCGCGGCACTCATCCAAGTTCTTCTTTTGAGGGCGGCATTTCTGTCATGACTGACTGAAGGGATGTTCGAAAATATTTCGGCGTATCGTCGTAAAGCGAACTGACGACCTGATGATCAGTCGTCTAGACGTCACATCGGCAGGTCGTCACAAACTCGAGCTTTCGGTCGTTATCCAGCAAGGACCTGTTTGGGGGGTAATGTAGTGAGTAGTGTGGTTTGCAGCCGCTTGGCCGTTCTGCGTCACACGGCGATTGAGCTCGTCAGCCTGTTTGCTCAATTGCAGAGGCTTCGCGAGAAAGTGCGGAGGGCGGAAGCGCGAAGCTCCGGAGAAAGACGGAGATCAGAGTTGGCGTCGCGGATGCAAAGGCCGCGATCTAGGACGAGTTGCCGCATGCGGATCCAAACGTAGCGAGGGCGCGGGTGCAATTTTCAGCGGACTCGAACGATCGGTTTCAAAGATCGACGTTTGATCCTCCGATCACACTTTGACAAAGCCTCAACTCAACTCGGTCGCGCCCCAACAGGTTACCCGCGCTCAGGACGGCCGGAGCCTTCTTTAGCGAGACTTGCCTGTCGTTTCGGCGAAGAACGTAAGCCACCGTTGCGCGACAAAGCCTGGGACTTCGTCGGGGCAGCCAATGCCCTGTCTCAAGCGCGACGGCGCCACGCACGCCGTCGGCGACTTCCCTGGTCCTATCGGTTTCCTTCTGCCCATTACCTTTTTCACCGGGCAGCGCGAGGACCGGCAGGTGAAGTTTGTGGTTCAAGAACTCCTCGAAGCGCTGCTCGTCCTTAGGATGCGCCCGGGTAACGCGAACTATCTGGGTCCCGATTTGACACGGATGGTCCAAACACCCCAATAGACAGTGAACGGCCGGTTCAAATTGGACGTGCCGTCGGATCAAGCCGCCGAGTGCCGGCGTGGTGCTCGCGGATCTCTTCATCAAGCGGAAGGGCAAGATCGACGTTGCCGAACTCTATCGGTCGCCGGAAGCCAGCGCCTATGGCGACATCAACCGGGCCGGCATCCAGTTCCGAAGGGACTGCGATCATGGGCAACATTACTTTCAGCGGCCCGTGGACGGCCGCACGGCAAAGCGCCCGCAGTTTAGTGAAACACGACATACTAAATATTGCAAGTTGCGGATGGAGCTTAAATCTCGCGGGCGTTGCACCCCGACGCCAATCGCGCCGCAACATTCAAAATGAGACTGCTCGTCAAGCCACAAGATGCACGCACACGTGCACGGCATCCGACTTCGGCTAGCCTTCATTCAAGAGCCGAGAGCCTTTCGAGGGCCACGGGGCGCCGCGAAACTTCAGCCGGACAGAACTCGGCTACACAGGGAGGAGAACAATGTCGAAATGCAGTGTGGGACTGATCGCGCTGAGCAGCCTTTTCCTTTCGGGCGCCGCAATCGCCCAGGAAAAGATCAAGGTGGGCGTCACCGCAACGCTGGAAGGCACCTATACGGTGCTCGGCGAGGACGGCATGCGCGGCCACCTGACGGCGCTGAATGTGCTTGGCAAAAAGGTCGGCGACAAGGAGCTCGAATTCATAGTTGCTTCGACCGACGCGACGCCGGATTCCGCGGTGCGTGCCGTACGCAAGCTGATCGAGCAGGATAAGGTGCAGATCCTGTTGTCGCCGCTGTCGGGTGACGAGGGCATCGCGGTCAAGAACTTCGCCAAGACCCATCCCGAACTGACGTTCATCAATGCGGCATCCGGCGCGCAGGAAACCACTTATGTCGATCCTGCCCCAAACTTCTTCCGCTATAACATGGATGGAGCGCAGTGGCAGGTGGGCCTCGGCAGATACGCCTATGACACCAAGGGGTATCGCAAGATCGCAACCGTCGGCGAGGACTATTCCTTCATCTACACGCAAGTGTTTGGGCTCGTACTCGAATTCTGCGGCGCCGGGGGCCAGATCACCAATCGCCAATGGGTGCCGCTCGGCACGAAGGATTTTGCTTCCGTCATCGCCGCGCTGCCCGATGATGTCGATGCCATCTATCTCGGCCTCGGCGGCGCCGACGCCGTGAACTTCCTGAACCAATACCAGCAGGCCGGCGGCAAGGCGCATTTGATGGGTGGTTCCATCATGATCGACCAGACCATTCTGTCCTCAAAGGGCAACGCCAAGAACGCGCTGGTCGGCACCATCGCGGCGAGCGGCCAAGCCGACACCTGGGACGATCCGAACTGGCAGAAATTCGTGAAGGCGTATCAAGACGCGTTTCCGCCCAACAAGCGCTTCCCGAGCCCGTCGCTTCTTGCGACCAACTATTACGGCTCCACCATGGCGCTGATCCTCGCTATGCGCGAGGTCAATGGCGATCTCTCCAACAACCAGGCCAAGTTCAAGGAGGCGCTGGCTAAAATTGAGATCGACGCTCCGAATGGCAAGATCAAGCTCGACGCCAACCGCCAGGCAATTGGCACTAACTTCGTCACTGAAGTCGTTGATGACGGCAAGGGCGCGCTGTTCAGCAAGGTCGTGAAGGTGATGCCGAACGTAAACCAGACACTCGGCTATGATCCAGCGGTGTTCGCCAAGATCGGACTGCCGAGCCGCACGGTTCCGGAATGTAAGAAATACTGACGCATTCACGGTCGCGCGTTTCGCAACCGGGGAGCGACTTGCGGACGCTCTCCACTCTTGCAATCTCTTCCCGGTTGTTGAACGCTGACCGAAAAGACAAGAACATTCGGGAGGGAAGGCATGAGCCGGGCGCTCGCCGTCTTTCACGGCCGGTTCGGTCGGGCGACGGTCTATCAGTTGAACCGCCCTTTCAACGTGCACGCACATCGCGAAGGTCATCTGATCTTCCATGTCGGCGGCCTCTCCGCATGCATCGACGTCTCTGAGGGGCACTACGATCTGACAGAAAGCTCCATCGTTGCCGTCAATCCCTGGGAGCCTCACAACTTCCTGCCGTCCGATCTCGACGGAGGCGCGATCTTCTTCGTGCTCTACGTCAATCCCGAGTGGTTCGCGCCGGATGCGCCTGGCGCTGACCGCCTGCGTTTCGGCCGCACCCAGTTCAAGCGCACGATCGCCCTTGACAAGCACATCAGACGAACCGCAGCGCTTGTGTGCGGCGCACCGTCACTCTCCAGCCTCGATGCCGAGCTGCGGCGGCTGATCGATATCTGCTACGACGAAAGCTGGCAGCAGGCCGGGATCGCACGCGACGCGCGCGCGACGGGCGCCGTCACCGATTTCCGCGTGCGCAAATGCATCAAGCTGATGTCGGAAAGTCCGGGTGCCGAAATGGAGCTCGACACCATCGCGCGCGAATCCGGCCTGTCGCGACCGCATTTCTACCGGTTATTCCGCACCCAGACCGGCGTCACGCCGCATCTCTATCTCAATACGCTGATGATGGAACAGGCGCTGGAAGCCCTTGTCGCCAGCGAAGCACCGATCGCCGACATCGGTTTCGACCTCGGCTTCTCCTCGCAAAGCGGCTTCACACGCTTCTTCGCCGCCAATGTCGGGATGGCGCCAACCGATTACCGCCGCGCCGCCAAGGTTTTGCGGGCCTGATCGCGCGAAAAGATACTGACGGTCAAATGCACCAACCACGCTCTCGCTAGGATGTGGAGCGGCGATGCCGGAAGAGCATCGTCAAGTCCTGGGAGGACGCACGTTCATGCCGAGGTACGCAGCCTGCACGGGGCTGTCCGATCCGCATTCGAAGAATGACGTAGAGCAGGGCCGCTGCCGGCTGATTGCTCATCCTTGCCCCCTGCGAGGCGAGGCGAGGACGGAGCGACTATCGTGACGCGCTTCGTCGAACGCCATCCGGCCCGGGCGCTCATCGTGATCATCGCTATCGCGCTTGCGCTTTGGTTAATCTTCGCGGTGTGGCCGCCCGGCCTTGAAGACGCGATCGGCCGCAAGCGCGTCTTCCTCAATGCCGTGTTCAACGGCATCACGCTCGGCGGGCTCTACTTCCTGGTTGCAAGCGGGTTCACGCTGATCTTCGGATTGATGCGCAACGTCAACCTCGCGCACGGTTCGCTCTATCTGTTCGGCGGCTATGTCGGCTATGCCATCAGCGCTTCCACCGGATCGTGGATCCTCAGCTTCATCATCGCGTTCATCCTGACCGCCCTGGTCGGCGTCCTGCTTCAGGTCGTCGTGTTCCGTCGCATGGAGGGTCAGGACCTGCGCCAGACGATGGTCACGATCGGGCTCTCGATCGTGTTTGCCGATCTCATGCTGTGGGCCTGCGGCGCCGACTTCTACCAGATTCAGACCCCGAACTGGCTGATCGGCCCGATCGAGCTGCCGCTGATCACCGCTATCAAATCCTCCGGCGAGCCAGTGTATCTGCGCTATCCGCTGGTGCGGCTCGTGATCTTCGCTGCCTCCGTCGTGATCGGCGTCGCGATGTGGCTCGCGCTCAACCGAACGCGAATGGGCATGATCATCCGCGCCGGCGTCGATGACCGCGACATCCTTGCTGCGACCGGTGTACGCATCCAGGTCGTGTTCGTCCTCGTCTTTGCACTCGGCGCTGGGCTGGCCGGCATCGCGGGCGTGGTCGGCGGAACCTTCCAGTCGCTCTCGCCCGGCGAGGACATTCGCTTCCTGCTCGCATCGCTCGTCGTGGTGATCGTCGGCGGCATGGGCTCGATCCCGGGTGCGGCGCTGGGTGCGCTCATCATTGGCCTCGCCGAGCAGCTCGGCTCGGTCTACATCCCGACCTATGCGATTGTCGTGACGTTCCTGATCATGGTGCTGGTGCTGGCGGTGCGCCCGCAGGGCCTGCTGGCGAGGCGCTGACATGTCCGTCACACACGATGCCCGCGTCCAGGTCCGCCCCGCCACTGCGCAGCGCCCGACAGCGCGCGCATGGCCCGACATCAACAACCCCGCGGCCTGGATCGTGGCCGTGATCCTGCTCATCATGCCGCTGATCGCCAACGGCTTCTTCCTGATCGAGATCTTTGCGACAACGCTGATCCTCGGTACGATAGCGCTGAGCCTGATGCTGCTGGCAGGCTACGGCGGCATGGTCAGCCTGATGCAGCTGACTATCGCGGGCTTCGCGGCCTACATGGTCGCGGTGTTCGGTGTCAGCGGCAACGCCAATATCAGCCTGGGCTGGCCATGGTGGCTGGCCGTCCCGATGGCGCTCGCGCTTGCGACGATGTTCGGCACGCTCGGCGGCGCGCTCGCCGTGCGCACTGAGGGCATCTACACCATCATGATCACGCTCGCGATCGGCGCGGCATTTTATTACTTCACCAACCAGAACTGGGCGATCTTCAACGGCCACACCGGGATCAACACCGTCAGTACGCCGCATTTCTGGGGCGTCAACTGGCGAGCCGATATACCCTTCTATTATATCGTGCTCGCCGTCGCCGCGCTCTGCTACTTCGCCGTCGAATACGTCTCCCGCGCGCCATTCGGCATGGCGCTTCAGGGCGTTCGTGACAATCCGCGCCGCATGGCGGCACTCGGTTTCAACGTCAACGCGCACCGCGTCGCGGCTTATGCCGTCGCCTCCTTCATCGCCGGCCTGGCTGGTGTGCTCCAGGTCTGGAACTACCGCCAGATCTCGCCGGGATCGGTCAGCGTCGGCGCCTGTATCGATGTTCTCATCATTGCGGTCGTCGGCGGAATCACGCGTCCGATCGGTCCTTATATCGGTGCGCTGGTCTTCGTTCTTTTGCGGACCTTCGCGCTCGATTTCTTGATCAAGATCGGGCTCGACGGCAATCGATTCCGGCTGCTGATCGGGCTCGGCTTCCTCGCCATCGTGTTCTGGTCATCAGACGGCGTGATCGGCCTGTGGCAGCGCTGGCGTCAGAGCCAACGCCCCGCTGCGAGCCGCCCAGGCGGAGGACGCGGCCATGGATAGCGTCGCGCAGCGCCTCTCGGCTGTCGGCGCCGGCGCCGCGCTGGAACTGCGCGGTGTAACACGGCTTTTCGGAGCGCTGGCGGCACTGACCGACGTTACCATGACCGTTCGGCCGGGCGAGCGGCGTGCGGTGCTCGGCTCCAACGGTGCCGGCAAGACCACGCTGTTCAACTGCATCACCGGGGACTTTCCGCCCTCCTCCGGCACGATCCGATTCTTCGGCGAAGACGTCACACACTTTCCGCCTTATGAGCGCATCCGCCGAGGCCTCAGGCGGACCTATCAGATCTCCGCCCTGTTTCCCGGCCTCTCCGTGCAGGACAATGTCTATCTCGCCTGCCGCGGCGTCTCGCGCGGCCGTTTCTCGTTCCTGCGTCCCGGACAGAGCGACGCGCTGATGCACGCGGCCGATGGTCTCGTGCAGGCCGTACATTTGGCCGCAGTCAAGGACCAGCGCGTCGCCGAGCTCGCCCATGGCCAACAGCGCCAACTCGAGATCGCGCTGGCGCTCGCCGGCGCGCCGCGCTTCGTGCTGTTCGACGAGCCGGCCGCGGGCCTCTCTCCGACCGAGCGGCAGGAGCTGATCGAGATCCTGACCTCGCTTCCGGCGCATATCGGATACATCATCATCGAGCACGACATGGATGTGGCGCTGCGCGTCGTCGAGAGCGTCACGATGATGCACAACGGTCGCATCTTCAAGGAAGGCCTACCGCAGGAGATCCAGTCCGATCCCGAGGTGCAGGAGCTTTATCTCGGAGGCGGCCATGAGTGAGATCCGCCGCACCGCAGCCGCGCTCGAGATCCGGGGCCTCGACATCTATTACGGCCATTCGCATGCGCTGCAAGGCGTCGAGCTTTCGCTAGATGCCGGCGTGTTCTCCGTCGTCGGCCGCAACGGCATGGGCAAGACCACGCTGTGCAAGGCGATCATGGGCCTGGTGCCGGCGAGCGGCGGCTCGATCCGTGTTCGCGGCGAGGACATCACCCGGCGGCCGCCGGCCCATATCGCGCGTCTCGGCGTCGGTTACGTGCCGCAGGGACGCCGGCTCTGGCGCTCGCTCAACGTCGACGAACATTTGCGGCTTGCCGGCGGAATGCGGCCCGGCGCCTGGACTGTCGAGCGCATCTACGAGATGTTTCCGCGACTTGCCGAGCGGAAGAACCATGGCGGCGGCCAGCTCTCCGGTGGCGAGCAGCAGATGCTCGCCATCTCGCGCGCGCTTTTGACCAACCCGCACCTGCTGATCATGGATGAGCCGACCGAGGGGCTCGCGCCCGTCATCGTCGCCCAGGTCGAGGAGATGCTGCTGCGGCTCAGTGAGGACGGCGACATGGCCGTGCTCGTGATCGAGCAGAATATCGGCGTGGCGACGGCGATCTCAAGCAACATCGCGATCATGGTCAACGGCCGCATCAACCGCATCATCGATTCGGCGCGGCTTGCCGCCGACCGCGAGCTGCAGCAGCGCCTGCTTGGCGTCGGGTTGCATGCCGAGCTTACGCCTGATCTCGACGTGCCCGTGGCCGGCACCGACGTGAAGGCCACCCCGCAGCCTGCGCGGCCCGGCGGCCCGATTCGGATCTACATCTCCAACCCGACACCGCCGACACGCTGGTCCCAACCCGCGCCCATCGCCCGGATCGAAGCGGCGGCACGCACGCTCTCGACGCAGATCGCGCGCCTCGACGACAATACGCGGCGCAAGCGCGAGCCGGCGACGTTACAGTCGTCCGGGCCGCCGGTCGTGCTGGTCGTCGGCACACTCGACACCAAGGGCACCGAGCTCCGCTTCATCCGCGACATCATTGCCGGCAGCGGCCTGCGCACGCGCCTCGTCGACGTCTCCACCAGCGGCAAGCAAGCCACCTGCGACGTCTCCGCGCAGGAAATCGCCCTCAATCACGGGCGCGGCGGCTCAGCCGTGTTCGGTCCCGACCGGGGCGCCGCCGTGACCGCGATGGCGGATGCGTTTGCCAACTGGCTGCGGCGCCAGGGCAATGTCGCCGCCGTCATCTCCGCGGGCGGCTCGGGCGCGGCGTCGTTGGTCGCGCCGGGCATGCGCAGCCTCCCCGTCGGCGTGCCCAAGCTGATCGTCTCCTCTGTCGCCTCCGGCGACGTCGGACCCTATGTCGGCCCTGCCGATATCGCCATGATGTATTCGGTCACCGACGTGCAGGGGCTCAACTCGATCTCGCGCGCAGTACTGTCGAACGGTGCCAACGCGATTGCGGGCATGGTGAAGGCGCGTCTCGATCAGCGCGAGGCCAGGGACCGGGCTGCGGCCACCGGCCTGCCGTCGATCGGCATCACCATGTTCGGCGTGACGACGCCCGCCGTGCAGAAGATCGCGGCCGACCTGCGCGAGGATTTCGAATGCCTCGTCTTCCACGCCACCGGCGTCGGCGGGCGTTCGATGGAAAAGCTCGTCGACTCCGGCCAGCTCGCAGCCGTCGTCGATCTCACCACGACCGAAGTCTGCGACCTGCTGATGGGCGGCGTGTTTCCGGCAACTGAAGACCGGTTCGGGGCAATCATCCGTACCCGCGTGCCCTATGTCGGATCGGTCGGCGCGGTCGACATGGTCAATTTCGGCGCGCCCGACACCATCCCCGAGCGCTACCGCGGCCGCAAATTCCACGTCCACAATCCGCAGGTCACGCTGATGCGGACCACGGCGGAAGAGAACGAGCGCATGGGCCATTGGATCGGCGAACGACTCAACCAAATGGACGGGCCGGTCCGCTTCTTCCTGCCTGAGGGCGGCGTCTCCGCGCTTGATGCACAACGCCAGCCGTTTTGGGATCCCGAGGCCGACGCCGCCCTGTTCCGCGCGCTGGAGCGCACGGTACGGCAGACCGCGAGTCGCCAGCTCATCCGCGTCAACCAGAACATCAACGATCCCGAGTTCGCCTCCACCATTGTCGGCGCGTTCCGAATCTTGTTCGGCCGCGTCGGGGCGCGCCGGAGACTAGCGAGGTGACCGATGGCCCGGTTTGAACGCGCAGCACTCTTGAGGCGATTTCGCGACATGGCAAAGCGCGGCGAGCCGATCGTCGGCGGAGGCGCCGGCACCGGTCTCTCAGCCAAGTGCGAGGAAGCCGGCGGCGTCGATCTCATCGTCATCTACAATTCCGGCCGCTACCGGATGGCCGGCCGCGGCTCGCTCGCAGGCCTGATGCCCTATGGCGATGCCAACGCCATCGTCCTGGAGATGGCCGGCGAAGTGCTGCCCGTCGTCAGCAAGACGCCGGTGCTCGCGGGCGTCAACGGCACCGATCCGTTCCGCGACATGGACGTCTTTCTCGACCAGCTGAAGGCGCTCGGCTTTGCCGGCGTGCAGAACTTTCCGACTGTCGGCCTGATCGACGGCGTCTTCCGCGCCAATCTCGAAGAGACCGGCATGTCCTATGCGCTGGAGATCGACATGATCGCCAAGGCGCGCGAGAAAGACCTGCTAACGACACCCTACGTGTTCAGCGAGAACGAAGCCGCCGCGATGGCGATCGCCGGCGCTGACATCATCGTCTGCCATCTCGGGCTCACCACCGGCGGGACCATCGGCGCGCAGACCGCGCCCAAGCTGAAGGATTGTCCCGAACGTATCGACACCTGGGCCTCAGCCGCGCTCAGCGTCAATCCGGACATTCTGGTGCTCGCGCATGGCGGCCCGATCGCCGATCCGGACGATGCCGATTTCATCATCAGAAGCACCCGTCACTGCCACGGCTTTTATGGCGCCTCCTCGATGGAGCGCCTGCCGGTCGAACGGGCGCTGACGGATCAGGTGCGCAAATTCAAGGCGATCGGCGCGCGATAATGCCGGAAAGTTGAAGGAGGGAAAACATGTCCGGGATTCTGGTCGGTGAATTGATCCTCTGGCTGATCGTCGCGATCGTCGTGATCGTGGTCGGAGTCTACATCGTGAACTGGCTCTATCACCGCTCGTCAAAGGAGACTTCGTTCGTCCGGACCGGCTTCCTCGGCGAACGCGTCGTAATCAACGGCGGCGCCTTCGTCCTGCCGTTCGTCCACGATTACACGCCCGTCAACATGAATGTGCTGCCGATGGGCGTCGTGCGCTCCAGACAGGACGCGGTGATCACCCGCGATCGGATGCGCGTCGATATCGAGGCCGATTTCTATGTCCGCGTCCAGGCGACCCGCGAAGCGGTTTCCATCGCGGCCGCCACACTCGGCCGCCGCACCATGGAGCCGGAGCAGCTTCACGCGCTCCTCGCCGGCAAATTCATCTCCGCGATCCGTTCGGTCGCCTCCGAAATGACCCTGGAGCAGATGCATGAGCAGCGCGGCGAGTATGTCGCCCGCCTCAAGGCGAACGCGGCGGAGGCCCTCGCACAGAACGGACTTGAGTTGGAATCGGTCGCGATCACCGATCTCGATCAGACCGATCTCGAATTCTTCAATCCGTCGAACCGTTTCGACGCCGAAGGTCTGACCCGCCTGATGGAGGACATCGAGGCCAAGCGCAAGCTGCGCAACGACATCGAGCAGGACTCGATGATCAAGATCCGCACCCGCAATCTGGAAGCCGAGCGTCAGGCGCTTGAGATCGAGCGCGAGAGCGAGACGGCGCGCCTCGAGCAGGAACGCGACATCGAGATGCGCCGCGCCCTGCAACGCACCGAAGTCGCCCGCGAGCGGGCGCTACGCGAGACCGAAGCCGAGCAGGCGCAGATTTCCGCACGCGAAGCTATCGAGCGCTCGCGGATTGCCAATGAACAAGCGATCGCGGAGGCCCGCATCGCCTCCGAGCGCGAGACCCGCCAGAAGGAGATCGAGCGCACCCGCACGATCGAGGAGAAGGAGCTATTGGCCCGCGAGGAGATCGAGAAGACTCGCATCGCCAATCAGCGTTCGATCGACACAACACGGATCGCATCGGAGCGCGAGGTCCGTCAGCGCGAGATCGAGCGGATGCGCACCGTCGAGGAAGCCGAGATCGCCGCCCGCGAGGCCATCGAGAAGGCCCGGATCCAGCAAGACCGCGTCGTCACCGACGCCCGCATCGCTAATGAGGAGGAAACCCGGCGCCGCGAGATCGAGCGTACCCGCGCCGTGGACGAGGCGGAGATCGCCGCCCGCGAGGCCACCGAAAAAGCTCGCATCACCCAAACCATGATCGTTAATGTCGAGCGCATCTCCTCCGACGAGCGCACGCGTGCGCTGGAGATCCAGCAGGTGCGCACGATCCAGGAGGCCGAGATCGAGGCCCAGCGCGCAGTCGAGACTGCTCGTATTGCCCGCGAGCGGACGCTTGCCGCCGAGCGCATCGCCGCCGAGCAAAACACGCGGCAGCTGGAAATCGAACGTGACCAAACGCTGGAGGTAGCCGGCATCGCTGCGCGGGAGACCACTGAGGCTTCGCGCATCGCCCAGGAAGAGCGCGTCCGCTCGCTCGAAATCGCGCGCAACCGCACCGTCGAGGAAGCCGACATCGCTTCTCGCGAAGCCGTCGAGGCCGCCCGCATCGCCCAAGAGAAGGCGGTCGCGGCCGAGCGCATCCAGGCCGAGCGCGACACGCGTTCGCTCGAAATCGAGCGGACCGGCGCCTTGGAGGCGGCCGAGCTGAAGCGCCGCGACGCCATCGAGCGCCAGCGTATTGTCGTCGACCTCGCGCTCGAAGCCGAGCGGATCAATTCGTCCAAGAAGCGCGAGGTCCTCAATATCGAGCAGAAGAAGGCGATCGAGATCGCGGATGAGGACCGCGTCATCGCGCTCTCCGCAAAGAAATCCGAGCGGATCGACGCCGACCGCCAGGTCCGGCAGGCCGAGATCGTCGCTCGCAAAGAGGTCGAGACGACGGACGTTTCGCGCGAGCAGGCACTCGAGGCCGCGCGTCTCGAGCGCCGCCGCGCGATCGAGCAGCTCGAGGTTGCCCGCGTCCAGTCCTTGCAGGAAGCCGAGATTGCCGCGCGCGAGGAGGTCGAACGCGCCCGCATCGCCTCCGACCGCGGCCTCGACGAGGCCCGCATCGGCCGCGAGCGCGAGCTGCGCAAGCTTGAGGTCAATCGCGAGAAGGAGATCGAGACCGTTCTGATGGAGAAGGCGATCGCGATCCACACGAAATCGCTGGAGGAATCCGCGGCCAAAGCCTCGGCCGAGGAAGCGCGGATGCGCGCCACGGAAGCCACCGAGCGCGTCATCACCGCACGCGAGAACGAGATCGCCAAGCGCCGCAAGAGCGTGGAAATCCTCCTTGCCGAGAAGCAGGCCGAGGAAACGCGGATTGCCGCGGAGGCCGAGCGTGTGCGCGCGGCCGTGGAGGCAGAGGCGCAGCGGCTGCTCAACGAAGCGGAGAATGTGCTGACCGATCAGGCGCGCTACTCGCTGTTCCGCAGGAAGCTGCTGGACCGCATCGAGGGAATCGTGCGCGAGAGCGTCAAACCGATGGAGAAGATCGACGGCATCCGCATCCTCCAGGTCGACGGCCTCAACGGCAACGGCCATGGCGGAAATGGCGGCCGCAGCGCCACCGACGAGGTGATCGACTCCGCGCTGCGCTACCGCGTGCAGGCGCCGCTGATCGACTCCCTCCTGGCGGATATCGGCGTCGAAGGCGGCAGCCTCGCAAAAATGCCGGGGCTGATGCGCGAGGCTCGCGACATGCAGGGCATCAAGGAGTCGGCGCGCAAGGGCGGCGGCGGCGACAAGCCGACCGCCTCGCCGACGCCATCAGCTGAAGGCGGCGAGCCGCCGGCCGACCGCGGTCCGCGGAAGAAGAGCTGAGATCCAAGCCATGCCCCGCGTCTACGTTTCCACCGTCGTCAATGCCCGCAATGACCGCGTCTGGGCGCGGGTGCGCGACTTCAACGGCCTGCCGAACTGGCATCCCGCGATCGCCGAAAGCCGCATCGAGGGCGGCGAGCCCTCCGACAAGATCGGTTGCGTGCGAGATTTCCGCCTGCGCAACGGCGACCGCATCCGCGAAAAGCTACTGGGACTCTCCGACTATGACATGTTCTGCACCTATTCGATTCTGGAATCCCCGATGGGCGTCGAAAACTACGTCGCAACGTTGCGGTTGACGCCGGTCACCGATGGCGACCAGACCTTCATGGAATGGACCGCCGAATTCGACTGCGCGCCCGAGCGCGAGACGGAGCTGGTGAGCAATATCGGCGGTGGCGTGTTCCAGGGCGGGTTCGATGCGCTCAAGCGCGTGTTCGGGGGCTGAACAATGCCGCATATCGTCAAGAGCACGATTTTGGACGCATCGACCGATGTGGCGTGGGGCGTGCTGCGCGACTTCAACGGCCATGACCGCTGGCATCCGGCAGTGGCGACTTCCATGATCGAGCGAGCCCAGGCCTCCGACAAGATCGGCTGCGTGCGCCGATTCAAGTTGAAGGACGGTTCCGAGCTGCGCGAGCAATTGCTGGCGCTCTCCGATCTCGAACAGGCCTTCAGCTATTGTCTGCTCGATACGCCGGTCCCGATGTTCAACTACGTGGCGCACGTCCGCCTGCTGCCGGTGACGGACGGCGACCGCACCTTTTGGCACTGGGAATCGCGTTTCACCACGAAGCCGGAGGACCGCGACCGCATCAGCCATATGGTCGCGGAAGACATCTATCAGGCCGGCTTTGCCGCGATCCGCCAACAGCTGAAGGAGGTCGCGTAAGCGGAGAGGAAACCATGACCCTGACGGTGAAGACATTCAGCAGCTTGGACGAGGCGGCGGCCGCGCTGTCGTCCGATCGCCGGGCGCGCTATCTCGGCGGCGGCACTCTGGTCATGCGCGCGCTCAACGAAGGCGACGTCTCGATCTCGACCGTCGTCCGCGCAAACGATCAGGCGCTGACCCGGATCGACGCCTCCGGGCCGCGCATTACGCTCGGCGCCGGCGTCACTTTTGCGAAGATCCTGGCCGAGCGCGATCTCGGTTTCCTGCACGCCCCCGCCCGCTCGATCGGAGGCCCCGCCGTGCGCAACATGGGTACGGTCGGCGGCAATCTGTTCGCGCAAAACCCTTATGGCGACTTCACGGTGGCGCTGCTCGCGCTCGATGCCACCGTGGCAGTGCAAGGCACTTTTGGCGCGCGCGACATCGGAATCGAAGAGTTGTTGCAATCGCGCGAGCGGCAAGCCGGAGCGCTGGTGCTCTCGGTATCCTGCACTCGGCCGGCTAGCGCAGACGCCTTCCGTTACCGCAAGGTTTCCCGCATCAAGCCGAAGGGCGGCTCCGTGATCACGCTCGCCGCCCATCTACCGATCGGCGGCGGCCGGATCGCCGGCGCGCGGATCGCGCTGGGGTCGATGGCGCCGACGCAGATTCGCGCACGTGCCGCCGAACGCGCGCTGGAGGGTTGCTCGCTCGATGGAACGACCATCGCGGCCGCAGCGGCCGCCGCAACCGAGGGCACATCGCCCTCCGACAACGCGCTTGGCAGCGCCTGGTATCGCTGCCAGATCGTCGGCGTGCACCTGCGCCGCCTCCTCTCGGGTCAGGAATAGAGGGTCATGGCCAAGATCCCCCTGCAATTTCGTCACAACGGCCGCGACGTCGCGATCTTCGTCGACGGCGGCACCAATCTTCTGGTCGCACTGCGCGAACTGATCGGCGACATGACGCCCAAGTTCGGCTGCGGCCAGGGGGGCTGCGGGACGTGCAGCGTGCTGATCGACGGCGAGCTTCATCTGTCCTGCCTGACGCTGGCCGAAATCGTCTCGGGACGTTCCGTCGAGACGCTCGACGGCATGAAGCAGGGCCCGAACCTGCATCCGCTTCAGCGCGCTTTCGCCGACAATTTTGCCGCCCAATGCGGCTATTGCACCCCGGGGATGCTGATGGCCGCAAAAGCGCTGCTCGACCGCAATCCATGGCCAAGTCGGGCGGAGGTCGTCGAGGCGATCTCGGGCAACATCTGCCGCTGCACCGGCTACGAGCCGATCATCAATGCCATCCTGGCCGCCTCCGGCGGCCGGGCCAGCGGCTGAGGGACCTGATCATGCTGGAACTGCGCAAGGACATTTTTGCCGACGAACGCGACGATAACCTAAAGGAGATCGGCAAGGGCACACAGCGCCAGGACATGCTCGGCCATGTCACGGGCGCGTCGAGCTACTTCAACGATCACAAACTACAAGGCATGCTGCATTTGAAGGTCGTTCGCTCGACGCACGCGCATGCCAAGATTCGCCGGATCGACACCACCGAGGCAGAACGCTCGGCTGGCGTGCGCCGGATCATTCGCGGCGCCGACGTGCCGCGCAACCTCAACACGCTGCTGAGCCTGATCAATTTCGGCAAGGACGACGAGCCGTCGCTGGCGGTCGACAAGGTCCGCTACAAGGGCGAGCCGATCGTCGCCATCGTCGCCGACAGCGAGCGCGAGGCGTTCGAGGCGATCGCAAAGGTCAGGGTCGACTATGAGCCGCTGCCGACCGTGTTCGACGTCGAGGAGGCGCTGAAGCCCGGCGCGCCCGTGGTCAACGAGACCTATCCGAAGAACACCTTCACCTATCACGATGTCTACGATCACCAGAAGCTGCGCTTCGGCGATGCCGACGCGGCGCTCGCGACGGCCGACCACGTGCTCGAGCAGCGCTACCAGATGTCGCCGATCGAGCACGCGCCGACCGAGACCAACGGCGCGGTCGCGGCCCCCGACACCAACGGCCGCTACGTCGTCTACACCTCGACGCAGGCGCTGTTCTTCTCGGTCGACACCTGCGCCAAGATCCTGGATGTCCCCTCCAACACGTTCCATTTCATCGGCGGCACCGTTGGCGGAGGCTTTGGCGGCAAGGTCGACACCCTGACCGAGCCGCTCTGCATCCTCGGCGCGATGCTGACCGGCCGCGCAGTCCGTTACGTGTTCGGACGCGAGGAAGAGATGCAATATGGCCCACCGCGCGGCGCCGAGCGCATCTACATCAAGGACGGCGTGATGCGCGATGGCCGCGTCGTCGCGCGAAAGATCCGGGCCTATTTCGACAGCGGCGCCTATACGCGGCTCTCGAGCTACGCCGCCGTGAAATGCGCCGCGCATCTGCCGGGGCCCTATACCATCCCCAACGTCTATGGCGACGTCTATTGCGTCTTCACCAACCGCACACCGGCGACCGCGATGCGCGGCTTCGGCGTCACGGCGATGGACTTTGCGATCGAGTGCCAGATGGACAAGCTGGCAAACCTCGTTGGCATGGACCCGATGGAGTTCCGGATTCTCAACGCCTATCGCGACGGCGACATGAAGGCGCATCGGCGCGAGGCCAAGAACACGGCGCTGATCGAATGCGTCCAGGTCGCGGCCGAAAAGGCCAAATGGCCGCTCCGCGAGGAGTTCAAGCGCGCGTCCTCGCGCAAGGACGGCGGCGGCAGCCGCGCCGTCATCCCGCCAACGCCGACGGATTCGCGCAGCCGGCCGACCGCTCCGGTCCAACAGCGGTCGAGCTATGACCGGCTCCCGCCCACCGTGGCCCGTGAACCGCCGCGTGAGCCGCCACCGCCGGCTTCGCCGCCGCCCTCACCGCGGCCCACGGCGCCCTCGCACGGCGCAACCCGTTTCTCCTCCGTCTTCGGCACCAGGAGGCGCTAGATGACTCGGCATCGCGGACGCGGCATCGCATCGATCAACTATCCCATCGGCATGAACCTCGGCGGAGATCCGAGCCAAGCGCTGGTCCATTCCAACCCGAGCGGAAAGTTCACGGTGGCGCTGTCGTCGATCGACCTCGGCCAGGGCATGAAATCGGTGACGCGGCAGATCTGCGCGGAGACGCTGGGCGTACCGGTCGAGGACGTCTATGTCGACACCGCCGATTCCGACACCGGGCCGCATTGCATGGGCTCGTTCGCCTCGCGCGGCACCCATCGCGTCGGCAATGCCGTGATGGCCGCAGCGCACGAGGCGCGCGGCGTGATGATGGAGGCAGCCGCCGAGGAACTCGAGGTCAACGCCGCCGATCTCGATACCGACGGGCAAGGCAACATCCACGTCAAGGGCGCGCCGCACCGCTCGATCTCGACCAAGGATGTCGCGATTGCCGCGCAGTTCAAGCAGGGCAAGACGATCTCGGGCCGCGGCATCTTCCTGGTGCCGCTGTCGAATGTCGATCCTGAAACCGGCGAGATGTCGCCCGCGACCTGCTATGCTCATGCCTGCCTCGTGGCCGAGGTGGAGGTGGATGACGAGACCGGCGAGGTCGCGATGGTGCGGATGGACTCAGCCTACGAACTCGGCCGCGCGCTTAATCCGCGCCTGGTCGAGCAGCAGCTGGTCGGCGGCGCCTGGATGGGCGTCAGCCACGCGCTGTATGAAACGCCTGAGCCGTACTATCCCGCTCCCGTTCACGGGCCCCGCGACTTCGTCGAATATCTGATGCCGGGCCCCGGCGACATCTGCCCGCACGACATCGCCGTACTGGAACGCCCCGCGCCCGATGGTCCCTTCGGCGCCAAGGGCCCAGGCGAGATGTGTGCCAATCCGGTGCTGCCGGCCGTTGCGAACGCGATCTTCAACGCCGTCGGGGTGCGGATCGATGATTTGCCAATCACACCCGAAAAGGTGCTGCGCGCGATCAAGGCCCAGGGCGGCGCGCGGCCGCAGGCGCGGCGCTGAGGAATTCGGATGGCGATACGGAGCAACATCGTCGGCATCGATAGCCCGGAAGCACTGGAGAAGGCGCTGCGCGCGGCCTACTACCTCGCCGATGAGGGACTGGCGACCGCAGCCTATCTTGGGCTAGCCCTCGGCAAGCCGCTGCTCCTCGAAGGCGCGCCCGGCGTCGGCAAGACCGAGGCCGCGAAGGCAATTGCCGCCGTGCTCGGCCGACGGCTGATCCGCCTGCAATGCTACGAAGGCATCGACGCCTCCGCCGCGCTCTACGAATGGAACTATCCGCGTCAGATGCTTGCGATTCGCCAAGCCGGCGACGAGAGCATCGACATCTATGGTGAGACCTTTCTGATCGAGCGCCCGATGCTGGCCGCACTGCGCGCGCCCGACTCCACCGTGCTGCTGATCGATGAGATCGACCGTTCCGACCAGGAATTCGAGGCCTTCCTGCTCGAATTCCTTTCCGACTTCCAAATCTCCATCCCCGAGCGTGGCACGGTGCGCGCGCTGGAACGCCCCGTGGCTGTGCTCACCTCGAACCGCACGCGCGACCTGCATGAGGCTTTGCGCCGGCGCTGCGTGTACCACTGGATCGACTATCCCACAGAAGAGCGCGAGGCACGCATCGTAATGCTGCGGTCCTCCAGCGTTGCGGAGGCGACCGCGCGGGCCGTCGTCGCGGCCGTGGGCAAGCTGCGGCGAGAGCCGCTGACCAAGGTGCCGGGCATCGCGGAGGCGGTCGATTGGGCCGAGGCGGCAACGCTGCTGCACCAGGGCGGCGCGCGCTGGCCGGACGCGTTCAAGCGCTCGATCGGCGTGGCGCTGAAGGACGAGGAGGATCTTCACTTCATCTCGCCCCGGCTAGACGCCCTGCTCGCGGAGGCCACCGCATGAGCAGCGAATCAGAGCTCCCGCGCGCCGTCCGTATCTTCGTCTCCTTCGTCGCGCTGCTGCGCGCCAACGGCTTTGCGGTCGCGCCGGAGCAGACCACCGCGTATCTCGCAGCAATCAAGCTGCTCGGCCCGCGCAACCTCGGCGACATCAGGCAAGCGGCGCTGGCAACTCTTGCTCCGCCCCCCGAACGTCGTGCAACCTTCGACCGGCTGTTCGATCTGCACTTTCGTGGCAGCGATGCCATCGAGCATACCGACGGCGGCGAAGACGATGAGACCGTCCGGCTCCAGGAAGAAGGCCGCGGCGACGAGGAGCCGCTGCTGTCCGATGACGCCAACGACTCCGGCCTCACCGCGACGCGCATGGAGGCACTGGTCGAACGCCGCTTCGCCCCACTCTCCACGACCGACGCGCTTCGCCGCTTGGCGCGCGAGGCCCCTAGGCGCCTGCCGCGCCGGCGCGGCCACCGGCGCATGCGCGCCCGCCGCGGACCGTTTGCCGATCTGCGCCGTACCTTGCGCGACAGCATCCGCAGCGACGGCGAGATTTTGCGGCTCGGGCATATGAAGCGCAGGCAGCGCTCGCGAAAGATCCTGCTGTTAATCGACGTCTCCGGCTCGATGAAAAGCCGCACCGAGGAGAATATGAAACTCGCGCATGTGCTGGTGCAGGCCGCGCCCCATGTCGAGGTTTTTACTTTCGGCACGCGGCTCACCCGCGTCACCCGCGCGCTGCGGCTGAAGCGGCGCGAGCAGGCCCTGGACGCGGCCGCACATCTCGTCAGCGACTGGGACGGCGGCACCCGCATCGGCGACGCACTGCAGGCGTTTCTCGCGGTGCCGCGGTTCGGCGGCTATGCGCGCGGAGCGGCCATCGTCATCGTCTCGGACGGTCTGGAGCGGGGCAATTGCGATGCATTGCGCGATGCCGTGGCAAAATTATCGCGTCGCGCCTGGCGCGTCAGCTGGCTGACACCGCTCGCCACGGGTCCGGGCTTCCGCCCGCAGACCGAGGCGCTCGTTGCCATCGAGCCGTTCGTCAACGAACTCATGGACGGCGGATCTAGCGCGTCGATCGCCGCACATGTGCTGACATTGGCACGGAGGAGAGCCGCTTGATCGAGATTGTCGACGGGCATCATCACATCTGGCGGCAGGCCGACCTGCCCTGGCTGACCGGCCCCATGCAGCCGCGCATCTTCGGACCGTACGAGCCGATCCGGCGCGATTATCCGATTGAAGAGTATCTCGACGACCTCAAGGGCAACGGCGTCACCCGCTCGGTCTACGTCCAGACCAACTGGGCCAACGACCGCTTCGAGGACGAGGCAGCCTGGGTGCAGCAGACCGCCGATGCGCACGGCTGGCCGCACGCCATCGTCGCCTACGCCGACATCGCCGTAGACGACGTGCGCCCGCAGCTCGATCGACTGAAACGGTGTTCTCTCGTCCGCGGCGTACGCATGCAGCTGCATTGGCACGAGAACCCGCTCTACCGCTTCGCCGCGCGGGCGGATCTTTGCGCCGATCGCGCCATCCGCAGCAACGTCGCCCGTCTCGCCGACTACGGCTGGACCTTCGACTTGCAAGTGTTCACGCCGCAGATGCCACACGCCGCACAGCTGGCGGAATCCTGTCCCAAGGTGACCTTCATCCTCCAGCACGCCGGCATGCTGGAGGATCTCTCGCCTGCAGGGCGCGCCGCCTGGCGCGCCGGCATGGCCCGGCTCGCGGCATGTCCGAACGTGGTCTCGAAGCTTTCGGGGCTCGGCACCTTCATCCATCGCAACGATCCCGAGCATATCGCGGCCGTGCTCGCTGATACCGTCACGATCTTCGGCGCCGAGCGCTGCCTGTTCGGCTCCAATTTTCCGATCGAGAAGTTGTGGACCAGCTATCGCGAGCTCGTCGACGCGTTTCGCGCAGCCGCCGCGCCGCTGACGACCGAGCAGCAGGACGCGATCTTCAGGGCAACCGCGACGCGCGTCTATCGGCTTTGACAGACAGGAACCGGACAGGGAGGAACGGATGGCGCTGGAGATCAAGATCCTGGACTATGGCGATATCGAACTGGAGTCGAGCTTTCTGGTTCTCGGCCGCGACTGCGGCCGCACCCGCCGCGTCCTGACCCTCGGCTTCCTGATCCTCGGCGGCCCCTACCCGGTCGTGGTCGACACCGGCTACCGTTCGAACCAGATCATGGAGACGCTGGGCATGCGCGGGCTGCAATACCATGAGCACATGATCGAGAACCAGCTCGCGCGCCACGGCGTGCGCATGGGCGACGTGCGCTTCGTCTGTCATACCCATCTGCACATCGACCATGCCGGCAAGGACGATCTGTTCCCGATGAACACGACCGTCGTCCTCAATCGCAAGGAGCTCGAATATTCCGTTTCCGGCCTGATGCACCCGCAATATCCGGCACCCGACATCAAGCATCTGATCGATCGCCTGCACACGAAGAGCGCGCTGCGTTTCCTCGACCTCGAGATCACCGGCCCGATCGAGCTGATGCCCGGTGTCTATTGCGGCGCCGCGAATGCCCACACCGAAGGCTCGATGAACATCGTCGTCGAGACCGCCGATGGCATCGCGACCATCTGCGGCGACGTGATTTACGATTTCAACGACCAGATCGTGACGCCTTTCAATGAAATTCATGACTGGGAGCCGCGGACGACCGGCAATCACGGCACCACCAAGCGCGCGGAAAAAGCGGCCATCAAGAAGCTCTTGAGCAATTCGCGTTACCTGCTGCCCGTGCATGACCGCCCCGCCAAGATCGAAGGCGGCAATGTCGTGGGACGGCTGCACGATCAGGTCCCCGGCCCGATCGTGCAGTCCCTGCCACAGCGCAACTGGTTTCCCGTCTGACGCTTTCCCGAGGATCGACCGATGACGCACGTGACCTTGCGCTCCGAATTCGAGGCCCTGATCGACCCCTACGCGCCGGTCGCGCAGGTCGGCACCGGCTTCGACTTCACGGAAGGCCCGATCTGGCATCCGGTCGATCACTATCTCCTGTTCTCGGACATGCCGGGCGACGTGCGCCGGCGCTGGGATGCGCGGCGCGGCATCGTCGAGATCAAACGCCCGTCGAACAAATGCAACGGCATGACCTATGACGCCGAGCTCAACCTGATCGTCTGCGAGCACGCCACATCATCGCTGGTCCGCGAGCGGCCGGACGGCCGGCGCGAGGTGCTAGCTTCTCACTTCCAGGGCCAGGAGCTCAACAGCCCCAACGACGTCTGCGTGCACTCCTCCGGCGCGATCTATTTCTCGGATCCCTGGTATGGCCGCATGCCGGTTTATGGCGTCGAACGACCGCGGCAGCTCGGCTTCCAGGGCGTCTACCGCGTCGTTCCCGGCGGCGAGCCAAGGCTCGTGGTCGACCGCAACATGTTCGATCAACCGAACGGGCTGTGCTTCTCGCCGGACGAGAAACTGCTTTATGTTAACGACACCGTGCAGGCGCTGATCCGCGTGTTCGACGTCAATGGCGACGGCTCGCTATCCGATGCGCGTGCGTTCGCCAGTGGCATCCGCTCCGAGCTCGAGCCCGGCCTGCCCGACGGCATGAAGTGCGACCAGTATGGGAATGTATGGGTCACCGCGCCTAGCGGCGTCTGGGTCTATTCGCCCCGCGGCGAGCTGCTCGGTAAGGTGCGCGTACCGGAGCTCGTCGCTAATCTCGCATGGGGCGGCCCCGATTTCCGTACGCTGTACCTGACCTCGACGCGTTCGGTATATGCGATTCCGACCAAGGTCGGCCCGCGACATGAGCCCTATATGAGCGGCCGGCGCAGTGGTGGCGGCGCGACTGCGAGCTCCTCGCCCGCAGCGCCCCTCCTCGCCGATGACGAGATGCAGCTCGATCCGCAGCGCTGCGCCATGATCATACAGGATCTCCAGAACGACGTGATCATGGACGGCGGTGCCTTCGCCGAATCGGGTGCGCCGGTTCACGCAAAGCAACAGCATGTGGTCGAGAATGTCCGCCGACTCGCGGAGGCCGCGCGGGCCCGGGGCGTTGTCATCATCCATGTCTGGTTCGTCGTCGAGCCGGGCGCACCCGGGGTCACTCTGAACGCGCCGCTGTTCGAGGGGTTGGTCGACAGCAAGGCGATGGTTCGCGGAGGCTGGGGCGCAGCACCGGTTCCCGGACTCGAGCCGCGGCCTGGCGATTTCGTCGTCGAGAAGATGCGGATGAGCGCCTGGGAAGGCACCCGGCTCGAGACAATACTGAAGGCGACGGGGCGCGACATGATCATCAACACCGGCGCATGGACCAACATGTCGGTCGAGCACACGGCACGGACCGGCGCCGACAAGGGCTATTTCATGATCGTTCCCGAAGATTGTTGCTCGACCATGAACGCCGACTGGCACAACGCCTCGATCGATTTCGCCATGCAGAACGTCGCGGTCGTCACGCGGGCGGATGTCGTCGTCAGAGCGCTGGGATGAGCAGTGGCAAAGCTACTGCACGAAGGATTATCCTCTGCCTCGTGTGGCAGAAGGGCGTAGACAGCTATGGTTGATCGACGATTGGATGCGGCGATAGCGCCAACACGATCACCAAAAAGGGGGATCGTGTCGGCCACCGCCTCGTCAAAGCGATCACGCCACGCGCCGCGGACAAGCTCTATGACAAGTTCATCGAGCGAAGACGGAGAGCGCCTCAGGACGGAAAAAAGCTGGTTGTGCTCTGCCGCAAATTGCGCGTGTGGTCAGTCGCCTCTTCGCAGTTGAAGCGTCTCGGCACCCCGATGATGCTGTACGAACCCGAGGAAGGTAAGGCGAAGCGTTCGGTTTCAGCACGATGCAACACGAACCGGAAGAGGCAGAGTTGACGGACGGGCAGGAACGCGCGGGATGGCAGCAACCCGCAAGCGGCACGCGCACAGGCTGGCGAACGAAATGGCGACAGACGTTCAGAATGAGCAGCAGAAAACGGTTCGGAATGAACAACAGAACAAAGCGGTTTAGCTGAGCAATATCAACTGGCTGGGGCGGGAGGGATCGAACCTCCGAATGGCGGAATCAAAATCCGCTGCCTTACCACTTGGCTACGCCCCAACAGGCGACTGACGGACGGGCGGAGGCACCGGCTACCGCGGATTCCCTCAGTCGCAGCCGGTCTATAGGGACCAGGGCGGCATTTCAACCGCCTGGAGAGGCAAAATACCACAGCGCCAGGGTCGAGCGCGCCACTCTCTATTGCGGGCTCGCTATTACGCTCGGCGACGGCCACATTCCGGGCCGGCACCGGCTTGGCCTCCCGCCCATTGAGACCTCCGGCATTTCATGGGAATACGGCGCCAATATTTGTCCACGGGAGTGAGCCATGACCTACCGCGCGCCGATCTCTGACATGCTGCTGTCGCTCAACCATGGTGCCGGCCTGAAGGCTGCCGTGGAGGCCGGCCATTACGGCGATTTCGACGGCGACATCGTGAGCGCCGTGCTGGAGGAAGCCGGCAAGTTCGCAACCGACGTGCTGGCGCCGCTCAATCGTGTCGGCGACGAGCACGGCATCAAGCTTAGCGACGGCAAGGTCACGACGGCGCCAGGCTGGCCGGACGCCTACAAGCGCTGGACCGAGGGTGGCTGGAACGCCGTCTCCGGCCCCGAGGATTTTGGCGGCCAGGGCCTGCCGCTCGCGATCAACGCGGCCTGCACCGAGATCTGGAGCGCCTCCAACGTCGCCTTCGGGCTCTGCCCGCTGCTGACGGCCTCGGCGATCGAGGCGCTGGACGCCCATGGCAGTGACGAGCTGAAAAAAATCTATCTCGAAAAGCTCGTCTCCGGCGAGTGGACCGGCACGATGCAGCTCACCGAGCCGCAGGCCGGCTCCGATGTCGGCGCGCTACGCACCCGCGCCGAGCGGCAGGCCGACGGCACCTATCGCATCAAGGGGACGAAGATCTTTATCACTTATGGCGAGCACGACATGACCGATAACATCGTGCATTTCGTGCTGGCGCGCCTGCCGGACGCGCCCGCCGGCACCAAGGGGATCTCGCTCTTCCTCGTGCCGAAGTTCATGGTCAGTGGCGACGGCTCGCTCGGCGCGCGCAACGACATCTTCGCGAGCGGCGTCGAGCACAAGCTCGGCATGCATGCGTCGCCCACCTGCACCATGACCATGGGTGATCATGGCGGCGCGATCGGATTTTTGATCGGTGAAGAGAACCAGGGCATGCGCTGCATGTTCACGATGATGAATCAGGCCCGCCTCGGCGTCGGCCTCGAAGGCGTCGGCATTGCCGACCGCGCCTATCAGCAGGCGCTGGCCTATGCGCAGGAGCGCAAGCAGGGCCGCGCCGTCGGCAACAAGAGCGACGGCACGGACGCGATCTTCGTGCATCCCGACGTCAAGCGCATGCTGATGCGGATGCGGGCGCAGACCGCGGCCGCACGCACCATCTGCTACGCGACCGCGGTCGCGATCGACGTCTCCACGCGCGCGAGGGATCCGAAGGTTCGCGCGGACGCCGCCGCGCGCGCGGCGCTGCTGACGCCGATGGCCAAGGGCTATTCCACCGAAATCGGCAACGAGGTCGCCTATCTCGGCGTGCAGGTGCATGGCGGCATGGGCTTCATCGAAGAGACCGGTGCTGCGCAGCATTATCGCGATGCGCGCATCACCGCGATCTACGAAGGCACCAACGGCATCCAGGCGATCGATCTCGTCACGCGCAAGCTCGCGGCGAATGGCGGCGCTGCGGTATGGACGCTGCTCGACGAGCTCTCGGCAACCGTGAAGCAGATCGAAGCCTCCAACGATCCCGCTTTCGGCACCACAGCTACAAAGCTGCGCGAAGCGCTGGAGGCGCTGACGCGCACCAGCAAATGGCTGCTTGAACGCATTGCGTCCGCACCGAACGAGGCCCTCGCAGGCGCGACGCCGTATTTGCAGCAGTTCGGAGCGACGCTCGGCGGCTGCATGCTGGCCTCCGAGGCGCTCGCCGCGAAAGCCGACGGCAACACCGACGCTGCGCGCTACGTCTCGCTCGCGCGCTTCTTCGCCGAGAACATCACGGTGCAGGCCGGCGCGCTCGAGCGCACCGTGACGGAAAGCGCGGAGTCGGTCGCGGCGGCGGATGCGGTGCTGCTGGGGTAAGTGGAGCGCTGCCGTCATTGCGACATCGCTACGGAGCTGCGAGCGTCGCACGTCTTCCCGGCCGCCATAGGACGACGCCCGCCGCGACGAGATCCAGCACGACGCAAAGCGCGAAGGCCGTCGTGTAGTTGCCGGTGAAACTGCGCACGAGGCCGACGATGCCGGGGCCGAAGGCGCTGACGATGCCGCTGATCGACGTGCCCAATCCCATCGCGGCGGCGAAAGCGGCAGCACCGATCTCGCGCTGGATGATCAACGGCGGGAACGTGATCATGTTGCCGATGGAGAAGCCGTAGACGGCGCAGCATAGGAACAGCACGGTCGGGCTCGTGCTTTGGAGAAGCACGAACAGAGCCGCAGCCTGACTCGTCATCGACGCCGCGCAGGCAAGCCGCGGATCGAGCCGGTCGACGAACAGGCCAAGCGACAGGCGGCCGACCACCGCCATTGCCGCCATGACGGTGACCGCAAGGCCGGCGCTGGCGCGGCCGATCAGCGGCTCGAGAAACGTCACCTGGTGAATGATGAATCCCATCTGCGCCAGAAGCGCGATCGCGATCGGCAGCACCATGGTCCAGAACGCCGCGTTGGCGAGCAGCGTCTTGCGGGAATGGGCTGGTGCGGCCATGCCGGCGGACGAACGGTCGCCCGATGCAGGCGAGATCCGCGTCGGCCAGCCGATGAAGATCACGACCACCGGTAACACCAGCACCACCATCGCCATCGTGGCAGCCAGCATGGCGGACCGGAAGCCGATGCTTGCGCTCAACGTCAGCAGCAGTGGAACGAGAACGATGCCGCCGCAGGTCGCGCCGTTGAAAGCGAGGCTGAGCGCGAGTCCGCGGCGGCGTTCGAACCAGGAGTTCAGCACGGTGGCGATCACCACGGTGCCCATGCCGGTCCAGCCGAGCGACATCAGCGCATAGGCGAGATAAAGCTGCCAGGGCGTCTGCATCAACGCCAGCAGCACGGTCGAAGCGCCGAGCGCCGACAGGCCACACAGGATCAGCGACCGCAGCCCGATGCGGGCGAGCAGATCGTCGGTGAAGATGACAAGCACGGAGGTCAGGAGAAACGAGAAGGTGCTGGCCGCGGAGACCAGCGTGCCCGGCCAGCCATGGGCGCGCTGGAGCTCGGCGAGATAGACGCCCTGGCCGTAGAGGCCGAAGCCGAACATGAAGAAGGCCATCAGGAAACAGGCCAGCACCACGCGCCAGCCGCGATAATGCAGCGAGGATTCGTCAACGCCCGCTACGTCGATCATCGATCGAGCAATCGGCCAAAGGGAACGGCATCAGGCGCGATCGTGCACTACAACCAACGGTTTTTCAAATGAAACTTTGTAGCTATTTCTTGCAATGCGCAACTACACATGAGGAGCGATACGACCGGCATGATCCACAACGGGCGCGGTTCCCGAATGGGAGAGAGCCGTGGCGGCGGTGCCGGGCCCTCGAAAGGCCGGTCCCGAAAAGGTCGAGCGGCAGGATTGGCACGCCTGCAAGATGATGTAGGCTGACGCTTGCGAGACTCGCCAACGACAAGCGTCGCGGCGACCGCGGGGGCTCACATGTCGAATGGCAATATCGTCGTCGCCGAAGAGCGCGGAACGCGCGTGATCACCCTGCGCCGCCCGAGCAAGAAGAACGCGATCACGCAAGACATGTATCGCGAGATGGGTCGCGCGATCGATACCGCGCAGAACAATCCCGACATCCGCTGCATGATCATCACCGGCGGCTCCGGCGTATTTACCGCCGGCGACGACATCGATGACTTCATGCAGGCCGAGTCGAATTCCGAGACGCTGTCGGACGGCGTGAAGTTTCTCTATTCGCTCGCCCTCAACGTCAAGCCGGTCATCGCGGCCGTGGATGGCGCCTCGATCGGCATGGGCACCGTGATGCTATTCCACTGCGACTATGTGCTCGCCTCGAACGCTGCGACCTTCTCCGCGCCCTACATCCATCTCGGGCTCGTTCCGGTTGGCTCAGCCAGCCTCTTGATGCCGAACACGATGGGCTATCAGCGCGCCTTCGCGATGCTGGTGATGGGCCGAACTTTCACAGCCGCAGAGGCGCATGCCGCCGGCTTCGTCAACACGGTGGTCTCGCCGGGACATACCGAGGTCGAGGCGCGCAAGGTGGCGCGCGAGATCTGCCGGCTGCCCGCCGAGGCGGTCGCAACCTCGCGCAGGCTGCTGCGCGCCGCACCGGAAGAACTCACCCGCCGCATCGACCTGGAAGGCCACCTGTTCGGCGAGCGGTTGCAGTCGGACGAAGCGATTGCCGCGTTCAATGCGTTTGCGAACCGAAAGAAGCGGTGAGGCTGTCATTCCGGGACGCGACAAAGTCGCGAGCCCGGAATCCATCAGCCGCAGAGTTCGTGGATGAATGGATTCCGGGCTCGCGCTTCGCGCACCCCGGAATGACGAGGACAGCGAGAACTTTCGTGAAATCTTCGCGCGGAACGATTAATCTTGTTCCATGCGACATCTTCTCCGCCTCACCGCCCTCACGCTTGCCCTCGCCGCCCTCCCCGCCTCGGCCCAGACCGCCGCGCCGGTCGAGCTGCGCATTCTCGCGATCAACGATTTCCACGGCAATCTGCGCCCGCCGCCGAGCGGCATCCGGATCGGTGATCCCGAGGACAAGAGCAAGAGGGTGACGGTCGCGGCCGGCGGCGCGGAGTACATGGCGACGCTGGTGAAGCAGCTGCGCGAGGGGCACAAGAATACGATCTTCGTCGCCGCCGGCGACCTGATCGGCGCGAGCCCGTTCCTGTCGGCAATGTTTCACGACGAGCCGTCGGTCGAGGCGCTCTCGATGATGGGACTAGCGATCACCTCGGTCGGCAATCACGAGTTCGACGAAGGCAAGACCGAGCTCCTGCGGATGCAGAACGGCGGCTGCCATCCGGTCGACGGCTGCCAGGGGCCGCATCCCTTCACGGGCGCCAAATTCAACTATCTCGCGGCTTCGACCATCGAGACCGCGACGGGCAAAAGCGTGCTGCCGCCCTACGAGATCAGGGAGTTCGACGGCATCCCCGTCGCCTTCATCGGGCTGACCTTGAAAGAGACCGCGGGCATCGTCTCGCCCTCAGGCATCGCCGGGCTCGAATTCCGCGACGAAGCCGAGACGGTGAATGCGCTGGTGCCGCAGCTGAAGGCGCGTGGCGTCGAGGCGATCGTGGTGCTGATCCACCAGGGTGGCGAGCCGACCGGCGACTACAATGCCTGCCCTGCCATTACGGGGCCGATCGTCGACATCGTCAAAAAATTCGACCGCTCCGTCGACGTCGTCGTCAGCGGCCACACCCACCGCGCCTATGTCTGCGATATCGACGGCCGGCTCGTTACCAGCGGCGACAAATACGGCACGCTGGTCACCGCGATCGACCTCAAGCTCGATCCGGCAACCCGCGACATCGTCAGCGCCAGCGGCGAGAACGTCATCGTCGCCAATGCCTCGCTGACGAAGGATCCCGTACAGACTGCGCTGATCGACGCCTATGAGAAGCTGTCGGCGCCGATCGCCAATCGCCCGGCCGGATCGGTGACGCAGACGCTGTCGCGCGTGCCGAACGAGGCTGGCGAAAGCCCGCTCGGCGACGTCATTGCGGATGCGCAGCTCGCCGCGACCAAGGATACCAGGGATGGCAGCGCTGTCATCGCGCTTACCAATCCCGGCGGCATCCGCACCGACATCGTCCCGAAGGAGAACGGCGCCATATCTTTCGGCGATGTTTTCGCGAGTCAGCCGTTCCGCAACCGCCTCGTCACCATGACGCTCACAGGCAGCCAGCTCAAGGACATGCTGGAGCAGCAATGGCTCGATCCGAAGCGGCCGCGGATTCTCCAGGTCTCCAACGGGTTCAGCTACACCTGGAACGCGGCGAAGCCGTTCGGCGAGCGCGTGATGGGTGAGAAGATGGCGCTCAACGGCAGGCCGATCGAACCTGGAAGCGGCTACCGCGTCACCGTCAACGATTACCTCGCCGTCGGCGGCGACGGTTTTACGGCCGCCAAAGAAGGTACGGCGCCGCAATATGGCGGCTACGACGCGGACGCGCTGTTCGCCTTCTTCAGGGCGCACGGACCGATCGGTCCGCTGCCGCCCACCCGTATCCTGCGCGTGAATTGATCCGGATCAAACGGACTTGTCCGGGACCGCCCTTTGCCATTCCCGCCCGAGCGCATAGATTGCGTTTTGCATTGCGTTTTGGCTCTGGATGCGCCAAGCGACGCCGAGAGCCCATTCCCTGTGAGGCCGACCTGATGAGCACGCTTCTCCTCTCCCACAAGGCCTGCCTCGACCACGTCACGCCCCCGGGACACCCTGAAAGGCCCGACCGCCTGCGGGCGGTGGAGGAAGCGCTGTCGCACGAGCGCTTCCAGTTCCTGGTGCGCGACCAGGCACCGGAAGGCGATCTCGACCTCGTCACGCTCTGCCACAACGAGCATTACGTCACCGAGCTGCGCCACATCGCGCCGACCAGCGGTCAGGTCTATGTCGACAGCGACACGTCGATGTCGCCCGGCACGTGGGAAGCGGTGATGCGCGGCGTCGGCGGCGCGGTGGCTGCGACCGAAGCGGTGATGAATGGCCTGCATCGCAACGCCTTCGTCGCGGTGCGCCCGCCCGGACACCACGCCGAGATCGGCAAGCCAATGGGCTTCTGCTTCTTCGACAATGTCGCGATCGCCGCGCGTCATGCGCAGCGCAAATACGGCATCAAGCGTGCGGCCATCGTCGATTTCGACGTGCATCACGGCAACGGCACACAGGACATCTTCTGGTCCGATCCGACCGTGATGTACTGCTCGACACATCAGATGCCGTTGTTTCCGGGCACCGGGGCGAAGGGCGAGCGCGGCGACCACGACACCATCGTCAATGCGCCACTCGCTTCGGAAGATGGCGGCCCCGAATTCCGCTCTGCGTTCGAGAATCTGATCCTGCCGCAACTGGAAAAATTCAGCCCCGAGCTTCTCATCGTCTCCGCGGGATTCGATGCGCATTACCGCGATCCGCTGGCCTCGCTGAATTTGCGCGCGGAGGACTACACCTGGGTCACGCGTAAGCTGATGGACCTTGCCGACAAGACCGCGGAGGGCCGCATTGTTTCGGTGCTCGAGGGCGGCTATGATCTGCAAGGATTGAAAGAATCTGTTACGGCGCATGTCGGCGCCCTCATGGGCGCTTGACGCACCCGCCACATTACGCCCGCAAAACTATGCTTTTTCTCACGAGAAGCGAGTCGGGCAATCGGAAACTTAGAAACTTATATGGCCGAAAATACCCAAATCGACGTCTCCAGGCTCACCTTCGAACGCGCCATCGAGGAGCTCGAAACGATCGTGAAGCGGCTCGAGGACGGCAAGGTGCCGCTCGAGGAATCCGTGACGATCTACGAGCGCGGCGAGGCGCTGAAGCGCCGCTGCGAGGAATTGTTGCGTCAGGCCGAGGCGCGCGTCGACAAGATCACCACTGATGCCAGCGGACAGGCCACCGGCACCGCACCGCTCGACGTGCAGTAGGGTCCCCTTCAAAGCCGCACGCCCCGAGCATCGACCATCTGCGTTTTTTCATGATCGCACGCCGCTGTTTGCGCTCACGCGCTCGGTGGCCAAGTACGAAGATCGACGAGTTCCCCGGCCGAGGCTTCTCGGCGTCGCGAATCTCGCCAAAAACGGCCTTCCTCCCGCCCAAAATGCTGCCGAGGAACCGGGCACGCCTGGAACCCCTCCGCTGACGCCACGATTAACCAAGCTGGCCCGCGAGTTGCACGCGCATGCCCGCAATTGGCCCTGCGGGTTGGCTTTGGCCCAAGCTTTGGTGTAAAGCTGCGCGCAGTGTGGCTTTTTGTAAGCCTTGCGTGGGCATCAATTACCGACGGCAAGCGCTTCAAACTGCTAGTGAAATTGGTTGGGACGGACGAAGCCGATCTAAGTGACAGGGATCACAGAGACTGAACCGGGGCGCACGTAAGCTCACCTAAGCTTGAACACGGGGCTCGGCCCCATGCAGGTGGCTCCGACGGTTTAAGGACTCGCGCTGCGCCGATATTGTGCAAACCCATCGCGCACCGGAACGATCTTCCGGCGCTGACAAATTGGAAATCGCCGTGAACGCATACAGTAAAACGCCGCTTCTCGACACCATCCGGACGCCGGATGACCTGCGCAAGCTCAAGATCGAGCAGGTTCGCCAGGTCGCCGACGAGCTGCGGCAGGAGACCATCGATGCTGTCTCGGTGACCGGCGGTCACTTCGGCGCGGGCCTAGGCGTTGTCGAGCTCACCACCGCGATCCACTACGTCTTCGACACGCCGCGCGACCGGCTGATCTGGGACGTCGGCCACCAAGCCTATCCGCACAAGATCCTCACCGGCCGGCGCGATCGCATCCGCACGCTGCGCACCGGCGGCGGCCTGTCCGGCTTCACCAAGCGTAGCGAGAGCGACTACGATCCATTCGGCGCCGCGCATTCCTCGACCTCGATCTCCGCCGGCCTCGGCATGGCGGTGGCGCGCGACCTCTCCGGCGGCAAGAACAACGTTATTGCAGTGATCGGTGACGGCGCGATGTCGGCGGGCATGGCTTACGAGGCCATGAACAATGCCGGCGCGATGAACTCGCGCCTGATCGTCATCCTCAACGACAACGACATGTCGATCGCCCCGCCGGTCGGCGCCATGAGCGCCTATCTGTCGCGGCTTTATTCCGGCAAGACCTATCGCACGCTGCGCGAGGCCGCCAAGCAGATCAACCAGCGGTTGCCCAAGATCATCGCCAACCGCGCCAACCGCGTCGAAGAATATTCCCGCGGCTTCATGATGGACGGTGGCACGCTGTTCGAGGAACTCGGCTTCTATTACGTCGGCCCCATCGACGGCCATAATCTCGACCATCTGCTGCCCGTGCTGAAGAACGTCCGCGACATGGAGACCGGCCCGATCCTGGTCCACGTCGTGACGCAGAAGGGCAAGGGCTACGGCCCGGCGGAAGCCTCCGCCGACAAGTACCACGCCGTCGTCAAGTTCGACGTCGCGACCGGCACCCAGGCCAAGGCCAAGCCGAACGCGCCGGCCTACCAGAACGTGTTCGGCCAGAGCCTCGTCAAGGAAGCCGAGAAGGATGACAAGATCGTCGCTATCACCGCGGCGATGCCGTCCGGCACCGGCGTCGACATCTTCAACAAGGCGTTCCCGGACCGCACCTTCGATGTCGGCATCGCCGAGCAGCACGCGGTGACGTTCGCCGCCGGTCTTGCGAGCGAAGGCTACAAGCCGTTCTGCGCGATCTACTCGACCTTCCTCCAGCGCGGCTACGACCAGATCGTGCATGACGTCGCGATCCAGAACCTGCCCGTGCGCTTCGCCATCGACCGCGCCGGCCTCGTCGGCGCCGATGGCGCGACGCATGCCGGCTCGTTCGACAACGCCTATCTCGGCTGTCTGCCGAACATGGTAATCATGGCTGCGGCCGATGAAGCCGATATGGTCCATATGGTCGCAACCCAGGTCGCGATCAACGACCGCCCCAGCGCGCTGCGCTATCCGCGCGGCGAAGGCCGCGGCATCGAGATGCCCGAAATCGGCATTCCCCTCGAGATCGGCAAGGGCCGCGTCATGCGCCAGGGCAGCAAGATCGCCCTGCTCTCGTTCGGCACACGCTTGGCCGAATGCGAGAAGGCGGCGGACGAGCTCGCAGCCCTCGGTCTCTCGACCACGATCGCGGATGCGCGCTTCATGAAGCCGCTCGACACCGAGCTGGTGCTCAAGCTCGCCCGTGACCACGAGATCCTGATCACGATCGAGGAAGGCGCGGTCGGCGGCTTCGGCTCGCATGTCGCGCAGTTCCTGACCGACCAGGGCGTGCTGGACACCGGCATGGTCAGGTTCCGCTCGATGGTGCTGCCCGACGTGTTCCAGGACCACGACACGCCGGCCGCGATGTACGGCCGCGCCGGTCTCGACGCCAAGGGCATCGTCGCCAAGGTGTTCGAGGCGCTCGGCAAAGACGTCAAGGCCGAGACGGTCAAGCTCGCCTAACGGCGAGCTTCGACCTACGGCGAAGCAGCGCGCCTTTCATGAAAATCTATCTGGCAGGCCCCGACGTGTTCCTGCCGGATGCGGTTGAGATCGGCCGGCAAAAGGTCGCAATCTGCGCTGCGCACGGGCTCAACGGCCTCTATCCGCTCGACAACGAGATCGACCTCACCGCGCCCGACGCCTCGCGGCAGATCTTTTGCGGCAACGAGGCGATGATGGAGAAGGCCGACGCCATCATCGCCAATCTTACGCCGTTCCGCGGTGCCGGCGCCGACCCCGGCACCGTCTACGAGCTCGGCTACATGGCCGGCCGCCGCAAGTTTTGCCTGGCCTATTCCAACGATGGCGCCGCCTATGCCGATCGCGTCGGCCGCTTCCTGGACGTGACCTCCGAGGACGGACGGCTGGTCGATGCACAGGGGCTGACGGTCGAGGATTTCGGCCTCGTCGACAACCTCATGATGATCCATGCGCTGGAGCTGCACGGCTGCCCGCTGGTGACGCCGGCGCAGATGCCGATTGACGTCTGGCACGATCTGGCCGCGTTCGAGGCTTGCGTCAGGATGGCGGCCGCGCGATTGATCGCTACATAGACGTTTCACTCGTCTTCCGGAGAGCCGATGTCCCCTGCCCGCAAACGTGCGGATGTGTTGCTGGTCGAGCGCGGCCTGTTCGAGAGCCGGGCGCGGGCGCGCGCGGCGATCGAGGCCGGGCTCGTCACCGCCGACGACAAGCAGGTCGCGAAACCGTCGGAGACGATCGCCGAGGACGCGGTGATCCAGGCTGAGCCTGCGCACCCTTACGTCTCCCGTGGCGGCGTCAAGCTTGCCGGCGCGCTGGAGCGCTACAGAATCGAGATCGAGGATCATATCTGCCTCGACGTTGGCGCCTCCACTGGCGGCTTCACCGAGGTGCTGCTGGCGAACGGTGCCAGCCTCGTGTTCGCGATCGATGTCGGCACCAGCCAGTTGCATTCCTCGCTGCGCAACCATCCCAAGATCGTGTCGATGGAGGAGACCGACATCCGCAGTTATGAGGGGAAGCGGCTGCCGGCGCGGCCCGATGTCGTCGTCATCGACGTCAGCTTCATCTCGCTCAAGACGGTGCTGCCCGTGGCGCTGTCGCTGGCAGCAGCGCCGATGAGCCTGCTGGCGCTGATCAAGCCGCAGTTCGAGGCCGAGCGAAAGCACAACAAGAAGGGCATCATCCGCGACGCCGCCGTGCATCAGGAGATCTGCAACGACATCACGGCTTTCGCCGCTTCGCTCGGCTGTACCGATATCGAGGTGTTCCCCTCGGCGATCACGGGCGGCGACGGCAACATCGAATTCTTTCTGGGCGCGCGCCGTGGTTGAGCGCGTGAGGATCGATCACGTCGGTCATCGCGGCGACGGCGTCTCGCTCGCCGCGGGCGATGCCGTCTATGTGCCCTACACGCTTGGCGGCGAGACCGTCGAAGTCGACCATGTCGCCGGCAACCACCCCGACCGCCGCAAGCTGCTCGCGGTCGATATCGCCAGCCCCGAACGCATCGCGCCGTTCTGTCCGCATTTCGGCATCTGCGGCGGCTGCGCCATCCAGCACTGGGCGCCCGCGCCGTACCATGCCTGGAAGCGCGGCATCGTGGTCGAGACGCTGACGCAGGCCGGCATCGACTGCGAGATGGCGCCGCTGGTGGATGCCCATGGCGCCGGCCGCCGCCGCGTCACGCTGCATGGCCGGTTCGGTACGCATGACGTGCTCAAGGTTGGCTTCTCGGCGGCAAGTTCGCACGACGTGATTCCGATCCATCGCTGCCCGATCCTCGATCCCGCACTCGACGGCGCGCTCGATGCCGCCTGGGCGCTCGCCGAACCCTTGACGTCGAAGATGCCAGTGACGAAGCCGCTGGACATCCAGGTCACCGCGACCGCCAACGGGCTCGATGTCGACGTGCGCGGCTCCGGCCCGCTGCCGACGCCGCTCGTCACGGCACTCTCGCGCGTCGCCGAGCAGCATCGCCTGGCGCGGCTGACGCGGCACGGCGAGCTGGTGCTGCAACGCCTGGTGCCGACGGTACGAATGGGCCGCGCCGAGGTGACGCTGCCGCCGGGCTCGTTTCTGCAAGCAACGGTCGCGGGCGAAGAGACGCTGGCGTCTCTCGTGGCCGAGCGCATCGGCAAGGCCAAGGAGGTGCTCGACCTCTTCTGCGGCGTGGGGCCGTTTGCGTTGAGGCTCGCCGAGAAGGCGCGCGTCACCGCCTATGACAGCGACGCCGGCGCGATCGCCGCCCTTGTGAAGGCTGCGCGCACGCCAGGGCTGAAGCCGATCAAGGCCGAACCGCGAGACCTGTTCCGCCGCCCGCTGGTGCCGCCGGAGCTGCGCGACTTCGACGCCGTGGTGTTCGATCCCCCGCGCCAGGGCGCGCAGGCGCAGGCGTTGAAACTCGCCGCGAGCAAGGTGCCGGTCGTGATCGCGGTGTCCTGCAACGCCGCCACCTTCGCCCGCGACGCGCGGCTACTGATCGACGGTGGCTACAAGATCGAGAGCGTCGTGCCGGTCGACCAGTTCCGCCACACCCCGCATATGGAACTGGTGGCGAAGTTCACGCGCTAGCGCCGAAGCCCGCCTAACGCGGGCGACTCGCCGGGCAGCAGCGACGAGTTGATGTCGCTGTCCATGCGCCCTGATTGCTGCTGAGTGAAACCAGCGCCGAACGACAGGCTGAGGTTGGACATCGGCTTGAACTCGATACCGGCAAACGCACCATAGCCCGGTGTGGCGCCGGAGGTGAGGGGGGCAAGCGAACTGCCAATGCCGTTGCCGTATTTCAGCGTGTCGAAACCGGCAAAGAACGTGACGGGCATGCCGGCCGCGGTCTTGGTGTTGTATCCGAACTGCGTGCCCTCATAAGAGAGCGCACTCGAATTGCTGGCCGGCGCGGTCTGGCTGAAGCCGCTCAAACCGAGGTTGCCGCGTTCGCTTCCCATAAAGAAACCAGGACGAAAACCGTAGTGACCGTCGGCACTGCCGGCATTGAAGCTTGGAAAGTTGCCGTAGGTATCGGAGCTCTGGCCGACACTACCGCCAAAGCCGAAAGACCCACCTGGCACCCAATACCTCATCGGCGCAACTTGCGCATGAACCGGTGCCCCGCCCAGGCAAAGCACCGCGAAGAGAGTTGCGAGACTGTATGAACCTATGAGGCTGGACATTCAGGTGACCGTCAAAAACCTCATGAGTTATACCCTCCGGATATCACGAATGCCAGCGGAGCGGCGCCGGGCACCGCGTCATCGAGTTCCAGGAATACGTCTTCTTGACACGTTGAACCTCCCCGGCGCCGGATCGACCCACGTACAGGACGTGCAAGCTCAGCTGTCACCTTGACCGGGAAGGCCTGGCGCAGTCCGGCAACGCGCAAAACTGCGCAAACGCTTGAAAATGCCCGATATAGCAATGGAGGCTGTCATGGAGGTCAATTCCGACAGGTTGAATGCCTTTATGGGCAAGATGGTCACCGAGTTCGGCGCGGCGATGAATGCATCGCTGGTCCTGCTCGGGGACAAGCTCGGTCTCTACCGTACCCTCGCCGCCAAGGGACCGATGAATTCATCCGAGCTTGCGAGCGCCACCGGAACGGCGGAGCGCTATGTCCGCGAATGGCTGTCGAGTCAGGCGGCGTCCGGTTACATCGAATACGATTCCGCTTCGGGAAAATTCTCGATGCTGCCGGAGCAGGCGATGGCGCTCGCCGATGAGGACAGCCCAGTCTTCCTCGGCGCGTTCGGCAACGTCATCGCGTCGGCGTTTCTCGACGAGCCGAAGATTTCGGACGCGTTCAAGAGCGGCAAGGGGGTGGGCTGGAACCGGCGCAGCGAGTGCCTGTTCTGCGGCACGGCCCGCTTCTTCCGCACCGGCTACATGCATCATCTGGTGCAGGAGTGGCTGCCCTCGCTCGATGGCGTCGTGGACAAGCTGAAGCGCGGCGCCAAGGTCGCCGATGTCGGCTGCGGGCACGGCGTCTCGACACGACTGATGGCGGAGGCTTTTCCGAACTCCCGCTTCTACGGGTTTGATTATCACGAGGGCTCGATCGAGGCCGCGCGAAAGGCGGCTACTGAGGCGAAGCTGGGGGACCGGGTCAGCTTCGCCGTTCACTCGGCCAAGACCTATCCGGCCGAAGGGTACGATCTCGTCTGCTTCTTCGATTGCCTGCACGACATGGGCGATCCTGTCGGCGCCATTAGTCACGTGCGCGAAACCATGGCGAAGGACGGCACCTGCATGCTGGTCGAACCGTTCGCAGGCGACCGCCTCGAAGACAACCTCAACCCGGTCGGGCGCGTCTATTATGCAGCATCGACCATGATCTGCACGCCGGCCTCACTCGATCAAGAAGTGGGCCTCGCGCTGGGCGCGCAAGCCGGTGAGGCAAGACTGCGCAAAGTCGCCAGCGAGGGTGGCCTGTCGCGCTTCCGGCGCGCCGCGGAAACACCCTTCAACCTCATTCTGGAAGCACGGGTCTGATCTCCATCACGCCGGGCGCAGGCATGCGGCCATGCCGATGCCGCAGCCGCGCCCGGCGCCGACATCCTTGCCTGGTTCGCGCCGCAACGTAAGCTGGCGATCGAACATGGCGGCGCGAGTCCGCCGGAATGGGAGGATGTCGATGAGATATCTTGGCCTGGCGCCGGCTGTGCTGTTCATTGTGACGATCGCGGGAGCCGGTCACGCCGTCGAGCCGACCCGCTTCGTACCGCGGAAGCCGGACGAACTCACTCCGCCGCAGAAGGAATGGGCGGATGCGATCGCGGTGCCCCGCGCAACGCCAAATTCACCAACCCGCCCTATCGCGCTTATATCCGCAACCCGGAGCTCGCGCCAAAGCTCTCGATGACACTGATCACGATGCAGGCGGAAGCACCGAACGACAGCGTTCCGCCGCTCGCCGCGAAATAGCCACGCCCACGCCGTTCATGCCGCACGATTCCCTGCTCACGCGCTTGACATCCGCCTTTGCCGAGGTGCCGGGCGTCGCGGCCATCGTGCTCGGCGGCTCGCGCGCGCGGGGCAGCGCGCAGCCCTCCTCCGACCATGACATCGGACTGTACTTTTCCGCGGCAGGCCCGCTCGATACGGATCGGCTGCTGGCGGCCACGAAGGAGATCGCCGACGATCCCGCCGCCACGGCCGTGACCCCGGTCGGGGAATGGGGTCCGTGGATCGTCGGCGGCGCCTGGCTTTCGGTGGAAGGCCGCAAGGTCGACCTGCTCTACCGCAACGCAGACGCGGTCGTAGCCGTGATGGAGTCCTGCCGCAGCGGCGTCGTCACCATGGATTACCAGCCCGGCCATCCGCACGGCTTCTGCTCGGCGATCTGGATGGGCGAGATCGCCTATTGCCAGCCAATGCACGATCCGCAGGCCCTGATCGCCCGGCTGAAATCGATCGCACTGCCCTATCCGCGGCCGCTGCGTGCGGCGCTGATCCAGCGCTTCCAGTGGGAAGTCCTGTTCGGTATCGAAAATGCCGAGATTGCCATCATGCACGACGAAAGGACCCATATCGCCGGATGCGCCTATCGGTCGCTCGCCTGTGTCGCGCAGGTTCTGTTCGCGCTGAACGACCGCTATCTGATCAACGAGAAGGGCGCGCTCCAAGAGGCAGCCCGCCTGCCGCTGACGATCCCGGACCTGGCGGAGCAGGCCAACGAGGTCTGGCGCCTGATCGGTGCCGGCGCCCTGGCGCCAGCCTGCGAGGTCCTGCGCAAGATCGACCAGCAATTGAAGCTATTGACATTTTGAAGGCATGGAGATCCCGGTGACACCTGACGATCCCGCAAATCGGCCGCGGTGCTGCGGATGGGGCGCGCCGCCTTCATGCGTCAGATTGATCTCGACTATCGGCGCAGCATCGCATGTGCAGTGGACGATTTCTGCAACGTCGCGACATCGAACGAAGCGCAGGAGGGTTTGAGAGCGTTCGTGGAGAAGCGGGCGCCGAGATGGCCGTAGGCCCCCGGGAGGCTGAAGCTCAGGCCGTCCTGTCCACCGAGGACGAATTATCGGCCGGCGGCAATTTCGTCACGGGCACCAGGAACGATTTGCTGCCGACCTGGAAGATAACTTTTCCGTTCTTCCCGTCGTCCGTCGATATCTGCGACTGTCCGAACATCACGACGTTCTTGTAGACGATACCGGTGCCCTGTCGGGTGATGCCGTCGATGGTGGTCGTCACCAGCGCCTCGTTGCCGGTGACGGAGACGACCCGGAAGCTTGCGCTCTTGTCATTGTCGGTCGAATAGCCGCCCCAGCTTCCGATGAGGCGGCTGTCGGAGGCCGGCGGCGCCTGTTTTTCGAGAGACGCACTCGCCTGACCACCGCCGGCGGAAAACACGAGCGCCGCGTCCTTGCCGTTCTTGGTCCCGATCGTGACCGAACCGAAACTGATGGTCGCACCGTCGACCGTGCCAAAGCCGCGCTCAGTGTGCCCGTTGTGGGTGTACTCGACCTGGGCCCGGGCCCCGCGGATGTTCACGACCTTGAAGCCGACGGCTTGGTTGTTTCCCGCCCAATTGCCCTTCCATTCACCGAGCAGGTTGCTCTGGTGATAGATTCGCTCGTTGGCCGGAGAAATCTGGCTGGTGCTCTGCGCGACGATGGCCATGGTCTGCTCGGTGGACGGGTTCGACGACCCCGCTTCGTTCGTGCACCTGTCAACAACGCCAGGACACGGATTGGAAACAAACAGAAACAGCGGGATTAGGGTCACGCGCCGGTTAACGAGGGGTTAAATTCAACCACCGGGCGCGATGAGGCGAAAGGTCTCACACGGGGTAGCGCGGATCAGCGCCCCCAGCGGTCCGACCAGATCTTCTCGCCGATCATGCAGTTGACCCGCGGCTCCTTGTCGGCAACGCGCGTCACGGAGCGCTCCGGCGTGCGGCCCGCGACTTCCATCAGGAGCTTCGTGCGAATCGCTTCCTTGAACTTGTCGCGCTCTTTGATCGTGATGACGAAGGAGCCGGGACCGCCGACGACGCAGTCCTCGTAGTAATAGTCGAGATTGTCGATATCCATGGTCGAATAGGACGGCTCCTTGACCATGATCGGCAGGCCGTTGATGACGATGCCCTTCTCGAGCGCGGCGTCGCGCGCCGTCGTGACCGGGCCGCCATTGTTGTTGGGGCCGTCGCCGGAAATGTCGATCACGCGGCGCAAGCCGCGATAGGGATCCTCGTCGAACAACGGCATCGCGAACGTGATCGCGCCGGAGATCGAGGTGCGCGAGGCGCGCCGGATCGGCGTCTTCAGGATTTCGGCGGCGACCGCGTCCGCCGTCTCCGGTCCGTCGACCAGCCGCCACGGGATGATGATCTTCTGGTCGCTGGAAGCGGCCCATTCGAAATAAGTCACCGCGATCCGGCCGTTCGGCCCGAGCTTCAGCGCCTGGAGGAATTCCTTCGACTGGATCGCCTGCGCATAGCCTTCGCGCTGGATCGCGAGTTCGTCCATGTCCATGGAGTACGAGACGTCGACCGCGAGGACCAGCTCGACATCGACCGTCTGCGCGTCCCTGTCGGCCGCTAGCCGTTGTGGCGGATTCCTGCCCGGTTCAAATTTAGGCCCTGGTGCCGCGATGCCCGCGACGTCGCCTCCGGCGAGCACGCCGGCCACCAGCACAGCCCCGATCGAGAACAGCATGCGCATCGCAGTCTCCCGTCGTATGACGCGATGGTGACATGCAATCGCCTTGCCGGAAAGTCCGAAGATCGCTTGCGCTTCACATTCGAGTTAAGAATAGAATCTGTGAGTTAGGAATTTGCGCACTTTGCGCAAAGCTGCCGCCGTGTTGCCGCGCTCGCGCCGCTGGAACACGCGCAATCCCGCGCCGTCATTCCGGCGCGTCCGGCAGCATCGAGGCTGGAATGACGACTCGAGGGACAGATCTTCCCCTCCCACTTGTCCGGTGCGATTTCCATGCTAGGCTGGACGTACGGATGGGGATGGAGTCCCCCGACAACCGCCCGTCGGCCGATGACCGTAGTGGGCTGATGACTCCTGCTTGAGGTGGGGCAGTTTTTGAGCCTCTGCCTTCGGCGGGAGCCTGGATAAACCCGCCGCTGGCGGGTTTTTTGTTGCCCGGAAACGAAGGCCAGGAGAAGGCGTGACGACGACGACACCGAATGCTGCGCGCGCCAAGCTGCCCAGGGGGATTTGGGTGCTCGGCTTCGTCTCGATGCTGATGGACGTCTCCTCCGAGATGATCCACGCTCTGCTGCCGGTCTATCTCGTCACCGTGCTGGGGGCCTCCACACTCACGGTTGGCTTCATCGAGGGCATTGCCGAAGCGACCGCCTCGATCACGAAAATCTTCTCTGGCGCGATGTCCGACTGGCTCGGCCGGCGCAAGCTCCTCGCAGCGCTCGGCTACGGGCTAGCCGCGCTGACAAAGCCGCTGTTCCCGCTTGCCCCCAGCGTCGGATGGCTGGTTGCCGCGCGCTTCATTGACCGCGTCGGCAAGGGTATTCGCGGCGCGCCGCGCGACGCGCTGATCGCCGATATCGCGCCTGCCCGACTGCGCGGCGCGAGCTTCGGCCTGCGGCAGTCGCTCGACACCATCGGCGCGTTCGTCGGACCGCTCGTTGCGATCGGACTGATGTGGTGGACGGCGGACAATTTTGCCGCCGTGTTCTGGGTGGCAGTGCTGCCGGCGTTCCTGTCGTTCGGCCTGATCGCGTTCGCGGTGAACGAGCCGGAGCCAGACCCTGGTCGTGAGCCACCGAAAAATCCGCTGAACGCCGCCGCGATGCGGCAGCTTGGATCCGTGTACTGGCGTGTCGTCGCGATCGGAATCGCCTTCACGCTGGCGCGCTTCAGCGAGGCCTTTCTGATCCTGCGCGCGCAGAACATCGGGCTCAATGCGATGTGGGTGCCGGCGGTGTTGGTGCTGATGAACGTGGTCTATGCCCTGTCGGCCTATCCGGCCGGCGTACTGTCGGACCGGATCAACCGGACCGGCGTGCTCGCGCTCGGCCTCGTCTTCCTCGCCGGCGCCGATCTCGCGCTCGCGCTGTTGCCGAACCTAGCGGGCCTCGCGCTCGGCGTCGTGCTGTGGGGGCTGCATATGGGATTGACTCAAGGCCTGCTGTCGGCCCTCGTCGCCGACGCCGCGCCGCCGAGCCTGCGCGGCACCGCATTCGGCTATTTCAACCTGTTCACCGGACTTGCCTTGCTGGCCGCGAGCGTGATCGCCGGCGCGATGTGGGATGCCTATGGACCGGCGGCCACGTTTTTGGCCGGGCTCGGCTTCGCGCTGGTCGCGCTCGCAGGGCTGCTCGCCGTCGGCAACGGCCTGGCAGCGGAGAACAGATGATGGTGGGGGATCGTTCGTCGTGTTGAGCGGAGCGGTAGCAATCGTGGGCGGCTGCGTGCTCGGCGGCTGCACGCGCTATTTCGTCTCGGGCGCGATCGCGCGGCGGCTGGGCGAGACCTTTCCCTGGGGTACCATGACCATCAACGTCACCGGCGCCTTCATGATCGGCATTTTTGGCGCGCTGGCGACCCATCCCGGCTCGGTGTTCGCGGCGCCCAATCCATGGCTGTTCGCGGTGACCGGGTTTCTCGGCTGCTACACCACGGTATCCTCGTTCAGCTTGCAAACCCTGACCTTGGCGCGGAGCGGCGAGCCGATGCATGCCCTCGGCAATGTCGTATTCTCGGTCGTGCTGTGCCTTGCGGCCGTCAGTTGCGGCTTTCTCCTTGCAGACAGTTTTGGGGGCTAGAGGCAGATGAACTCTCCTTCTGCCGAGCGCTGGCGCACCGCGATACTCTATGCCTGGGTTGCCGCCGGCAGCATCGCCGGCGGGCTGACGCGCTATCTGGTCGGACTTGCGCTCGACACCGGCCCCAGATTTCCCGTCGCAACGCTGTTCGTCAACGCGACGGGCTCGTTGATCATCGGATTCTACGCGACGCTGACCGGCCCCGACGGCCGCGTGCTGGCGCGGCCCGAGCACCGGCAGTTCGTCATGACCGGGTTTTGCGGCGGCTACACCACCTTCTCGAGCTTCAGCCTGGAGACCTTCCGCCTGTTCCATGGGGACATGAAATACACGGCGCTCGCCTACATCGCGGCGTCCGTCATCTGCTGGCTGGTGTCCGTGTGGGTCGGCCATATGATGGCAAGCCGCTACAACCGCTTGACAAGGAGCTGACCATGCAAATCCCCAATCAGGCCGTTTCGCTTCGGATCTTCATCGGCGAGAGCGACCATTTCGACGGCAAGCCGCTTTACGAAGCGATCGTGACGACGGCGCGCGAGCGGCATCTCGCGGGCGCCACCGTGCTGCGCGGTCCGATGGGGTTCGGCAAGTCGAGCCGGCTGCACACCTCGAAGATCCTGCGGCTCTCGGAAGATTTGCCGCTCTTGATCGAGATCGTCGACAGCGAGGACAACATCAACGCATTCCTGCCCATCCTGGATGGCATGATGTCGAGCGGCCTGATCACCTTGGAGAAGGTGCAGGTCCTGCAATATGGTGCGAAGGCCGCTGGCTGACGCCGCGGCTGGAACCGAGAGACGCCCGCCGTTTCAGGAGGCGGAATGAACGACACCGTTACTAAGCCGAAAACCAGGACCAAGGTCGAGCGGCCGAAGCTGCACAAGGTCATCCTGATCAACGATGACTACACACCGCGTGAATTCGTCACAATGATACTCAAGGCGGAATTCCGCATGACGGAGGATCTGGCCTACAAGGTCATGATCACCGCGCACAAGCTGGGCGCCTGCGTGGTCGCCGTGTTCACCAAGGACGTCGCCGGGACCAAGGCCACGCGCGCAACGGATGTCGCCCGCAGCAAGGGCTACCCGCTGCTGTTCACGACAGAGCCGGAAGAGTAGCGGTCAGTCGACCAGCGCCGACGCTTCCTCCGCCAGCCCATACACGCGCTGAGCCTTGGAAAATCCAGCGATCGGAAATTCGCCGAGCTCACGCCAGTCGTGGTGACAGACATTGGCGAAGCCTTCCGAGGCGACGACGGTCCGCCCCAGGCGGCCCGTGATCTTCTCCAGTCTTGCCGCGAGATTGACGGCGGGTCCGATGCAGGTGAAGTCGAGGCGATTGCCGCCGCCGATATTGCCGTAGAGGATGTTGCCGACGTGGAGCGCGACGCCGAAGCGGAAGCGCTCGATCACGTCGCCGACGGGAAACGCGAGCGCCTCGACGCTGGCGCGGGATTCGCGCGCCGCCTCCAGCACGCGCGAACAGACATGGGCGGCATCGCCGACATATTCGTCGATCGGGAATACCGCAAGCAGGCCGTCGCCCATGAATTTGAGAACCTCGCCGCCATGGCCCCGGATCGCGGTGACCTGGCAATCGAAATACTGGTTGAGGATCTCGACCACGGTCTCGGCTGGCAGCCGGTCCGACAGCGCGGTGAAGCCGCGCAGATCCGAGAGCCAGATCGCGGCCTGCATGGTGTCGTTGTGGCCGCGGCGGATCTGGCCGCCGAGAATGCGCTCGCCGGCGCGGTTGCCAACGTAGGTGTCGAGCAGCATCGCGGCGGTGCGGCGCAGGCTGACGATCTCGCTGACGCGCGCGAGCGGCGCCATGATAGCCCGGATCGCCGCGATGTCGCCGTCGCTGAAACCGCCGGGACGCCGGGTGACCCAGCTCGTCGCGTGGATTGAGCCGTCGAGATACGGCATCGGCACCGCGATATAGTCAGTCACGCCTTCGGCGCGAATGTCGTCGAGGAACGGAAAGCGCTTGCTCTCGGGGTCATCCATGCGGCCCCTGACCTCGATCCCCTCCTCGAACACGATCCGCAGCGGACTTCTGGCGAATTCCGGCGTCTCCAGTATCTCGAAGTCGACGGTGCCGATCTCGACCTTCTGGCCCTGTCGCCAGATGAAGTTGCGGCCGAAGATTTCCGGATGCAGCGTGCGGATGAAGATGCCGAACCGCCACAGCGGCAGGCCGGCTTCGACCAGATGTTCGCAGACATCCGCAATCATCTCGGCCGGCGTCCCCGACGACCTTGCGCCGTCGATCAGCCAGTTGATGATACGCTGGAGCCCCGAGCTTTCCATGCCCGCATTTGCGGACGAAGTTGTGGCATCGTCAAGCTGCGCGGAGGACTAGTATCCGGAGCGCTAGCGCCCGACCTGCCCGCGGTCGCGCAGGAAATGATCGGCCAGCACACAGGCCATCATGGCTTCGCCGACGGGGACAGCGCGGATGCCGACGCAGGGGTCGTGGCGGCCCTTGGTCATGATCTCGGTGTCGGCGCCGTTGCGATCGACCGTCAAACGCGGCTGGAGGATCGACGAGGTCGGCTTCACCGCGAAACGCACCACCACCGGCTGGCCCGTGGAAATTCCGCCCAGAACGCCACCGGCATGGTTGGACAAAAAGCGCGTGCCGTCATTGCCGGTGCGCATCTCGTCGGCGTTCTCTTCGCCGGTGAGTTCGGCGGCGCCAAAGCCGGCGCCGATCTCGACGCCCTTCACCGCGTTGATGCTCATCATCGCTGAGGCGAGCTCGGCATCGAGCTTGGCGTAGATCGGTGCGCCCAATCCTGCCGGCAGGCCCTCGGCGACGATCTCGATCACCGCGCCGATCGACGAGCCGCTCTTGCGGATGCCATCAAGGTAGGTTTCGAAGAACGCGGCCTTGTCCTTGTCGGGACAGAAGAACGGATTGTTGGCGATCTCGTCCCAGTCCCATTTGTCACGGTCGATCTTGTGCGGGCCCATCTGCACCAGCGCGCCGCGCACCCTCACGTCGGGCAGCACTTTTCGCGCGATGGCACCGGCGGCGACGCGCGTCGCCGTCTCGCGTGCCGAGGAACGGCCGCCGCCGCGATAATCGCGCAGGCCGTATTTGGCCTCATAGGTGAAGTCGGCATGGCCCGGCCGAAACTTGTCCTTGATCTCAGAATAGTCCTTCGAACGCTGGTCGGTGTTCTCGATCAGGAGCCCGATCGGCGTGCCCGTCGTCACCTGCACGCCGGTCTCCGGATGCGCCATCACGCCAGACACAATTTTGACCTGGTCCGGCTCCTGGCGCTGGGTCGTGAAGCGCGACTGGCCGGGCCGGCGGCGATCGAGGTCACGCTGGATGTCGGCCTCGGTGAGCGGGATCATGGGCGGACAACCATCGACCACGCAGCCGATCGCCACCCCATGGCTCTCGCCGAAGGTGGTGACGCGAAACATGTGGCCGAAGGTGTTGAAGGACATCGCTCGCTCGTAGTCAGTTCTGACTTGTCGTAACGCGCCCTGAAATGAGGGTCAAATGCCGCCACAATCGTCATGGCCGGGCCCGTCCCGGCCATCCACGCCCTTTGCCCCGGCAGCGAAGAGCGTGAATGCCCGGGACAAGCCCGGGCAGGACGACGGAGGACGTGGCGCCAGCCTTAACTATACTTCTCCAGCCGCCCGCCACGGAACACGTAAACCGCGCCCTGCTCGATGTAGAGTTCGGCGGCGCTGGCCGGCGTCTCCAGCCCGAGCGAGACCATCAGGGCCCGGCAGGTCCCACCATGGGCGACCGCGACGGTGTCGATCCGGAGCTGGTCGCACCAGGCGCGCACGCGGACCTGCACATCGGCATAGGTCTCCCCGCCCGCGGGACCTACCGTCCATTTATCGGCGAGGCGCCGGGCGTAGACATCGGGATCGGAGGCCTCGCTCTCGGCCAGCGTCAGCCCTTCCCAGATGCCGTAGCCGATCTCGCGCAGGCGATCGTCGAGCGCGTAGTCCGCAGGCGGCAATTCGAGCTTGCCGCGCGCGAGTTCCATGGTCTGGCGTGCACGCCCGAGCGGACTCGATACGTAGGGTAACGCTGCCTTGTCCTTGCCGTCGCGCTTGAAGAGATCCGCCAACACGCCGCCGGCCTGCTCGGCCTGACCGCGTCCGCGCGCGTTCAGCGGAACGTCCTTGGTGCCCTGAAGCCTCCCGAGCGCATTCCACTCGGTCTCGCCGTGGCGAAGATAATAGATCGTGGGCACGGGCATTGCGGGTGAAGGTTAGTCCTTGCCGCCGAACGAGATGTCAGGCGCGTCGGGTCGTTTCATGCCCAGCACGTGATAGCCGGAATCGACGTGATGCACCTCGCCGGTGACGCCGCGCGACAGGTCGCAGAGGAAATACAGCGCGCTGCCGCCAACGTCTTCGGTCGACACGTTGCGCCGCATCGGCGCGTTATGCTCGTTCCACTTCAGGATATAGCGGAAGTCGCCGATGCCGGAGGCGGCGAGCGTCTTGATCGGCCCAGCCGAGATCGCATTGACGCGGATGTTCTTCTCGCCGAGATCGGCCGCGAGATAGCGCACGCTGGCCTCCAGCGCAGCTTTTGCCACGCCCATCACGTTGTAGTGCGGCATCCACTTCTCAGCGCCGTAATAGCTGAGCGTGACGATCGAACCGCCGTCGGTCATCAGCTTCTCGGCGCGCTGTGTGACCGCGGTCAGCGAGTAGCAGGAGATCAGCATCGACTTGGTGAAATTCTCCTGCGTGGTATCGACGTAGCGACCGTCGAGCTGCTCGCCATAGGCGATCGCGTGCACCAGGAAGTCGATCTTGCCCCACTTCTCCTGCAACACCGCGAAAGCGGCGTCGATGGTCGCGGCATCGGTGACGTCGCAATGGCCGAGCACGAGCCCGCCGATCTCGGCGGCGAGCGGCTCGACGCGCTTCTTCAGCGCATCGCCCTGATAGGTGAAGGCGAGCTCGGCACCGGCCGCATGGCATGCCTTAGCAATGCCCCAGGCGATCGAGCGGTTGTTGGCAAGGCCGAGGATCACCCCGCGCTTGCCCTGCATCAAACCCGAATTCTGCGCCATTTTGCTAACGTCCCATCGAGCTCTCGTGAGGTCTGGAGGTACACCAGCCCTCCTTCGCGGTACAGTCCTAATACGCGGCGTTAACGCTGTTCCGAGCGCCGGAATAGCCGTTCCGTTCGGGTGTTATGATGATTGAGGCGCTCGCGCCGAACACTAGGACATCAAGACGGCAATGAGCGCGTTTCGCCAGAGTGTGGAAGCCATGATCCCGGCGTTGCGCCGCTACGCCCGCGCGCTCACGCGCGATGCGGATGCGGCCGATGATCTGGTGCAGGATACGTTGGTGCGGGCGCTGCGTTCGGAGCGCCTGTTCCTCGGAGGCGACGTCAGGAGCTGGCTCTATACGATCCTGACCAATCTCAACAAAAACCGGCGGCGCTCGCTGGCAAGGCGCCCGCAATTCACGCCACTGACCGAGAACAACCCGGATGCCAGCGGGACCGAAGCCGAAGGGCGCGATATCGAGAAGGCGCTGACGACGCTGGTCGAAGAGCAGCGCTCGGTGCTGCTGCTGGTGATGCTGGAGGGCATGAGCTACCGCGAGGTCGCCGACATTCAGGGCGTGCCGATCGGCACCGTGATGTCGCGCCTGGCGCGCGCGCGCGCCCATGTTAAGGCCTCGCTGGAAGGTGAGCGCCCGGCGCTCAAGCGGGTGAAATGATGGCAGGGTTGATGCATTACGCAGGTCACTTCCCGTGCGTGGAGCGGGAAGCAGCACAGTTGAAGCACGAAGAACATTTTGGGCCGCAGAGCCAGAGACGATCGATATGAACGACCGCAATATTCCCGTTACCGAAGACGAGTTGCACGCCTATGTCGATGGCGAGTTGCCGGCCGAGCGCCGCGCCGACGTCGAGGCCTGGCTTGCCGCACACCCTGACGATGCCGGGCGCGTGCAGTCCTGGCGCGCCATGGCCGAGATGCTGCATGCCCGTTACGACGCCGTTGCCCAGGAGCCGGTGCCGGCCCGGCTGGAGCTCGAGCGGCTGGAGCGCCGCCCCCGGCAATGGCTGTATGGCGCCGCGGCGGCTGTGCTGGTCGCCTTCGTGGCCGGCAGTACCGCCGGCTGGATGGCGCATGGCGCCGCGAACGCCCCTTCGACTTTCCGGAGCTTTACGGCGGACGCGCTCGACGCCCACCGCCTCTATGTTGTCGAGGTCCGGCATCCCGTCGAGGTCGGCGGCAACGAGCGCGATCATCTCCAGGCCTGGCTGACCCGGCGCTGCGGCTGGACCGTGTTCGCGCCGAACCTGGAGGCGAGCGGGCTGAAGCTCGTCGGCGGCCGGCTCTTGCCTGGGCCGAACGGTCCGGCGTCGTTCCTGATGTATGAGGGCACCTCGGGCGAGCGGTACACGATCTACACCGCCAAGACCGAGAACGGCGCGACGCAGATGCGCTACGCCAAAACGGACAAGGACGGGGCGCTGTTCTGGGCCGAGCGCGGCGTCGGCTACGTCGTCAGCGGCGGCAGCGACCGCGCTCGCCTGACCAAGGTAGCGCAGGCGGTGTACGACCAAGCCGAGAAAAACGGCACCTGAACAACCGCATAAAGGCGGTGCCTCGATTCCGTCATTGAAAATTTGGAATCAAGACATGGGCGCGTCTCATTATCGCACCGGATGATCACGCGAAAATGAGCAGCGCTCGATCCGCCGATCGACGCAGGCGGCCTCGATTGGGGTTTTTGGTACCGCGCTGGTCCCCCTCTCGAGGCCGCACCTTTTTTATCGGCTGCCCCGCCGGACCGCCGACACGTCCAAGCACGTGAGCCGAGAAGCGCTATCACGCCTCAGGCATATGATGAGCATCATCTGCTGAGCGATGCTCTAGACCTTTAGGAGAAACCCCCTCAGTTGCGATCTCGCCCTAACCAAGCCCGCTACGTGGATTGTAGGGGTGCTGGTCCCGCCACTTCTCCATCAATGCCTCAAGCTCGGCGTCGTTCCCGTCCGGTAGCATAATCCTGATGGTGATGAAGAGATCCCCGGTTCCGCCTGCTTTTGGTAATCCCTTGCCCTTGAGGCGGAAGGTCCGGCCGCTGGAAGTGTTTTTCGGGACCGACAGTTCCACGGCATTGCCGAGGGTAGGCACGCGGACTTTGCCGCCGAGCACCGCCTCATAGAGCGTGACCGGCAGGTCGATCCTGAGGTCGGCGCCCTCGATCTTGAAGAACGGATGCGGCGCGATGCTGATCGTGATCAGGAGATCGCCCGGCGGATGGCCCTGAGCGCTTTCGCCCTGCCCTCGCAGCCGGATCTGCTGGCCCTCGGTGACGCCGGCCGGAATCTTGACGTTGAGCTCCTTGCCGTTCGGTAGCCGGACGCGCTTCTCGCCGCCCTTGACCGACTCCTCCAGCGAGACGGTCATGGCGACGTTCACGTCGAGATCGAGCCCGATCCCGCCGGTGTCGAATTCGAACTGGGCACCGCCGCCGGCCCCGGGTCGCGCACCGCGCGTCCCGCCGCCGAACATGCTGTTGAGAATGTCCTCGAACGCGCCGGCGCCCTGGCCAGGGCCGCCGCCGCCGCGGAACGTATAGCTCTCGAACCCGCCGGGACCCGCGCGCCCGCGCGGGCCGCCGCCGCCCGGAAAACCCTGGAAGCGCGGCTTGCCGTGCGCATCGATCTCGCCGCGGTCGAACTGCTTGCGCTTGTCCTCGTCGCCAAGGATCTCGTTAGCCGTATTGAGCTCAGCGAAGCGGTCGGCGGCCTTCGGGTCGTCCTTGTTGCTGTCGGGATGGTGCTTCTTGGCAAGCTTGCGATAGGCGCTCTTGATCGCGGCAGCGCTGGCGCTCCGCGGCACCCCCAAGACCTCATAGGGGTCGCGCATTCGTCACGTCTCCTTTAAGAAATCGAACTGTTCAAAGGGCTCCCCGCCCCATCTGCACGTCATGTGGGAGGCGAGTGGCATTTTTGCAACTACCCCGCGGAGCCGATTCCTAGCTCCGCCACGGCTTTAACGTATGAATCTCCCAACGGCCACGGCTACCTTGGCAGCCGGCGCCCTGAAGCCAGCTTTCGGTGTTGCCGTTGACATAGCTCGCCAGGAAGTCGCGGCACTTGCGACCGTCCTCGGCGGCGTAGGACTGCGCGATCGGGGTCACCGAACCGCGCGCGCCGGTCTCTGGATTTTCCCAGTGCTGGCTGGAATCGTTGTCGCCCTGGCTCAGGATGTCGGAGGCGGCGTTGCGGGCGAAAGCGAGATCGGTCTCGGTCGGTGCTGCTTCCTTTGCCGGCCGCGCAATCGAGCCGGTGAGGTCGTTGTCGTCGGCCTTGGCATACGCACTGCTCTCACTGCGGGAAAAGCTGCAACCGCCGGCGCCGAGCCCGATCAGAACCATTGTCATCACAAAGCCGGACGGCCGCATCGCCAATAGGCCAACGCGTCCCCATGCCCTATATAGGGCGGTAGCGGACAACAACGCGTTTTGGGCCGCAGGACGCAACTCGGACTCCGGACATGACCGACACGACCACAATGAAACACCAGGCACCCTTAACATCCGGTGATTTCACCGCCGCCGACGAACCTTTTGCGCTGTTCGAGGCCTGGCTGAACGAGGCGATCAAGAGCGAGCCGAACGATCCGAACGCCATGGCACTCGCAACAGTCGACGCGGATGGGCTGCCCGACGTGCGCATGGTGCTGATGAAGGGCTTCGATACCGAGGGTTTCGTCTTCTACAGCCACATCGCGAGCCAGAAGGGCCGCGAACTCGCCGCAAATCCTAAGGCGGCGTTACTTTTTCACTGGAAGTCGCTGCGCCGTCAGGTCCGCATCCGCGGCAACGTGACGCCGGTGAGCGACGCCGAGGCCGACGCCTATTTCGCCACCCGTCCCAAGCAGGCGCAGATCGGCGCCTGGGCCAGCAAGCAGTCGCAGCCGCTTGAAAGCCGCTTCGCCTTCGAGCAGGCCATCGCCAAGGTCGCCGCCAAGCACGTCATCGGCGAGGTGCCGCGGCCGCCGGGCTGGAGCGGCTGGCGTATCACGCCGTCGCGCATCGAATTCTGGCACGACCGCCCATTCCGCCTGCACGACCGCATCGAATTTCGCCATGACGCGGCCGGCCGGAAGTGGTCCAAGACGCGGATGTATCCTTAAGCCTTATCCTGAGCCTTGCCTTGAATCTTGGGCCGACCTGAAAGATGTCCATGCCGCATTCCAATGCGCCGCGCCGCACGCTGCTCTTGACCGGAGCCAGCCGCGGCATCGGCCACGCCACCGTGATCCGCTTCTCGTCGGCGGGCTGGCGTGTCATCACCTGCTCGCGGCATCCCTTCCCCGAGGACTGCCCCTGGGACGCGGGCCCCGAGGATCACATCCAGGTCGACCTCGGCAATCCCCAGGACACCGCACGCGCGATCTCGGACATCCGCAACCGGCTCGAAGGCGGCATGCTCCATGCGCTGGTCAACAACGCCGCGATCTCGCCGAAGGGCGCCGGCGGCTCGAGGCTCGGTTCGGTCGACACCGACCTCGACACTTGGACGCATGTGTTCCACGTCAACTTCTTTGCGCCGATCATGATGGCGCGCGGGCTAATCGAGGAATTGAAGGCGGCCAAGGGCTCGGTGGTGAACGTCACCTCGATCGCAGGCTCGCGCGTGCATCCCTTCGCAGGCGCGGCCTACGCCACCTCGAAGGCCGCACTCGCATCCTTGACGCGCGAGATGGCCTCCGACTTCGGCCGCATCGGCGTGCGCGTCAACGCGATCGCGCCGGGCGAGATCGACACCTCGATCCTGTCACCGGGCACCGAGAAGATCGTGGAGCAGCAGATTCCGATGCATCGCCTCGGCACGCCGGACGAGGTCGCCAAGATCATCTACGTGCTGTGCACGGAAACATCGTCCTACGTGAATGGCGCCGAGATCCACATCAACGGCGGGCAGCACGTGTAGTTTCTCGTCGTCATTGCAAGCGAAGCAAAGCAATCAAGACTGCCTCCACCGAGACAGTCTGGATTTGCTTCGTCGCTTCGCTCCTCGCAATGACGGAACTGGAAACAACGCTACGGAAGCAAGGCGATCCAGACAAAGCCGCCGCAAGACCTGGATCGCCCGCCCTTTCTTCCGTTCCTCAATCGATTCGAATCCGACGCGACCGTTCGCGCAGCCGCGGAGCGGCCACGTTCAATGCAGTCGAGCAGTCGTCGTCGTTCTCACCGTCGAGCAGCGGAGCACCACAGTGCCGGCACATGCGTGCCGACATCGACGACGCCTTGCCGCTCGCCAGGACATGACGATAGTTCGCCAGATCGATGACATTGCGGGGCGACGTTATGTGTTTTTCAACCATGGCTGTTCCTCGCGGCTAACACGCTGCTTATCGCAGACAAGTTTCGCGCAAACGTTCAGCCCACCGCTCAAATTTTACCGGAGGAATTGGGGCGGCGCGCACCCATCACCGCGCGGCCTCAATCCCGCTCTATTCTGCGACACCAAGCACCATGTCTCCGCGACTGGCGTAAGGTCTCGGTAGCTATTACAGCCACTTCTTCCACTTGAAGATCCAATACGGGACGATGGCCGCGATTAGCATCAACACCAGCGCGAACGGATAACCGTGCGCCCATTCGAGTTCCGGCATCGCCTTGAAGTTCATGCCGTAGATCGAGGCGATCAGCGTCGGCGGCATCAGGACAACGGCCATGACCGAAAACAGCTTGATGATATTGTTCTGCTCGAGATTGACGACGCCGAGCATGGCGTCCAGCACGAAGGTGATCTTGCTGGAGAGATAGGAGGCGTGATCGGTCAGCGAGACGACGTCCCGCTGCATCGTCTTGAGCTGCTCGCGCATATCCTTCGACCATTTCACGCCTTCCACCACGGCCGAAAGGAAGGCGACGACGCGGCCGATCGAGACCAGGCTCTCGCGGACCTTGGAGGTCAAGTCGCCCTTGCGGCCGATCGAAATCAGGATCTGGGAGTATTGCTTGGCGTGGCCGTGGCGCTCGCTCTCGGGCTCGAAGATGTCGTGTGAGACCTGGTCGATCTCGGCGCCGCAGCGCTCCAGAATGTCAGCGCAGCGGTCGATCACGGCGTCCAGGAGCTCCATCAGCACCATTTCGCCGGTGACGGCCGGCGTGCAGGAGCGGGCGAGCTTGGCCTCGACCAGGGCGAACGGCTTCGGCAGGTCGTAGCGCACCGTCACCAGGCGATGGTCGCCGAGGATGAAGGTCACCGCCGTGGTCCGGGGCATGTCGGTATCGGAGTGGCACATCAGCGTCGCGGTCATGTAACGCGCGCCGTTCTCGATATAGAGGCGGCTGGAGATCTCGATCTCCTGCATGTCTTCCCGGGTCGGAATGGCGATGCCGGCCAGCCGTTCCACCGCCTTGTCCTCGGCCGCGGTCGGATTGACCAGGTCGATCCAGACCGCGCTCTCCGGCAGCGCCGTGAGATCCTCGATGACAGCCTTCTTGAGGGAGGTCTCGGAGGGAACAAATACCGAAAACATGAACAACTCCAGAGAACCTGCGACAGAATGACAGCGTTTAGCGCGATTCTGACAAGCTCATGATGACAACCACATTAACGGAGCGTTGGCATTTGTGGCGACGCCGCAGCTCAACTGTGGCACGTAATCGACAGATTCGCGCGCTTTGCCCAAAAATCGGCTCTGGGTCGCAAAAATTGCGGCAGAAAAGCCACAGATAGGGTGTGGCAGCGCGGGAAAAGCTTCGAAACGCTGGAATTGTGGCAGATTTCAACGATAATGGGACCAACGGGAATCGTGGAATTTGGGCTGACTCAAGCCCTACGCAAGCTTGTTGTTGTCGATTGGAACCAAATCATGTCGTTGCTGAAAGTTACGCTGGGTATTTTGGCCGCTGGCCTGATGCTGTCGGGCTGCATGCAGGCCACGCATTTTGAGGCGACCGACACCAAGACCTTCAAGCCGAAGGACAAGGAACTCCTCGCCAAGGTCCGGTACGAGAACACCCCGGTGGCTGAGCCGTTCCGCCGCGCCATCGTCGATTACCACCGCAAGGAATCGCCGGGCTCGATCGTGGTCGATTCCGATAACCACTATCTCTATTGGGTGATGGATGGCGGCAAGGCGATCCGCTACGGCATCACCGTCGGCGAAGAAGCCATGGCGTGGTCGGGCATTGCCAAGGTCGGCAGCATGACCGAGTGGCCGGCCTGGCATCCGACACCGGGCGAGATTTCGCGACTGGGCGTGCCGACCTTCGTCGCGCCGGGTCCGGACAATCCGATGGGCTCCCGCGCGATGTATCTCTACTCGGGCGGCAAGGACACGCTGTTCCGCATTCACGGCACCAACCAGCCGGAATATATCGGCGCCTCAATCTCGTCGGGCTGCATCCGCCTGACCAACGAGGACGCGATCGACCTCTACAGCCGCGTCAAGGTCGGCACCATCGTCGTGGTGCTCGAGCCGAAGCACGGCGACTCGCCTTACAATTCGCGCCTCGCGCTCGGCGGCAGCGGAACTGGCCAAGCGGGCAGCTTCTGATCGCCTCCTGCTCTTAGACATCCAAAAGCGCTGGTTTCACCGGCGCTTTTTTGTTGCCGGCTTGTGCGACTGGGCTTTGTTGCCGGCGGCCGACTTGTCCGCAGGCGCAGGGGATTTCTGCGCCGCCTCGCCATCAGCTCCATCCCTTGCCTCGGGCTTGGCTGCGACCTCGCGCGGCGGCGCTTCCTCGGGCCGCTCCGCCGGCAGCAGCGGAGCGACCTGCGGCAGCGGATCCCAGACATTCCACTGGCAGATCCGGTAGTCGTTGCGCCGCTGCGCCAGGTCGAGATGGATGTGGTCCTCGTGGTACCAGTCCGAGCCCGGGCCGAGCACGGTGGAAAAGCGTGCGCAGACCGAATGCAGCACGCGCTCGCGCACGTCGCGCGACATGCTGCGGTCGGTCAGGCCGATCGACTGTCCGTTGCCAAGCTTGATGGCGCGGACGTCGAGCGCGTTGGCCTTGCCGTGCTCGGACAGCATCGCCCCCAGGACGCGGTTACGGCCTCGGCATTCGAAGCTGTCGAAATTGTCGAGATCGCTGATGGTCGAGCCGAGGCTCGCAGCCAGGGGCACCATGTCGTTGCGCACCCAATCGGCGATCGCGGACGCCATGGTGCAGCGGAGGATTGCCGCCGGCTTGACCGCTACCTTGCGCTTGTCCCGCAGCACGATGGCCTCGAGCCGCACCAGATCCTCGCCGCCGCAGGCACCGGGGCCGCGGATATCCGGGATCGAGGGCGCGATCGCGATCTCCTCGGTCAGCGCAAGGCGGCAGGCCGAGGGCTGCTTCTCAGGCGGCGGCGCGGCCTCGGCCGGCTTGTTGGCGCCGGGCTTATCCGGAGAAGGCTTGTCGGCAGAAGGCTTGCCTCCAGTCTCCGGTGCGGCCTCGTCTGACGCTTTGGGCGCCTCCTCCGGGCGGGGTTTCGGTAGCGGGATCTTGGCAGAATGAGCCGTCGCGCGCGGCAGTGGTGCGACAATGCCAAAGATATCCAGCGGGGCAGCATGTTTTCGCGCCTCTGCCCTCTCCGCCAGCGTGAGCGACAGCCCGAGCGCGGCGGTAACCATTGCCGCGCCGGCGGACATATAGCCGCGACAAGACCATTTGCGGCGAAACTCCGGCAGGCTAAAACTCATGACAATTCTTTGGCCCAGCGCTGAGAGCGACAACCCGCCCAGCGAATTCTCGGAGGAACGATCGAATGCTTGGTTTGATGCAAGATTGGCCCCTGCTCTGCCACCGAATCATCGAACACGCCGCCAGGATTCATGGCAAGCAGGAGGTCGTGACGCGATCGGTCGAGGGCCCGATCCATCGCACCACCTATGGCGAAATCCACAAGCGCGCGCTCAAGGTCTCGCAAGTGCTGGAGCGCGACGCCATCAAGCTCGGCGACCGTGTCGCAACGATCGCCTGGAACACCTGGCGCCATCTCGAGGTCTGGTACGGCATCATGGGGATCGGCGCCATCTGCCATACCGTCAATCCTCGCCTTTTCCCCGAGCAGATCGCCTGGATCATCAACCACGCGCAGGACCGCATCGTGATGACCGACATCACCTTCGTTCCGGTCCTGGAGAAGATCGCCGACAAGCTGCCAAGCGTGGAACGCTACGTCGTGCTCACCGACAAGGCGCACATGCCGCAAACCACGCTGAAGAATGTGGTTGCCTACGAGGACTGGATCGCGGAGGCCGACGGCAAATTCAAATGGAAGGACTTTGACGAGAACACGGCAGCCGCGATGTGCTACACGTCGGGCACCACGGGCGATCCGAAGGGTGTGCTGTATTCGCATCGCTCCAACGTGCTGCACGCGCTGATGGCCAACAATGTCGATGCGCTCGGCACCAGCGCGTCCGAGACAATGCTGCCGGTGGTGCCGCTGTTCCATGCCAATAGCTGGGGCATCGCCTTCTCGGCCCCCTCGCAAGGCACCAAGCTGGTGATGCCCGGCGCCAAGCTCGACGGCGCCTCCGTCTATGAGCTGCTCTCGACCGAGAAGGTGACGCACACTGCGGGGGTGCCCACCGTGTGGCTGATGCTGCTCCAGCACATGGCCGCCAACAATCTGAAGCTGCCGGACCTGAAGATGGTGATCTGCGGCGGCTCGGCGATGCCGCGCTCGATGATCAAGGCCTTCCTCGACATGGGCTCAAACGTGCGTCACGCCTGGGGCATGACCGAGATGAGCCCGATCGGCAGCGTCGCGGCGCTGAAGCCGCCGTTCCAGAATGCGACGGGCGATGCGCGGCTCGACGTACTCCAGATGCAGGGCTATGCGCCCTTCGCGGTGGAGATGAAGATCACCGACGATGCCGGCAAGGAGCTGCCTTGGGACGGCAAGACCTTTGGCCGCCTCAAGGTCTCCGGCCCCGCCGTCGCCAACGCCTATTACCGCGTCGACGCCAACATCGTCGACGAAGAAGGCTTCTTCGACACCGGCGACGTCGCGACCATCGACGAGGCCGGCTATATGCGGATCACCGACCGCTCCAAGGACGTGATCAAGTCCGGCGGCGAATGGATCTCCTCGATCGACCTGGAAAACCTCGCGATTGGCCACCCCGCCGTGGCAGAGGCCGCGGTGATCGGCATTTACCACCCCAAATGGGACGAGCGCCCGCTCCTGATCGTGCAGCTCAAGCAGGGCCAGCAGGCCACGCGCGAGGACATCCTCAAATTTATGGACGGCAAGATCGCCAAATGGTGGATGCCCGACGACGTGGCTTTCGTCGATGGCATCCCGCATACGGCGACCGGCAAGATCCTGAAGACGGCGCTGCGCGACCAGTTCAAGGATTACCGCTTCCCGAACGCGGCGGCATAGGGCCACCCCAGACGTCATGCCCCGGGGCAGAAGCGCGAAGCGCGTCTTCGCGCTAGATGTCCCGGGCACCCAGGTCCTGACCTCAAGAAAGAGAGCCGTGGCTGGCCGGGTCAAGCCTGGCCATGACGACAAGAGGGTGGCGGAACCCTTGAATTTGCCACCGGGCCGTGGTCTCAACGCCCCATCGTCGCGCCAAACCGGCCGGCACCGCCCCAAACCCCGGCAGAACTCAACCCCGATGGCCCGCAGGTTTTCCGCTCCCTATCAGTCGGAGTCCGTGTCAAGCCTCGCCACGTGGGCGCGTAATCTGGCCGTGTTCGCGGTCGTGGCGGTGGTGGTCTCGATCGTCATCGTCCGCTTCGACTTCCTGGAGATGAAGCCGGCGCTGATGACTTTTTTCGGCGGGCTCGCGATCGCCGGCCTCTCGATTCTGTTCGGGCTCGCAGGCTTTGCCGCGATCTGGCAGAACGGCTCGCGCGGCATGGCGCGCATCCTGCTCGCCTTCCTCATCGCCGGCGCGATTCTCGCTTATCCCGCTTATCTCAGCCTGCAATACCGCAAGCTGCCGCCGATCCACGACATCACCACCAACCCGATCGATCCGCCGCGCTTCGACGCGCTGGCGCACGTGCGCACCGGCGATGGCACCAACACCGCCGTCTACACCGGCCTCTATTCGGCGGAGCAGCAGCGCCAGTTCTATCCCGACATCGAGCCGATCGAGCTGGATATTCCGGTCGATCGGGCCTATGCGATCGCGCGCCAGCTCGTCATCAAGCGCAAATGGCTCGTCATCGACGAGCGCGAGCCGCAGCCGCCGCGCCGCATCGGCCGCATCGAGGCGGTGGCACGGACGCCGATCATGGGGTTCCGCGAGGACATCGCGATCCGGATCGTGCCCGACGGTGACGATTCCCGCGTCGATATCCGCTCGGCCTCGCGCTATTTCGAGAGCGACCTCGGCAGCAACGCCGCGCGCGTGAAAAAATTCATCGACGACCTCAACACCGCCGCCGATGCCGACGCGCTGAAACCGGTGAAGAAGACGCCGGTGGCGCCCCAGAAGGTACCGGCGAAGACGGTGAAGAAATAAGCCCCGCCGTCATTCCGGGGCGCGCGTCAGCGCGAGCCCGGAATCCATCGGGCCGCAGCGTTCGTGGATGAATGGATTCTCTGATGCGCAATGCGCATCATAGTTCGCCGCTTCGCAGCGCCCCGGAATAACAAAGCTAGGCTGCCGCCATCCGATACGTCCCGCCAATCACGGGATCACCATCCGTCACCACCACGCCGCGCGCGACCAGATCTTCCAGATGCGCCAATACGGAATAGCCGGCGGCCGTCGTCAGCCTGGGATCAATGCCGATATAGATCGCGCGGACCATGGTCGGGATGTCGGTCTCGCCCTTGGCGAGGCGGTGCAGGATCGAGGCTTCGCGCGCCTTGCGGTGGCGAATCAGGAAGCGCACGAAGCGCTGGCCGTCCGGAATCTCAGGGCCGTGGCCGGAGAAATACAGATCTTCATCGCGCGCGGCGAGCCGGTCGAGCGACTCCATGTAGTCGATCATCGAGCCGTCGGGCGGCGCCACGATCGAGGTCGACCAGCCCATCACGTGATCGCCGACGAAGTTGAACTTTCGCTCGGGCCAGGCGAAGGCGAGATGATTGGCGGTGTGGCCGGGCGTCGCCACGGCCTCCAGACGCCAGCCGGCACCCTCAACGACGTCGCCATGCGCGATCCTGATATCGGGCGCGAAGTCGCGATCGGCACCGGATTCAGGGTTGTGCTTCTCGCTCTCGAAACGCGGTCGCGAGGCCCGGTGCGGGCCTTCGGCATAGACTGTCGCGCCGGTCGCCTGTTTGATCCTCGCAGCGTTGGGCGAATGGTCGCGGTGGGTGTGGGTAACGAAGATATGGCTCACGGTCTCGCCGCTGACTGCATCGAGCAGTGCCGCTGCATGCGCCTCATCGTCCGGGCCGGGATCGATGATCGCGACGTTGCCTTGGCCTACGATGTAGCTGACCGTGCCGGTGAAGGTGAAGGGGCTCGAATTATTACAGAGCACGCGCCGCACGCCGGGCCGGACTTCCTCGACGATTCCAGGCTTGAGTGGGAAGTTGCGGTTGAACGGGATGTCGTCGTTATCGGACATGGCTTGCTCACATCTTCCTGACTTCGTCATGCCCGGCCCTGTGCCGGGCATCCACGTTCTTCGCGCGACTAGAATGTGGATGGCCGGCACATCTAGCGCGAAGACGCGCCTCGCGCTTCTGCCCGGCCATGGCGCACTTGAAGAATTCAGTCGCATCCCACGCGTTGTGGATCGATCAGAAAAACGCCTGAATGCCCGTGATCGCACGTCCCAGGATCAGGGCGTGGACGTCGTGAGTGCCCTCGTAGGTGTTGACGGTCTCGAGGTTATGGACGTGGCGCATCACGTGATACTCGATCGAGATGCCGTTGCCGCCGTGCATGTCGCGCGCGACACGCGCGATGTCGAGCGCCTTGCCGCAATTGTTGCGCTTCATGATCGAGATCATCTCGGGGGCAAACTTGCCCTCGTCCATCAGACGGCCGACGCGAAGCGAACCCTGAAGGCCCAGCGCGATCTCGGTCTCCATGTCGGCGAGCTTCTTCTGCACCAGCTGGGTCGCGGCCAGCGGCTTGCCGAACTGCTTGCGGTCCAGCGTGTACTGGCGGGCGCGGTGCATGCAGTCCTCGGCGGCGCCGAGCGCACCCCAGGAGATACCGTAGCGGGCGCGGTTGAGGCAGCCGAACGGGCCCTTGAGGCCGGAAACGTTGGGCAGCAGGGCGTCTTCCGGAACGACGACGCCGTCCATCACGACCTCACCGGTGATGGAGGCGCGCAAGGACAGCTTGCCGCCGATCTTCGGCGCGGAGAGACCTTTCATGCCCTTTTCCAGCACGAATCCGCGGATCTGGTTGTCATGCTCGGCCGACTTGGCCCAGACCACGAATACGTCGGCGATCGGCGCGTTCGAGATCCACATCTTGCTGCCGGTCAGGCGATAGCCATCCGAGACCTTCTCGGCGCGGGTCTTCATGCCGCCCGGATCAGAGCCGGCGTCGGGCTCGGTGAGGCCGAAACAGCCGACCCATTCGCCGCTGGCGAGCTTCGGCAGGTATTTCTTGCGCTGGTTCTCGTCGCCATAGGCGTAGATCGGGTACATCACCAGCGAGGACTGCACCGAGTTCATCGAGCGATAGCCGGAATCGACCCGCTCGATCTCGCGCGCGACGAGGCCGTAGGCAACGTAGCTCGCATTGGCACAGCCATATTCCTCGGGCAGCGTAATGCCGATCAGGCCGAGCTCGCCCATCTCGTTGAAGATTTCGCGGTCGGTCTTCTCTTCGAGATAGGCCTTGGTGACGCGCGGCAGCAGCTTGTCCTGGGCATAGGCGCGGGCGGTGTCGCGCACCATGCGCTCATCTTCAGTGAGCTGCTCGTCGAGCAGGAACGGATCGTCCCACTGGAAAGCAGCCGAAGCCGGCTTGTCCTTGGCCTGAGGGCGCACGCTCATGAAACGTCCTTTCGTCTGGTTCCGTCAATATTTGCCCGACAAAGTAAAGCGCCGCGGCAACAAGTGCAATTGCGTTGCACATCTGTGGGTCTGCGTGAATCCCCGGGAACGCGCAGCGCGCGCCCCGGAATGACGGCGCTAGCTTTCGAGCTGCTCGTTGGCGACGATCTCGATGCCGAAGCCTGACAGGCCCTTGTAGTCGTGCACCGATGAGGTGAGATGGCGGATCGAGGTGACGCCGAGATCGCGCAGGATCTGCGCGCCGACACCGACCTCGCGCCACTGCCGGTTGCGGTCCGCCTCGGTCGCGCTCTCATCGGGCAGCGGCGCTACGGGGACGCCGGCGGCGCCGTCGCGCAGGTAAACCAAGACGCCACGGCCGGACTTCTTGAAGTGCTCGAGCACCGTCGCCATGCGCGTGTGGCCGGTGAAGATGTCCTTGACGATGTTGGGCTTGTGGAAGCGCGTCAGCACGTTCTTGCCGTCCCCGACGCCGTTGTAGACGAACGCGACGTGGGCGATGGAATCGAACGGCGAGCGGTAGGCATAGCCCTGAAGCGGCCCGATCGGGCTTTCGGTGACGAAGGTCGAGACCCGCTCGATCAGCTTCTCGCGCACTTGGCGATAGGCGATCATGTCGGCGATGGTGACATGCTTGAGCTTGTGGTGGGCAGCGAAGCGGGCGACCTGCTCGCCCTTCATCACGCTGCCGTCGTCGTTCATCAACTCGCTGATGACGCCGACCGGCGGCAGGCCGGAGAGCTTGCACAGATCGACCGCGGCCTCGGTATGGCCGGAGCGCAAGAGCACGCCGCCGTCCTTGGCAATCAGCGGGAAGATATGGCCGGGACGAGCAAAGTCGTTGGCGCCGGCATTGGGATTGGACAGCGCGCGGCAGCACGAGGCGCGCTCTTCGGCCGAGATGCCGGTGCCGCCGTCGGGCTTGTAGTCGATCGAGACCGTGAACGCGGTGGTGTGCGCGGAATCGTTGTGGGCCACCATCGGATCGAGCCGGAGGCGTCGCGCGTCCTCGGTGGTCACGGGCGCGCAGACGATGCCGGAGGTATGGCGGATGATGAACGCCATCTTCTCGGCGGTGCAGAGCGAGGCGGCGACGATCAGATCGCCCTCGCCCTCGCGGTCCTCGTCGTCGGTGACGACCACAAGTTCACCCCGGGCAAAGGCCTGCAAGACTTCCTGAACGTTATCGGGCATTTCCCAATCTCTATCGGTTATCGCCGGGAGGCTTAGCCGGACTTGGGCCGGGGCGCTAGTGTCATGGACGCAACTCCATATGCCTGGAGGCCGGCCAGAGCGGGCTTTCAGGCTTGCACCGAACATACCAGGGATATGGGCGGGGACGGCCCGCAAGGAAGGCGGCCGGGCGCCGTCAGGGCAGCACCTCGCGCCGCTCGCCGAGCCGCTGATCGAGCTCGGCACGCTTGTCGGCCAGAAGGCCGGCCTGGGCGGCTTCGATCACGGTGAACAGCTCATGAGCGTCGCTGAGCCGGGTCACGGTAACGTAGCTGGCCCCGGCGTCGTAGAGCTCGCCGACGTCGGCCAGGAGGTCGGCGGTGGCCACGATCAGGGCGGTCGGGTTGAGTGCGCGGACGTGGCGGACCAGCTTCTCGTTGGTGGCGCCCTTAAGCAGCGAATCCGGCACGCTGAGGATAATCATCTCGGACTTGCCGATGCCGGCATGGAGCAGCGTGTCGACATTGCTGATGTCGCCATAGATCACGTGCAGGCCGCGCGAAAGCAGCGTCTGGTACACATTGGGGTTGAAGTCGACCACGGTGATCTGCTCGAGCAGCACTGGTGTCTGCCGCTCGATCTCGGCCAGAAGCGCGCTCGCCGCACGGAAAAAGCCGAGGATGACGATGCGGCGGGCCTCGCCATGGCCGGCTTCGTGCCCCTCCTCGCCATGGCCGTTGCCGTGGTCGAGATCGCGCAGGCCGATCCGCTTCAGGGGGCCGATCGCCCAGCGGGTGATCTCGTCACTGCGAGTCATCACGAAGGTCGAGACCACGGCCAGCACCACGAAGGCGAAGGAGGCCGCATTCGCCGTCTCGGCCGCGATGTGATGGTCGGCAACGCCGGTCTGGATCACCACCAGCGAGAATTCGGAGATCTGCGCGAGGTTCAGGGCCGGCAACAGGCTGGCGCGCAGGCCCTGCTTCATCAGGTAGAGCGGGGCGAAGGTGGTGACGAGACGGCTCACCACCGTGAACGCCGCGATCATCAAGGCAAGCCCGATTACGGAGAGACCTGGCACGGGAATTGTCATGCCGAGCGCGACAAAGAACAGTGTGATGAAGAAGTCGCGGAGCGTGGTGACCTTGGCGGTGACGTCGAGCGCGTAAGGAAAGGTCGAGAGCGAGACGCCGGCGATCAGCGCGCCCATCTCGCGCGACAGCGAGAGCCGCTCCGCGGTCTCGGCGACGAGGAAGCACCAGGCGAGCGCGCCAAGCAGGATAAGCTCGGGGCGGCGGGCGATCTGATGGAATAAGCGCGGCAGCACATAACGGCTGACCAGCAGCGCGGCGGCAACCAGCACCCCGACGCGGCCGATCGAGATCAGGATGACGCTGACCTCGAGATTGGCGAGGCTCGGCTGCACCGCCAGGAACAGGATGGCGAAGATGTCCTGGAGCACCAGCACGCCGAGCGTGATGCGGCCCGGCAGCGTGTCGAGCTCGCGTTTTTCATAGAGCACCTTGACGATGATGACGGTGCTCGACAGCGCACAGGCGATGCAGAGATAGACCGCATCGAAATGCCCGCCGCCGAGCGACAAGCCGATGCCGACGAAGAACAGCACCCCGAGCAGGCAGCCGCCGAGGAGCTGGCCTCCCGCCGCGAACAGGATCACCTTTCCCGCCCGCACGATCTTCTTCAGGTCGATCTCCAGCCCGATCATGAACAGCATAAAGATCAGACCGAGTTCGGAGATGACGCTGATCGATTCCTGCGACTTGACCCAACCGGCGCCGAATGGACCTATGCAAAAGCCGGCGATAAGATAGGCCAGGATCAGCGGCTGCCGGGAGAAATGGGCGAGCAGGCCCAGCATCCAGGCAAACAGAATACAGAGAGTGATGTCGCGAATGAGCTCGTGCATACCAAATCGGTCCGTTTTGCCGCACCCTAGAGACGGGTTGCGGCGCGGCAAGCGAGCAATTCGTCACATGCGGAAAGAGCTTTTCGCAGCAATGCTGCTATGCCCCCTCGCCTGCGCCGTGCCCGCAGCCGCTCAATCCAAGGTCAATATCGAACAAAACTTTGCTGATTCGCTCACCGCGCTGCCGAAGGAGGACCTCGCCGTCTCTGGCGGGTTCTACGTGCCCGCCTATTCCAGCGTTGCGATGAGCCAGGGCAAGCTGCGTGTCGATTTCTCGGTGACGCTGAGCGTACACAACGCCTCCGAGACCCAGCCGCTGGTGGTCAAACGCATCGCCTATTTCGACACCGCAGGCAAGCAGGTCGAGACTTATCTCAAGGCGCCGGTGGCCGTGAAGCCGCTCGCCACCGTCTCGATCTTCATTCCGACTGACGACGTGCGCGGCGGGACAGGGGCCAATTTCATCGTCGACTGGGCCGCAACGGGCGAGATCGCCGAGCCGGTGGTCGAGGCCTTGATGGTTGGCGGCATCGCCAATGCGCATTACGCTTTCATCAGCCAGGGCCGTCCGACCCGGACGGTCGGCAAGAAATAAGGCCCGGCCCGCTCGGCGGGCAAGAAGAAATAAGGCTGGCCGGCGCAACGCCGACCGCTCAACAAGAACAGAAACGAGGAACGCCCCATGACGTCCAGCTTCGATTTCGCGCCCCTGTTTCCGGCAGGGTTGCTGGCCCCTTCTGCGCGCTGGACGGGCCTTGCCAAATACAGCTTCGTCGGAGGCAACAACGATTCCGAGCAACTGCCGCTCGACGGCCTGATCGAGGCGGCCAACCAGGCCCTGCAACGCGAGGGCCGGTCGCTGGCGACCTATGGGCTGGCGCATGGCCCGCAAGGCTACCTGCCCTTGCGCGAATTTCTCGTCACCAAGCTGAAGCGCGATGCCGGCATCAACTGCACCATCGACGACCTCCTGATCGTCTCAGGCTCGCTCCAGGCGCTCGACCTCGTCAACAACACGCTACTGACGCGCGGCGATACCGTGATCTTCGAGCAGGAAAGCTATCAGGGCTCGTTGACCCGCTTGGCACGGCTCGGGGTCAACGTGGTTGGCATCCCCCTCGACAAGGACGGCATGCGCATGGACGTGCTGGCCACGACGCTGGCAGACCTCAAGAGCCGCGGCATCCGGCCAAAATACATCTACACCATTCCGACGGTACAGAACCCGACCGGCAGCATCATGCCGGAAGGCCGCCGCGCGGAGTTGTTGCGGCTATCGGCAGAATACGGCGTGCCTGTATTCGAGGACGATTGCTACGCCGATCTGGTCTGGTCAGGACAGCGGCCGCCGGCGATCTATGCGATGAGCCCGAACGGCGGCGTGATCCATATCGGCTCGTTCTCGAAGTCGATCGCGCCGGCGCTGCGCGTCGGCTTCATCGTCGCGCCATGGGATGTGATGTCGCGGATGCTGGCGCTGAAGACGGACGCCGGCTCCGGCGCCCTGGAGCAGATGGTGCTCGCCGCCTACTGCAAGCCGCATTTTTCGACCCACGTCCCGGCGCTGACAAAGGCGCTGCGCACCAAGCTTGATACGCTGATGGAAGCCCTCAACGAGCAATTCGGGACGACAGCCGAATTCGAGGAGCCGAAGGGCGGCATCTTCCTGTGGGTGAAACTGCCCGATCAGGTCGATACGCTAAAACTGTATCAGGCCGCACTCGCGGCCGGCGTATCGATCAATCCAGGGCCGGAATGGTCGACCGACAAAAGCCATTCCAGCTCGCGGCTGCGGCTGTGCTTCGCGAGCCCTTCGCATCAGCAAATCCGCGACGGCGTCGCCGTGCTGGCCGAGGTGTGCCGCAAGGAGTTCGGCGTGCCGGCCCGCAGCGCCAACGTGGAGAAGCGGCCCTAAGCCACCTGGGGCTGGCTGCCGTGGATCGCGGAGGCCGCGCCATCCTACCCCGGAAGCAGCCGGCCTCATCGACGCGGATCAAATTCGCGCGCGAATGGCGGCTGCCGTGGACCGATGCGAGCAGGATGCTACGCTTTGGCATTATTGGAAGTGGGGCTTTTCAGGACATGACGCGTTGTCCGAGCCGCTGGATCACGGCGGCGCTGCTGTGGCTTGCATTCACGCCAGCGGCCGGCGCCGAGACGCTTGCGGCGACGGTCGAGCAATGGGGCCTGCTCGGCTCCTGGGCGGTCGATTGCGCGGCTCGCCCTGACCGCGACAAGGGCGCGGCGCTGACTTACGAGATCCGGAAGGACGGAAGGGTGATGTACCGGCGCAATTTCGGCGAAGCCAAGGACGAGAACGAAGTGGTGTCGGCCACGGTCGGCGCCGAGGGCCTGCTCAATGTGATGGTGTACTTCCCCTCGCTGCATCAGACGCGCGAGTTCGGTCTGCTACTCTCAAAGCAAGGTAGCTTGCGCGCGATCTACAATCGCAGTGAGCGCGGCGAGTACACGATCAGGGACGGCAAATACGCCGCGACAGGCGCGCCAACACCGGCACAGCAACGCTGCGATTGACTATTACCCTCGAGCTTGATCTCTCGAAAAACTGCTCCACACTTTTTTGTCTGAACAGCTGTTCAGAATTCTCTGGTGATTCCTCCGGAACGTTCACGCGAATGCGCCGTTTAGATTTGCATTCTATTGGAGGAGGACATCTTGAAGAAACTTGGTTATGTGATTGCTGCTATCGGCGCGCTCGCGGTGGCATTGCCGACGCTCGCCAGCGCGGAGACGGTGGTGATCAAGCGCGGTCATCATCACGGCCCGTACGGCGCCCGCGCCGAATACGGCATGCATCGCGATCACGGCTGGCATCGCGGCTGGCACCATCGCGACAAGGCCGTCGTGATCAAGCGTGGCGGTCATCGCCACTGGGACTAATGCGCACGCAATACGGAAATGGCCCCTCACGGGGCCATTTCTTTGCGTGTTCGAAACGTTCGGCGAGGTTAGTCCCACGCCGGCGCGAAGCCGGGATTGACGCAGCGGCTGTCTTTCGGCAGCGCGGCGATCTTGTTGCGGTCGGCATCGTCGAGCGTGATCTTCAGCGCGTCGAGATTGGCCTGTTGGCTCTCAAGGCGTGAGGCCTTCGGAATCGCGGCGACGCCATCCTGGTCGAGCAGCCATTTCAGCGCGACCTGCGCGGCGGTCGCGTCGTGCTTGGCGCCGATCTCGGCCAGCACCGGATCGGATGCGACACGCCCCTGCGCCAGCGGACAATAGGCGACCAGCGCGATCGACTTGGCGTTGAGATAGGCCAGTACCTTCGATTGATCGAGCATCGCGTGATATTCGATCTGATTGCAGGCGATCGGCGCTCTGATGTCCTCGACGGCGATCTTGAGCAGCGCGGTGGTGAAGTTGGCAACGCCGATGGCCCGCATGCGCCTCTCGTCCTTCAGCTTCATCAGAGTCTCGAACACCACGCCCCAGTTCGCGGCCTTCGACGGCCAGTGCACGAGATAGAGGTCGACGTGGTCGAGCTCGAGCTTGTTCAGGCTGGTATCGAAGGCGCGGCGGATCGCGTCGGGACTGAGGTTCTCGTGCCAGACCTTTGTCGTGACATGCAGCTCGCCGCGCGGCAGGCTCGACGCAGCGAGTGCGGCACCGATCGGCTCCTCGTTGGCGTACATCTCGGCGGTGTCGATATGACGATAGCCGATCGACAGTGCGCTCTCGACCGCAGCGCGGCAGGCATCGCCCTGCATGCGGAAGGTGCCGAGGCCGAGCTTGGGCATGCTGATGCCCTGTGTCTTCAGATTGTCCATGAAAAAGGCTCCTGACGTATCCCGCTGGATGCCGGCGGCGCTGCCGCGTGAGCAGACGTTTCGGTGATGGAAAGAGGTGGCGGGAGCCGCCACAATAGCGCGCGAGCCGCAGGGTCGCCAATCAAGATCGGGTTAGCGGCCTACGAATGCTGCGCCACCACCGCCGGGCGCGCCTGCGGCTGGGGCACGATGTCGACGGACCAGAGGTCGCAATTGTCGACGTCTTTCAGGGTCACGGTCATCACGCCGCTGGCGCCATCGATCTCGACGCGGCCGAAGAATTGCAGGCCGAAACAGGGCGCGAGGTTCTCGCCCTGCGCCTCGCTGCAACCGTTCTGGTACATCGCGACCGGACCAAAAGAGTTGTCGAGCCCGCCCGGTCCCCAGGTGCCGGCATGCAAGGGCCAGAGACGAATTCCCAGAACGGCTCGAAGTCCCGGAATGCGCCTTGTTCGGATCGTAATAATGCGCGGCGATGTAGTGCATGTCGGCGGTGAGCCAGATAACATAACATTGCGGATTCCAGCGTGCTTGATGGAGGCAAGGAGGTCGGCGATCTCGTGCTCGCACCGGTCGGGCGGCCCATCGCCGAGCGCAACCGCATCGAGGCTGATCACGCCGATCGGCAGGTCGGCCGCGATCACCTTCCAGGCCGCGCGCGAGGCGGCGAGCTCACGCTTCAGCCAAGCGAGTTGCTCGGCACCCAGGATCTAGCCATGGCGATCGTCGCTGTTGTTCCAGCTATCGTCGCGATAGCTGCGCATGTCGATCATGAAGACGTCGAGCAGCGGACCATAGGCGATTTTGCGATAGACCCGGCCCTTGCGCGCGCCGATATCGCGGATCAGCATGTAGTCCAAGAAGGCGCGGCGGGCGCGCGCGACCAGACGCGGGGTTGCCGTCGTCCTCATAGCCGGCGTCGTCATAGCTGCCGGTCGGCGACCAGTCGTTGGTGACCTCATGGTCGTCCCGCTGCGCGAACATCGGCACTTGCGCGTGGAAGGCGCGGAAGTGCTCATCGAGATGGTTGTATTTGTAGTTGCGGCGGAACTGCGCAGCGTGCGCGACCTCGGCTTTTTCCTTCTTGACTTCGCGCCTACGGTTTTACGACGCGCGGACGACGGTTTCGAACCGGGCTAGTGCTTCCAGTTGCAGATGCCGCCGGTGCGGCATGGCCAGGTCTGGATACGGGTGTCCATCGCCTGCGCGTCCAGCGGATTGCCATGGCGATGTGCAAGCTTGGTGCGCGCTGCGCCGCGCGGCCGGACGCTCTTGGCATGCACAACCTTCGGCTCGGCCACGTGCACGCGTTTGGTGGCAACCTTCTTCGGCACGTCGACAGGTTCGGTGCGCGCCTGCGCCTCGTTGCCACCCTTCGCCTCCAACGCGACTGGCGCGAATTGCGTCTGGGGCCCGAGCCTCTTCGGCGACAGCACCGCCCTGGAGAGATCGAGGCCGAGATATTCGTCGGGCTTGTAGTCGTCAGCGCGCGCGACGCCGCCCCATGCGAGCACGAGGGCAATGGCAACCGCAAAAGGAACGCTCTTCAGGACCACGGACGCCTCCTGAATTGATTATTTGAGGGTAATTTATCTCTATTTAGGAGGCGTCGCGTGCAATTCCAGCGGCCAAGTACCGCCGTGGTTAAGAAGTTTGGCAGTGTTAGGCGCCCCTTCGCGCTGCACCCGTCCCGTCCAGGAACGCCATCAGGCGGCTCCGGATGATCTGTTCCGCCTCATCCATGATGCGGTCGACGAGTTCCTTGCAGGAGGGGATGTCGCGGATCAGGCCCGCGACCATGCCACAGCTCCAGGCGCCCGCGTCCATCTGGCCGTCCAGCATGATCTTGGGATAGACGCCCGCGACCTGATCGTGGATATCGTCGATGTTCAGCTTGTCGCCCTTTTCGCGCTCGATCTCGAGCAGGCGATCGACATTGGCGTTCTTCAGCACGCGCTCCGTGTTGCGCAAGCTCCGCATGATCAGGCGGGTGTCGAGCTCGGTGGCCGCGACCAGCGCGTTCTTCACGTTCTGATGCACCGGCGCTTCCTTGGTGGCGATGAAACGGGTGCCCATGTTCATGCCGGCCGCGCCCAGCGACAGCGCCGCGACCAGGCTGCGTCCGTCGACCATGCCGCCAGAGGCGACGAACGGAATCTTCAGCTCCTCCGCCGCACGCGGCAGCAGGATCATGTTGGGAATGTCGTCCTCACCGGGATGGCCGCCGCACTCAAAGCCGTCGACGCTGACAGCGTCGCAACCGATGCGCTCGGCCTTCAGGGAGTGGCGGACTGACGTGCATTTGTGGATGACCTTGACGCCGGCCGCCTTTAGCGCCGGCATGTATTGTTCGGGGCTGCGGCCCGCGGTCTCCACGGACTTGACGCCACCTTCGACGATGGCTGCGATGTATTCCGGATAGGGCGGCGCGGCGAAGCTCGGCAGGAAGGTGAGATTGACGCCGAACGGCTTGTCAGTCATGTCGCGGCAGCGCGCGATTTCCTTTGCGAGCAACTCCGGCGTCTTCTGCGTCAGGCCGGTGATGATGCCGAGCCCGCCGGCATTGGAGACGGCAGCGGCAAGTTCGGCAAAGCCGACGAAATGCATGCCGCCCTGGATGATCGGGTGCTCGATTCCGAACAGTTCGGTGATCGCGGTCTTCACGTATGGGCCTCCCGGGTCTTGCTTGATGTTGCGATCAGTCTAGCCGGACTTTTGCGCCGGGGTCACCATTTCTCTCCGAAGGAGCGGATCTCCATCTCGAATGTCCCAGGGGCTGCTTGAGCTGCTGATGGTCCGCCAATCAGCATCGGCAACGGAATCACTGGGGCATTCATCTGCCCTCAATGCGATCGCGCCGGTGCGCTCAGGTCGATCGGCCGCAGCACGGCCGCCGTGGGAATCATCAGCACTGCGACGATCGCGAGCGTCCAGAACACATCGATATAGGCGAGAAAGTCGACCTGCTGCTGCAGGGTCCGGCCGACCCATGCGACCGCCTGCGACGCAGCGTCGCTCGCATTCGAGCCCTGCGCCTGAAAATAGCGTGTCATCGCGTCGATGGTCTGCTGGTAGCCGAGGTCGGACGGCGCGGCGTGCTCGATCAGCCGGCTCTGATGGAATTGCTGACGCTGAGCCAGAATCGTCTGCGCCAGCGCAACACCCATGGAGCCGCCGATGTTGCGGGCGACGTTGATCAGCGCGGAAGCCTGGTTGGTCTTGTCAGGCGGCACGCCGTCATACGACGCAGTCGTCACCGGCAGGAACAGAAAGGGTAAGCCCAGCGCGAGGAAGATGCGCGACAGCGCGGCATAGCCATAGGTAATGTCGCCGGTGAGCCCCGTCAGATGCCACATCGAGAACGCGACGATGGCGGCGCCGAGCATGATGAGGTATTTCGGCTGCACCGTGCTGACGAGGCGACCAACCACCGGCATCAGCACCAGGGTCGCGATGCCGCCGGGCGACAATGCGAGACCGGCCAGCAGCGCCGTGTAATTCAGCTCGGTCTGGAGCAGTTGCGGCAAAAGCTGCGTAGTGGAGATCAGCACCCCGCCGGTGCCGAGCATGACCAGAAAGCAGGCCGCGAATTGCCGGCGGCCAAGCAGGCGGAGGTCGACGATGGGATCGTCGCGCGTCAGCTCCCACGGGATCAGCGCGAGCAACGAGACGGCTGCGAGCACCGCGAATAAGACGATCACGTTCGAGCCGAACCAGTCGTTGCGCTGCCCTTCGTCCAGCACGTATTCGAGCGAGCCAAGCCCGATCGCGACGAGTACGAAGCCGACATAATCGACGCGCAGACCCTTGCTCAGCAGCTTCTTCCTCTCCTCCTCCGCGCCCGATGGCTCCTTGACCAGCGTGCCGACCAGGAACAGGGAGAGCATTCCCATCGGCACATTGATCAGGAACACCCAGTGCCAGCTGTAGGTATCGGTGATCCAGCCGCCGAGTGTCGGACCGATCACGGGCGCGACCACTACTGCGACGCCGTAGATCGCGAAAGCCTGGCCGCGCTTGTGCGGCGGGAAGGAGTCCGCGAGGATCGCCTGCTCGCTGGTCGCCATGCCACCGCCTCCGAGGCCTTGCAGGATGCGGAACAGCACCAGCGCCTCCAGATACCAGGCGAAGCCGCACAGCAGTGACGCGACCGAAAACGTCGCCACGCATATCATGTAAAAACGCTTGCGGCCGATCACTGTGGAGAGCCAGCCGGATATCGACAGCACGACGGCGTTGGCGACGAGATAGCTGGTGATGACGTAGGTGCTCTCGTCGATGCCGACGGCGAGCCCGCCGGCGATGTGACGCAACGCGACATTGGCGATGGTGGTGTCGAGCACCTCCATGAAGGTCGCGATCGAGACCACGAAGGCGACGAGATAGGGATTGTGTCCGCCGGCAGCCGAGCGCTCCGGCGACCAACCAGCTGCGGATACGCCGCCTTGCGCTGCGTCCGTCATCGCACCCTGGTCCAAGGCACGACCGACATGCCGGGACCGACCGGCAGATCGGCCGGCCAGTTGTCGACCACGATCTTCACCGGCACGCGCTGCACCACCTTGACAAAGTTGCCGGTAGCGTTCTCCGCCGGCAGCAGGCTGAACGCGGTGCCCGACCCCGGCTGCACGGAATCGACACGTCCCGTCAGCTTGCGCCCAGGATAGGCATCGATGCGGATTTCGACCGGCTGTCCCGGACGCATGTCGTTGAGTTGCGTCTCCTTATAGTTGGCGACGATCCAGACTTCGTCAGGCACGAACATCATCAGGCTCTGCCCCGCTGTCACAAACGTGCCTTTGGCGCCGCTGAGCTTGACGACGCGGCCGGACTGCGCTGCGACAACGCTGGTATATTGCAAATTCAGCCTGGCCTGATCGAGCTGCGCCTGCGACTGTTGAAGCTGTGCCTTGGCGCCTTCGAGCTGCGCTTGCAGCGTCTTGATGCCGAGTTGCGCGGCCGTCACCGCAGTCTTGGCGCGCTCGGTGTTGGCCTGCTGGGCCTGAAGATCGGAGTGTGTCTGTTGCTGGCGCTGCACGGTGCCGGCGCCCTTTTCGACCAGATTCTGGGCGCGCGCGAACTCTTCCTGAGAGAACTGAAGCTGGGCTTGCGCCTGCTCGAGCTGCGCCTGAGCCTGCTTGATCTGCTCCTGCTGCGAAACGATCTGCGCCTCGACATTGTCGATGTTGGCCTTGGAGACCGCAACTTGAGCTGTGGCCTGATCTAAGGCAATGCGGTAGTCGCGCTCGTCGATCTTGGCAAGGAGATCGCCGAGTTTGACATGCTGATTGTCCGTGACCGGAACGTCAGTCACGTAGCCGCCCACTTTTGAGGCCACGGAAAAGCTGCGCGCGGCGACGAAGGCATCATCGGCGGATTCGTAGTGGCGAACTTCGAGCCAGTAGAGCAAGCCGCCGGTCAGGGCCGCGAGCAGAACGACGACGCCAAGGGTCGCCAGTAACCAATGCTCGCGGAGCCGATCGCGCAGCGACGGCGTCGTCGCCGGCTTCTGGTCCTTGGCATCGCGGGTCCGATCAGGAGACGTCTTCGGAGCTTCCTTCACCTTCTGCGGCTGCTCCGCGGACGGCCCACGCTCCCGTGTCTGAGCATCCACGGTGAACACCTTTCCAAGGGACTAAACCGGCGGCAGAGCGGCCAAGCCCGGGGCCTAACGACAGCCCCCGAGCATGGTTCCGGCCTTCGAGAGCCCCACTGTCATTCATGATTGCAGTGCTCAAAAAGGAAGCGCGGCACCGTGCCTGCCGCCGCTGCCCTGCACTTTGCTCAGTGCGTCTTCGTCTCTTGCCACTTCTCGAGGTCGTGCTTTACCTCGCCCGACTTTTGCTCTTTCTCCGGATTGCCCTTCCAGGGCTTGTCCGTCTGGGCATGCGATCCCCAGTCATTCTGACGCCGGGGATCGTCGGTGGGCCGTTCCTTGCTCATCGGATCTCCCTTTTGTGCGGCCCTCAAGCGAAGGGAACACCATAGTAGGAGTTGATGTCGCGAACCGCGGCGTCATCGCCCCAGTTCCAGTCGCTGCGTCCACCGTATTTCGGCGCACCTTCGAGCGCTTTGGCGGTAATCCCGGTGACATAGCCGCCGAGCTCCGTATCGTATTTCAGCGATTGCCAAGGTAGCGGATAGTGATCGTTGCCGAGGCCCAGAAATCCGCCGAAGCCGAGCACGGCGTAGGATACCTTGCCGCTGACCTTGTCGATCATCACGCGTTCAATCGAGCCGATCTTGTTGCGATCAGCGCCATAGACCGGTGTTCCCTCGACCTTGTCGCTGCCGATCAGGCGACCCATCTCGGTTCGATCCATTTCGCCCTGATTCAACATCTCAGTTCTCCGCTCCGTCAGTCTATGGACCAACCGAATGCGGAGGCGATCGTTCCAGACGGCACTTGCGACCAGACAGGAACATCGCCCGAAACGCGCTGTTCTTGAGTTTCCAGATCAGGAAACCGGGGAGCCGCCTACAATGTCCCAGACCGTCTCCGACTTCATCGTCCAGCGTCTCTATGACTGGGGCGTACGCCACATTTTCGGTTACCCCGGCGACGGCATCAACGGGGTGTTCGGCGCGATGAACCGCGCCGAGGGCAAGATCGGTTTCGTGCAGGCGCGGCATGAGGAGATGGCGGCGTTCATGGCGAGCGCCTATGCAAAATTTTCGGGCCAGCTCGGCGTCTGCATCGCGACCTCGGGCCCCGGCGCCTCGCATCTCATCACCGGCCTGTACGACGCGCTGCTCGATCACCAGCCGGTTCTGGCGATTGTCGGCCAGCAAGCCCGCAACGCGCTCGGCGGGAGCTATCAACAGGAACTCGACTTGGTCTCGATGTTCAAGGACGTCGCCGGCGCCTATGTCGTGCAGGCGTCCACCCCGGCGCAAGTGCGCCACCTGATCGATCGATCGGTGCGAACGGCGCTGGCCCGGCGGACGCCGACTGCAATCATCCTGCCCAACGATCTCCAGGAGGAGGCCTACGAAAGCTCGCCTCAGGCGCACGGCACGCTGCATTCCGGCGTCGGATACAGTTCTCCCAGCATTACGCCGCGCGAGACCGAACTCGACCGTGCGGCCGAGGTGCTCAACGCCGGCGAGAAGGTCGCAATGCTCATCGGCGCCGGCGCGCTGCATGCAACTGACGAGGTGATCGCCGTCGCCGACCGGCTATCAGCCGGTTGCGCCAAGGCGCTGCTCGGCAAGGCCGCGCTCCCCGATGACCTGACCTGGGTCACCGGCTCGATCGGCCTGCTCGGCACCGAGCCCAGCTACAACATGATGATGGAATGCGACACGCTGCTGATGGTCGGCTCCGCCTTTCCCTATGCCGAATTCCTGCCGACGGAAGGCGCGGCGCGCGGCGTGCAGATCGACATCGACGCCAGCATGATGTCGATCCGCTTCCCCATGGAGGTCGGTCTCGTCGGCGATGCCGCCGAGACGCTGCGCGCGCTGTTGCCGCGGCTTGCTCCCAAGAGCGACGGCGCATGGCGCAAGGGCATCGAAGATGACGTCGCGAAATGGTGGAAGACGCTGGACGATCGCGCGCATCAGCCCGCAGCGCCGGTCAATCCACAGCTCGTCGCCTGGGAGCTGTCCCCGCGCCTGCCCGACCGCGCCATCATCACCAGCGATTCCGGCTCTTGCGCCAACTGGTTCGCGCGCGACCTAAAGATGCGCCGCGGCATGACCGCCTCGCTCTCCGGCGGCCTCGCCTCGATGGGCGCCGCGGTACCTTACGCACTCGCCGCAAAATACGCTCATCCAGACCGGCCGGTGATTGCACTGGTCGGCGATGGTGCGATGCAAATGAACAACATGGCCGAGCTGATCACGGCCGCGAAATACTGGCGCTCCTGGCGCGATCCGCGCTTCATCGTCTGCGTCTTCAACAACGAAGACCTCAACCAGGTCACCTGGGAGCAGCGCATCATCAACGGCGATCCCAAATTCGAGGCCTCGCAGCGCATTCCGGACGTGTCCTATTCCCGCTTTGCCGAGATGATCGGCCTCTCCGGCATATTCGTCGACAGTCCGCAACTGCTCGGCTCGGCCTGGGAGCAGGCGCTGGCGAGCGAGATGCCCGTCGTGCTTGAGGTGAAAACCGATCCCGAGGTGCCGCCGCTGCCGCCGCACATTACATTGCAGCAGGCGAAGAATTTCTCGCTCGCGCTGATGAAGGCAGATCCAAACCAGAGCAGCATGATCAAGGGGGCGGCACGGCAGGTGCTGGAAAATATCCTGCCTGGATAAGGAATGAGGTGAAGCATGAGCGATTTTCGCGATATCCAGCACGGCGTCAACGATCCCGTCGACGGTGTCGACGTCAGGCGACAGATCAACGCCAACCAGACCCCGCATGAGCGGGCGCAACGACACGCCGATGTGCGCGCTGATCCGTCGGCCTCGCCGGCAGAATCATTCTTGCCTGAGAGACTACGGCGCAAGCCGACCGATCCGATCAATCCGCGCACGGGTCGCAATCCGACGGATTAGGAACCTCGGTCCCGGCGCGGTGTTGGTCGTCGCAAAGACCCGCGCGGCATGCAGCCGCGCCGCCAATCCGGAGGACCGATCATGAAACGTACCACCATCGCCTTTGCTTGTGTGCTTCTCGCAAGCCCCGCGCTCGCCCAGTCGCTCGGCGAGAAGACCGGCGTCAACTCGGTGCTCGGCGTCGCGCCTGCTACCGCAGACTTCGTCAAGGAGGTCGCTATCAGCGACATATTCGAGATCGAATCGAGCAAGCTGGCCCAGCAGAAGGGCAACGCGCAGGAAAAATCCTTTGCGCAGCAGATGGTGACCGACCATACCAAGACCAGCAGCGAGCTCAAGGGCCTCGTCGGCGACGGCAAGGTGCAGGCGACCCTGCCGACGGCGCTCGACAGTTCGCACCAGAGCAAGCTCGACAAGCTCAAGGGCGCGACAGGCAAGGATTTCAGCTCGGACTACAATTCCTACCAGGTCAGCGCGCACGAGGACGCGGTCTCACTGTTCGACCGCTACGCCAAGGGTGGCGACAATTCGGCGCTGAAGGACTGGGCCGGCAAGACGCTGCCGGCACTCAAGCATCATCTCGACATGGCCAAGGAGCTCGGCAAGGCACCGAGCGTCGGGCAGTCCAAGTAATCATCGCATGAGGACGCCGGCCTCACCGGCGTCCTCATGTCAGCAACGATGCTCCTCCGCTCGTTGAGACCGCAAGATTGCGGAGACCACCATGGCGCATCAAGGCAAGACGTCAGTATCCCGCCGGCACGTGGTTCACGCGGCGAGCGCAACGCTCGCTGCGGCTTCGCTGGCGTCTTCGTCAGCGAAAGGAGACACCGAGATGGCCGAGCACGACCTGATCAATCCCGTCACTCGCTATCCCAAACCGCCCTTCAAGAAGCAGTCACAGCCCTGGCCGGGCCTTGCCGGCAAGATGGAGCCGCGGCCGGATCATGGTGAGACCAGCTACAACGGCTCCGGCCGCCTCGCCGGCCGCAACGCGCTGATCACCGGCGGCGATTCCGGCATGGGCCGCGCGGCCGCGATCGCCTATGCACGCGAAGGCGCCGACGTCGCCATCAACTATCTGCCGGCGGAAGAGCCCGACGCACAGGAAGTGATCGCGCTGATCAGGAAAGAAGGACGAACCGGGCTTGCGATCCCCGGTGATCTCAAGGATGAAGTCTTCTGCAACAAGCTGGTCGAGCAGGCTGTCCAGGGTCTCGGCGGGCTCGACATCATCGTCAACAACGCGGCACGGCAGCAGACGCGCGCCTCGATCCTCGACGTCTCGTCGGAAGACTTCGACGCGACCATGAAGACCAACATCTATGCGCCGTTCTGGATCATCAAGGCTGCGCTGCCGCATCTCAAGCCCGGCTCCTGCATCATCGGCACCACCTCCGAGCAGGCTTACGATCCCTCGCCCGATCTCTACGACTATGCGCAGACCAAGGCCGCGACGATGAACTACCTGAAGTCGCTGGCGAAGCAGCTCGCCCCCAAGGGCATCCGCGTCAACGGCGTCGCGCCCGGACCGATCTGGACACCGCTCCAGGTCTCCGGCGGCACAACCATGGAGAAGCTCGAAAAATTCGGGGGGATGACACCGCTCGGCCGTCCCGGCCAGCCTGCCGAATTGGCCTCGATTTACGTGCAGCTCGCCGCGGCCGACGCGAGCTATGCGACCGGCCAGGTGTATGGTTCCGCCGGTGGATCGGGGCAGCCGTAGTCCCGGCGCCGCGGGCTGATGCCACGATGTAGAGTTCGGGAACCTTCTTTGTCTCCGGGCCTTACAACCATGTCATGAAGGACATCACGCTTGCAAGCCGATGGCATTAGTGAACGTCAAACCTACGCGGATCGACACCGCAATCGCGGATGAGATCGCTGATGACACCAATTCAGGCATCGAGCGCACCGCGCAGTCATTAACCTGGGCCGCCGACGAGCACGTGCTGCTCGCGCTGGCTGCCGCAGGTTGGCTTTATACTCATCTTCGGCAGCCGCAACAGCGGCCCATTGCAAACCACGTCCTAGCTGTTTCGCTGGCGACTGCCTTTCTGCCTCACGTCCTGAAATCCGTGTTCGATCAGATCAGGCCAGACCGGCTGACCCTGCGCGGGCACGGACATGGAGTTCCCATCTCAGGACAGGCGCGCGACTCCTTTCCTTCCGGTCACGCGGTCCATATGGGCGCACTTGCCTCGGCGGCGGGCCTGCTGCCGAAAACGCCGCGTCGTTTGGTACGCATGGTTGCGGTCGGGGTTTCGCTGACCCGGATTGCGGTACTCGCGCATTGGTCGAGCGACGTGGTCGCGGGCTTCGCCCTTGGCGCGGCCGTGGAGAGGCTGATGCGGCCATGGACGCTGGCCAAATCGAGGGGCGGAAAAGACAAATGGCGGGTGTCGCCATGACCGAATATGTCCTGCGCTTCATTGCGGGCGGCGTGATCGTGTCCGCCTTCGCGATCCTTGGCGACATGCTCAGGCCCAAGAGTTTTGGCGGCCTCCTCGGCGCCGCGCCGTCGGTCGCGCTCGCCACGCTCGGCATCGCGGTCGTTCAGCACGGCCCGCAATACGCTGCGGCCGAAAGCTGGACCATGATCTACGGCGCGGTCGCCCTCGCCTGCTACAGCCTTGCCGTTTGTCAGGTGCTGATGAGGCTTCGTCTCGACGCGCTCCCCGCCACGGTCCTGGCCTTTGGCGCCTGGCTCGTGGTCGCCTTCGGTCTGCTTGCGGGTTTCGGAGGCGCCGCCTGATGCTGGTCAAACTGTCTCCATCGGCGTTGAAGCAGACGCGTTGGTACGAATACGCCGTTCGCTTCGTACTCGGCGGCTTCGCGACAATGCTCGCGGGACTCCTCGGCTCGCATTTCGGCGTCTCTGTCGGCGGGCTGTTTCTCGCGCTTCCAGCCATCTTCTGCGCCAGCGCGACGCTGATCGAAAGCCACGAGCGTCACGCCAAGGAGAAGGCCGGTCTGAGCGGGCGGCGGCGCGGACAGAAGGCGGCTGCGCTGGATGCTGCAGGTGCCGGGCTCGGCAGCATCGGCCTTGCGGCATTCGCCGCCGTCTTCCATGTCACCGTCGGAACCAGCATAGCGGTCGCCTTCATTGCTGCTTTGACGGTCTGGGCGGTCGTTTCCGTATCGGCCTGGTGGCTCAGGCGCAGGCTGCGCATCATCTCCCACAAACCGCACCGGTCAGCCTGTTCGCCATCTGCGAAGGGCACTCCCCTCGTGAAGCCTTAGCGCTTTCGCGCGGGTCGACGGTTGCAACTTCGGTGGTTGAAGGCCCGGGCTGTTGGCCCAGCGCTCCACCTGCTCGATAACCCTCTGGTGGCTCGGGCGCACTGGCTTGGGTGCTTCGGCCTCTTCGGAAAGCTTGCGGGGCAATCTGACTTCGTCCGTCATGACATCTCTCCCGTTTTGCCTGAGCATGCACCCGTCCGAAGATTTCTTCATTAACTTAACTTAACTTATTGATTTGCCTGTATGTTTTTACTCACTTGGCACCATTGTCAGATTTGATGGAACCCGGGCCGAACTCGTTTGTTGAGCAGACTACTCAGCTTACTCATTCTGGGTGATTGACCATGAACGACCTTCGCGCCGAGCGGCTCCAGGTCATGCTGTCACCGGAGGAACTGGCCGCGGTGGACGACTTCCGGTTCAGACATCGCATGCCGACACGAGCCGCGGCGGTGCGCGAACTCCTCAAGCTCGGACTGGCTGCCGCCGGAGTCGATGCAGCGCCTAATATCAAATCAAGTAGCTTCGGCGTGTTCGGCCGCGGCCCGGACGGCCACACGCATGCAAATTCGGAGCGCGACTCTGAGGATTAGTCCGGCTTCATGCTCAAGCAAACGGCCCCGGCACGGGAGCGCCAGGGCCGTCCTTGGAGATCGCTTCCGGAGCACCGGGGGCATGACAACCGGAAGCAATCCATCGACTCTTCGCCCGCGGATTCGTTCCTCGTAAGAACTAGCCGCTCGGCGCGTCGCCCGCATCATCCGGCGCCATGCCGGATCCGGGGGTCTTGCTATTGTCGTTCAGCTTGGGGTCACGCGTGGCCTCACGAGAGGACGAGCCTTCTGGCTCCGACTTATGCACGGTCTGCGCACGCTGCTTGTCGCGCGGTTGCTGTTCACCGCGCTTATCTCTGACGATACCCTGGTTGGAATGGGCCATGATGTCCTCTCGCTTCTCTGGTGTGTCTCGAAGCGCTTACGCGCCGGAGCGTCGAAGGTTCCGGCGCCCGGGGGCGATCGCGGCTAACTGTGCGCAGCGTGGACCGCCGCCGATGCATTCTCCAGATGCACCTGCCGCACCGTCGTCACGGTCGCGAATGCGACCGAAACGCCAAAGGCGAGAACGAGCGAAAGAAGAACCAGACGTGGAGCCATCGCAAAACCTCCTTCCGGAATCAAGATCAACGCGATCGACTGTTCGCGGATGATCCTGGATTGGTGGCTTGCATTCCGTGAGCAGTCTCACACGCGAATTCACGAAACGAGAGCGCTCACGCATCCTGCGTTTGGAGGACGCGGACCTTTACGGGCGGGATTTCACCGTCCAGCCAGTCCTGCTCGTTCGCCAATGCCGTCCAGGCATCCGCCATACGCAAATAGCGATTATGAGCGGGCTGCCCTTCCGCGCGCTCGGCGAGCTGAAGGCAGTTGTCGGCGTTATCTCTGAAAATGTCAGACTGTTTCATGGATAATATCTGGGGACGGAACTCCGGCGCCGCAACCGCCTTTTACCGGATCGTAACGATCGGGGAACTTCACACCGCACCCGTCATTGAAGAGGCATGAGGATTGTTGTCGCGATAGTCTTGGGTTTCATCAGCACAGCAGCGTTCGCCGACAGCACTGGTGAGCGAACGGCTGGCAACCACGTGCCGACCGCAACCGATGTTATCACCGGTCTCTACACCTTCAGCCGTTTCCAGCAGGACCTGCTGGAGAGCACCGACCTGAAAGGCAATGCGGAGGTGAAAAATCTCGCGGCCCTGCGCGCCGAAGAGGCAGGCCAGCGCGACAAGACCCTGAAGCAGATTCAGGACGCGATTGGTGCGGAGCCGCACGCCGGCAAGACAACGTCAGTGAGCGCAAGCCTCGTCGAGCCCGAAAATGCGGATGGACCAACTTACGTCAGAAGCTTCTATGCCGCGCAGATCCTCGAATATGAATCCGCCATCAGACTGCTCGATCGCTATTTGAGGGCGCCCGACGATCCTGCGCTCGCGGCCTTCGCGCGCGAGCAATTGCCGGTGCTGCGCTCGCAAGTGAAAGATGCGGAGCGCACCATGGCGGACAAATAGCAGCCCTATTTGTCTTCCGGATGATGCTGCTGGCTCTCCGGCCGCACCGTGCGGTTGCTCTCGGGCATCTTGTCCCGGCCGGCATCGCCGTTGTCGTCCCTGCCGCCCGAGGTCGAGGTGCCGCTGCCGCTTGGGTTCGATTTGGTTGCGGTCCCTGTGGTCTGCGAACCCGCGTGTGGCGTGGCGGAGCTTGCCGCGGGATCGCCGGTCACAGCCCCGCGTCCGCTGGGCGCGCCAGTCTGGGCCAGCGCCGATCCAGCGGCAAGCAATGTGACGACAAGGGCGGCCAATCCGGCTCTCATATGCGCTCTCCCTGTGTTTGCGGGCTAACCTCGGGGCCGATCCTCCGTTCCCAAGACGGACCGGAATCCCGAAATGCAGGCCAAAACGGCCGATACCAGGAGCGGCACTTTTACTGAACCGGATGGAACCGTTGGCAATCCCCGTCGTTGTCACAGCTGGGCTGAGCACGGCAGGTTCCAATTCCTCGCGTCGCAACCTTGGCGCTTGATTTCGAATTTGGCTGACGCTCTATTTTGACCAATTGCGTCACGCTTTAGATTCGGTCGACGCCGCGGGGGAATTAGTATGAGCGACCTCGATCCCGGAACTGCATCACGCTCCGGTCGTCGCGTCCCAAAGCCAAAAGCCAGCGGTATGTCGGACCCGGATTCCCGGCCGGAATTGCTGCTTGCCTTGCAGGCCATGCGCAGCGGCGATTTTTCCGTGCGCATGAGCGGCGACTATCTCGGCATCGATGGCAAGATCGCCGACACTTTCAATGAGATCATCGCCGCGAACCAGCGCATGGCGCAGCAGCTCGAGTTGGTTGGTCAGGTCGTGGGACGCGAGGGCAAGACCCGCCAGCGCGTGAAGTTCGGCCTCGCCAGCGGCTCCTGGGCCGACATGGAAGGCTCCGTCAACACGCTGATCGACGACCTCCTGTGGCCAACCCGCGAGGTGACCCGCGCGGTTGCGGCGGTGGCGCAGGGCGACCTGCTCCAGACGGTCAAGCTGGACGTCGATGGCCGCCCGCTCCGCGGAGAATTCTTGCAGTCGGCGACCATCGTCAACACCATGATCAAGCAGCTCGGCGTGTTCACCTCCGAGGTGACGCGCGTGGCGCGCGAGGTCGGCACCGAAGGCAAGCTCGGCGGCCAGGCCCAGGTGCCGGAAGTGACCGGCGTCTGGAAGGACCTCACCGAGAGCGTCAACTCGATGGCGAACAACCTGACCAACCAGGTTCGCAACATCGCCGAGGTGACGATCGCGGTCGCCAACGGCGACTTGTCCAAGAAGATCACGGTCGACGTCCGCGGCGAGATCCTTCAGCTCAAGGAAGCCATCAACACGATGGTGGACCAGCTCCGCTCCTTCGCCTCCGAAGTGACGCGCGTGGCGCGCGAAGTCGGCACCGACGGCAAGCTCGGTGGCCAAGCCATCGTCCCGGGCGTCGCCGGCACCTGGAAGGACCTCACCGACTCCGTCAACGCGATGTGCGGCAACCTTACCGCACAGGTCCGCAACATCGCCAATGTCACCACGGCCGTGGCCCGCGGCGACCTGTCCCGCAAGATCACGGTGGACGTGCGCGGCGAGATCCTGGAGCTGAAGGACACCATCAACACCATGGTGGACCAGCTCAACTCCTTCGCTTCCGAAGTGACCCGCGTGGCGCGCGAGGTCGGCACCGAAGGCAAGCTCGGCGGCCAGGCCCAGGTGCCTGGTGTGGCCGGAACCTGGAAGGACCTCACCGACAACGTCAACTTCATGGCATCGAACCTGACCGCGCAGGTCCGTAACATCGCCGACGTCGCGACCGCGATCGCCGGCGGCGATCTGTCGAAGAAGATCACCGTGAACGTCTCGGGCGAAATCCTTCAGCTGAAGGAAACGCTCAACACCATGGTCGACCAGCTCAACGCCTTCGCCGGCGAAGTCACGCGCGTCGCGCGCGAGGTCGGCACCGAAGGCCGGCTCGGCGGCCAGGCCAACGTGCTCGGCGTCGCCGGCACCTGGAAGGATCTCACCGAAAGCGTCAACTCGATGGCGTCGAACCTGACCGCGCAGGTTCGTAATATCGCCGAGGTGACGACGGCGGTCGCCGGCGGCGACTTGTCGAAGAAGATCACCGTGGACGTGCGCGGCGAAATTCTGGAGCTGAAGGACACCATCAACACCATGGTGGACCAGCTCAATGCCTTCGCCGGCGAAGTCACGCGCGTGGCGCGCGAGGTCGGCACCGAAGGCAAGCTCGGCGGTCAGGCCGTCGTGCGCGGCGTCGGCGGCACCTGGAAGGACTTGACGGACTCCGTCAACTCGATGGCCTCGAACCTGACCGGCCAGGTCCGTAACATCGCCGAAGTCGCGACCGCGGTCGCCAAAGGCGACCTGTCCAAGAAGATCACGGTGAACGTCTCGGGCGAAATCCTTCAGCTGAAGGAAACGCTCAACACCATGGTGGACCAGCTCAATGCCTTCGCCGGCGAAGTGACGCGCGTGGCACGCGAGGTCGGCACCGACGGCAAGCTCGGCGGCCAGGCCGACGTGCCCGGCGTCGCCGGCACCTGGAAGGACTTGACCGACTCCGTGAACTCGATGGCGGGCAATCTCACGGCTCAGGTCCGCAATATCGCCGAGGTCGCGACCGCCATCGCCGGCGGTGACTTGTCACGCAAGATCACGGTGGACGTGCGCGGCGAGATCCTTCAGCTCAAGGACACCTTGAACACGATGGTCGACCAGCTCAACCGCTTCGCGGGCGAGGTGACGCGCGTGGCGCGCGAGGTCGGCACCGAAGGTCGCCTCGGCGGTCAGGCCAACGTGCCCGGCGTCGCCGGCACCTGGAAGGACCTCACCGACAGCGTGAACTCCATGGCGGGTAATCTCACCGCGCAGGTCCGCAACATCGCCGAGGTCACCACGGCCGTGGCGCGCGGCGACTTGTCTCGCAAGATCACCGTGGACGTGAAGGGCGAAATCCTCGAGCTCAAGAACACCATCAACACGATGGTGGACCAGCTCAACGCCTTCGCCGGCGAAGTCACGCGTGTGGCCCGCGAGGTCGGCACCGAAGGCAAGCTCGGCGGTCAGGCCGAGGTGTCCGGCGTTGCCGGCACCTGGAAGGACCTCACCGACAACGTCAACTTCATGGCTTCCAACCTGACCGCGCAGGTCCGGAACATCGCCGAGGTCGCGACCGCGATCGCCGGCGGCGACCTGTCGAAGAAGATCACGGTGGACGTGCGCGGCGAGATCTTGCTGCTCAAGGACACCCTGAACACGATGGTGGAGCAGCTCCGTTCCTTCGCCGCCGAAGTGACCCGCGTGGCGCGCGAGGTCGGCACCGAAGGCCGGCTCGGCGGTCAGGCTGTCGTACCCGGCGTCGGCGGCACCTGGAAGGATCTCACCGACAACGTCAACCTGCTGGCCGCGAACCTCACCACGCAGGTCCGCAACATCGCCGAAGTCACGACCGCCGTCGCGCGCGGCGACTTGTCCCGCAAGATCACCGTGGACGTGAAGGGCGAAATCCTCGAGCTGAAGAACACCATCAACACCATGGTCGATCAGCTCAACGCGTTCGCCGGCGAAGTCACCCGCGTCGCCCGCGAGGTCGGTACCGAAGGCGAGCTCGGCGGCCAGGCCCAGGTGCCCGGCGTCGCCGGCACCTGGAAGGACCTCACCGACACCGTCAACTTCATGGCGGCGAACCTGACCGAGCAGGTCCGCGGCATCGTCAAGGTCGTTACCGCTGTCGCCAACGGCGACCTCAAGCAGAACCTCACGGTGAAGTCGAAGGGCGAGGTCGCGGCGCTCGCCGACACCATCAATAACATGACCGAGACGCTCGCAACCTTCGCCGATCAGGTGACGTCGGTGGCACGCGAGGTCGGCGTCGAGGGCCGACTGGGTGGCCAGGCCGACGTGCCCGGCGCCGCCGGCACCTGGAAGGACCTCACCGGTAACGTGAACCTCTTGGCGGCCAACCTCACCTCGCAGGTGCGCGCGATCGCGGAAGTCGCGACTGCCGTGACCAAGGGCGACCTGACGCGGTCGATCCAGGTCGATGCCCGCGGCGAGGTGGCCGAGCTGAAGGACAATATCAACACGATGATCACGAACCTCCGTCTCACGACGGACGTGAACACCGAGCAGGACTGGCTGAAGACCAACCTTGCGAAATTCACCAACATGCTCCAGGGCCAGCGCGACCTTGCCACCGTCGGCCGGTTGCTGCTGACCGAACTATCGCCGCTGGTGAACGCCCATACCGGCGTGATCTATCAGGTCGAGAGCGAGGATAGTCCGCAGCTTCTGCTGCTCGCATCATATGCCGGCGACGGCATCTATCCGTATCAGCGCGTGCTGCCGTTCGGCGACGGCCTGATCGGCCAGTGTGCACTGGACAAGCGCCCGCGCGTGGTCGCCGACATTCCGGCCGACATCGTGCCGATCAACTCGGCGCTGTTCCGCGTCGCGCCGAAGAACCTCGTCGTGCTGCCGGTGCTGTTCGAAGGCCAGGTCAAGGCCGTGATCGAGCTCGCCTCGCTCACTTCGTTCACGACGTCGCAGATGACGTTCCTGGAGCAGCTCACCGACTCCATCGGCATCGTGCTCAACTCGATCGAAGCGACGATGCAGACCGAAGGCCTGCTCAAGCAGTCGCAGCAGCTTGCCGGCGAGCTCCAGACCCAGCAGCGTGAATTGCAGCAGACCAACGACCAGCTCGAGCAGAAGGCGCAGCAGCTTGCCGAGCGCAACGTCGAGGTCGAGCGCAAGAACCAGGAGATCGAGCAGGCCCGCCGCGCGCTGGAGGAAAAGGCGACCGAGCTCGCGCTGACCTCGAAGTACAAGTCCGAATTTCTCGCCAATATGAGCCACGAGCTGCGCACGCCGCTGAACTCGATCCTGATCCTCGGCCAGCAGCTCACCGACAATCCGGACGGCAACCTCACCGGCAAGCAGGTCGAATTCGCCCGCACCATCCACGGCGCCGGCACCGACCTGCTCAACCTCATCAGCGACATTCTCGATCTCTCCAAGATCGAATCCGGCACGGTTACGGTCGACGCCGAGGAGATTCTGACCGCGAACCTGCTCGAGACCGTCGGGCGGCCGTTCCGGCACGAGGCCGAGAACCGCAACCTGTCGTTCAAGATCGACGTCGATCCGAACCTCGCGCGCAGCATCGTCACCGATTCAAAGCGGCTGCAACAGGTCCTCAAGAACCTGCTCTCCAACGCCTTCAAGTTCACCGCCGAAGGCGAAGTGCGCTTGAAGGTCGCCGCCGTCGTCGGCGGCTGGGGCCCGGATCACCCGGTGCTGAACTCCACGCCGGCCGTGATCGCGTTCGAAGTGTCGGACACCGGCATCGGCATTCCGCTGGAGAAGCAGAAGCTGATCTTCGAGGCGTTCCAGCAGGCAGATGCCGGCACCAGCCGCAAATATGGCGGCACCGGCCTCGGGCTTGCCATCAGCCGCGAGCTCGCCAGCCTGCTCGGCGGCGAAATCCACCTTCGCAGCGCGCCGGGTAAGGGCTCGTCCTTCACGCTCTATCTGCCGCTGAAATACTCCGGCCCGACGCTCGCGTTGCGCGCCGCGCCTGCATCCCAGCATAGCCAGCCGCCGGCGCTCCAGCCGGCCGCACCGGAGCAGCAGCGCGTCATTGAGCAGCTTCCCGATGACCGGCTCAACCTCGAGCCCGGCGACACCATCCTGCTCATCGTCGAGGACGATCCGCACTATGCACGCGTGCTGGTCGATCTTGCCCGCGACAAGGGCTTCAAGGTTCTGGTCGCCGCACGCGGCGCGGAGGCGCTCGAGCTTGCCAAGCAGTACCAGCCGAGGGCGGTCTCGCTCGACGTGTTCCTGCCGGACATGCTGGGTTGGACGGTGCTGAGCCAACTCAAGCACAATCCGCTGACGCGCCACATCCCCGTGCAAATCATCACGCTCGACGAGGACCGCCAGCATGCGCTGGCGCGCGGCGCCTTCTCTTTTGTCAACAAGCCGACCACGACCGAAGGGGTCTCGGCCGCGCTGACGCAGATCAAGGAATATGCGCGGCCGCGGCGCAAGCGGCTCCTGATCGTCGAGGACAACGAGGCCGAGCAGCTCTCGATCCGCGAGCTGCTGCATCACGACGACATCGACATCGTGACGACGGATACCGGCGCCGGCGCGCTCTCGATGCTGCGCGATGTGCCCTGCGATTGCGTGGTGCTCGACCTGCGGCTGCCCGACATGAGCGGCTTCGAGGTGCTGGACCAGATCCGCAACGACGAGGCGCTGTCGAACGTTCCGGTCGTGGTCTTCACCGGCCGCGAGCTGTCGGCGGAAGAGGACGCCGAACTCCACACCATGGCGCGCAGCATCGTGGTGAAGGGCGTGGAATCGCCAGAGCGCCTGCTCGACGAGACCGCGCTGTTCCTGCATCGCGTGATCACGGAATTGCCGATCGAGAAGCAGCGCATGCTGGAGAAGCTGAACAGCTCCGACGAGGACCTGATCGGCAAGACCGCCCTGCTCGTCGACGACGACGCCCGCAACATCTTCGCGCTGTCGAGCGTGCTGGAACGGCGCGGCATGAAGGTGCTGACGGCGACGACCGGCCGCGAGGCGGTGACGCTGGTCGAATCCAGTCCGGACATCGCCATCGTGCTGATGGACATCATGATGCCGCAGATGGATGGCTATCAGACCATCGGCGTCATTCGCGAGAACCCGGCGTTCGCTCGCCTTCCGATCATCGCGCTGACTGCCAAGGCGATGAAGGGCGACCGTGAGAAATGCCTGGAAGCCGGCGCGTCCGACTACCTCGCCAAACCCGTCAACACCGATCAATTGCTGCTTGCGATCCGCATGTGGCTGCATCGTTGAGCTTGGATCCGCGAATGGACCACGAAAAGGTCAACATCCTCCTCGTCGACGACCAGCCGGCCAAGCTGCTCGCCTATGAGGTGATTTTGAAGAATCTCGGTGAGAACCTCGTGATCGCCTCGTCGGGCCGCGAGGCACTGGAGGTGCTGCTCAGGACCGAGATCGCGGTGATCCTGGTCGACGTCTGCATGCCCGAGCTCGACGGCTTCGAGCTGGCCGCGATGATCCGCGAGCATCCGCGTTTCCAGAAGACCGCGATGATCTTCATCTCGGCGATCCAGGTCAGCGACATCGACCGCTTGCGCGGCTACGAGATGGGCGCCGTCGACTACGTCCCGGTGCCGGTCGTGCCCGAGGTGCTGCGCGCCAAGGTCAAGGTGTTTGCCGAGCTCTATCGCAAGACGCGCGAGCTCGAACGGCTGAACCAGGATCTCGAGGCCCGCGTTCGCGCACGCACAGCCGAGCTGGAGAATTCCACCGCAAAGCTGCGCGAGAGCGAAGAGCGGCGCAGCATGGCGATCGCCGCCGGCAAGATGGGATCCTGGGACTGGGACTGGGTCAATGGCGACTGGATGTGGGACGAAGGCCAGTACCGCATCTTCGGCGTGACGCCGGAGACCTTCAACGTCACCTTAGCCAACATCCAGGCGCTGCTGCACCCTGATGATGTCGACCAGTTCGGCCAGGCGATTGCCGCGTTCAATACCGGCGCGCACGCCTATGAAGGCGAGTTTCGCGTCAGCCGGCCGGACGGCGAGGTGCGCTGGTGCGTCGGCACGGCAGCCGCAACGGTGGATCAGGGCGGCCGCGTGGTGCGCGTGAGCGGCGTCACCGTGGACGTCACCGAGCGCAAACGCGCGGAAGAGAGACAGAATCTGCTGGCGCGCGAGGTCGATCATCGCGCCAAGAACGCGCTGGCGCTGGCGCAGTCGATCGTGCGCCTCACCCGTGCCGACGAGGTCAAGGCCTACGTCAACGCGGTCGAGGGGCGCATCAATGCGTTGGCGCGCGTGCACACGATCCTATCGCTGTCGAGCTGGCAGGGTGCCGAGCTCTCGAAGCTGATCGACGAGGAACTGGCGCCCTACTCACTCGGCGGCCAGATCAAGCTTGTGGGACCGGAGGTTCAGTTGCTGCCGACGACCGCCCAGACACTGGCGCTGGCGTTGCATGAGCTTTTCACCAACTCGGCGAAGTATGGCGCGCTCTCGGCGCGGTCGGGACGGCTCGCGATCGGCTGGCAGGTCGAGGACGACCACCTCACATTGACTTGGGACGAATCCGGCGGTCCGCTGGTGAGCACGCCGAAATCCCGCGGCTTCGGCACACGAAGCCTGCTTGCCAGTGTCGAATCGCAACTCGGTGGGCAGGCGGAATTCGACTGGCGTGCCGAAGGCCTGTTGTGCCGCCTAGAGGTGCCGCTGACGCGGAAGGCGGCAGCGCCGGCGGTCGTGAGCAAGTTCGACGCTCCCTCCGAAGCCCTTCAGCGGGCTTCAGGTTAGCGCGCCGCGACGCCCCTCATACGCTGCATCGGCTGACGTTCGTCAGCGACACGCCCTTCCAGCCAGGCTTCCGTTTGCGAGAGGTCGCGCAGCGCCCGCGCGTACCGGCGGGCCGCGCTCCGCTCGGCGCCGCGCGGCAGCTTGCGCGCCTTGCGCAGCATGTCCGCGGCCGCATTGCGATAGGCCAGCGAGCGATAGAGAAAGACCACCTTACCCATATCGGATGTTCCCGTGTTGATGGCATTCATCCTCGCAAGACCGGCATGAACGTCGGATGAAGCGGGGAATGACAAAACTTTCATGAGAATGGAACCTGCAATCATCGTTGTCTGCCACATCGCGAGGCGGTTCCATGCGCGCGGAAAAGTCGCCGAGCCTCATCTCCTCGACGGGCGTCATCAAGCTGATGACCCATGCGATGATGGGCGCAGCCCTCGGCCTTTTCTTCGGTCTCGCGCTCGTCCTGTCCAATCCGGCGATCGCAAATTTGCTGAACCACGGCGGAGATTCGGCCGCTGTCGTCTTCGTCCTCACACTGGCGACGACGTTCGCGATCGGCGCGACGCTCACGGGAGTCGTGTTCATCCTCGCCGAGGGACAAGGAATTTTGAAGCGGTTGAAACGCACCGAGCGGTTTCATTCGGAACTCCTGGGGCGAATGGCGGTTGGCAGCCTGCGTCAATTTAACCCAGGGAGTTCCCGCGCATGAAAACCATCAAGCTAGCTCTCACCGTAATGTTGGCAACCGGCCTCGCCGCCGCCCCGTTCGCCGCGCAGGCCAAGTCGCATAAGGCCAAGCATGGATCCTCAATGTCGTCGTCGCAGACCACAGGCGCCAGCACCAAGCCCTCCAAGGGCGCTGATCCCTCCGGTCAGGGTGGTTCCGGCCCCGGCTCCGACCAAGGCGGCACCATGACGAACAGGGGCGGCATGAGCAACACCAAGTGACCTCTGGCCGACAATAAGGGCCTCGCGGCGACGCGGGGCCTTTTCGCTTTGACCAGACTTTGGAGCTGGATTGGGAAGCCTTTTAGCGCCACATCGTCGGCGCACGCGTCAGCTCACCGCGGCCGCGCATCGACGTTCCAGCGCATCGCTTCGCGCGCATGCTTTAGCTACGCCGGATGTCAGGGATGTTAAAGCGGCCGTCCCGTGGCATTGGCCTTCACAAGATGTTCGAGCTGTGAACGCTTGCGTGCGATCAGCAGCTGGGCTGCGGCATCGTCGAAACCCTCGCGCTGCAATTGCCGGATGGCGGAGCCGAGTTCGAGGATTTCGGCGCGCAGTTTCAGAATCCGGTACGTGTCCGGGTCTTCCTCCACTCCACGCTCCCAAAATTCTCAGCGGCGCGCGATCACGCGCAGGGGACTGCCGAATGTCGCTGCGGGACGAAGACTTACCCGGTCGTGGACGCCAGGTAGGACATCGCCGCCACCGGCAGCCTTCCATTCGCCGATCAGCAGGTTGATTTTCTGGCGCAGATCCATCTGCGCCAGGGCCTTTTCTGTGCAGTCGCGATCGCGATCAACGAGGTCGCGCACCGACACCTCGATGTCGGCCATTTCGAGCCTTAAAACGCTGATTTTGCGTCGAATTTCATTAATTCTATTGTCCATGGCTTGTTAGAACAAAATAAGAACATATAGTCAAATCACGATTTCAGAACGGAGAGGCCAGATGCAGGTTCAGGGTAAATACAATGCCAGGGCATTTCTCACAGAGCAGATGACGAGAGCGCAGGGGCTGAGGCTGAAGCGTCTGAGCGAGGAGACCTATCAGCCCGGTCAATACGATCGGGCTCTGTCCTTCACTGAGGCTGCGCGCCGCATCCGCGCGCTGGAAGACGAGATCGAGTTGGCGAACTCCTTCTAGGAGTGCGCCGCATATTTGGAACGTTAGGTAAGTGATGCGGTTCTTTCCCCGGGCCAAGGGAGAGAGTTGATGGCACGCAAGGCAAAGAAGCGCCGCTACTCACGCAGTTCCGGCAGCGATGTCGAAGGCGAGATGCGGCGCTACAAGAAGGGCACCGCGAAGAGCGGCCCCGGTGGTCGCGGCGGACGCGTGAAGAACCGCAAGCAGGCGGTCGCAATTGGACTGTCGAAGGCACGCAAGAAGGGCAAGAAGGTCCCAAAGAAGGCATCGAAGCGGAAGACGTCCAAGAAGAAGACATCCAAGAAGACGTCGGCCAAGAAGACATCCAGGAAAACTTCGAAGAAGACCTCGAAGCGCAAATCCAGCAAGCGGTGACACCGGCCTGCGTCAGATCATGCTGCCAGGCATGAAGCAGCGAATCGAAATCCCGAACGCGGTCTTGACCGGCCATACCATGGTACGGCCGGCGCGGTTCGGCTCGGTGATCACGGCTTCGTCCGGCACCTCGACCCACTGCCCCTCCAGCCGCACGCGATAGTGCCCGTTGTGTGAATCCCAATCAGGATCGGCAACGGCAACGCCATCCGCATCCGAGCAGCACGGACCAAGATGGCTGCGAAGGCTGTCGAACCAGGGTTTTAGGGGGGAGTCCGCATAGCGGCCATCGTCGCGCCCGAAGGCGTTTCCAGCCAATAGCACGAGCGGCGCTATAAGCAGCGCACGCCGCAGCGAGAGCTTCAATCGATCCATGTCGGCACCGATCAAATGCGAACCTCCGGTTCCACAAGAAGGTCGGGCGTTCGAAGTTCCACTCTTGCAATTCGCCCCGGCGTCTTCATTGCCGCCAAGGCGCAACACGCCAGTCCGGACTGTGACCAGCGAACGAGGCTTTTTCGGACGAACCCGTCATCGTTGCTGCCGTTAACGAGAATGTTATCGGCAGCCTGTGGGTATTTCTGGGTGAGCACGAAAAAGGCGGCCCACGGGGCCGCCTTTTGAGTTGCCGCAGAAAGCTTGAGGCTTACGCCAGCGGCACCGCGACGAACCGCGTCGCTTCCGCGCTCTTCACCTGCAACAGCACGCTGTTCTTGCCGGACGATTTGGCTTGCGCCAGCTCCGAGCGGACGTCGCCGACATTGGCGACGGCCTTGCCGCCGACATTGAGGATGACGTCGCCGGTCTGGATGCCGCGCTGTGCGGCCGGCCCCTGCGGATCGACTTCGGTGACGACGACGCCCTTCTGGCCAGCGCCTTGGACATCGCCGGCCGGAGCCAGGCTGAGCCCGAGACGCGGCGTGCCGGCATCCGGCTGCGCCTTGCCCTCGCCGGCCTTGGCCTGCCGCTCGTTCGGCAACTCGCCGAGGGCGAGCGTCACCGTCTTGCTCCCGCCTTTGCGGAAGACGTCGAGCTTCACGGACGTGCCCGGCGCCAGGGTAGCGATGGTGCGGGCGAGATCGCGGGAGTCCTTGATCGCGGCCCCGTTGACGGCGGTGATGACGTCGCCCGCCTCGATGCCCGCCTTCGCCGCCGGGCTGCCGTCCTGCGGATTGTCGACGATCGCGCCGCGCGCCTCTTTGAGGCCAAGACTGTCGGCGATTTCGGAGCTCACGGGCTGCACCTGCACGCCGAGCCAGCCGCGGGTGACCGCGCCCTTGTCCTTTAGCTGCGCGACGACGAGCTTCGCAGTCGAAGCCGGAATGTCGAAGCCGATACCGACCGAACCGCCGGAGGGGGAGAAGATCGCGGTGTTCACGCCAATCACGTTGCCGTTCATGTCGAAGGCCGGACCGCCGGAATTCCCCTTGTTAATCGGCGCGTCGATCTGGATGAAGTCGTCATAGGGACCGTTGCCGATGTCGCGACCGTTGGCCGAGACGATGCCGGCGGTGACGGTGCCACCAAGGCCGAAGGGATTGCCGACCGCGACCACCCAGTCGCCGATGCGCGGCTTCTGATCGGAGAATGTGACGAACGGAAAGTCCTTCTTGCCCTCGACCTTGATCAACGCGAGATCGGTCTTCGGATCGGCGCCAACCACCTTCGCGGTATAGATCGCGCCGTCGTCCATTGTCACTTGCACCGACTCGGCGTGATCGACGACGTGGTTGTTGGTCACGGCATAGCCGTCGGCGGAGATGAAGAAGCCGGAGCCTTCGCCCGTGATCATCTGGTGGCGCTGGCGCGGCATGCCGTTCATGCCACCCGGGCCACGGAAGCCGAACTGCCGCGAGAATTGCTGGAATGGCGAATCCTCGTCCGAATCCATTCGGTTCTGTTGCAGCATCGCGCTCTTGTCGTTGTCCTGGTCGATTCTGACCCGCACCGAGATGACGGCGGGTTTGACCTTGCTGACGAGATCGCCGAAGCCCGGCGGCGTCGCGGCGCTCTCGGCGGCCTGAGCCGGCGCGATGAAGGAGGTCGTGCCAAGCGGCGAAGAGCCCGGAGACACAGCCAGCACGGCCATGCCAAGCGCGGCCACGGTGCCGAGCAGCGCAAGCCGGCGCGGCTTCAAAATCGTGCGGGACGTGGTGGTGTCGGAATTGACGCGATTGTTCATGTCGAAATGTCCATGTTGGGTAAGTCGCCTTGCACCCAACATGGACATCGTCACCTTACGGCGGTCCGTCCATCCGATTAAATCTTGGCAAAGAAGGCGCGGCTCGAGACGGTGGATGAACTCCGTCAGAGACCGTTACGACTCGAACGGTGTCTGTTGAAGGCATCTCGGGCGCAAATTCCCGCTAGCTACAGTCTGTCAGCCACACGGGGTCAACGCGATCGAAGCCGGTGCAACGCCCTCACGCCGCGACCGGGGCGTCCCACGCCGAAGTTGCTATGACGTCGTCCTCGGGTCGCGCATGGCACGCGTCGAAATGCGCCTTCAGCGCAATCTCGGCGAGATATTCGAAATGTTCGGCCTGGCCAAGCAGTTGCCAGTTCTGGAGCGGCCGATAGGCCGCCTGCTGACGGCAAAGAGACGCCAGCGCCCGGTAGCGACGTACGTTCTCCATGAGACCCTCCCTCGCATTCACTAGGCTTATTGCTCTGATTTGCGTCAGGCAGATGGCGGCTATGCAAAACATTTGCAGCGCGTGAAGCCCGCCCAACCCGCGTTAAATGTCTAGGAAGCGCACAGGCCGCATTTGTTCCTATCGCGGAACCCGAGCGTGGGACTCGTTAGGCCTGCCTAGGCGTCGCACAACCAGTCCGACGCCAGCTCCGCCGCCTCTTATGCCGCCTCTCTAGCGAATGGGCGCGGTCTCGCCGGCGCGTATCGTCTGCGCTGAACTATGGTGCAACCTCGGAACCCTGCCGGCTTCCGCAGCAGCGCGGATGGCGGCGATGTTGCCTGCATAATCGGCGCTGCTCTTGCCGCGAAACACGGCCGATCCGGCGACGAGGGTATCGGCGCCCGCGACAGCCACAGCGGCGGCGTTGTCGCGCGTAACACCGCCGTCGACCTCGAGCCGGATCGGCCGGCTGCCGATCATGCGTCGAATGCGCCTGATCTTCTCGAGCTGGGAGTCGAGGAAGGACTGGCCGCCGAAGCCGGGATTGACCGTCATCACCAGCACGAGATCGAGACGATCAAGCACGTATTCGATGGCGGCTTCCGAGGTCGCCGGACACAGGCTGACACCAGCCTTCTTGCCGAGTGCGCGGATGGCCTGGAGCGAGCGGTCGAGATGGGGGCCGGCCTCGGCATGAACGGTGATGACGTCGGCGCCTGCTCTTGCGAACGCCTCCAGATAGGGATCGGCCGGCGAGATCATCAGATGCACGTCAAAGATCTTCGACGTCGCCGGCCGGATCGCCTTGATGACGTCAGCGCCAAAGCTGATGTTCGGCACGAAGTGTCCGTCCATGACATCGCAGTGGATCCAGTCGGCGCCGGCAGCATCAAGAGCCGTGATCTCCTCGCCGAGGCGTGCGAAATCGGCGGCCAGAATCGATGGCGCGATGAGGATTTCTCTCGTCATGGCTTCGCACTCCTCTGCGCGTCCGCACCACCGCTGAAAACGCGGCTCGCAAGGACATCCGCCGGATCGATCGTCTCGAGATCGGCGACATCGAGCAGACGGTTGAGATCGGACACGAGGCGATCGGCCTGCCGCAGGCGAATGCGGTCGACCGCATTGCGGATCGAGCGCGCATTGGAGAAGAACGGCTGGGTCCGGCGCAGCGCGATATACTTTTCGAACGCCTCGCGTGCCGCCGCCGACAAGCGATAGCCGCGCTCCCTAAGCATCAGCTCGGCGATGACCAGCAACTCGGCTTCCGCATAATCCGGAAATTCGATGTGGTGCGCGATGCGCGAGCGGAAGCCGGGATTGGAGGCGAAGAAGCTCGTCATCCGCTCGCCATAGCCGGCGAGGACCACGACGAGATCCTCGCGCTGGTTCTCCATCACCTGGAGCAGTATCTCGATCGCCTCCTGGCCGTAATCGCGCTCGTTGTCGGGCCGGTGCAGATAGTAGGCCTCGTCGATGAACAACACGCCGCCCATCGCCTTCTTCAATATCTCCTTCGTCTTCGGCGCGGTATGGCCGATATACTGGCCGACGAGATCGTCGCGCGTCACCGAGATCACCTGCCCGCGCCGCACGAAGCCGAGACCGTGCAGGATCTTTGCCATGCGTAGCGCCACCGTGGTCTTGCCCGTGCCGGGATTACCGGTGAACGACATGTGCAGGGTCGGTGGCGACGATGCCAGTCCCGCACGCTGGCGGATCCGCTCGATCAGCAGCAGTGACGCGATCTGGCGCACGCGGTTCTTGACCGGCCGGAGGCCGATCAGCTCCTGCTCGAGCTGTTGCAGCGTGTCGGTGATCCCGGCCGCCTCGGCCTCCTTGCGGAGATCGAAATTGGTCTCGCTACTTTCAGCGGTCGTCGCATGAGGGACATCAAGCATCGGCACCTCGAAGAAAAGAGCTTCGCCGCGGGGGAGCGGCGAAGCAGTGGTCCGCCAAGGAAACGGAGCAGGGAGTGCTCCGCGCGGAGGAGAACGGGTTACGAAGACGCGTGAGCGGCCGGCTTTCGTATAGTGGTGTAGCGGATCGCGCGACCGCCAACCTCCTGTCGCACCAGTTCGAACTCGGCCTCCTGCGGCGGCCGATTGACGAGGAAGGAGATCCGCACCGACTCCCAGCCATGGCTGGAGTCGAAGCCACTGATGCGGATGTAGCGGTCGCCGTACACCCGGCGGCACTCGGCGAGCTCCATCATCACGCCGGCGGCGTCCTGCAGATCGAACATCGGCAGGCCCCACATCTCCCAATAAGTGTTGCGGGGATGCGGATCGTCGGTGAACTCGATGTTCACCGCCCAGCCATTGGTCAGGCAATACTGCACCTGCTTGGTGATCTGCTCGTCGGTCAGATCAGGCAGGAACGAGAAACAGCCCTGGGTCAGTTTCATGTCTCATCTCCTCAAACGGTTTCCAGCGCCGTCGGCACGAAGTCCGGCGTGTCGGTGGATTGATAGTTGAAGGTGACGTCCTTCCAGACCTCGAGCGCAGCCTTCAGCGGCGTGCAGGTCTCGGCCGCCCTGGCCAGGATCTCCGGACCTTCATGGACGTAGTCGCGGCCTTCGTTGCGGGCGAGGATCATCGCCTCCAGCGCCACGCGATTGGCGATCGCGCCGGCCGCAATGCCCATGGGATGCCCGATGGTGCCCCCGCCGAATTGCAGAACGACGTCCTCACCAAGAAGATCGAGCAGCTGGTGCATCTGGCCGGCATGGATGCCGCCGGAGGCGACCGGCATCATCTTGTTCAGGCTGGCCCAGGACTGGTCGAAGAACAGGCCATGCTCGAGCTTTGCCGGGTTGAAGTCTTCACGGCAAACATCGTAATAGCCGCGCGTGGTGTTGGGGTCGCCTTCGAGCTTGCCGACCACCGTGCCGGCATGGATATGGTCGACACCGGCGAGCCGCATCCACTTGGCGATGACGCGGAACGACACGCCGTGGCTCTTCTGCCGCGTGTAGGTCGAGTGGCCGGCGCGGTGCAGATGCAGGATCATGTCGTTACGCCGTGCCCATTTCGCCATGGACTGGATCGCGGTGTAGCCGATCACGAGATCGATCATGACGATGCACGAGCCAAGCTCTTTCGCGAACTCCGCGCGCTCGTACATGTCCTCCATCGTCCCCGCGGTGATGTTCAGGTACGTGCCCTTCACCTCGCCGGACGCCGCCTGCGCGCGGTTCACCGCCTCCATGCAGTAGAGGAAGCGGTCACGCCAATGCATGAAGGGCTGCGAGTTGATGTTCTCGTCGTCCTTGGTGAAGTCGAGCCCGCCCTTGAGCGCCTCGTACACCACTCGGCCATAGTTGCGCCCGGACAAGCCGAGCTTGGGCTTCACCGTCGCGCCCAGCAGCGGCCGGCCGAACTTGTCGAGCCGCTCGCGCTCGACCACGATGCCGGTCGCTGGTCCCTGGAACGTCTTCACATAGGCGACCGGGAACCGCATGTCCTCTAGACGCAGCGCCTTCAGCGGCTTGAAGCCGAACACGTTGCCGATGATCGAGGCCGAGAGGTTGGCGATCGAGCCCGGCTCGAACAGGTCGAGATCATAGGCGATGTAGGCAAAGTATGAATCCGGCGAGCCCGGCACCGGATCGACGCGATAACACTTTGCGCGATATTTCTCCGCGGCGGTCAGCCGGTCGGTCCACACCACCGTCCAGGTTGCGGTCGAAGATTCGCCGGCGACCGCGGCGGAGGCCTCGATCGGATCGACACCCTCCTGCGGCGTCACGCGGAACAGCGCGATGACGTCGGTGTCCCTCGGCACATAATCTGGCTCCCAATAGCCCATCCGCTTGTATTCCATTACGCCCGAGCGATATCTTTCCTTGCCGCGGACTGTTCCTGCGTGTGCATTCATTGCTCTCTCTCCTGCTCTTCTCTCTCTGAATGACTAGGCCGCGACCGGCTCGCGAGCGTCGATGCGCGGATCGAGCTCGCCGGCGCGGTAGCGCCGCGCCATCTCGCTCATCGGAATCACCTTGATCTGGCTCGCATGGCCCGCGGTGCCGAACTGCTCGAAACGCTCCCGGCAGAGTTCGCGCATCGCGTCCATCGCGGGCTTGAGGAATTTCCGCGGATCGAATTCATTGCGGCTTTGCGCTGCGACCTTGCGGAATACCGCCGTCATCGCAAGGCGACAGTCGGTATCGATGTTGACCTTGCGCACGCCGCTCTTGATGCCGCGGACGATCTCCTCGACCGGCACGCCCCAGGTCTGGGGCATCTCGCCGCCGAACTGATTGAACATGTCCTGGAGCGGCTGCGGCACCGACGAGGAGCCGTGCATCACAAGATGCGTATTCGGCAGCCGGCGATGTATCTCCTCGACCACCCGCATCGCCAGGATGTCGCCGTCAGGCTTGCGGCTGAACTTGTAGGCGCCATGGGAAGTGCCCATGGCGATGGCCAGCGCATCGACATTGGTGGCACGGACGAAATCGACCGCCTGGTCGGGATCGGTGAGCAACTGGTCGTGGCTGAGCTTGCCCTCGGCGCCGTGTCCGTCTTCCTGTTCGCCGCCGCCATGTTCGAGCGAGCCGAGCACGCCGAGCTCGCCTTCCACGGAGGCACCGAGCCAATGGGCGAGATCGACGACGCGGCGGGTGATCGCGACGTTGTAATCGTAATCGGCGGCGGTCTTGGCGTCGGCCTTGAGCGAGCCATCCATCATGACCGAGGTGAAGCCGTGTGCGATGGCGGAGGCGCAGGTCGCCTCGTCATTGCCGTGGTCCTGGTGCATGCAGAGCGGAATGTCAGGATAGGTCCGCTCCAGCGCGTCGATCATGTGCGAGAGCATGAGATCGCCGGCGTAGCTGCGCGCGCCGCGCGAGGCCTGGATGATCACGGGCGCATCGACCTCGGCCGCGGCCTGCATGATCGCGATGCCCTGCTCCATGTTGTTGATATTGAACGCCGGCACCGCGTAAGCATGACTGGCGGCGTGATCGAGAAGCTGACGAAGGGTGATACGGGCCACGAAGAGTCCTCCTGTTATTGCTTGCCTGCACGGGCAATCGCCCGCCGGGCGGCTTCGGCAACGCTTTGCGGCGTGATGCCAAATTCGCGATAGAGCACCGGCGCCGGCGCCGAGGCGCCGAAGCCGCGCATGCCGACGAATTCGCCATCAGTGCCGATCCAGCGCGGCCAGTCTCCGAGCACGGCCGCCTCGATGCCGACCCGTGGCGCGGTGCCGAGAACGGCGGCGCGGTAGTCCTCCGGCTGCTCCTCCAACAAAGCGAAGCAAGGCGCGGACACCACAGCGGCGCGAACGTGCTCAGTCGCGAGCAGACGGGCCGCTTCCAGCGCGATCGACACTTCCGAGCCGGTTGCGATCAGCGTCACGTCGCGGCCACCGTCCGGCGAGACGACGAGATAGGCGCCGCGCGCGACACGATTCCTGCCGCGCACGTCGCTGCGGAATGTCGGCAGCGCCTGACGAGACAGGCAGAGGACGGAGGGGCGATCGTCCGCTTCGAGTGCGCAGTCCCAGGCTTCCAGCGTCTCAACCGCGTCGGCCGGACGGAACACCAGAAGGTTCGGAATGACGCGGAGCGCTGCGAGATGCTCGACCGGTTGGTGCGTCGGACCATCCTCGCCGAGGCCGATGGAATCGTGGGTCATCACGTGGATGACGCGCAGCCGCATCAAGGCCGCAAGGCGGATCGCCGGCCGACTGTAGTCGGAGAACGCCAGGAAGGTGCCGCCATAGGGGATGAAACCGCCATGAAGCACGAGGCCGTTCATCGCGGCGGCCATGCCGTGCTCGCGGATGCCGTAATGAATGTAGTCGCCCGCGAACCCGTTGCGCGTGACCGGAATTTGGCTCTTGGCATGAGTCAGATTCGAATGCGTCAAGTCCGCCGAGCCGCCGATCAGTGCGGGAATCGCTCCCGCGATGCCGTCGAGCACTTGTTGCGAGGCCTGCCGCGTCGCGAGTTTCGGACGCTCGGTGGCAAAGCGCTCGCGCAATTTCGCCGAGGCCTGGGCATAGGCCTCCGACAGGGCAACCGCCCTGCCCTCGATGAACAGGTCGCGCTGCTCGGGCGTCGCGCATTCGTAGCGATCGAGCCAGGCGAGACGCTCGACCTGTCCACGCTGTCCGATCATCCGCCACGCCTTCAGAATCGGCATCGGCACCACGAAGGGTTGATAGTCCCAGCCGAGCGCCCGGCGTGCCGCCGCCGTCTGCTCGGTGCCGAGCGGCGCGCCATGCGCCTTCTCGGTACCCTGCCGGCCCGGCGCGCCATAGCCGATGATGGTGCGGCAGGCGATCAGAGACGGCCTTGTGCTCGCGCGCTCTTCGGCAATCGCCTGCGCAACTGCTTCGGGATCGTGCCCGTCAACACGGCGGACAGACCAGCCGGAGGCGGCGAAGCGCGCGAGCTGGTCGTCCGACGTCGCAAGCGAAGTCGGCCCGTCGATGGAGATGCCGTTGTCGTCGAACAGCACGATCAGCCGGCCGAGCTGAAGATGGCCGGCGAGCGAGATCGCCTCCTGGCTGATGCCTTCCATCAGGCAGCCGTCACCGGCGATCACATAAGTGAAGTGATCGACGAGGCCGTCGCCATGCCGGGCATTGGCCATGCGCTCTGCGAGCGCCATGCCAACAGCCGTCGCAATCCCCTGCCCCAGCGGGCCCGTCGTGGTTTCGACACCAGGCGTGTGGCCATATTCCGGATGGCCCGGCGTTTTCGAGCCCCATTGCCGGAACACCTTGATGTCGTCGAGGCTGACATCGCCGCCGGTGAGATGGAGCAACCCATAGAGCAGCATCGAGCCGTGGCCCGCCGACAGCACGAAACGGTCGCGATCCGGCCAATTCGGGTGCGCGGAGTCGAACTTGAGGAAGCGCGAGAACAGCACGGTCGCGACATCGGCCATGCCCATGGGCAGTCCTGGATGGCCGGACCGCGATGCTTCGATGGCGTCCACCGCGAGGAAGCGGACGGCGTTGGCGAGATCGTTATGCGTGACCGCCGTGAGGTCGGCTTCGGCATGAACCGAGATGTTCATCGGATCCTCCGTTGTTGTTGTTACGGATCATTTCAGGCCCCGCTTGCGTTCGATCAGTTGCATGATCAGCGGCGTCAGGATCAGCTGCATTGCGAGGTCGAGCTTCGCGCCAGGGCACACGATCGAATTCGCGCGGGACATGAAGCTGTGCGGCAGCATCGAAAGCAGATAGGGGAAATCAATGCCGCGCGGGTTCTTGAAACGGATCACGACCATCGACTCGTCCGGCGTCGGGATCCAGCGCGCGATGAACGGATTGGAGGTGTCCACGGTCGGCACGCGCTGGAAGTTGATGTCGGTCTCGCTGAATTGCGGGCAGATATAGTGGATGTAATCGGGCATCCGCCGCAGGACGGTGTCGGTGACGGCCTCGGTCGAATAGCCGCGCGCGCTGCGGTCTCGGTGCAGCTTCTGGATCCATTCGAGATTGATCACGGGCACGACCCCGATCTTGAGATCGGCATAGCGCGCGACATTGACCTTCTCGGTGACGACGGCGCCATGCAGGCCCTCGTAGAACAACAGGTCCGAATTTTCCGGCAGCCGCTCCCATTCCGTGAAGGTGCCGGGAGCTGCGCTGTGCAGCGCGGATTCCTCGGCGTCGTGGACATAGTGCCGCGTCGTCGCCGTGCCGGTCTCGCCGTAGTCGCGGAAGGCACGCTCGAGGTCCTCGAACAGGTTGGTCTCGGGGCTGAAATGGCTGAAGTGCCTGTTTCCGCGCTCGGCTTCCTTGGCCATCTGCGTGCGCATCTCGGCGCGGTCATAGCGATGGAACGCATCGCCTTCGATGTAGACGGCGTTGACGTGCTCACGAAAGAATATCTGCTCGAAGGTCTTCTTGACTGAGGTGGTGCCTGCGCCGGAGGAGCCGGTAATGGAGATGATCGGATGTTTCCTGGACATGGGACGCCTCGCTCACAGCCTGAAGAAGCCACGCCGCGCGAACAGCGGCGCGGAGACACTGGCGACCAGCAGCGGATCGCAGTGCAGTTCCGCGACGCGCCGCACCTCGCTGCTCGAGCCCATGATCAGCGGGACTCGCTGGTGCAGGGTTTGCGCGGCGAGATCGAGGATGCGCTCGCGCCCGGTCGAGGCGGAGCCGCCGGCCTGCTCGACGATCATCGCCATCGGGTGCGCCTCGTAGGTCAGGCGCAGACGACCGTCGCCATATCCGGGCCGCGCGTCTGAGGGATAGAGGAACACGCCGCCACGGGTGAGGATGCGATAGGCCTCTGCGACCAGCGAGCCGACCCAGCGCATGTTGAAGTCATGGCTGGCGGGTCCATCGACACCGGCGAGGCACTCGTCCACGAAGGCACGCACCGGCGGATCCCAATGCCGACGATTCGAGGCATTGATCGCGAACTCTTCGCACGCCTCGGAGATCTGCACGGCGCTGCGCGCGCGGCGGAAGCAGCCGGACTTGCGGTCGAGGGTGAAGATGTCGACGCCGTCGCCGAGCGTCAGCACCAGCGAGGTCTGTGGTCCGTAGGTGACGAATCCCGCGGCAAGCTGCGCCGAGCCGCGCTGATGGAAGGCTAGGGCCAGGTCGTCCGGCGCTGGCAGGATCGAGAAGATCGTGCCGACGGTCATGTTGATGTCGATGTTGGAGGAGCCGTCGAGCGGATCGATCGCGACGCAGATTTTTGCTTCGCGGTCGCCGATTTGCGCTTCCCGCATCTCCTCCGACGCGAGCGCCGCGATCGGCAGCTTGCCGAGGCAGCGACGCAGGATCGCGTCCGCCTGCACGTCGAGGTCGCGCTGGAGATCGCCGTCGCTGTTGCGGCCCGTCGTCAGCCCCGATGCGTCCGCGAGATCTCCGGTGCCGATGAGGTCGGCGATCTCGATCGCCGCCGCAGCAATGGCATCGACGGCAGCCGCCACCGCCAGCGCATGCGGTGCGGTCTCCGAGTACCGCTGAAGGTGGTCGTCCAGCCTGAGTTGCCCGGTCATCTGCGTCCATCCCTTGGCTGAGGCCGCATCCATTTCCCTCGGGTGGAGGTCGGTGCGGTCCATCCCAGCGTTAGGAGATTGACAGGGGCGACTTAATAAGGAAAATTTCTATTCATAATGAGTGCCAGAGAATTTTCTTATAATGGCCCTGGCCATGCAGCGGCCCAGCTCCGGCATCTGACGATCCGGCAGCTTCGCTCACTTGCGGCGCTCTCGGCGAAGGGCAGCGTCACTGCGGCCTCGAGCCAGCTCGGCCTGACCCAGCCGGCCGTCACCCAGCAGCTCCGGCAGCTTCAGGACCTCGCCGGCCTGCCGCTGGTGCAGCGGACCGGCGACGGCATGCTGCTGACGGATGCAGGCAAGGAGGTGTTGACGCTCGCCGAGCGCGTCGAGGCCGCGATCATGGACTGCCAGGGCGCGCTCGACCTGCTCGCGGGGCGGACCGGCGGCACGGTGCATCTCGGCGCGGTCTCGACCGCGAAATATTTCGTGCCGCACGCGATCGCGGCATTCTCCAAGCGATATCCGAAGATCGAGATCAAGCTCAGCATCGGCAATCGCGAGGACATCCGCGAAGCCATGCACGGCTACGATCTCGATTTCGCAGTGATGGGTCGGCCACCGGCCGACGTCAGCGTCGACGTGCGTCAGCTCGGGCGCAATCCGCACATCATCGTCGCGCGCAAGGGACACTGGCTGGAGAAGGATTCAGGCCTCAGCCTGACCGACCTCGTGCACGAGACCTTCCTGACCCGCGAGCCGGGCTCGGGCACGCGCACGCTGATGGAGGGCATGTTCCAGAAATCGGATCTCGAGCCGATCATCGGCATGGAGATGAGCAGCAACGAGACCATCAAGCAGGCCGTCATCGCCGGGCTCGGCATCGCCTTCATCTCGGCCCACACGGTGGCGCATGAGCTCGCCGAAGGCCGCCTGATCGTGCTCGACGTCGCCGGCCTGCCGATCGTCCGGCAGTGGTACGTGATCCGTCGCAGCGACAAGGTGCTGCTGCCGCCGGCACAGGCGATGTTCGATTTCCTCGGCTCCGAGGGCTCGAACTATTTGCCCAACGTGCCCGAGTTCGGCGGGCAATAGCCCGCCGATACTCACCCGATCAGCTTCATCGCGATCGTCGCGGCCAGAATGACGATGATCTGGAGCAGACGCTCCGTCGTGAAAATGCGGTTGAAGGTGGTCATCGCTTGCCCCGGCCGACGTGAAGGAGATCTCGATCGGGACGTTGCTAGCACACGCGCGTACCGAGACAACACCGTAGTCGCCACGCTGGTCGTCTATCGCGTCCTGCCTGAGCGATGGTTAACGATCAGGCCGCAAGCCGGGTGGCGTAATCCGCGCGCGCGGCGAAATAGGCTTCCAGCTCCGACAGCGCCCGCGCTTCCCACTCGCTCGCCTGCTCCAGCAGTGACCAGCTCTGGCCCGGGCGGAATGCAGCGGTCTGGCGATAGAGCGATGCGATGCCGCGATAGCGGCGGACGTTCTCAAAGATGGCCTGGCCGTTCATGTCCAAAACTCCCTCGTCATTTCCGCGGGAGAAACTGCGGCCAAATCTTTTTCGAAAAGTTAGCGGCGCGCACCAAGCGCGCGGATGGTTGCCGGACTGTTGCGCGGGCGCAACGCGCACCCTCGCGCGAGGCGCATTTATTGCGAATTCGTTGCCGCGCTCTCGCCCGAAGGCTTCAGCCCGCCGCGGCTGATCATTGCCATCGTCTCGCGGCAGAGATCGGCAAGGCCGATCAAGAGCACCGCGAGCAGGCAGAACAGGTTGATGGAATCCGCACTCGCGCTGCTCAATGGAGTGAACTGGAAGAACGGCGGTATGAATGCCCACCACACCAGCGGAATGGTGAGCAGCGCGGCGAACGCCGCCGCCGGGGCGCCCGCGATGATCCCGAGCACGAACAGGCTGGGCAGGAACGCCGCGAAATAGAGCTTTGCGCCGAGCGCGACGCAGGCGCCTTGAAGCACGGCCGACATGGCAACGACGACAAATCCGAGCAGAAACGCCTGCCACGACCATGGCCGTACTCGCGGTACGCCATCCAGTCCCGCACGCCTCATCAGCCTCCCCCAGCCGCCCGTTAACCGGGCTCTCTTGCGACCAAAGTACTACAGCCGCAAGGAAACCGCGAGACGGAAATCGCATGGTGCAGAGCTTCGCATCCAGAGCTTGGTAAACGACCGCGGGCACAATCGTACCGCTACTCGGTGGCCGCATAGAGCAAGCCCGCGACGGTCAGAGCGAGGCCAATGGCCGACGCCAGCGTCCAGCCGCCTTGGGCGAAGGCCCAGGCGCCGACCGCGGAGCCGGCAGCGCCCGCCGCGAAGAACGTCGCCATGTAGAGGCCGTTGAGGCGGCTGCGGTGCTCATGCCCGAGCACAAAAATGGCGCGGAAGCCGAGCACGACGTTCCCCTGGACACCGATATCGATGGCGACCGCGGCCACCACCAGGCAGGCGAGATTCAGCATCGAGCCGGCCGCACCGATATACGTCACCAGGAAGCCGGCAGCAGCGAGCAGCATGGCGACCAGCGTCGCGATGCGGCTACGGCCGCGGTCGGCGAGCCGTCCCGCGATCGGAGCCGCGAACACGCCGGCGACGCCGGCGAGTGCGAACAGCGCGATGCCGCGCTGGGAGAAGCCGAACGCGCTGGCGAGCTGGAGTGGCGCCACCGTCCAGAACAGGGTGAAGGCGCCGAACAGGCTCGCCTGATAGAGCGCGCGGCGGCGGAGCAGCGGCGTGGTCCGGGCCAGATGCGGCATCGACAGCAGCAGGGTGCCGTAATGCATGCGCGCAACAGGCTTGCGCTTCGGCAGCGTCATCCACAGCCCGGCCGCAAGCACGATCATCAGTGCGGCCGAGCAGAAGAACACCGCATGCCATGACAGGGCCGCGGTGACGAAGCTCGACACCGGGCGCGCCAGCATGATGCCGAGCATCAGGCCGGTCGAGACGTTGCCGACGACGCGGCCGCGGATGGCTTCCGGCGCAAGATGCGCCGCATAGGGAATGATGATCTGCACCGCGACCGAGCCGAGCCCGATGAACAGCGCCGCGATCAGGAACGGCAGGGCATGCGTCGCGAATGCGGCCGCGAGCAGGGCCGCGGCGCCGAGCGTGATGACGGAGCAGATCAGCGCGCGGTTCTCGACGAGGTCGCCGAGCGGCACGATAAACAGGAGCCCCACACCGTAGCCGATCTGCGTCATGGTGACGATCAGCCCCGCGGCCGCATGCGAGAGGCCGAGCGCGGCGCTGATCGGGGCGATCAGCGGCTGGGCGTAGTAGATATTGGCGGCGACCATGCCACAGGCCGCAGCAAGCACGAAGGTCAGTCGTTGCGACACCGCATCCGGCCCGGGCGCGGTCTCGATCGTGGCATTCATCGTCATTCACACAGTCTCCGAAGTATCGGGAACGATCGTTCCCTAATAGGGCATGAATTCAGGCGAGCAGTTTCATCGCGACGCCGACGAGGCGATCGCCGTCGAGCGAAAGACGCGTCTTGCCGACGACGCGCAGTCCCTGCGTGATGCAGATCATCAGCCGCGCGGTGTCGTCGGCCGCGACATGGCCCGGTATCGAACCGTCGGCCTGGCCCTCGCGAATGAAGCCGGCGATGAAGGCTTCGTTGGTCTTGAGCTGCGCATTGACGCGGGCGCCGACCACCGGATCGAGCGCGGACAGCTCGACCGCGCTGCCGACCACGAGACAGCCGCGCCGTCCCTCCCTGCCCCGGGAATGCGCGACGTAAGAGAGCAGCACGTTGCGCAGCCGCTCGCGGCCGTTTTTGCCGCGCGCCGCGGCGCTCCGGGTCTGCTCCTGGCGGAGCGCGGTGTAGCGCTCGAAGGCAGCGAGGAACACCGCATGCTTGTCGCGGAACGCCTTGTAGACACTCCCGGTCGCCAGCCGCATCGCCGCGGTCAGATCGCCGATCGAGGTCGCATGATATCCGCGATCGCGAAACACGCGCACGGCCCTGTCCAGCGCAGTGTCCATGTCGAATTCCCGGGGACGACCGGGCGGACGGACAGCAGACTGGGTTCGGCGGGCGGCTTTTCGCATTGCGGGATAATAGGGAATGCTTGTTTCCTTATCAACACACCTGGTTGTGATGTGGGATATGATGCTGGAACATGGCTGGCAACGCACGTGTCCCGGACGGGCACGAGAGCGAATTGTGACGCAGGCTTTCTCCCCATCGTCATTGCGAGCGGAGCAAGGGGCGTCGTCATCAACTCGCATCTCACCCGTAGGATGGGTAGAGCGAAGCGAAACCCATCAGGTCTCATCCACGCGGAAGCATGATGGGTTTCGCAAGTGCTCTACCCATCCTACGCCTTCCTCTCGTTTCAACTT
>NZ_JADPKS010000155.1 GCF_023074175.1 Bradyrhizobium sp. 139
GCTTGCCTTCCAACCAAGCCGCGCGACGCGCGCCACAAATAGCGCCGTAGCTAGCGCGGCTTGGCTGGAAGGCTGCCCGGGGCCCGTTACCCCATCTACGCACATCACGCCGCCGACTGCCGTTCGTCCTTCGCTCGGCTCTGCCGCAGAGCCCTTGCATAGAGCATCATGCCCTCGCGCACCGTGCGCTGCTCGGCCTTTGTCAGCGCAGCCAGTGCCGCGCTCACTTGCTGCCGTCCGAACGCGTGCAGCGCCTTCAGCGTGCGCCGTCCCTTCGCCGTCAGCGACAACAGCTTGCTGCGTGCGTCGGCCTCATCGGGTGTCTCCCGCAGCTCGCCGCATTCGATCAGCTTGCGAACCATGCGGCTGACGCTGGATTTCTCCAGCCGCAGGAAATCGCCGAGCTCCCCTGAATTCATCGGTCCGCGGATGCCGATCTCAAGAATGGTGTGAACCGCCGATGGCGGATAGTCCGAGGCCGCCACCGTCGCATCCATGAAGCCGAGCTCCCGCACCATCAGGCGCGAGGCCGCGCGGATGTCGTCAATCAGCGCAAGTCCGGCCATCTTGACTCCAAGGCATGTAGTTGTACCATACAACTATATGCCCGCAACGCTGCGTGCAAGCGTTTTGGAGTGATCCATGAGCGGAACCTTGCCGGCGGGGATGCGGATGAAGGGCAAGGTCTGCCTGGTGACGGGGGGCGGCAGCGGCATCGGCCGTGCCACGGCGCTGCGGATGGCATCCGAAGGCGCGGAGGCCGTCCTTGTTGCGGGCCGGCGCGAAGCCGAGATCGCCGCCGCGGCCGCAGCGTGCCGCGAGCTCGGTGCGGACGCCATCCCGATCACAACCGACATCACGCGAGAGGACGACGTCGCACGCCTCGTCCGCATGGCCATTGAGCGTTGCGGCCGGCTCGACGTGGCCTTCAACAATGCGGGCTTCCAGGAGCGCCGCGCGCCGCTGGAGGAGCAGGGCACGGAGATCTACGACAGCGTGTTCGACACCAATGTCCGCGCGCTGTTCCTGTGCCTGCGCCATCAATTGCCGGCGATGCTGGCGCAGGGGCGCGGCAGCATCGTCGTCAATACCTCCGTCAGCGGCGTCCGCAATCCCAATCCCGGCTTCTCGCTCTATTCGGCCTCGAAGGCTGCTGCGATCTCGCTGACACGCTCGGCTGCGATGGAGAACGCTCCGCGCGGCATCCGCATCAACGCGATCGCCCCCGGCCGTGTCGTCACCGACATGATGCTGCGTGCCGGGGTCGGCGATGTCGCAACCGTCAGCGCGGGCTTGCCGCTGCGGCGGATGGGGAGCCCGGAGGAAGTCGCGGAGGCGGTGGTGTGGCTATCGTCCGACGCGTCATCCTATGTCGTGGGGCATGTGCTGGCAGCCGATGGCGGATTTTTGGCGTCGTAGTTTCGTAGCCTGGATGGAGCGAAGAGACTGGGCAAGATTCTTATAGCGAAGGAAGGTACGATTCGGCATGACGAATCGTACCTTCAAGACCGGTGTCAGCCGGGATCAGCCGAGCTTTCTGC
>NZ_JADPKS010000170.1 GCF_023074175.1 Bradyrhizobium sp. 139
GTCCGGTGAGGGCCGCGGGATAACCGCGTTGGCGCGGTGGCCCGATCAGGCCGCGGACTGAACAGGGGTTTTCTTCCAGTCCCAAGGCAGCAGCTCGTTGAGCCGGCGTTGCGGGGTTCGGGCGATGCGGGCCAAGACGTCCGCGAGCCAGGCTTGCGGGTCGAGGTTGTTGAGCTTTGCCGTCATGATCAACGTCGCCATGATGGCGGCGCGATCGGCACCGCGCTCGGAGCCGGCGAAGAGCCAGGACTTGCGGCCGAGGGCAAAGCCGCGCAGCGAGCGCTCCGCGGCATTGTTTGTCAGGCAGATCCGTCCGTCATCGACGAAGCGAGCGAACCTGTCCCAGCGACGCAGCATGTAGTCGATTGGCTTGGCGACCGCGGACGAGTTCGACAGCCGAGCGCGCTGCTCGCGCAGCCACGCTTCCAATGCAGTTAAAAGCGGGACGCTTCGTTCTTTGCGCGCCCGCAGCCGCTCTTCGGCACTCTGGCCGTTGATGCCGCGCTCAATATCGAACAGGGCATCGATACGCTTGACCGCTTCCAGCGCGATCGGCGAGATCGCCGTGGCGTTCTTGCCGCGTCTCGCATTGGCGGCGATGTCCGCCAGCTCAAAGAACTGCCGCCTGGCATGCGCCCAACAAAGTGCGGGCGTAACTGGTCCTTGCGCGCGCGAGGCGTCATACAGCTCGTTATAGCCGCTATAGGCGTCGGCCTGCAGGATGCCGGTGAAGCTTTGGAGATGCCGCGTGGGATGCTCCTGCCGTCGATCGCGCGAGGCGTAATAGAGTGCAGCCGGCGGCGCCGGTCCGCCAAACGGCCGGTCGTCGCGGACATAGGTCCAGATATGTCCTTTGACCGTCTGGCCCTTGGCCAGGATTGGCACCGTGGTGTCATCGCCGTGTAGCCGTTCGCTCGCCAGGACGTGACGCTCGATCAGCCGATAAAGCGGCTGCAGGGCCGTCGCACAGGCGCCGACCTGGTCGGCCAATGTCGACAGGCTCAGGTCGATACCTTCCCGGGCATAGCGCTCGCTCTGCCGGTTCAGGGGCTGATGCTGGCCAAACTTCTCAAACAGGATCATGGCCAAGAGATTGGGGCCAGCAAAGCCGCGCGACGTCACGTGGAACGGTGCCGGCGGCTGGGTGATCGTCTCGCAGTCCCGGCACGAGAACTTCTCGCGCACGGTCTGGATCACCTTCCACTGCCGGGGAATGACCTCCAGCGTCTCGGTGATGTCTTCGCCCAGCTTTGACAGCTTCGATGAGCCGCAACAGGGGCAGCTCTCCGGTGCGGCGACCACGACCCGTTCGCGCGGCAGATGCTCGGGGAACGGTTTGCGCGACGGGCGCTTACGCTGGAAGGACTTGACGGTCTGTGTCTGAGCCACCGCCCTCTCGGCCGCCAGCTCGTCTTCGGTTGCGGTCGCCTCCAACTCTTCAAGCTGAAGCTCCATCTGCTCCAGGAGACGTGCCTTGCGCTCCGAGCGGCTGCCGTAAATCTGGCG
>NZ_JADPKS010000172.1 GCF_023074175.1 Bradyrhizobium sp. 139
GCGAGCCTTGCGATCAAGTACAATCAAGTCGTTTCCCATGCCGCGAGTGAATCATGTTCGCGACAAGCTGGGATTCAAATGTCAGTGACAGAACACTAGCATAACGATACGGACAGAATCGTCGCACCAAGTAGCGATCCAGGCGAATCCCGCTTTCTCGATCGTTTGTCTATGCTCGATGGATCGCTCAATCGGCTCCGGATGCAGCGGTCCATCGTCCGAAGCGAGTGCAGGACAGCCAGTCCGCTTTGACACAAGGCTATCTCCCGCACTTGGCTCTTCTCGGATCTTGATCAAGACGGCGTTACCATCGAGACTAGCTTCACGCAAATCGACGCGCGCGGCCAGCGCACGCCGCGTCGATCGCGATTGAACCTTCCGAAGTGCATGTGGGCATTCGTTGATATGGCTGCTGACGAGATAGACCTTCTGCTGGGAGCGAGGGCCATCGTTCTAACGAGCGAACAATCACAAATGGCCGACCGTCGCGCTTTGAGCGCAACGCCCCGTGCGTTGGTGCCAGCTACGCACAACTCGCTGGGACCCACCGCCACGCAGCGGGTACTCAGTAACGCAACAACGCATTCACACGACACTCGCCAACGTCATCCGGCAGAGTGTCGTGATGTCGTAGACAGGCAGCCCCGTCATGCGACGAACCGCCGGAGCTGTCAGCGGAAGCGCGGTGCATTCGAATAGAAATGCAGCAATATCTGGATATGACTCGCGGAGTCGCGCGGTGCAGGCGATGACATCCTTCTCGACGTCCGCGATATCCGTCGGTGGCGGCGGTCGCATATTCTCATTTCGCACTAGTACGCTATCTTCGAGACCTCCGATGACCACCCTGGCCCGTGCGGCTGGATCGCCGATGCCAAGCATGTCTTCGCTTATGTGCTTCGGCTGGGCGACCACAACGGCGAGCTTGGCGACCGCCGGCAATTGGCGGAGTAGCGCCGGCAGAAGCAGCAGGCTCGACGTGACTACGGGTACATCCACAGCCGCGGCGACAGCTGCTTGGTGCCGGACAAAGTAGCCACAGTTGGCGCTTATCGCTACCGCGCCCCGCTCGACCAGGCGCTTGGCTGCCGCCACGCAGGCTGGCTCGAGCTCAGGCGCCCCAGGGACAACCAAGTCCACCCAAGCACCCACGACGGTTTCTGAAATCACGGGAAAGTCGTAAGTGGCTGGACTCATCAAGGAACCGCTTAGCGGCGCCCGCAGCGTAGCGCCGGCCACCCTGCCTCGTTCCAGATTAAGAATTCCGAGAGAGCGCTGGGTTGGCGATGCCATTCACGACTCCGTTGGCTTTAACAAAGTAATATTAAAGAGCTTAGCGCGATGTCAGGCCGGAATCCCGCAAATTAGCCGGATGCGCGCAGCAATTTTACACCTAGTGTTCTGACTCATTCATTCGCATCCCGCTTTTGTGATTGCGAGCGCTTTTTTGGCTCGGCGGTGCTTTGCGAGGATGGACTTGGCGCTGGCGGTC
>NZ_JADPKS010000055.1 GCF_023074175.1 Bradyrhizobium sp. 139
TGCGCGAGAGCCAGTCGCTGTTGCTCAAGGTACAGAGCGCATAGGCTTTCATCGGGAGCAGGAGGAAGATGTTGATCGGGGTGTGCAGCGAGAAGCCGATAAATCGAAGCTCGCCGGCACGAAGGGCCGCCACGCTGCATCGAATCATGGTCATCGCGACGATGGTCAGACCGGTCCACCAGGGCACGGTGCCAGTGAGCGCGAGCTGAGCGAGCGCGGCAATCGATGAGATGGCGAGCAGCAGCGGCCCGAGGTTCTGTCCGAGCACGTCGAGCGTAAGGTACCGGTCCAGGGCGGGCAACAGGTGCAAACCCAGCAGCGTGTCGCGGTAAGTGCTCCGCGCCCAGCGGAGCTGTTGCCGCAGATAGGGCAAGAGCCTGTCCGGGACCACCGTGGCGGCGATGGCGTCCGGAACGTACTCGGTTCGAAACCCTGCCTTGAGCATGAGGATCGTCAGATGGCGGTCCTCACCGAAGTCGCTCGGCTTTCCCCGGAAGAACTGCGTCTCGTACTGGTCCAGTAGCAACAGCAGCGCGGAGCGGCGGTACATGGCACACGGCCCGCAGCAGCACATGACGGCACCAAAGCGCGTCTGCGCCGCGCGCTCCTCGTTGCAAGCCAACCAGTACTCCATGTCGATCAATCGGGTCAGCCAGCTGTCGTTCCGGTTGCTGGCCGTCAATTGCCCCATGGCCGCGCCGACGGCTGGATCCTGCATCTTGCGTACGAGCTTGCTGACCACGTCGCTGGCGATTTCCGTGTCGGAATCGACATTGAGCACGAGATCGCCGAACGACCGGCGTATCGCTGCGATCTGCGCCTTGCGCTTTCCAACGTTGCTCGGCAGCAGAATGACGTTGAACCTCGGGTCATATGCGTAGCTCCCATGGACCGGGGCCACTGCAGCGACATTTGCAGAGCCGTCATCGACCACATAGACCTGCAATCGCCCTGGGTAGTCCTGGCTTGCGAGAGACTTCAGGCAGGCCGCCAGCGTGCGCGGGTCCTCGTTGAAGCAGGGCACGATGACATCCACGCTGGGCAGAGCACCGGTGTCGACCGGATCGTACGGCGGCAGTGAGGCGTCGGTTCGCAGCGCATAAAGCGCCTGCGCGCTCTTATGGACGCTGGAGAGCAACGCGTAGGAGGCAACAGCAACGGTGCTGATGGTGGCAAGCAGGCTCATGGGAATTGATCTATTCAGTGAGTTTGAGGAAGCGACCGGATTGCGAATCCACAGTCATGCAGTGCTGGAATGAGCTGGGCGAGCGCCGTCACAGTCTGCTCGCGCCGACCAGAGTGAGCGCAGCGTTCCAACTCGTCGGGAGGGCACCCGTCGTGCAGGAGCACGATTGCCCCCGGCCGGACCGAGGCCAGCACCGCGGCAACAATCGCCTCGGCGCCAGGACGAGACCAGTCTTGCGGGTCGACTGACCAGTGCAGGGCTGCCAGTTCGGCCTTCGCCGACGCGGCGAGGG
>NZ_JADPKS010000154.1 GCF_023074175.1 Bradyrhizobium sp. 139
TCCTGCCATGATGTCGCTCCTCATTGCGCCAATCGCAAACGAGGAATCCGCCAACACCCAATCAGTTCCGACGCAGATTTCTTGGAATCGATCGTCTAGTTGGACGAGCGGCCCCGCTGCAGCGCGGAGCCGCGCCTGCAGCAGCCGTTCTACGCCGCGCTCGATGCCTTGCTGGATGTCTTGCTTGAGGTCTTGCTGGATGTCTTGGCGTTGACGCCCTTGCGCGGGGCCATCGTGTTCAGCTTGGGATTTGCGCCTTCTCTTCATTTCATTCTTGGTGAATAGTCCGCCTCGAATGCCTCACTTTCGCGAATAAAGAGGTGGAACGCGAACGGGCCTACGTTGTTCCCTCTTCCAGCTGGACAGGAGTATCGAGATGGCCGACGAGCGCTTTGCCAAACTGTTAGGCCAGGCTGCCATGGACGTGTGGGGCGATATGCCGCGTGACGTCCAGGAGGCGCTTTTCGAGACAGCAATGAAGGGCCACGCCGGGGATCGCGAAGCTCTGGCGCGACTGCTGCATGACCGTCACCCGCGCACCGCGCATCCTGCCAAGCCCAATTGAAGTGCGCACGGGCGCCGTCTCGATGATCGCAGCGTGCCGCGAGTGCTGATCATGGAGCCGATGGAAGCCGAGTCTGTCGCCGAGCTTCCCCGCGGGGCGCAATGGCAATACGAACCGAAATGGGACGGATTCCGCTGTCTGCTCATCCGCGACGGGCGGCGGGTCAGGATGCAGTCGAAGAGCGGGCGGGATCTCGTCCGCTATTTTCCGGAAATCGCTTCCGCTGCATCTGCCATCTCCGCCGGCTCCTTCATCCTCGACGGGGAGCTGATCATTCAGCTCGAGGAGGGATATTCGTTCGACGCCTTGCTTCAGCGCATCCATCCGGCGGCCAGCCGGGTGGAGCGCCTCGCCGGCGAGACGCCGGCAAGCTTCGTCGCCTTCGATCTGCTGCGATCGGCCGGCGCGGATCTCGCGGTGCTTCCGCTCGCCAGGCGGCGGCCCGCACTTGAGACCTTCGCGCGGCGCCAGTTCCGGGGCAATGGCGTGTTCGCTCTATCGCCGGCCAGCCGCAATTACGCCGAGGCAAAGCGATGGCTCCAGCGTGTGGAGGATGGTCATGATGGCGTCGTCGCGAAGCGGCTGGACCTCGCCTATCGCAGCGGCGCGCGAGACGGGATGCAGAAAATCAAGCTGCTGCGATCGGCCGACTGCGTGGTCGGCGGGTTCAGATATGGAGAGAAGAAGCAGGGCAAGAGAAAAGTGATCGGCTCGCTGCTGCTTGGGTTGTACGACGCAGCCGGACTTCTGAATCACGTCGGCTTCACATCGGCGATCAAAGCGTCCGACAGACTCGGCCTGACCGAAAAATTCGAGAAGATCCTGAGCGAGAGCAGCTTTACCGGCAAGGCGCCCGGCGGCCCGAGCCGGTGGTCGACAAAGCGATCCGCGACCTGGCAGGCGGTGCGTCCCGTTCATGTCGTCGAGGTCTGCTACGACCATGTTTCGGGTGACCGGTTTCGCCACGGCACGAAGATCCTGCGCTGGCGCCCGGACAAGAAGCCTTCCCAGTGTCGCATGGAACAGCTTCGGCAACAGTCGGCGAAGCCACGCCGGGCAATGACTGTGAGGCCAGGCAATCACTAAGGACGCGGGCTTGTCCGCGCGCGGCCTTACAGATTGTTTGCGAGCATGTTTCGAGTTGCCTGGCGCACCGCCTCGATACCGGACATGCCCTGCATCAGCGCGATCTCTCCCTGCTGTTCATGGCGGATCGCATGGGCCATGAGACGCAGCCGCGGATCGCCGGAGGAATGCCACTCGACGTCAGCCATCCTGACCGCGCCGGCGTGATGCAGGCTCATCAGGCGAACGAACACCGCGTCGAACTCCGCACCTGTTGCTGAGTCGGCTTCGGCCATCTGGGCGCTTGTCAGATAGCCCGGCATGGCCGCGCGTTCGTCGCTGGAGCAGATCGGCATCGGCTCGGCAAACCAGCCATCCCACCAGCGTGCGAAAATTCGGTTCTCTCCCGATTGCGATGCCACCATGAGAGCCGCCAGCGCGCGCAAGTGCGGCGCCTGCGCCCTTACGGTCGCCAGACGAGCAAGTTCGATGCCCTGCTGGTGGTGCGTCGTCATGTGACGAAGATAGCGCTGGTCGCTGTCCGGGCTGCGGCTCATGAGAGGCAGGGGGGCCGACATCGCGTCGGCCAGCCCGAGAGTCGCCGACACTGCGAGCACGCCAAAGGCTGCAATCGTCCAGCGTCGCGCGAAGCGGACTGCATGCGTCGCCGGAGCGTGACCGATCGGCCAACGTAGCCATGCGAACAAGGGATAGATCAGGGCGGAGGAGAGATGGACCAGAAAGCCGATCCAGTAGGGCTGTTGCAGCGTGAAGATCGGTTGCCAGAACGGAAAGAGCGGGACCAGCACGAACCACTCGGTCGCCGACGTCAGGACGGCCCAGGGAATGGCGAGGCCGGCAAGGACCGCCGGGTGGAGGCGTTCGGTCCATCGGCCAAGCAGGCCGAAGAAGACCAGCGCCCATGAAAAGTCGGCCCATTGGTGAAAAGCGATGCCGATGACGATCGCGGCGATGCCGGGCTCGGACGAAAGCATCGCGTCGCGTGCCGGAATGGCCGCCACCGTCATCCAGTCGACGAGGGGATCGCGACCGAGCTGGCCCGCCGTCACTTGACTGAGCAGCGTCGAAAAGCTGCTGCTGACGAGGCCAAGCTGGGCTGCCGCCAGCCAGCGCGATTTGGCAGCCATCATGCGCCGAAGCGCTTCATCGCGACCTTGATGCAGCCGTCCTTCTTGGCTCGGAAATTGTCCGGTTCCGGCCCCTGCTCGAGAGATGCGCGGTGAGCGGCGACGAAGGAAGGATCGATTTCGTCTTTGCCGTGCCAGGTGAGAGCCTTCATCGTGGAACTCCAAGCCAGAGATGACCGCTAAGCCAGGCCGCGCCTCGAAGTTCCTGTCGCGTTAAGGAACGCCCTTCGCCTTGCGCGATTAGACAAACGACTTTCGAGAGAACGAAGAGCAAGGCTGAACAGGCGGCTGGCGCGTCGACCGGTATCGGCTGCGAGCACGCGCGTATTTGCGCCCGGACAGCATCGCAAAAAAAATGGCGGAACCCGGCACCGCCGAGCATTAGCCGGCACTGCAGGAAGGAGATTGTCATGCTTACAAGATCAATGCTGGTTGGCGCCATGCTGGCAGTCAGCTCTACCATCGCTTTGGGCGGTCCCTGCAACACCAACACCGCCGACCGCGATGCCGGCTCGGGACCGGTCACGACCGGCCGGGCGACTGACACGACTGGCGTCGCGTCGTCAAATGCCAAGGAGCATCCGCCGACCTCAACCATGAACAAGGCCAGCGAGAACACGGCGACCTCGTCGCAGGACGCCCAGCGTCAGATGCAAGGCGAGCCGACGGTTGCCGAACAGTCGAAGACGACGGCCGGTGCCCGCGGCAACGATTGCTGAGCCATCGGGATTTCCAGGCTGAGCGCGAGAGGGAGCTGATCTTCGCTGCTTCTCGCGCTTGGCCGTTTGAGGACTGCCGAAGTCATTAGGACTGCCGAAGCAGGACTGCCGAAGTAGAACTGCCGAAGTCACGGCGCTTCTGGGGTGGGAGAAACGAGCCGATGATCCATCACGTATCCGTCGGAACCAACGACGTGCATCGGGCGCGCGCGTTCTATGATCCGTTGATGGGGTTGATCGGCTTTCGGGTTCTCAAGTCCTCGGATCGCGCCGTTCACTATGGCGCATCTGATATCGTGTTCAGTCTCGAAACGCCGATCAACGGTGAACCTGCCGGCGCGGGAAACGGCGTGCATGTCGCCTTCCAGGCGCCCGACCGGGAGACCGTGAGGCGCTTCTACAGGGCGGCCCTGGCAAGTGGCGGGCGCGATGAGGGAGCACCGGGCATTCGTGAACAGTACAACGCCAACTACTATGGAGCCTTCGTGCGCGACCCCGATGGCAACAAGATCGAAGCCGTGACCTACACGGCGCGGGAGAGCTTCGATCTCTGATCGAGCCAGGCGCTTCAGGATAGAAAGCTGATGAGTGACGCAAAGTTGCCGGACGGCCAAATTCGGCATGCCGTTCACCTCTGCATCGACATGCAGAACATCTTTGCGCCCGGCGGTCTCTGGCAAACGCCGTGGATGGAAAAGGTCCTGCCGGCAATCGCGTCGATCGTCTCCCGCCATCAGGCCAGAACGATTTTCACGCGCTTCATCACGCCGCAGGATCCGGAAGACCGTCCCGGCCAATGGCGGGTCTATTTTCAACGCTGGCACGAGGCAACGCGCAGCCATCTTCCGCCATCCGCTCTCGATCTCGTGCCGGCGTTGGCGCGCTATGTTCCTCCAGCACATATCGTCGACAAGCCGGCCTATTCAGCGTTCAGCAATCCGGGTCTGACGGGCCTGCTGGTCGAAAAGAGCGTCGGCACGGTCGTTATTACCGGCGCGGAAACCGATGTCTGCGTTCTCTCGACGGTCCTGAGCGCCGTCGATCTCGGCTTCAGGGTCGTGATCGTCGAAGACGCGCTGTGCAGTTCGTCCGATGTCGGCCACGATGCGCTCATGACGATGTACCGCAGCCGTTTTCACGGTCAGGTCGATCTCGTGACCGCGGGAGAGCTGGCGGAGTTCTGGCGCGAATAGAGATCTCCTGATCCCGCCCGCGCTTGCTTAGGAACCGCGCGCGGCACCTCGGGTTGGTCGGGTTGCACCAATTTGCCTGGGAGCGAGAATGACGGAACCGGACGTTCGCAAGGGGATGCCGCCTGTCCGGCTGTCGCGCGAGGCGTTCGAGACGCGCTACAGAAGCCAGTTTGTCGATCCGGCCTTTGCACAGCTCAAGCCGGAGCTGGATGCGATCATCGGTGCCGCCTGGGATGCCTACAGCCATTCGCGCAAATCTCCGGTGACGCGGAAGGCAGGCGCGGGCTTTGCCGATCCCGATTACGAGCTTGCGGTCGACTGGCTCGCCGCGCGCGCCGCAATTCTCGAGGCGCAGCGCCGGCACGACGACGCCAACGCGGCGCCGCGCATCCTCATCATCAACGGCTCGGCCCGCAGCGAGCACACCTGTCCCGGCGAGATGTCCAAGACCTGGCGCCTGGTCAAGCTGGCCGAGCCCGTCTTCATCGAGATGGGCTATGCCGTCGACATCCTCGATCTCTCCCGCCTGACCTCGGAGTTCGGCAAGAACATCCATCCGTGCAAGTCGTGCGTCGCCACCGCGATGCCGCTCTGCCATTGGCCGTGCAGCTGCTACCCGAACTATTCGCTGGGCCAGGCCAGCGACTGGATGAACGAGATCTATCCGCTTTGGGTCGCGGCCCACGGCATTCTGATCGTGACGCCGGTGAACTGGTACCACGTGCCGGGCGGGCTCAAGGCGATGATGGATCGCCTCGTCTGCGCCGACGGCGGCAATCCTGATCCGACGTCCACGCACGGCAAGAAGGCCGATGAAGCCAAGGCGCTGGAGCTGAAGGGCTGGCCCTATCCGCGCCATCTCGCCGGCCGCCATTTCGGCCTCGTCGTTCACGGCGACAGCGTCGGAACCGAGGGCGTGCGTCGCGCTCTGTCCGATTGGCTGACCGACATGCACCTGATCTCGGTGGGCCGCTTCGGCGAGCTCGACGGTTATATCGGCTACATGGAGCAATATGCGACCTCTCACCGCGATCTCGACGAGGACCGCGCGTTTCAGCAGGAGGTGCTGAACGTGGCGCGCACGCTCGGCAACGCTGTCAGGCTCGCACGCAGCGGGCGGCTCGACCAGCCTGGAGCCGGCCTCGAAGAGCCGACTCCCAAATGACCGCGGGCGCAGGGCCGCTTGATTGCCTGATTGTCGGCGGCGGCCCGGCCGGGCTGATGGCCGCAATCTATCTTGCGCGATTTCGCCGCCGCGTCTGTGTCGTGGACAAAGGCGCGAGCCGGGCGGCTCTGATCCCGCGCAGCCACAATGTCCCGGGCTTCGTCCACGGTCTGTCTGGCGCCGAGCTGATCGTTCGAATGTCGGCCCAGCTGGACGAGCTTGCCGTTGCGCGGGTGGAGGCTGAGGTCACGACGCTGCAGCGGCACGAACATGGTTTTCAGGCTGAATGGAACGGCGGCGCGCTTGAGGTGGCCACCGTCGTCCTTGCCTGCGGCATCGTCGACACCCACCCGCCGTTCGACCAATGGCGTGCCGCAGTCGCCGACGGGCTGTTGCGCTATTGTCCGGTCTGCGACGCCTTTGAGGTCGCCGGCCGGCGCATCGGCGTCATCGGCCCGCTCGGTCGTGCCGCAGGCAAGGCCATATTCATGCGCGGCTACTCGCGGGATGTGACGCTGCTCGCAACCGAACGGGATGCTGATGAGACCGCAGTGTCACGGCTGGACGAGGCGGGGGTCGAGGTCGTGTTCGCGCCCGATCTGCAGCTGCGGCGCGGACACGACCGTATTGAAGCCGTCTTCGTCGATGACCGGACCGCGCTGTTCGACGTGGTTTATCCCGCCATGGGCGCGGAGGTGCGTTCAGGCCTCGCGGTGTCCCTCGGCGCCGAGCATACTGCAGAGGGTTATCTGAGGGTCGACGACCATCAGCGCACGTCGGTCGACGGGCTCTACGGGATCGGCGACCTCGTCACCGATCTGCATCAGATTTCGGTCGCGTTCGGTCACGCGGCGGTTGCGGCCTGCGCGATCCACAGCAGCCTGCCGCGGCGCCTGGCATGAACGGGCTCCGCGTCGGCGGTGAGCCTCACGATCGATCGCGCCGGGAACGAAGGGCATTGCCCGGCTTTGGTTCAGCGGAGCGGGGATCCCGCACCTGTGCCGAATCCCGCCACTCCATGAGTGCTTGAAGAAAAATGGCTGCTTGAAGAAAATGATCGCCTGAGGGAGAAACTCATGCTGGAAGAGAAGCTCAAGGAAGCCATCATCGGCGAGCTCAAGCGTCAGGCCGCCAACCGGCCGCAATCGCTGAAAGTCGATGGCTCCTCCGAAGAAGAACTGGTCGTCAACGGAAAGATCGATCTTGCCGAGCTGGCCATGGTGATCGCCGGTTCGGTTGCGGGCGGACCGTAGCTCGCGCATCAAAGCATGGCTCTCAGCTTCGACGCGTCGGCCGGTGCCGCGCTCTTCTGGTCGTTGTCGAAATAGACGTAGACGTCGCAACCTTGCCGCTTCCAGGATTTGATCCGCCGCGCCCATTGCGCCAGTGACGCAGGCGAATAGTGGCCGTGATAGCGGCCGCTCGGGCCATGTCCGCGCACATAGACGAAGTCCGCGGTGCGCTTCCATGGAGCCGGTGCATCGTGATGGTCCGACAGGCAGAGCGAGATGTTCTGATCGGAGAGCATCCGGAGAATGCGCGGCTGATACCAGCTCGGATGGCGGAATTCGAAGCTGTAACGCCGCTTCCTGGAGAGCAGTTTGAGGAAGGACGCCAGCCGGTCGGCGTTCGCCTCGAATTGCGGCGGGAGTTGAAACAGGATCGGGCCCACCTTGCCGCGCAGCAGTGAAAGGCGATCCTCCAGCAGCTCAAGGCTGTTGACGGAGCGATCGGACAGGCGCTTCCAGTGCGTGATGAACTTCGACGCCTTCCATGCGAAGACGAAATCGCGGCCGGTCTGCTCCCGCCAGGTTTTCACCGCTTCCGGCGTCGGCGTGCGGTAAAAGACGCCGTTCAGCTCGGTGGTCTCGAACTGCCCGGCGTAGTAGCGAAGTTGCTGCTTCAGCGGCAAGCCTTCCGGGAAAAACGGGCCTCGCCAGGAATCATAGTGCCAGCCGGAGGTTCCGATCAGAACGCGCGCCATTGTTCACGTGCCACCGCTTGCGCGGCGGGAACGGCCGCGCTTTCCCGGAGGGAACGTCCGTGCAGCGGATACGTTGCTTGCGGAAACGGGCGCGCCTTCCGCGCCGCGCAGAACGGGATTGGAACCGATGTACGCGCTCTTCGAAGGCAACAAGCAGATTGGCAATCCGTTTCCCACCGAGAAGGAAGTGTGGGAAGCCGCACTGATCGAGGGATTGGTCACCGACGTTCCTGTCGCCGACGAGGAAGGTGGCCATCTTCTTCCGGCCGGATATCACGTCGCGCGGGTGGACGAGATCTGCGAGCCCCGACCGGACTGGAAGCTGCCGCGCGAAATCTCGTGAGCGGCCTCGTGTCTCCGCTAGAGCATGATCCGGAAAAGTGCGCAGCGGTTTTCCGAAAAGATCATGCTCAAACAATAACCTAAAGCGCGATGACGATTCATCCTGATCTCATCGCGCTTTAGCTCGACGCCAGCGCCGTCTTCGCGACTTCGGCCATCCAGCCGGAGGCCACCGGCAGGATCGCGTCGTTGAAATCGTAGCGCGGGCCGTGCAGTTCGGCGCCGTCGCGTAATGGCCCGTTGCCGATCCAGACGAAGGCGCCGGGTCGCTGCTGGAGATAGAACGCAAAGTCCTCGCCGGCCATGCTGGGCGCGAGGTCGCGGCGTATCTCGGCCCGGACTTTCTCCGCGGCGCTGCGCGCGAGGCCTGCCTCTGCCGGTGTGTTGATCACCACGCCGACGCCGATCGCGATCTCGGGCGTGACCTTGACGCCGAAACTCGTGGCGATCCCGGCGCAGATATCGTCGATCCGCGCGAGGATGGTGTCCTTCACCGCGTCGCGATGATACCGCAGCGTGCCGCGGATGGTGACGCGCCCGGCGATCTGGTTAGCTGCGGTGCCGCCCTCGATCGTGCACAGCGAGAGCACGGCGGCGTCGAGTGGGTCGACGCTGCGCGACGCGATCGATTGCATCGCGACGATCAAATGACCGGCCGCCATCACCGGATCGCGCGTCAGATGCGGCATGCCGGCGTGACCGGCATGGCCGTCAATGGTGATGGTGACGCGCCCGCCGGAGGCCATGACGACGCGGTCATGGACCGCGATCGTGCCGGCGCTGAGGCCCGGCCAGTTGTGAAAGCCGAACACCCGCTCCATCGGAAAGCGATCGAACAGCCCGGCGGCGACCATCGCGCGCGAGCCGCCATAGCCTTCCTCGGCCGGCTGGAAGATGAAATCGACGGTGCCGCTCCAGCTTGTGTCCGCGACCAGCAGCGCGGCGGCGCCGAGCAGCGAGGCGGTGTGCCCGTCATGGCCGCAGGCATGCATGACGCCGGGAGTCTGTGAGGCATAGGCAAGGCCGGTGTCCTCGGTGATCGGCAGCGCATCCATGTCGGCGCGCAAACCGACGCGGCTCTGCGCATGTCCGCACGTCAAGGTCGCGACGATGCCGTGCCCGCCGATGCCTGACACGAAGGGAATGCCGAGCTCGGCGAGCTTTTCCTGCACGAAGGCGGCGGTGGCCTTCTCCTGGAGGGACAGTTCCGGGTGCGCATGCAGATGCCGGCGCCACTGGGTCAGTTTCTGATGCAACTCGGGGGTCAAGGCAGGCGTCTTTCGCATGGTGGCGGCTGCTGCCACCATAGCCGATTATCCACCCGCCGCATCAAGCGCCTTGGAATGCCTCGCGTGCAGCAACACGCGGCGTCTGAGAGTGGCAGGATTTGATGACCGCTGCGAACACGGTGCGCCCCCTCTCCCGCTTGCGGGGGAGGGTTGGGGTGGGGGTGTCTCCGCCATCGAGACACTCTCTGTGTGGAAAGAACCCTCACCCGGCGCTTCGCGCCGACCTCTCCCGCAAGCGGGATAGGTGAGGACCCGCCCTATGGCGAAAGCTTCGCCAGCCCGTTCCAGTCAAAGCTGATGCCGTGGCCCGGGCGGTCTGGCGCCAGGGCCTTGCCGTCCTCGAGCACCAACGGGTGCTCGATATATTTGTCCAGCCCGAAACCATGGGCTTCCAGATACGAGCGGTTCGGGCAGGCCGCGAGCAGGTGCACCGTGATGTCGTGCGCGCCGTGGCTGGTGACGGGCAGGTTGAAGGCCTCCGCCAGCCGCGCGATCTTCATGAACGTACTCACGCCGCCGCAATTGGTGACGTCGGGCTCCGGATAGGACACTGCACCCGCGACGATGTAGTTCTTGAACTCCCACAGCGAGCGCAAATTTTCGCCGGCCGCGATCGGCACGCCGCCGGCCTGCATGACGCGGGCATGGCCCGCGACGTCGTCGGGGATGATCGGCTCCTCGAGCCAGGTGAGATCATGGGGCACGAAGGCACGGGCGGCGCGGATCGCTTCCTCGACGGTCCACTTCATATTGGCATCCGCCATCAGCGGAAAACCGTCGCCGAGATGCTGTCGCATCGCAGCGACGCGCGCGACGTCGGATTTGAGGTCGGGCCGGCCAACCTTCATCTTGATGGCACGAAAGCCTTTTGCGAGATTGCCGTCGGTCTGTTTCAGCAGCGCCTCGACGGAGAGATCGAGGTCGATGCCGCCGGCATAGCACGGCACGTGCGCCTCGAAGCCGCCGAGCAGGCGGAACAGCGGCAATTTCGCGCGCCGCGCCTTCAGATCCCACAGCGCGATGTCGAGCGCGGAGAGCGCCAGAACCGCCGGCCCGCCGCGTCCGCCATAATGCAGGCTCCACCAGACGTGATGCCAGATCGCCTCGGTGTCGTCAGCCTCGCGGCCCTCGACGAGCGGCGGGATTTCGCGCTTCAGGATGTCGGCGACCGCGCCGCCGTTGCGGCCCACGGTGTAGGTGTAGCCGACGCCTTCGGCGCCATCGGCGTCGCGCACCCGGCAGGTGATCAGCTCGAACGCCGCGATCTCACCATGGGTGGAGTCGGAGAGCGTGACGGGAAGGGGGATTCGGTAGAATCCGGTCTCGATAGTTGCGATGCGCGGCATGTTCTCTCCTTGCGTTTTCTGTTTTTGTAGGGCGGGTAGCCCTGCGGACTGCGCGAAGCGCAGATCGCTCGGCGTAACCCACCTCTTTAGTCTCCGCGGCGACAGAAGCGGTGGGTTACGCCTTCGGCTAACCCACCCCACGAAATTAGCTCACCGCATTGTCGCGAGCTGCACGGCAAGCGCGCAGGCGCGGTCGTATTCGTCGAGATTGATCCACTCGTCGATCGTGTGCACCTCGTTCTGGCCGGCCCCGAAGGTCACGGTCGGAACACCGTGGCGGACCATCCAGTTGGCGTCTAGCCCGCCATTGGCGGTGCGCACGTTCGGGGTGCCGCCGACGGCAGAGACCGCCTCGACCGCGCGTTTGACGACGGGGAGGGTGTCCTTCATGCGGAATGGATAATAGTCGGTCTCGGCCTTGAACTTGATCTTGCCGGATTTGCCTTGCGCATTCGTGACGCGCTTGGCCGCCTTCTCGAATGCGGCCTTGTAGGCCTTGGTGATCTCCTTGAAGAACTTTCCGTCGTGGCTGCGGCTTTCGCCGCGCACATGCACGTAGTCGGTGACGACATTGGTGGCATCGCCCGCGGGGCGGCCCTCGCCGCCGGTGACGGGGCCGACATTGCTGGTACCTTGCCGCTTGCCCTTCACCACCTTGCCGAACCAACCGCCGGCTTTCACGTCCGCGAGCGCGAGCGCCATGATCATGGTCGAGGAGATGCCGCGCTCCGGCGCGACGCCGGCATGCGAGGCGCGGCCGAAGATCTCGACGTTCCAGCGGTCCGCTCCGACGGCGCCGATGACGACGTTGGAGGCCGAGCCGCCGTCATAGTTGAAGGCCATCACCGGCGAGCCGAGCTCGTCCAGCTTGACGTGGCGTGCGCCATAGAGGCCGCTCTCCTCGCGCACGCAGAACAGCAGCGTGATCGGCGGATGATCGAGCTTCTGCTTGGCGAGCTCCGCGGCCAGCGTCACCAGCACGCCGCAGCCGCAGCGGTTGTCGCCGCCGGGCGCAGTTTTGGCCTCGTTGACGATCTTGCGCCCCGATTTCTTCGGCTTGGCGCCGGCGCACAGCGGCACGGTGTCCATGTGGGTCATGAACATGATCCGCGGCTGGTTGTGCAGCGCGCCGCTTCCGGGCAGGTCGACGATGAGGTTACCGGTTTCGGTCGGCACGGGAATGCGCGAGTTGGCATCGTCGAGCCGGATCGCGCCCGCCGGCACGCCGCTTTCCTTCAGCGCGGCGGTGAGCTCACGCCCGATCGCCGCCTCCTGTCCGGTGACGCCTTCAATGGCGAGGAAGCGCATGAGGCGGTCGGTGGCGGCCTTGGCGTCGACAGGCATGAGTTATTCCTTTGGAGCGCACTCGTAGGATGGGTAGAGCTCTTCGCGAAACCCATCATCTCTCTGCAAGAACGATGGATTTCGCTTCCGCTCTACCCATCCTACGAACGCGACGAGGTATAAGTCAAAAAGATCAGCGCGCCGAACAGAAGCATGGCTGCCATGAACAGCAGCACCGCCGGCAGTCCCGCGAAGGCCGCCACCGCTCCGGTGATCGACTGCATCAGCGCCGCGCCGAGGAAAAAGGCAAGATTGATTGCCGCGAGCGCCTTGCCCGCAACTTGCGCGTCGACCAGCTGCCGTGACATGCCGAACAGCAGCGGCTGGGCGGAGGTCGCAAGGCCGATGAGCACGAACAGCACCAGATCGTATTGCGGCGGCATCACGGCCACGCCGAACAGCACGGAGACCGCATAGTGCGGTGCGCCGAGCGCCATCAGTGCGAGCAGCAGCGCCGCGACGAGGTGCGTACCGGCGACCAGCTCGCGGCGGCGGCCGAGCCCGCGATCGATCATGCCGATGCAAAGCGGACCTGCGATCATCGCCAGCGTGAACGCGCCGAGCTGGTTGCCGGCCTCGATCCGCGACAGTCCCTTGACCTGCATCAGCCACGGCCCGCCCCACAGGCCGCGCAGCACCAGCGAGGTCGCAAGCGATACCAGCGCCAGCGCGATCAGGCCCCGCAGGGGCCGCGACAGGCCGAGCCGCAGCACTTCCATCATTTGAGACAGCGGCGAAGACTCGTCCTTGTGCTCCGCCGGCTGGTTCGGCACCAGCGCGAACACCGCGACTGCCACCGCGACGCCGCCCAGCGCAGAGATCCAGAACCCCGCGCGCCAGCCGTAATGGTCGACCACGAAGGCGAGCGGGCTCGACGACAGCAGCATGCCGATATTGCCGATCGAGAGGATCGCGCCCGACCACAGCCCGAACCGCGCCGCGGACAATTGCTTGGCCGCCAGCGTCATCGGGCACATCAGCATGCCTGATGTCGCGATGCCGAGCATCACTTGCCCGACCGCGAAACTCTCGGGCCCCGTCGCAAAGCCCGACGCGATGGCGCCGATCACGGTTCCCACAAGCAAGCTCAGCGACACCGGCCGCACGCCAAAGCGATCCATCGCCGCGCCGACCGGGATCTGCGCGGCGGCAAAGGCAAAGGGATAGACCGAGGTGAGGCTCGCCAGCGCCTGCGGCTCCATGTGGAAATCCGCCGCCATCAGGTCGAGGCTGACGGCCGGAATGGTGCGCAGCAATGTCGACAGCATGTGTCCGCAGGCCAGCGCAAGCAGCGCAAGGATCAACGCGCGGGTGCCGTCTCCCGCGTCGTCAGTGGTGGCGGTGGCCATGAGCGTCCCATCCGGAGAAGTTTCGGGAGGGGGTACATGATTGGGAGAGGCGTGCCAATGGGGCCGGGCGCATGGCCCGAAAGACGTGACAGCAGAGCGTTCTTGCGCAGGGAGTCGGGCCTATCGCGAGGCGATCAGAGGCCAAGGCCGGTGCCGGGACGACCGCATTAAAGCCACAGGGGCTGCGATCGCGCAATTCAGCACTGCGGCCGCAGTCACGGACACGGCGCGTCGAACGCGACGCGCCGCCACATCAATCAGTATCGCGCGACGAGCGGGGCGAGGCCGGAATTGAAGCGCCAATTCACGCCGAGCATGACGGTTTGCATGTTCTGTCGAACGCTGGCCGGGAAGAGGGGAGCGGCGGCACATCCGGGATTGCCGGAGCAGTTCAGGGTGTAGCCGTTTGTTCCAAAGTCGAAATAATTGTACTCGGCCTTCAACGACAGGTTTGGCAGCAGCGCAAATTCGAGGCCGCCGCCGACGACGAATCCCGCCACATCGCGCGAGCCCTTGAAATCAAACGAGAGACCAGCGAAATCGGTCTGCGTCATCTGATGGTTGAAGTGGGCGAAGGCGGCGCCGCCCTTGGCGTAAAACAGCACGCGATCGAAGGCGTAGCCGATGCGGCCCGTTGCGGTGGCGACGCGATCGAGCTGGGTCGTCAGCAGGAAGCCGACGCCGCCGCCCGGAATCAGTGTCGTGCTGGTGTCTTTCATGTCGGCCCAATCGAACTGACCTTCGACGCCAAGCACGAGGGAGCCGACCTGATAGTCGCAGCCCCCCTGCACGCCAGCGAGCCAGCCGCTGTTGTGATCGGCAGTGAATGTTAGCCCGGCGATGGGCTGCTGCTCGTTGATCCCGCGACCGCCGCCGCCATTGCCGCCGACGTAGCAACCAGTCCAGGAGAACGCCGGGGCCGCAGGCGCCGCTTTGTACGGCATCGGCACGTCCGCCGCGATGGCCGAAGTAAACGTCGAAACTGCCAGCGCAATGGCGCCGAAAAGGGTTTTGGTGGTCATGCGAGGATCTTCCTTCAACTAGAACGGCAGAGGCGCCTGAAGCGTATCGTGAGCCGGCACCGCATAGGCCAGCAGCTTCATCGGGGTGGGTTGTCCGACTTTCGCTATCGGTTCACAGTATCCGGCGGGTCACTCGGCGGCTGTAACCATCTGGTCACAGTGGAAATAACGACCACTGCAGGTTGCGACCTTTCACTGAGGCTGGCGCGCCACGATGAATCGGGAATTTCGCTGACAGTGCACTAACAGGCGTAGGTGGCGTGGATCGTTAATCGTTTCGTTGAACCATGGATTCGGCTTAGCCAACCGATTCCTCCGGCCCGCAGTCTGGCTTCAACTCGATCAGCAGCTTGCTTGTCTCGTCCAGCAACGCCCGGATCGCCCGTCGTTCTGCGATCCCATCTTGCGCGAATGCGCCATGCGTCCGCGCATTCTGATTTCCCCTTGGCGCGCCCGATCGCCAGGCGCCGCCATGCATGCGACAGCGGGCCTTGCCGTGCACCGCCGGGGCGCGGCAGGCGGTGCCGCTTCGTGTCCCGGCGCCGCAGCGCGGGCTCGCCCACATCGCGCCCGTGTTGCGGACGTGATCACCACTCATGCGCCGGCGCCTTGCCTGGTTTCGGCCTCTTCGTGCTCGCGGGATTCGCGGGGCGGGACCGGTCCTGCATCCGTCGCGGCGTTCGGCTCGGCAACGATCAGGCTCGCATGCTGGGTGACATTCCCCACGATCGCTCTGCCGCCATCCTGCACCGACAAATTCCGCACCGTGATCGCGCGCTCGCCGTTGCTGCGGTGACGGCTGAGTGCCTCGATCTGGGCTGCGAAGGTGCGGGCCAGCCGGGTCAATGCGCGTGTGATGCTATCCTGCTGCGCAATGTCGTCGGTGAAGGCGAGGCGGCACGCGCAGCGTAGCGTCGCCACGTGAACAGACACCATCTGCGCCGTCAGCATGGACTCGAGGGAGTCCTTCGGTGCAATGCTCTTCATCATCGAGATCATGAAGGCGAGATTGCCCTGATCGGCCTTCTGCCCGATCACGCTGGCCTTCACCAATTGCTTGAGGAGGCCGTGCAGCGCGTCGCGGTCGACGGCGCCGAGCGCCTCGGCGAGCAGCCGTTCGCCGGCCTGCGGGTCGGGATGTTGGATCGCAATGCGCCGCTTGTAGAGCTTTATCCGCGGGCTCACGGCGGGGCCGCTGCGATCGTTCGCCGCAACCGGCGGCGTGCTGTGGGGTTCTGGGGTTGTCGTCATGTGCTGTGTCCTTTGCCGGCAGGGGCTCAATGCGCGCGAGGTCAATCGCTCGCGCGCTGCGCGCCTGCGCGATTTTTGAGATGTCGATGAAGGGCTTACGCGCAATCGTAGCGGGGCGCCCGATGGTCGGGCGGCGTGGACGCTGGCGATTGTTGCGATGATGCCATCATGCCGGTGTTTTGCCCGACGAGTCAAATAGATTTCGCAGGATCCGAAAACAACTGCTGTCTTGCGCAAGTCCTTGTTCCGACAGGGGCCGGCTACTGTGCATGGGGTTGTTTTCGCATTTTTGTCTGGATGCGGCTCTCTCGTGCCGCGCGACGGAATGAGTCCGTGCAAACGCGATTGCGAAATCCGGCGCGGCCGCTCATCATGAACTTCGCGTGCGTCGTACCAACAAACATGCACAAGCGGCGCAACGAGGGTCCGGGGAGAGAACGAATGCAACGAACGCTTCGCCTGTTGGCGATTGTCGCCGGATTGTGTGCATCGACAGCTGCTCTCGCGCAAAAGTATCCGGCGCGGCCCGTGAAGATCATGGTCGGCTTCAGCGCGGGCGGCCCGGTCGATGTGGTCGCGCGCATCATTGGCGATCGGCTGAGCAACAAGCTCGGGCAGCCTTTCGTGGTCGAGAACCGCGCCGGCGCCAACGGCATGATCGCCGCCGAGGGCGTGGCGCGCGCGGACGGCGACGGTTACACCATCCTCGCCTGCAACTCGTCCACGATCACGCTCAACAAGACGCTCTTCAAGGACATCCGCTACGATCCCGAGAAAGACTTCGCGCCGCTCACCACCGTCGTCTCGGCGCCGCTCGTGCTCGTGGTCAATCCGGAAAATCCCAAGACCGCCAACATCAACACCGTCGCCGATCTCGTCGCTGCCGCGAAGACCGCACCCGGCGCGCTCGCCTACGGCTCGGGCGGCAACGGCAACCTCGCCCATCTCGCCATGGAGCTGCTCGGCCAAAAGGCCGGCATCAAGATGATTCACGTGCCCTATCGCGGCGGCGCGGCGTCCGAGGTCGGCATTCTCGCGCAGGAGGTGCTGGCGGTGTTCGATCCCTTGTCCGCCGTGCCGCTGGTGAAGGCCGGCAAGCTGCGTGCGCTCGCAGTGTCCTCGGCCGAGCGGCTGCCGTCGCTGCCGGATGTGCCGACCGTCGCGGAAGCCGGCTATCCCGGCTTTGACCTCTCGTTCTGGGTCGGCTTCTTCATGCCGAAGGCCGTGCCCGCGCCGATCCTGGAAACGCTGCACCGTGAGATCGTCGCCGCCGCCAGGGATCCCGCGGTCGAGCACAAGCTCGGTTCGCAGGGCGTCGTCAGCTTGCTCAGCCCCGCTGAGTACACCGCGAAGATCGCGAAGGAGACCAAGGAGCTCGCCGAGGTCGTCGCGGCCGCGAACATCAAGGCGGAGTAGGGCGTCTGCTTTGCGTCAAATGCCCTGGTTACGCGATCCCTAGCCGCCGCGAGCCAGCTGAGCCAGCCGCTCGAGCAGCGCGCGTTGGCCGGCGTTGATCCTGTCATACGCCTCTTCGATAGTGAACCATTCGGCGCGGTCGACCTCTGGGAAGTGTTGTCGTTTGCCGCTGCGCGGCGGCCATTCGATCTCGAACGTGTTGCTGCGAATGCTGCGCGTGTCGACGTCGAGCTCGGCCGCGAACGCGGTGACGATCTTGCCGCCGCGCTGCTTGACGCGACCAAGCGCGATCAGCGGCATCGACAGCTCTAGTCCAAGCTCCTCGGCAAACTCCCGTCGCGCGGCGATTTCTGCATCGTCCCGGTCGGCATATTCGCCCTTCGGGATCGACCATGCGCCGAGATCCTTGTTGCGCCAGAACGGCCCTCCGGGATGAACGAGCAGAACCTCGATTTCCCGGCGCTTCCGATAGGCGATGATCCCGGCGCTCTTCGATGGCATCGCAGGTTCCGCGGCGTCCGTCTTTAGTCCCGGGAAAAAGTGGAACGGAGGGTTTTGGCGCCGGTTGATAATCATTGCTTTAACGAGACAGAAGGGAATGGATCATGATCCGCCTGTTGGCAACCACCGCATTAGGGCTGGTGCTGGCGAACGCGGCCTTTGGGCAATCGCCAGGCACGAACACGAAGTCTGAGCAGACGCCGCAATCCCAGTCGAATTCCCCCGCGCCGTCCACCACCTCGCCGTCTGGCGCGGCGCAAACACAGCAGAGCACATCGCAACCGCAGCAATCATCGACACCGGGAACATCGACGCAGAATACGCAGGCCGCCACACCGTCGTCCGGCTCCGCCAATTCCGGTTCCGGCACCTCCAATGCTGCCAACAGCGCGGACACGGCTTCGCGGCCGCAGAGCGGTACGGCAAACTCGAATGCGGCCGGCAATCAGCCTGCGTCTCCGCAGGGCGTCAACCCGCCGGCGGCGAACACGAACCAGGCGCAGGATCGTGCCAATCCGCCATCGACCAACACCGGTCAGGCCCAGCAGGCCCCCGCTGCATCTGGAACCAACCAGGCGCAGCAGACGCCGAATGCGTCGGGTGGCAATCAGGCGCAGGGCGAGCGGACCGGGACCGATGCGCAGGCTGCCGCCCGCACCGACGTCAACCTCAACAAGCAGCAGGAGACCAAGATCAGCGCGTCAATTTCTCACCTCAACGTGCGGCCGCTGACCAATGTCAAGTTCTCCCTGAATGTCGGCACCGTGGTGCCGCGCGACATCCAGCTATCGACGCTGCCGCCCGATGTGGTCGAGATCGTGCCGCAATATCGCGGCTATAGCTTTGCGCTGGTGAAGAATGAGATCGTCGTGGTCGATCCGGCGACCTACAAGATCGTGACGGTGCTGCCGTACTCGGGGCGGTCCACCGCAACAACGACGACGACGCGCGAGCGCAGCGCCAGCAAGTTCTCGGATCGCGATCGCGAGGTGATCCGCAAGCACGCGAAAACCCGCAGCGAGGCACGGAGCGAGGGGCGGACCACCGGCAGCACCGCGCGGACCGAGATCCATGTCGGTGACCGCGTCCCTGAGAGTGTCGAGGTCGAGGAATTCCCGGGCACCGTCTACCAGGACGCGCCCGCTCTGCGCGACTACCGCTATATCCATCGCGATACGCGGACCTATGTCATCGAGCCTCGCGAACGTCGTGTGATCGAGGAGCTCGACTAGTTCACAGTCCATCGGAAGTCGCTCCATCGGGCGACTTCCGATTTGAGCATCAGCCTGAAGATCGTTCGCGCGCGGCGAAGCGGATGGCACGGGCCTTCGCGCTCTTTCCGGTCGCGCGCGCCGCAGTCATGCTGCGCGCCTTGTGGTGAGCAGAAGCGCCGTGCCGGAGCAAGGACGCGAACCTCTTGGGCGCACGGGTTGTCGCGAGCCGTGCCGCCAGCTGCTCGGCCTTGCGAACGATGGCGGCAGCGGAGGGTGTCAGGTTCACTGGAACCCAGGCGACGTCTTTCGTCTTGGACAGGCTGCCGATGCCCTCGCATGGCGCTTCGCGCGGCAGATCGATCCGGATCGCAAGCGCTTCCGCGCGCTCGGTCCAGTCCTCGGCCTTGGTGCCGGTGATGATGCGGACATAGTCGCGCGTCTCGCGCGGCAGCTCGCTTTCCCTGGCAAGCCACTTCTGGATGCGCCCAGGGCCTGCGTTGTACGCGGCCGCGGCAAGGCCGAGATTGCCGAAATCGTCGCGGAGCTTGCGCAGGAATCTGGCTGACGCCGGCAGCGCCTTCATCGCATCGAAGGGATCGTCGAGCCCGACTTCGGCGGCCGTCTCCGGCATGAATTGCGCAACACCTTGAGCACCAGCCTGGCTGACCTCGTTGGATTTGAAGCGGCTCTCCTGCCAGATCAAACGCGCGAAGAACGGCACCGGAATGCCGCTCGCCTCGGCGGCTTCGCGAAGCGCGTGGCAGAATCGGTCGGTCGGCGAAACCGGCGCCTGCGCGACAGGTTCGACCGCACGTGGCGGCTCGGGTATCTCCTCATAGGCCGCGCGCGCATTGGTGAGCTCGATGGCCTGCACGCTTGCAAGGAAGAGCTCGACCACCGGAACGAGTGGCGAGGCTCGAGTGTTTTGAAGAACGGCGTGGTCGGAAGTTGATGTTTGCCGGGACGCCGACGGATCGAGGTCGCACATCAGAATCAGAAACGCGGCGCAAGCCGCGATGATAAATCGCATTGCGTGGACAACCTCGAACTGTGGGATGAACGGCCAGCGATGCGCCGGCGACAAGGAGTTCTTAACCGTCCGATTGCGGCAAAGCTGCGGTCTCGCCGGTTCCGCCGGTGTTACTACGGGGTTCCCGAAATGAAACTTCCAGCGGTGTTGCGGGGGCGCGCGAACGAGGTCGTACGAAGATGATGCGGTTGATGCTTGGCGCGGTGATTTCACTGGGGCTGATCTGCCCGGCGCTTGCCGGCAATCTCGATGCAGCAGCAGTGAATGACGCTGCCCGTCCGGCAAAGCAGCCGGCGACCGACAAGCTCGACGCATCCATCGTGAAGCTTCAAATCCTGCTCGATCGTGCGCAATTCTCGCCCGGCGAGATCGATGGCAAGCACGGCGAGAATGCGCAGAAGGCGCTGAAAGCATATGCCGAGCAGAATGGAATCTCATCCGACAAGGTGATCGCGCCCGAGCTTTGGGACAAGCTGGCCGCCGCGAGCGAAGGTCCCATTATCGTCGACTACACGATCACCGACGCCGATGTGAAGGGGCCGTTCCTGAAGGAATTGCCGGCCAGGCTCGATGACATGAAATCGCTAAAGGCGCTGAGCTACACCAGCGCCCGCGAAGGGCTCGCGGAGAAATTCCATATGAGCGAAGATCTGCTCAAGGCACTCAATCCCGGCAAGGCCTTCGACAGGGCCGGGGAGACGATCGCAGTTGCGAATGTTTCGGCACCGCGAGAGCTGCCGCGCATTGCCCGGCTTGAGATCGACAAGAAGAACGGGACATTGAAGGCGTTTGATGGCGCCGATCGCTTGGTCGCGTTCTATCCGGCGTCAATCGGCAGTCCGGATCGGCCGACGCCGAGCGGGACGCTCAAGGTCGCCTCGACCAATGACAAGCCGACCTATCGTTATAATCCCGACTACAAGTTCGACAGCGTCAAATCCAGAAGACCGTTCGACGTCAAGCCGGGGCCGAACAATCCGGTTGGGGCGTACTGGATCGGCCTGTCCGCTCAGGGCTACGGCATCCACGGAACGGCGGAGCCCGGCAAGGTCAGCAAGTCGGCATCCCATGGCTGCATCAGGCTGACGAACTGGGACGTCCGCAGGTTGGGCGAAAACGTCAAGCGCGGCACCGCGGTGGTCTTTCTCGATGCGCCGACGGAATCCTCCTCGAGGCGGCAGGGGAAGCCGGCCGCAGAGCGGACCTCGAATTAATCCGTGGGAAAGTCCTTGCGCATCGCGATCTCGGCGGCATCGCCGGGCGAAAGTACGGCCTGCGCGAAGGCCGCTTGCGGCCTCGTCATGATGTCGTAGCGCGAGATGCGCTTGTTAAAGAATTGGTTCAAATCAGCCGGCAACGAAGGCGAGCAGGGTGCCGTTGGCCTTGGCCGGCGGCACGCAGATCGCCGCCCCACTGCGCAACGCTGCCGAACCCAGCGCCTTCTCGGTGGCGGCGAGATCGCCGCTGACGAGGACGAGGGCCGCGCCGCCGCGCTCGGAAAGACCTGCGAGCGGCACACCGGGATAGCGTTTGCCGAGCTGGTCCAGCGTCAAATAGACGAAGTCGGCGCGGTCGCCGCCGGACGGCACGATCACCGCGCCGTCGGCCTCGACCTTCGGCTCGCGGTCGATCAGCCGGCCCAGATGCGCCGCTTCCTTCGCGGGCTCCGGCGTTGCGATCAATGTCTGCTTGATGCGCCTCGCCGCATTGACATGCTGCATCAGCTCGGGAAGCCACACGGTCTCGCGGGTCTTGTGCTGGCAGGCGAAGATGCGCACGCCGCCGGGTGCTTCCGCGGTCGGCCACATGAAGGTGCGGAATTTTGCCGCCGACACGGTCCCGTTCGGCAGCGTCACCGGCCGTTCGAAATCGGTCGGGCCGATCGGCTCCAGGCCGCGTGCGCGGATTTCCTCCGCGCCGGCGGCGGAATCGACCGCGGTGAAGGCGATGCGCTCGATGCCTTCGCCGTGTTTGTCGAGGAAGGCGCGGGCGGGCACGTTGTGCTCGGTCGCAGCCAGCACGCCGAGCAGCTCCATGTAGTCCGGGTCGAGCATGATGGTGTAGTTGCCGGTGCCCATATGTGCGCTGTGGGTGCCGCGCGGCGAGACGGTGAAGCCGAGCTGCCGGTAATTCTCGGCGGCCTTGTCGAGGTCCTGAACCATGACCACAGCGTGGTCGATACCGATGACGTTCTTGAGGGCCACTGTTCTTTCCCCGCGACGAATATAACTGACTTGGGACCGCATGAGCGGTCGCCGGTCCTGTCTACGCCGGATCAATCGTCAAGTCATTTTCAAATCTCGCGAAATGCGGAATTTCATTCCGCGAAACGCACCATCGCGCGCGACGGCGTCAGCGCGCCTGCTCGATATAGGCGGCGAGGATGGCGCGCTCCTCGCTGGTCATCTCGGTGATGTTGCCCGGCGGCATCGCATTGGACCAGGCCGCCACGCGGCCGATCAGGCGAATGTTGCGATGGATGTGCTCGGGCGCGTCGAGCAGGATGCCCTTTGGCGCGGTCACGATGCCGGCCCAGACCGGCTCGGCCGCATGGCACATGCTGCAACGGGACGTCACGATCTCCTCGACATTGGCGAGCGTCGGCTGCGCCGCCGGCGCGCTTGTCTTCACCTCGCGCGGGCCGGCCGCGGAGAGGAAGAGGATCGCGATCACGCCAGCTGCGGCCATCCCCCAGACCCACCATGGCGATTTGCGCCCCGCATGCCGCTCGTTGAAGAAGTGGCGGATCACGGGGCCGAGCGCCAGAATGATCGCAACGATAATCCAATTGAAGCGCGTCGCGTAGAGCAGGGGATAGTGGTTGCTGATCATCAGCACGACGACCGGCAAGGTCAAGTAGTTGTTGTGGACCGAGCGCTCCTTGCTGGTCTTGCCGAGCTTCGGATCGGGCGCCTGCCTCGCGATCAGCGCTGCCACGATCTTCTTCTGGTTCGGGATGATGACCGCAAACACGTTGGCGACCATGATGGTGCCGATGATCGCCCCAATCTGGTTGAAGGCGCCGCGGCCGCTCAGAACATGCGTGAACGCGTAAGTGAGCGCGACGAGGAATAGATAGCCGCCGATGGCAAAGGGCAACTCGCGCTGCGCAAGCCCGGAGCGGCAGGCGGCCTCGTAGAGCAGCCATGCCAGCGCCAGGCTAGCGAAGCTGAACAGTCCGGCCTGGACCGGCGTCAGATCGAGGATCGACCTGTCGACCAGGAACAATTCGGCATCGAGATAGTACACCACCACCATCAGCGCGAAGCCGGACAGCCAGGTGGTGTAGGCCTCCCATTTGAACCAGGTCAGCTCCTCCGGCATCTGGCTCGGGGCCACCAGATATTTCATGATCCGATAGAAGCCGCCGCCATGGACCTGCCAGGCTTCGCCCTGCACGCCATCCGGCAGGTCAGTCTTCGGCTTCAGGCTGAGATCGAGGGCGATGAAGTAGAAGGAACTGCCGATCCAGGCGATCGCCGCCACCACGTGCAGCCAGCGCAGCAGCAGGCTCGCCCATTCCGATATGATGGATCCCCACATGATCTTCCCATCAGTTACGACGGCGATGCCGCAGCTTTGATGACCGCAACCGGCGGCCGCGCCCTTACAATGTGTCGCACCGATCTGCCGCATTTTCCAGTACGATGGGCTGCGGCTGATGCACATCGTGCGGGCATGAGCTGACGTGGGATTCGGCAGGTGTTTGACCTGTCGCAGAACGTTTGGGGGGTCGATCGCGTTGTCGCTCGACACATGCAGGCCGGGAGGAAGACGACGTGAAGAACAGGATTTCGACCACGGCCATGGCGGCGGGGTTGCTGGTCGCTGTTGCAGCCGGCGCGCAGGCGGAGCCGGTGCTGCAAGGAAAGGACGCTTACGGCGATTGGCAGGCCGACAAGCCCGGCACGGTCAGGCTGATCCGACCGCAGGATCTGGTCAGGCCGGGCGCCACCCGGTCGGTCGCGAGCTTCTCGCGTGTGGGGCCGCGTCCGCCGGAGGCCGCGCTGCACGTGCCGGCAGGCTTCAAAGTCGAACTGTTCGCCGAAGGCTTGCGCGCTCCACGCGTCGTGAGGGTTGCGCCGAACGGCGATGTTTTCGTCGCGGAGACGCGGGCCGGCAACATCCGCGTGCTGCGCGCCGGCGAGGGCGGCAAGGCCGCGACCAACGAGGTGTTTGCCAGTGGACTGAGGCAGCCGTTCGGCATCGCTTTCTTCCCGAATGGCGACAATCCGCAATGGGTCTACGTCGCCAACACCGACAGCGTCGTTCGCTTCCCCTATCAGGCCGGCGACCTCAAGCCGCGCGGCAAGGCCGAGACGATCGTCGCGAGCCTGCCACATGACGGCGGCCATTCCACCCGCGATATCGTCTTCACGCCTGACAACAAGCGCATGCTGGTGTCGGTCGGCTCGCTCAGCAACGCCGCCGAGGGCATGGGCACGCCGCCGGGCGGATTGGAGGCGTGGTCAAAAGCGCAACCGCTCGGCGCTGCCTGGGCGAGCGAGACCGAGCGCGCCACCGTCCTTGTCTTCAATCCTGAAGGCAAGGAGCGGAAGATCTACGCCAGCGGAATCCGCAATTGCGTCGGCCTTGCGATCCAGCCGCAGACCGGTCTGCCCTGGTGCTCGACCAACGAGCGCGACGGTCTCGGCGACGATCTCGTGCCCGACTACGTGACGAGCGTGAAGGAAGGCGCGTTCTACGGCTGGCCCTGGTTCTATATCGGCGGCAACGAGGACCCGCGCCACGCCGGCGGACGCCCGGACCTCAAGGACAAGGTGACGGTGCCTGACGTGCTGGTGCAGCCGCACTCGGCCTCGCTGGGCATGACCTTCTATCAGGGCACGCAGTTTCCGGCCGAGTACCAGGGCGACGCCTTCGCCGCCGAGCACGGCTCCTGGAACAGGTCCAAGCGCACCGGCTACAAGGTGATCCGCATCCGGATGAAGGACGGCAAGCCGACGGGAGAGTACGAGGATTTCGTCACGGGGTTTGTGGTGAGCGACACGGAGGTGTGGGGAAGGCCAGTGGGAGTAGCCGTGGCGAAGGATGGATCGCTGCTGGTGTCGGAAGATGGCAACGGCACGATCTGGCGGGTGACGAGCGTGCCGCGATGAAGGTGTACCTTCTCCCACAAGGGGAGAAGGAAAAGGGCACCGCGCTCGCGTCGCCTATCCCCGTCGCACACTCGCCCCGCCATCCACCGGCAGCGTCACGCCCGTGATGAAGTTCGCTTCATCCGACGCCAGGAACAGCGCGGCGTTCGCGACATCCCAACCTGTGCCCATCTTCTTGCGCAGCGGCACCTTGCTGTCGCGCTCGGCTTCGACCTCGGCGCGGGTCTTGTGCCATTCGCGGGCGCGGGTGTCGACAGCCATCGGCGTGTTCATCAGGCCCGGCAGGATGACGTTGGCGCGGATGCCGTATTCGGCGTTCTGGTACGCGAGCTGTTCGGTGAAGGCGATCATCGCCGATTTCGTCGCCTTGTAGGCGACGTAGGGATAGGTCGTGATCGCCGCCATCGAGGAGATGTTGATGATAGCGCCGCTTCTTTGCGCGCGCATGATCGGAATGACTTCTTTGGCCGCCAGGATGCAGCTCTTCAGATTGATGGCGACGACGCGGTCGAATGCCTCCTCGGTGATTTGAAGCAGTTCGGCATCGCCGCCGGACAGGCTGACACCGACATTGTTGTGCAGCACGTCGATCCGTCCCCAGCGCGCCTGCGCATCCGCCACCATGGCCTTGAGGTCGGCGGAGCTGGTCACGTCGGCCTTGAAGGCGGCGGCGGTGCCTTGCTTGTCCGCGATCATCGCGACGGTTTCCTGCGCCGATTCCAGGTGGTGATCGACGCACAGCACTTTGGCACCCTCGCGGGCGAAGGTCAGCGCGGTGGCACGGCCATTGCCCATGCCTTCGCCGGGACTCTGGCCGGCGCCGACCACGATGGCAATCTTGTCGGCGAGACGCATGACGTTTTCTCCCTGCTTTTTCATTACGATAGCACGCGCTAGGCGCGGCAGAAGAGTGATCGCTCGCAGAGTGGTCGCGTTCGGTGCACGCCGTCCCGCCGAACATGCATGGCTCCTTTGCCTTGAGGAAAGTGCGTGCATCCGCAGGGGCCTGCTGCTGCGCAGGAACCGACCTCCTGCAACTCCGTTTGCTGCCGGGGCGTTTTTCGCGTTACGCTCTCCTTCGGGGCTTCCCAATCGACAGTGGCCTGCCGATGAATCTGCTCGATCCACAAGGGCCGGTGGCTGCCGCCAACAGCACCATCCTGGTTGATTCCGTCTTCATTATGCTCGCGATCGTGGTCCCGACCATCATCGCGATCCTGGCGTTCGCGTTCTGGTTTCGCGCGTCCAACACGAAGGCGCGCTTCCAGCCCGACTTCGTCTATTCCGGCCGCGTCGAAATGGTGGTGTGGGCGATCCCCGCGCTCACCGTCATCCTGCTCGGCGGCGTCGCCTGGATCGGCTCGCACCAGCTCGATCCCGCGGCGCCCGTGCCGGGCACCGGCAGCCCGGTGAGGATTCAGGCCGTGTCGCTCGACTGGAAATGGCTCTTCATCTATCCGGACCAGCGCATCGCCACCGTCAACACATTGACCGTGCCGGCGGGCGCCGAGCTGAACTTCCAGCTGACATCGTCGAGCGTGATGAACACGTTCTTCATCCCGCAGCTCGGCAGCATGATCTACACCATGAACGGCATGGTGACGAAGCTGAACTTGCGCGCCGACAATGAGGGCAAGTTGCAAGGTCTGTCGGCGCATTTCTCCGGCGACGGCTTTCCCGACATGATGTTCGACGTCAACGTGATCTCGCCGCTTGCCTTCCCGGATTGGGTCGCAACCACGGCCAAGTCCGATGCCGTGCTGAACGAGGAGAGCTACACGAAGCTGATGCAGCAGGGTATCGAGACGGGCAGGCCGACGTACCGCCTCGACGATCCCCGGCTGTTCGACCTGATTTCGACCCAGCACATTCCGCCAGGGCCAGGCCCGCAACTGACCTCGGAAGCCGGGCGGTCGCAAAGTGGAGGCCGTGATGCTCGGTAAGCTCGATTGGTCGGCCATTCCGTTCGATCAGCCCATTCCGCTCATCGCGGGCGCCGTAGTTCTGGTTGCGATCCTGGCCGTGCTGATCTGGGTCGTGGTGAAAGGACATTTGCCGTACCTCTGGCACGAATGGATCACCAGCGTCGATCACAAGCGCATCGGCGTGATGTATATTCTGCTGGCCTCGGTGATGCTGCTGCGCGGCGGCAGCGACGCCATCATGATGCGGATCCAGCAGGCGGTCGCCTTCCAGTCGCAGGGCTATCTGCCGCCGGAGCATTACAACCAGATATTTTCGGCGCACGGCACCATCATGATCTTCTTCGTGGCGATGCCGTTCGTGATCGGGCTGATGAACCTGATCGTGCCGCTTCAGCTCGGCGTGCGCGATGTCGCTTTCCCGACGCTCAATTCGGTCGGGTTCTGGCTGACCGCGACCGGCGCGCTGCTGGTCAATCTCTCGCTGGTGATCGGTGAATTCGCCCGCACCGGCTGGCTTGCCTTTCCGCCGTTGTCGGAATTGTCCTACTCGCCGGGGGTCGGCGTCGACTATTACGCATGGTCACTCCAGATCTCCGGCGTCGGCACGCTGGTGGCCGGCATCAATCTCGTCACCACGGTGCTGAAGCTGCGCACCAGGGGCATGAACTATCTGCGCATGCCGATGTTCTGCTGGACCACGCTGGCCTCGAACCTGCTGATCGTCGCGGCCTTTCCGATTCTCACCGCCACGCTCGCGATGCTGCTGCTCGACCGTTACCTCGGCTTCCACTTCTTCACCAATGAGGCCGGCGGCAACGTCATGATGTTCATGAATCTGATCTGGGCCTGGGGGCATCCCGAGGTCTACATCCTCGTGCTGCCGGCCTTCGGCATCTTCTCCGAGGTGGTCTCGACCTTCTCCGGCAAGGCGCTGTTCGGCTACCGCTCCATGGTGCTTGCGACTATGGCGATCTGCGTCATCTCCTTCATGGTCTGGCTGCACCATTTCTTCACGATGGGCGCCGGCCCCGACGTCAACGCCATCTTCGGCATCGCCAGCATGATCATCGCGATACCGACGGGGGTGAAGATCTACAACTGGCTGTTCACGATGTATGGCGGCCGCATCCGTTTTGCGACGCCGATGCTGTGGTCGGTCGGCTTCATGGTCACCTTCATCATCGGCGGCTTGACCGGCGTGCTGGTCGCGGTGCCGCCGGCCGACTTCATGCTTCACAACAGCATGTTCCTGGTGGCGCACTTCCACAATGTCATCATCGGCGGCGTGCTGTTCGGCGCCTTCGCCGGCTTCGAGTACTGGTTCCCAAAGGCGTTCGGCTTTCGGCTCGACGAGCGCTGGGGCAAGTTGGCGTTCTGGTTCACCTTCCTCGGCTTCTACGTCACTTTCATTCCGCTCTATATCGCCGGCATGCTCGGCATGACCCGGCGCATGCAGCACTACGACGTTGCGGCCTGGCGGCCCTGGATGCTGGTTGCGGCGGTCGGCATGGCCGTGCTGACGATCGGCGTGATCTGCCAAGTCGTGCAGATCGTGGTCAGTATCCGCAACCGCGAAGCCTTGCGCGACCGCACCGGCGATCCCTGGGACGGCCGCTCGCTGGAATGGGCGACCTCGTCGCCGCCACCGGTGTTCAATTTCGCGTTCAATCCCGATGTGCGTGGCGAGGACGCCTATTGGGATATGAAGGCCCATGCCAAGCAGCAGCAGCTCGAGCATGACAGGCCGGAGTATCAGGATATCGAGATGCCCAGGAACTCGCCGACCGGCTTCGTCTGCGCCTTCTTCGCCACCATCATGGGCTTTGCGCTGATCTGGCACATCTGGTGGATGGTGATCTTGGGCGGCATCGGCGCGTTCGCGACCTTCGTCGTCTTCGCCTGGCGCGATCATGATGAATACGTCATTCCAGCCGAGGAGGTCGCGCGCATCGACCGCATCAATATCGAGGAGCGGCGCCGCCTCGTCAGCATGGCAGGGGCAGTCTGATGTCGATGACCGCGACCGCCGGCCACGCCCATGCCGATCCCCATCACATCGGATTCGTCGTTGACCATCCCGGCCCCGCGTCGAAGCGCATCGTGACCGCCTATGGCTTCTGGGTCTTCCTGCTCTCCGACATCGTGATGTTCTCCTGCTTCTTCGCGGCTTATGCGGTGCTGGTCGGCCAGACCGCCGGCGGCCCGAAGGGCTCCGAGATCTTTGAGCAGAGGAACGTCGCGATCGAAACGGTCTGCCTGCTGTTCTCAAGTTTTACCTGCGGCATGGCCAGCATCGCGGCCGACGTGCGCAACCGGTTCTGGTTCTATCTCGGCATGGCCGTGACTTGCGTGCTCGGGCTCATCTTCCTCGTCATCGAGTTCCGCGAATTCGCCGACCTCATCGCACGCGGATACGGTCCGTCGCGCAGCGCCTTCCTGACCGCGTTCTTCTCGCTGGTCGGATGCCACGGCCTGCATGTCTCCGCCGGCGTGCTGTGGCTGCTCACGATGATGGCCCAGGTGTTCGCAAAGGGCTTTCGGGCAGACATTCTCCGCCGGATGATGTGCTTTGCGCTGTTCTGGCATGCGCTCGACATTATCTGGGTCGCGGTCTTCTCTGTCGTCTATCTGCTTGGGAGTGGCGTATGAGCGATCAGGCGCATGTGCGGACCGAACACGACCTCGCACCGGGCGAGGAAGAGCAACACAGCGTCGGCGAGCGGGTGATCGGCTATGTCGTCGGCCTCGCTTTGGCGCTGCTGCTCACGGCAACGTCATTCTTCATCGCCGGCACGGATCTGGTCTGGCAGCCCTCCATCCCTGTTGCGCTGATCGTGCTGGCGATCGCGCAGATGGGCGTGCACCTCGTGTTCTTCCTCCACATCACCACGGGCCCCGACAATACCAACAACGTGCTGGCGCTGGCCTTCGGGCTCCTCGTCGTCTTCCTGGTGGTCGGCGGAACCGTCTGGATCATGGCGCATCTCAATCAGAACATGCCGCCGATGGATCAGATCATGCCGATGCGCAGGTAGGGCGCACAAAAAAGAAGAGCCGCTTGTTGTGACAAGCGGCCCAAGTCTAGGGAGGAAACGCCCGAGCAAAGCAATCGGGCCGAAGCCGGATTGCTGCCAAGGAACGCTCGCGCAAGGCGCTGCGTACCCATATAAGTCTAGCAACTCCCGATAGAGTTCAATTCCGGATGAATACTGTCTCCGGCTACCGCTCACTTACCCGTGACGGGCTTCCTCATTTCGGCCGGCGGCAATTATAGGCCTTGCGGAAGCCAGCGGCCTGGGCGTCGTCCTCCGAGCAAAACCAGCGGTCCGGCTTCGTGGTCGCGGGATAGCTCGGGCAGCCCCGCAGATGATAGATGCCGATATTGCCGGTGACCCGTGCGCGCACGGCGAGCTTGCCCTTAATGCTGCAGCTCGGCGGCATCGTCAGTTCCTCCGGAAACAGCACCGCACGGATTTCCTTGTCGCGGTCGGCGCGGCAGGCGGCGCCCAGCAGCGCGCCGTCCTTCTTGCCCGTGCGGAATTCTTGCGGCGCAACAAAGCAACCCTTCCAGATGCCGGCCGACGCGGTTTTGGCTTCGGCCGCGGCGGACTTGACGTTCGCCTTGGTCGGCTCGCGGGCGATGGCATAGCCAAGCTTGACCAGCTGCTCGTTCAACGTGACCTTGTCGCCCTCGACCGTGCAGATTGCTCGGTGCCGTTTGCCGAAGCTCTTTTCCGGCCCGACATCGTCACAGCGCACGGCGCGTTTGTTGATCAGCTTCGCCAGCTGGTCGCGGGCCTCGACGCCGCAGGTCCAGGGATCGGCGTGATCGTCGATGCAGACCTGGTCCAGCTCGGGCGCGTCGACGCCGTCGAGACGGTAGGTGACGTCACCGAGCTGGATCGAATTGGCGTCCCGAACGATCGCAGCCGCCGTCAGGGCGGAGGCAGCCCCGGAAGAAGCCAGAAACCCGGACAGAGCGAGAAACAAAACAAGCGCGAAGGCACGGGCGGCGGCAAATGAATTCCAAGAGGACATAACTTCTCGCTATCGATTGCTCGGGCGCCTCGTTCCTAGCATCCGGAAGTCGCGATACCAATGGTCTGCGTCCTGCGAAGTGCGACATTCGCGCGCCAGCCTTTACTCACGGGCCGGTCTGCCCCTATCGTTCGGCACGATAGACAAGCCTGCGCAGGCCGAATCGCCCTTGAAGCGGCGAGGGCGGGAGGAAGAAGCTTCGATGAAAGACCCCGTGGACGTCCTCATCATCGGCGCCGGCGCTTCGGGCGCGGCAGTGGCGTGGTCGCTGGCCGAGACCAAGATGCACATTCTCTGCCTGGAGCAGGGCGGCTGGATGAACCCGGCCGAGTATCCCAGCACGGGCCGCGACTGGGAAGCCAAGTTCTACGGCGAGTGGTCGTCGAGCCCGAATGTCCGCGGCCGGCCCGAGGACTATCCGATCAACGACGACAATTCGCCGATCAAGGTCGTCAACTACAACGCGGTCGGCGGCTCCACCGTGATGTACACCGCGCATTGGCCGCGGCTGCATCCCTCCGACTTCAAGGTGAAGACACTCGACGGCGTCGCCGAGGACTGGCCGATCGACTATGACGCACTGACACCGTTCTTCGAAGAGAATGACCGGATGATGGGCACGTCGGGCCTGTCGGGCGATCCGCGCTCGCCGCTGACGCATCCGCCGATGCCGCAACAGCCGCTCGGTTTGTCTGGCGCCATCATCGGCAAGGCCATGAACAAACGCGGCTGGCACTGGTGGCCGTCCGACACGACGGTCGCGACCATGGACTATGAGGGCCGTGCGCGCTGCATCAATCTCGGCCATTGCACGCCGGCCTGCGCGCAAGGCGCAAAATCCTCCACCGACATCACCTATTGGCCGCATGCGATCCGCGCCGGCGTCGAGCTGCGCACCCATTGCCGGGTGCGCGAGATCACGACCGATGAGAGCGGCATGGCCTCGGGCGTGGTCTATTACGACAAGGAGGGCGTCGAGCAGTTTCAGCCGGCGCATGTCGTCATCATCGCCTGCAACGGCGTCGGCACGCCGCGGCTGCTGCTCAACTCGGCATCTGACCGCTTCCCGAACGGTCTTGCCAATTCGTCGGGCCTCGTCGGCAAGAATCTGATGTTCCATCCCTATGCGCAGATCTACGGCTACGTAAAGGAGCCGACCGATAGCAACCGCGCGCCGCCGACCTGCCTGTGGAGCAAGGAGTGGTATGACACGGACCTGTCGCGCGGTTTCGTGCGCGGCTATGGCGTCCAGTTCGTGCGCGGCGCCGGGCCGGTGTTCGAGGCTGTCGTCAGCGAGCAGAAGGGGATTCTGCCATGGGGCGACGATCATCACCGCGTCTTCCGCAAGCTCAACGGCCATCGGCTCGGGTTTTCCGCGATCTGCGAGGATTTGCCGGAGGAGCACAATTGCGTCACGCTCGATCCGGTGCTGAAGGACAGCCACGGCATTCCCGCGCCGAAGATCAACTACACGATCAGCGAGAACAGCCGGAAAATGATGGAGCATGCGCTCGCCCGCGGCCGCGAGGTTCTCGAAACCGCGGGGGCGACCGATATCTGCGTCAATTCGCCGATCCCGTGGGGCGGCTGGCACCTGCTCGGCACCGCGCGGATGGGGATCGACCCTGAAAGCTCCGTCGTCAACGAATGGGGCCGCTCGCACGACGTGAAGAACCTCTTCATCGTCGATGGCAGCGTCTTCGTCACCTCGGGCGGGGTCAACCCGACCTCGACCATCCAGGCCATCGCGCTCTACGTCGCCGACCAGATGAAGCAGCGCCTCGCCAATCTCTTCGACTGAGGCCATCATGTCCGCAGACAACGAACTGACACGCGCCCAGCGCGACGACCTCCGCACCGTCGCCGCGATGATCGTTCCGGGCAGCGACGAGTACAAGGTGCCCGGCGCCGACGATCCCGCGATCCAGGCCGACATCCTGGCGACGTTGGGGCGTGACGCCAAACTGGTGGCGGCGGCGCTGGATCATCTGGCACGACTTGCCGGCCAGCCGCTCGCGGAGCTCGAGGCCGCCAAGCGCGATGCGGTGGCGCAGGAGTTTCGCAAGCACAGCGGCGCGGCGGCCGCGACCCTCGTCCGCGTCGTGCTGCAATGCTACTACCGCGACGACCGGGTGCTGCACTCGCTTGGGCTGGAGCTGCGCGCCCCGTTCCCCAAGGGCTACGTGCTCTCGGACGGCGACTGGTCACTGCTCGACCCGGTCAAGGCGAGGGCGGGCACGCTACGGCGGGCGCCCTAGCCAGCTGGGCAGCCCTGCCTTGCGCCCCAAGGGAGTCCCTTGCGCGGCAGGGAACAGGCCACCATCTGTGTGGGCCTCAAGGACTCTTGCCATGTTGGATTTCACCTCAGACACCGTCGATGACGCCTCGTCATCGCGAACGACAGCGTCTGACCCGGTCGACGACCGGTCCCTGCTGGACGCTTACTCCAATGCCGTGATCGACGTGACCGACCGCGTCGGCCCTGCCGTCGTGCGCGTCGAGACCGGACCAAAGGTGCCGAACGGCCGCGAGCGCGGCGGCCTCGGCTCGGGCATCGTGATCTCGCCGGATGGTCTCGTTCTCACCAACAGCCATGTGGTCGGCTCCTCCAGGGAGATCCGGCTGCGGGACGTCGAGGACCATGTCGGCGACGCCCGGGTGCTTGGCGTCGATCCCGACACCGACCTTGCGCTGTTGCGCGCCAATGGCGTGCGCGATTTGCCCTATGCCGCGCTCGGCAACTCCAAGACCCTGCGGCGCGGCCAGCTCGTGATCGCGATCGGCAATCCGCTCGGCTTCGAATCGACGGTGACCGCCGGCGTGATCTCCGCGCTCGGGCGCTCCATCCGCTCGGTGAGCGGGCGCACCATCGAGGACGTGATCCAGACCGATGCAGCACTCAATCCCGGCAATTCCGGCGGGCCGCTGCTGTCATCGAATGGCGAGGTGATCGGCATCAACACCGCCATCATCAATGGCGCGCAAGGCATCTGCTTTGCGGTCGCCAGCAACACTGCGCAGTTCGTGCTGTCGGAGATCATTCGCCACGGCTATGTCCGCCGCGCCTATATCGGCGTGGCCGGACAGACCGCGGCGGTCCCGCGGCGGCACGCGGTGCTCGCCGGCGTCGAGAACAAGATGGGCGCGCTGCTCGCGCAGATCGAACCGGACGGCCCGGCGGCGAAGGCGGGCCTGTTGCCCGGTGACGTCGTCATCAGGCTCGACGGTGTCGAGATCAACGGCGTCGACGATCTGATCCGCGTGCTCGACCGCGACCGGATCGGCCGGGGGCTTGCCATGGACGTGCTGCGGCTCGGCCGCCTGCGGGCGGTCGATATCGACCCGATCGAGCGGAAGCCGGCGCGCTAGCGTTGGTCCCTCCAGGCGAGGTATGACGGTGTCATGCCTCGTTCCCGGACCGTTGCTGCATGATGCCGGCCCATGAGACCTACGACGTCGTTGTCATCGGCGCGGGTGCCGGTGGCATAACGGCTCGTGGTGGCCATGCTGCGCGATGGCAATGGTGAGCGCGATCGGCCCCACTGGCGTCATTGCGAGCGGAGCGAAGAAATCCAGAATCTTTCCGCGGTGACAGTCTGGATTGCTTCGTCGCAAGGGCTCCTCGCAATGACGGGCGGAGGGCACTCGCTCTCCTGACCGCTACTCCGCAGCAGCCGCAAAGCGGCTGTTTTCCAGCTCGGCTTCCAGCCGCGCCTTCTCGGCCGCCGCCTGCTTGATGTTGGCTTCCTTGACGTGGCCGAAGCCGCGGATCGTCTCGGGCACGCGTGCGAGTCGCGCCAGCAGCGGGATCTGCTCCACCTTCAGCCCGGCGATCCGCTGGTCGATCATGCCGAGATAATCCTCGACCAGCTTCCGCTCGGTCCGGCGCTCCTCGGTGCGGCCGAACGGATCGAATGCGCCGCCACGCAGGAACTTGAGCTTGGCGAGAATGCGGAAGGCATGGATCATCCAGCCGCCGAACTCCTTCTTCTGCAGATGTCCGGTCCTCTTGTCGCGCTGCGCGAAGATCGGTGGTGCCAGGTGGTATTTCAGTGTGAAGCCACCGTCGAACTTCTCGGAGACCTTCTTGGCAAAGCTGCCATCGGTATAGAGCCGCGCGACCTCGTACTCGTCCTTGTAGGACATCAGCTTGAACAGGTTTTTCGCCACGGCCTCGGTCAGTTCGGTGGAAGTCGGCGAAACGGCGCTCTCCGCTTTCCGCACCTTGGCGACGGCCGCGAGGTAGCGGTCGGCGTAGGCCTTGTCCTGATAGCCGGTCAGAAACTCGGCGCGGGTCGCGATGACGTCGTCGAGCGACTTCGTTGGCGCGGATGCGCGGCTCCTGAACTGCAGCACGCTGCGCACCCGCGACATGTCGTGGGCGGCCACGCGCCCCCAGGTGAAGGCGAGCTTGTTCATCTCGATTGCCGCGCCGTTGATCTCGATGGCACGGAGCAGCGCCTCCAGCGACAGCGGGATCGCGCCCTTCTGGAAGGCAAAGCCGAGCATGAAGGGATTCGTCGCAATCGAATCGCCAATCAGGGCCGCGGCAATGCCTGTCGCGTCGATGATGTCGAGGTTCTTGTCGCCGATCGCATCGCGCAGCACGGTCTGCATCGTGCCCATCTCGAAATCGAGATCGGGGTTTTGCACGAAGCTCGCGGTCGGCTGGAGATCAGCATTGACATAGGCCTTCGTCACGCCGCGCGCGGCGCGGCTGAGCGCGGAGGGACCTGCCGAGACGATCATGTCGCAGCCGAGAATGACGTCGGCGCCGCCGGTGGTGATGCGGACCGCCGAAATGTCCTCCGGCTTCTGTGCGATACGCACATGGCTCATCACCGCGCCGTTCTTCTGCGACAGTCCGGTGAAATCCAGCGCCGAGCAGCCGCGGCCGTCGACATGGGCGGCCATGCCGAGCAGCGCGCCGATGGTGATGACGCCGGTGCCACCGATGCCGGTGACGAGGATGTTGTACGGCGCCTCCAGCTCGCGGGCAGGAGGCAGCGGCAGGTCGGCGAACAACTGTCCGGAATCGACCGCCGAAGTCTTCATGCGCTTGAGGCTGCCGCCATGTACAGTCACAAAGCTCGGGCAAAAGCCCTCGACGCAGGAAAAATCCTTGTTGCAGTTCGACTGGTCGATCTGCCGCTTGCGGCCGAATTCGGTCTCCAGCGGCTGCACCGAGACGCAGTTCGAGGCCTGGGAGCAATCGCCGCAGCCTTCGCAGACGAGTTCGTTGATGAAGGCGCGTTTTGCTGGATCGGGATAGAGCCCGCGCTTGCGGCGGCGCCGTTTCTCAGCCGCGCAAGTCTGGTCGTAGATGATGGCCGTGAGGCCCTCGATGTCGCGCAGCTCGCGCTGCACGGCATCGAGCTCGCGGCGGTGATGGATGGTCGCGCCTTGAGGGAAGTAGTTGCCTTCAGGATACTTGCCCGGGTCGTCCGACACGATCGCAAGCCGCTTGACGCCCTCGGCCCAGACCTGATGTGCGATCTGCGCGACATTGAAACCGCCCTCGGCCGGCTGACCACCGGTCATCGCGACGGCATCGTTGTAGAGGATCTTGTAGGTGATGTTGATGCCCGCTGCGGAGGCGGCGCGGAGCGCCAGCAGGCCGGAATGGGTATAGGTGCCGTCGCCGAGATTCTGGAAAATGTGCTGCTCGGTGGTGAAGGGTGATTGCCCGATCCAGTTCACGCCCTCGGCGCCCATATGCGAGATCAAATCGGTGCGGCGGGTCGGCATGCTCAGGGCCATGCCGTGGCAGCCGATACCGGCCATGGCGCGGCTTCCCTCGGGCACGCGGGTCGAGGTGTTGTGCGGGCAGCCCGAGCAGAAGAACGGCGTGCGCGCGAGCTTGATCGGCGTGCTGGTGGTGACGGGATTGTCGAAAGCTTCGAGCCGCGCGAGGCGCTGCTCCAGCACCGGGCTGTGATGACCGAGCTTGCGCAGTCGCGCCAGCAGCGCGGACGCGACGATGGTCGGCGTCAACTCGCCCTCGCTCGGCAGTAGCGGCGCGCCGCTTTCGTCGCGTTTTCCGGTGACGGTCGGGCGCTTCGACGCATCGATGTTGTAGAGGATACGCATCAACTGGTCTTCGATGAAACCGCGCTTCTCCTCGACGACCAGCACGTCCTGAAGTCCTTCGGCGAAGCGCCGCGCGCCGCTTTCCTCCAGCGGCCAGGTCATCGCGACCTTGTAGATGCGCAACCCCAGATCCTGCGCGTCCTTGTCGGTAATGCCTAAGTCGGCGAGCGCCTGGCGGAGGTCGAGATAGGCCTTGCCGGTCGCGACAATGCCAAGCCGGGCCGGTTTTGAATCGAGCACGATGCGGTCGAGCTGGTTGGCGCGGGCAAAGGCCTGCACGGCGGCCATTTTCGGACCGAACAGGCGCCTCTCCGCCTCCAGCGGCGGATCGGGCCAACGGATGTTGAGGCCGCCGGGCGGCATCTCGAAATCATCAGGCAGCACGATCTTGATGCGCTCGGGGTCGCTGTAGATCGAGGCCGAGCTCTCGACGGTCTCGCTGATCGCCTTGAAGCCGACCCAGCAGCCGGAGAAGCGCGACAGCGCGAAACCATAGAGGCCGAGATCGAGGTAATCCTGGAGCGTCGCGGGATTGATCACGGGGATCAGCGCCGCCGCGAACACCTGCTCGCTCTGATGCGCCAGCGTCGAGGATTGGCAGCCGTGGTCGTCGCCGGCGAGCGCCAGCACGCCGCCATTGAGCGAGGTGCCGGCTGCATTCGCATGCTTGAGCGCATCCACCGAGCGGTCGACGCCGGGGCCCTTGCCGTACCAGATGCCGAACACGCCGTCGACCTTGGCGCCGGGAAACAGGCCGACCTGCTGGCTGCCCCAGACCGCCGTCGCCGCGAGATCCTCGTTCAGGCCCGGCACGAAGGCGATGTCATGCTGTGCGAGCTGCGACTTCGCGCGCCACAGGGCGTGGTCGTACATGCCGAGCGGGGACCCGCGATAACCCGAGATGAAACCGCCGGTGTTGAGGCCCTGAAGCCGGTCGCGTTCGCGCTGCAACATGGGCAACCGAACCAGCGCCTGCGTGCCGGACAGGAAGATCCGCTTCGATTCGAGCCGGTATTTGTCGTCCAGCTCGACCTGCATCAGCGTCATTTCAGGAGTCCTCGGTGGTTGGGTGTGGCGAGCAGGATGTGCGCTGCGGGAGGGAGTTCTGGTCGCGAAGCAGCTGGTCGCAGTCAAGAGCATGGGCCGCTGAAGTCAATATCGCTGACCGCATCCGTGGCGTTCCTGGCGGTCATGGCTTGTGGAAGCCCCCGCGCGCCGGGTGAAGACGCGCGTTCGACAGGGCAGGTGCGGTCTTCGCGACGATGTTGCTCAAGGTAGCGACGCTGAAGGAGTCATACGCGTCGTATGAGGTCGTATGAGGAAGAGTATCGACGGCTGCATGGGGCAGGGCGGTAGCGCCACATCCTCCGTCGTCATTCCGGGGGCGCGACGAAGTCGCGAGCCCGGAATCCATTTCGCCTCCTATATTGCCGCCCGATGGATTCTTGGTTCGACGCTCGCGCATCGCCCCGGAATGACGGCGGAGAGAGTGTCGCCGCCCGCTTATCCTTTAAGCAACTGCGCGCCGCAAAGCCGTCGCACAGAGAATAAGCACACGTCAGTTCGCTTTCTAACTTCCTGAGAGCGCAGCGAATTTCTCCGGAGCCGTCGCTCCATCGCAATTGTACACAATGGCACGGCGTTTGCAGAACTCCCGGCAAAGAGGGTTCTCGCGGGGCCTGCGTCATGTTGAACTCAACCAAGCCGACACTGGGCGTGATCAGCGCCGAGCCTGAGCCGATCAAGCTCGAATGGGCGAGCACCGCGCTTCTCATCATCGACATGCAGCGCGATTTCATGGAGCCCGGCGGCTTCGGCGAGACGCTCGGCAACGATGTCAGCCAGCTGGCGCGCGCGGTGAAGCCGATCGGTGCCTTGCTTAAGGCAGCGCGCGACACCGGCATGCTGGTCGTCCACACCCGCGAGGGGCATCTGCCCGATCTTTCCGATGCGCCGCCCGCAAAAGTCGAGCGCGGCGCGCCGTCCTTGCGCATCGGCGATCCCGGTCCGATGGGGCGCATCCTCATTCGCGGCGAAGCCGGGCACGACATCATTCCCGAGCTTTATCCGCTCGACAGCGAGGTCGTGATCGATAAGCCCGGCAAGGGTGCGTTCTACGCCACCGAGCTCGCCGACGTACTTGAGAAATACGGCATCGAGAATCTCCTGGTGTGCGGCGTCACCACGGAAGTGTGCGTCAACACCACCGTGCGCGAGGCCAATGACCGCGGCTATCGCTGCGTCGTCATCTCGGACGGCTGCGCATCCTACTTCCCCGAGTTTCACGAGATGGGCCTGAAGATGATCAAGGCCCAGGGCGGCATCTTCGGCTGGGTCACGAGCTCGGCCGCGGTACTGGAGGCGATGAAGATTTCCACATCAGTTTAGGGGCATCACATGAGCACAAGTATGACGGGGACGGCCGGCAAATCTGATCTGAACAAGTCCGAGTTCAAGCCGGCACTATGGACACCGGGTGACTGGAACGCGTTCTTCGGCTTCGGCACCAATATCCTCGTCAACATGCTGGTGCTCACGGGCCTGCTTCGCTTCGTGCTGAAGATGCCTGATAGTCTCGTGTTCGGCCGCATCCTGCCCGCACTGGGGCTGATGATGTGCCTGTCGACCTTCTACTACGCCTATCTCGCCTATCGCCTCGCGCAGAAGACCGGCCGCACCGACGTCTGCGCGCTGCCCTCGGGCGTCAGCGTGCCGCACATGTTCATCGTCACCTTCGTCATCATGCTGCCGATCACGATCAAGACCGGCGACCCGCTCAAGGGGTGGTCAGCGGGCCTGGTCTGGGTGTTCTTCCAGAGCTTCATTCTCATGATCGGCGGCTTCATCGCGCCGTTCATCCGAAAAATCACGCCGCGCGCCGCGCTGCTCGGCACGCTCGCCGGTGTTTCCGTTACCTTCATCTCGATGCGCCCCGCGCTCGAAATGTACATGACGCCGCAGATCGGATTGGTTTGTTTCGCCATCATCCTGGTGAGCTGGTTCGGCGGGGTCAAATATCCGCGCGGCATTCCCGCGGGGCTCGTCGCCATCGCGGTCGGCATGATCATCGCCTGGGGCTCGAACCTGTTCGGGCTCGGTCTCGGTGGACTGAGCATCGCCGGCGTTAGCGCAGCCTTTTCCAATTTCGGCTTCTCGGTGCCGATCCCGGCTGTAGGCTACGTGTTCTCCGGCTTTGAGTTCCTCGGAATCATCCTGGTTACCGCCATTCCGTTCGGCATCTACGACCTCGTTGAGGCCATGGACAATGTCGAGAGCGCGGAAGCGGCCGGCGACGAATATCCGACCACGCGGGTGCTGACCGCCGACGGCATCGTCAGCCTGATCGGCTGCCTGATGGGCAATCCCTTCATCAACGCCGTCTATATTGGTCATCCCGGCTGGAAGGCGATGGGCGGCCGCATCGGCTATTCGGCTGCGACCGGCATCATGGTGGTGGTGCTGGCCTGGTTCGGCGTCATCTCGGTGCTGCTGGCGCTGGTGCCCGTCGTCGCGATCTCGCCGATCCTGCTCTATATCGGCATGCTGATCGGCGCACAGGCGTTCCAGACCACGCCGGTCAAACACGCGCCCGCGATCGTGCTGGCGCTGACGCCACATCTCGCGGCGTGGGCCAAGCTCCAGATCGACACGATGTTGGGCTCGACCATGATGGCAGCGACCACCGTCGGCGGGCTCGCCGCCGACAAGGCCGACGCGGTCAAGGCTGCCGCGATCGCCGCGTTGCCTCAGCAGGGCGTATTCTATCACGGACTCGAAGTGATGGGCGGCGGCTCCATCCTCGGCGGCCTGATCCTGGGTGCGATCGGCGTCTTCATCATCGAGCGCGACTTCGAGAGGGCATCGGCGTTCGCGCTGGTCGGTGCGGTCCTGACCTACTTCGGCTTCATGCATGGCGAAGCCGTCGGCATCGGCGGCGGCTTTGGCGTGACGCCGGCGGTGGCGTTCGCCTATGCCGTGATGGCCGCCGGTCTGTTCGCGGCCAGCAGGCTCGGCGCGAGCGAGCCCTACGCCTCGCATCCGGAGATGCACGCCGCACCGGCGGAGTAGCTACCCGCCCTTGACGGCCCCTGCGGTGAGCCCGGCGACGATCTGTCGCTGGGCGAACACCGTCAGCAGCAGCACCGGGAGGGTGACAATCAGCGCGGCGGCCGCGAGCGGCCCCCAGCTCAATTGGTCGAACGAGATCATGTTATAGACGGCGACCGGCAGGGTGCGTGTCTCGCGTCCGGCCAGCACGATGCCGAACACAAAATTGTTCCAGGAGAAGATCACGGCCAGGATGAAGGCGACGGCGATGCCGGGTTTGGCGATCGGCAGCGCGACATGGCGGAAGACCTGCCAGCGTGTGGCGCCGTCGATGAGCGCGGCTTCTTCCAGCTCCATCGGCGTCGTCTCGAAATAGCCGATCATGATCCAGATCACGATCGGCACCGTCACCACCAGATGGATGATGATCTGCGGCACCAATGTGCCGAGCAGTCCCAGCCACTGGAACATGAGAAACAGCGGGATCAGATAGGACAATCCCGGCGTGATGCGGGCGATCAGGATGACGATCGCGGATTTGTGCGCGGCCATCCGCGCGATGCCGTAACCGGCGGGAACGCCGACGAGCAGCGCAAGCAACGTCGCGCTGCCTGTTACGATCAGGCTGTTGATGAAATAGGTCAGGAAACGGTTGGAGGCGAGCACGTCGGCATAGTTCTTCCAGGCGATATGCTCGGGAATGAACACCGGCGGATAGGCGGCATTGTCGATCTCGAACTTGAGCGACAGCGACGCCATCCAGAGGAAGAACAGGATTGCCGGCGACACGATGACGAATACCGAGAACCACAGGCCGATCTTGCCGATGATTTGCCTTGGAGTCATGTGCCGCTCGCGATCTCGGTCCACAGCATGCGCTGGCGTGCGTAGAGCATCACCGCCGCAAGCAGAACGATCAGCAGGAAGAACACGACGGCGATCGCCGAGCCGTAGCCGAGGTCGTAATAGGAGAAGGCGACGCTGTAGAGATAGATGTTGATCGTCTCCGAAGCCGAGCCCGGCCCGCCCTGCGTGATCGCGAAGATGATGTCGAAGCTTTTGACGGCGTCGATCATGCGGATCATGCCGGCGATGAACAGGAACGGCATGATCAACGGCAGGGTGATGAAGCGGAACACCTGCCAGATGCTGGCGCCATCGATCTGTGCACTTTCATAAGGCTCGGTGGGGATGGCAGCGAGGCCGCCGAGCACGATCAGCATGACCAGCGGCGTCCATTGCCAGGTCTCGACCAGCACCAGCGAAGGAATGACGGTTGCTGGATGAAACACCCAGAGCTGCGCAGGGATCCCGACCAGCGACAGCAGATAATTCAGCACGCCGAGTTGCGGGTGGAACATCATGGTCCAGACCAGCGCGATCGCCACCGGCGTCGCCATCATCGGCATGATGAAGATGCCGCGCAGGAAGCCGCGGCCGGGGAATTTCTGGTGAAACACCACGGCCGCAAACGTGCCGAGCACGAGCGGCAGCAGCACGGACAGTGCGGTGTAGGCCAGTGTATGTCCGATGGCCTCAATGAAGCGGGGATCGCCCGTCAGCCGCAGATAATTGGAGAATCCAACGAAGGTGGTCGACGAGCCTACCTTCCACTCGTTCAGGCTCATCCAGATCGTGAAGACCCACGGGAAGATGATGATCGCGAGCACGACGACCAGCGCCGGCACTACGAACGGCCAGTAGGACGGCGGCCGCAACTCTTTCTCCGGCGCGGCATCAGACTGTGCCGCGCCCGGAGTCGATTGTGTCAACGCACTCACGCCTTCTCGCTACGCTCCAGGATCGGCCGGTACTGATCGTTGGCCTTCTTCAGCTCGGCCGCAGGATCCGCCCCGGACAAGGTCGCAGTGATCGCGGCGCCGACGATGTCGCGGAATTCGGCGACCGGAATCACGACCGGCAGGCCCAGCTTGCTGATCTTGCCGGAATCGATCACCGATTGCAGCCACTCCTTGGTCTTTACGCCCTTCTGGACCTCGGGATCGCCAAGGATCGAGTTGCGGAACGGCACGCCGCCGCCGGCCTGCAGCAGCCGCGCACCCTGGGTTTTCGAGACCACCCATTGGCAGAGCAGATAGGCGGCTTCCTTGTTCTTGCTCGCAGCAGCAATGCCGATGCCGTCGCCATAGGTCGAGGAATATTGTCCCTTGGGGCCGGCGGGTACCACGGTGTAGCCGACCTTGCCGACAACGCGCGAGGCGGCCGGATCTTCCAGCGGTGGCGCCCAGCCGACGCCGTCGATCCACATCGCGGATCTGCCTTGCGTGAACGAGGCCATCGACTCCATCCAGTTGAAGCCGGCGACGCCGGGCGGTGCCGATTTCGTCAGGAGCGTCTGATACAGCTTGGTCGCGGCAATGGCTTCCGGACCGTCGGTCAGGATGTTGCCCTTGGTGTCGAGGAATTCCCCGCCATAATCGAGGAAGAAGTTGCTCCACATCGCCATGTTGGCGTTGCGCAAGCCGCGCCCGACAAAGCCGTAGGTCCCTTCCTTGGGATCGGTGAGCTTCTCGGCGGCCGCAGCCATCTCGTCGAGGGTCTTGGGAACGGCGACGCCCTTCTTCTCGAACAGCTCCTTGTTGTAATAGAGGATGAAATAATCGACCGACCACGGCAGCGACAGCATCTGGCCCTTGTCGTTCTTGGCGTATTGCAGGCCCGCGGCCGAAAAGTCGCTCTCGACGAGATCGGGCGCGGTCAGCGCCGGATCCTTCATGAAGTGCGTCATGTCGGCGAGCCAGCCGGCCTTCTCGAACTGCCGTTTCTGCACGTGGTAGCTGAGATGGACGACGTCGAAGCTCGGCCGTCCCGAGGTCAGCTCGATCACCACCTTCTGGCGTTGCTGCTGCTCGGGAATCTGCTCGGATTCGACCTGGATGCCGGTGAGCTCGGTGAACTCCTTGACGTATTTTTGCAGGTTGTCGCCGCGGGGCCCTTTGGCGAGGATCACCTCGAGCTTGGTCCCGGCGTATTTCTTCCAGTTCACCTCGGCGTGCGCCGGCAATCCGGTCAGGCTGAGCGCGCTAGCTGCGGCAGTGCCCGTCAAGAGCGTACGACGCGAGATTTTGTGGTTGACCACTTTAGGTCCCTCCCTGTGACTCAATTTGGGCGGATACTAGCGGCCGTTCCACGCCTGCCTAGTCCTATTCTACGATCAGGGGCGCACCGCTGGCGTTTCCACCGGCAAGCCGCGCGCTCTCGACATCAAATAGAGCTCGAGGGCGACCAACTCGGGCGAACCGTAATCGTATGCCTGGGCGCGGACGCCGGTCATGCAACCGCGTAGTCGCCGCTCCAGCGATCCCAGCGTCTGCCATTCCAGGCGATAAAGCGGATAGCCGGTTGGCTGTCCCTGCGTGATCGGCGCGCCGGCAAGTCGCTTGTTGAAGTTGTCGTCGTGGCAATTGGTGCAGGCAAGGTTGAGCTGGCCCTCGCGTTGCATGAAGAGGTCGCGGCCCTGCGCCACGAAAGGTTTCAGCTCCGGCTCATCGCCGGCCGTGATCGCGACGCCGCGGGACTGGTGGGCGATGAAGGCGGACAGCGCCAGGAGGTCGCGGCTCTCGTAAGGCAGCGCCGACGCCTGCTGATGATTGGCGCGGCAGAGATTGATGCGCTGATCGAGGGTGACGGGGCGCGCTAGCGCCTTGTCAAAGGCGGGATAGCGTGCCGCGACGCCTTTCATGCTGCTGCGTGCATCGCCATGGCAGTCAGCGCAGGCTTTGTCGGCACTGCCGGTCTTCTTTGTCCAGAGCGCCTCGCCGTCGAGCACGAAAAGCATGCCCGGATTGGACGTGTCGTCATCCTGCATCGCACGCGTGTCGGGTCCCATGAACGAATAGCCGGAGCGGCGTGCCTCCGGCGCGATCTCGCCGGCGAGCAGGGCAGGGGCCGCGGCAAGCAGTGTTGCTGCCGCTATCGCGCGCCAAAAGATCATTCGACCGTGATCGATGCGGATGCGCTGGACGAATAGCCGTTGTCGCCGATCCATTCGAATTCGAGCTTGCCGCTCTCCTTCGCGATTGTGAAGAAGGACAGGTACGGGTTGGCCGCAATCGCCGGAAACAGGTCGGCGCGAAAGATCTCGGTGGCGTTGTAGCGGCAGGTAAAGCTGGTGATGATGTCGCGCGGTACCAGAGCGCCATCCACGGTATGGCGGAATCCGGTCTCCATGATGTGCGAGGTCAGCGCGCGGATCTCGATGATGTCGCCGCGTTTGGCTTTTGCCGGAACGTTGATGAGTGCGGCCATCAGTTCATCTCCTCGGTGCAGGCGGCCAGCGTCACGACGATGTCCACTGCGACTTGCCAGAAGGTGTCGTCGGAGAGCCGGGCGATCGCGACCACCTTCTGAGTGTCGGCGAGACGGATCCTCGTCGAGACCTGGGCGCGGCCCGAGGAGGGACCAAGATGGAAATTGCCGATGTTCGGCTGCGGGTTCTTCTCGTTGAAGACATGGATGCTCTTGACGTAGTCGTCCGCCGTCATCGGACTTGCGACGCTCACCGTCATCGGCACCGTGTTGCCGTTCTCGACCAGCGGCGGGATGTCGAGCTTGACCCTGCCCGTGCGAAGCTGTGCTTCACCCACGACGCTGCGGATCGCCGAGTTGAGCATCGCCGGCGTCGCCGCGAGCGGCCGCAGCGTGATGATCGAGATCGACCCGGCGACCGTCACGCTTCCGGCAAGGCTCAAGAATTGTCGTCGCGTGGTTGGCATGAACAGTCTTAGCCCCGAAGCGTTGCAAGAAAAGCCACGATGTCCTCGATCTCTGTGGCCGACAATATCGGCTTGCCGGCGAAGTTGCGCCCGACCCGCACGAGGCCATCGGTGCGATAATAGGACGGCATGATGGTCTCCGGGTTGAAGCGCGAGGCATCGACCAGCCGAAGCCGCAACTGGCTCGCCGTCCAGCGGTTCCCGGCGGCTGTGAGGTCAGGCGCGAGGTCGCCCTGGAACCGGGTCTCCGGAAATGGGCCGGAATGGCAGAGGATGCAGGTCGTGGTGCGCGCGAGCACCAGCGCGCGGCCGCGCGCGGCATCGCCGGGCGCGCCGGTGAGCGATTCTACAATGCCGTCGCCGACGATGTTGTAGGGCGCGAGTTGTTCTGCGCTTGCACCATAGGTGAGGGCGAGACTGACGACGATCAGCGCTGCGGTATGGACGGATGATCTAGCCAAAGGTGTCCGCCGTGATGGTTTGAAACCAGCGCTCGGCCTTGGCGGCCTCGCGGGCGCGCAGTTCGGGCAGCGCATCGAGCGGGCTCGTCGCGCCGCCCTCGACCTCGGCGAAGATATCGCCCTTAGGCTGGTAATTGCCGGCGAGCGAAAAGCCGTAACCGGGCGCGACGGTGTTGTAGCAGACGCCGGTCAGCCGCGGTGCCTGCGGCGCGCGGCCCGCGAGCAGGTTGACAATGGCGGCGGCGCAAGCCTTGCCTTGTGCGCTCGCGGCCGCTGCCGATTTGGGAATGCCGCCGCCGAGGCAGGCGTCGCCGATGACATGGATGTTCGGGGCGAGCTTTGACTCGAAGGTGACGGGATCGATCGGGCACCAGCCGGTCGCATCCGCCGCGCCCGCGATCTCGGCGATGCGCCCGGCGCGCTGCGGTGGGATGATGTTGGCGACATCGGGGGTGTAATTGCCGAACTCGGTGACGATGGTCTTCGCCGAAGCATCAACGGAGGTCACACGGCCGCCTTGCGACAGCGCGACGCGCTCGATCATGTCGCCGTAAAGCTCCTTCCAGGCCTTCTCGAACAACCGTTGCTGGGAGAAATTGTCCTTGGCATCGAGGATCAGCACTTTCGAGCGCGGCTTCTCCGTTTTCAGGTAATGCGCGATCAGGCTGGCGCGTTCGTAAGGTGCCGGCGGGCAGCGCGAAGGATTGGCCGGGATTGCAATTGCGACCGTGCCGCCGTCTGCCATCGCTTCCAGTTGCCTGCGCAGCAGCAGCGTCTGAGCGCCGGCCTTCCAGGCGTGCGGCATTTTTTCCGATGCCGTGTCGTCGTAGCCGGGCAGCGCCTCGAAATGGAAGTCGATGCCGGGGGAGAGGACGAGGCGGTCATAGATCAGCTTGGCGCCGTCTGATGTCGCGATGTTGCGTTCTTGCGGATCGATCCTGGTTGCAGCTTGAATAAGGACAGTGATGTCCTCGGCAGCGAGCTTGTCATAACCGAACTGTTGCGCTTCGATGTCGCGCAGGCCCGCGATCACCTCATTGCTGAAGGGGCAGGAGGTGAAGAGCTTGTTCGGCTCTATCAGCGTGACCTGCAATTTTGCATCGGCGTGCTTGAGCGCGCGGGCGCAGGCCGCGCCGCCAAATCCACCGCCGACCACGACAACCCGGCCGGCCGATTGCGCGCGCAGAACCGATGGCCGCGCCAGCGTTGCGGCGGCCGCGGTGATGCCGAGCACGGCATTCCGCCGTGTCACCGGGCGCGTGGTCATCAGGATCATCCAGGCAAAAATGCTGCGGCGGCGTTGTAGCCGCCGCGGCGTTTCTCAGGCGAAGGTGATGTTCTGGTCGCGCAGCGGCACCGAACGGATGCGTTTGCCCGTCGCCGCGAAATAGGCGTTGAGCACCGCCGGCGCTGCGACGCCGATGGTCGGCTCGCCGACACCGCCCCAGAATCCTCCGCTCGGCACCATCACCGCCTCCACCTTCGGCATCTCGTTGATGCGCATCGAGTTGTAGGTGTCGAAGTTGGTTTGCTCGATGCGGCCGTCCTTGACGGTGCAGCCGCCGTAGAACAGCGCGGAAAGGCCGTAGACGAAGGAGCCCGCGATCTGCCGCTCCACCTGCGCCGGATTGACGACGTAGCCGGGATCGGTGGAGGCGACGATGCGATGCACCTTGATCTTGCTGCCGTCGGTCACCGATATTTCGGCGGCGCCGGCGACATAGCTGCCATAGCCCATGACCTGCGCGATGCCGCGATAGACGCCTTGCGGCGCCGGTGTGCTCCAGCCGATCTTCTCGGCCACGGCATTGAGCACCGCCAGATGCTTGGGGTGATTGCCCATCAGCTTGCGGCGGAATTCGAGCGGGTCCTGGCCTGCGGCCTGGGCCAACTCGTCCATGAAGCATTCCATGTAGATCGCGTTGTGATTGACGTTGACGCCGCGCCAGAAGCCGGGCGGAACGTGCGGGTTGCGCATCGCATGCTCGATCAGGAGGTTCGGCACCGAATAGCCGAACGCGGCCTCGCCGGATTGGGCGACGCCCTGGAATGCGGCCGGATCCATGCCGTTCTGCAGCGCTTCGGGGCGCAGCGAGAACAGGATCGACTGCCCGGACAGGCGGTAGTGCAGCGCGACCAGATTGTTGTCGGCATCGAACGCGCCGGTCATCTTGCACTGGGTGATCGGGTGATACCTGCCATGCGCCATGTCCTCTTCGCGCGACCACAACAGTTTGATCGGCGTGCCCGGCATCTGCTTGGCGATCATGACCGCCTGACGGACATAGTCGGTCTGACCGCGCCGGCCGAAGCCGCCGCCGGGCATCACCTTGTGCACGTCGCACTTCTCCGCCGGCAGGCCCGAAGCCTCCAGCACTGCGGCGAACGCTGCCTCGCCATTCTGCGTGCCGCACCAGGCCTCGCATCTGTCGGCGGTGTGGAGCGCGGTGGCGTTCATCGGCTCCATGGTGGCGTGGTTCTGGTAGGGATAGCTGTAGATGGCCTCGATTTTCTTGGCGGCGCCGGCAATCGCCGCCTTGGCGTCGCCGTTCTTGTTGCCGACATAGGCGGGCTGCGCGTTGTCGAGGCCCTCGGCCAGCCATTTCGCAATCGACTCGCTGGAGACCTTGGCGTTGTCTCCCTCGTCCCAGACGATCGGCAGCGCTTCGATCGCGGTCTTGGCATGCCACCAGGTGTCGGCGACGACCGCGACCGCGGTATCGCCGACCTTGACGACCTTCTTGACGCCTTTCATGCCGACGACCTTGGCTTCGTCAAAGCTCTTCAGCTTGCCGCCGAACACCGGGCAGTCCTTGATGGCGGCGTTCAGCATGCCGGGCTGCTTGACGTCGATGCCGTAGACGGTGGTGCCCGTGGTCTTGTCGGCGGTGTCGAGCCGCAGCAAGCCTTTGCCGATCAACTTCCAGTCCTTTGGGTCCTTCAGCTTGACGTCGGCCGGCGGCGTCAGCTTGGCCGCGGCCTCCGCGACCTTGCCGTAGGTCGTAGTCTTGCCGGACGGGGTATGGGTGATGACGCTGTTGGCGGCCGTGCATTCGGACGCCGGCACCTTCCATTCGTCGGCCGCGGCCTGGATCAGCATCAGGCGCGCAGTGGCCCCGCCCTTGCGGACATAGTCTTGCGAGGAGCGGATGCCGCGGCTGCCGCCGGTCGAGAAATCGCCCCAGGCGCGTTTGCGGGCGACGCTCTGGCCGGGGGTCGGATATTCGGTCGTGACCTTCGACCAGTCGCATTCGAGCTCCTCGGCGACGAGCTGGGCGAGGCCGGTGAGCGAGCCCTGGCCCATTTCGGAGCGGGCGATGCGGATCACCACGGTGTCGTCGGGCCTGACGACGACCCAGGCGTTGACCTCGGGCGAGCCGTCGGCTGCGCGGACTACGGCGGGGCCGCCGAAGGGGATGTCGAGGCCGATGGCGAGGCCGGCGCCGAGTGCGGCGGTGCCGATGACGAAGGCGCGGCGGTTCATCTTGGGCGAGACGTGCTTGTTCATGGGGCGGCTCCTTAGGCGCTGGCGATCGTGTGGATCGCTTCGCGCACCTGCTGGAAGGTGCCGCAGCGGCAGATATTGGTGATGGCCTCGTCGATGTCGGCGTCGGTCGGCTTCGGTTTCTCGTTCAGCAGCGCCGCCACGGCCATGATCATGCCGCTCTGACAATAGCCGCATTGCGGAACGTCCTGGGCGATCCAGGCTTCCTGCACCTTGTGCAGTGAGTTGCCGGACGCCAGTCCCTCGATCGTGGTGATCTTCTTGCCCTCGGCTTCGCTGACCGAAACTCCGCAGGCGCGGATGGCGACACCATCCATGTGAACGGTGCAGGCGCCGCATTGTGCGATGCCGCAGCCATATTTGGTCCCGGTCAGGCCGGCATTCTCGCGGATCGCCCACAGCAGCGGGGTATCCGGCTCGACCTCGAGCGTGAAGGTTTTTCCGTTGATTGTTAGATTTGCCATCGCAAGTCCCCTGATTGGCCCAATCCACCGATTGGACTCAGGGGCGCAATGTGTCCGGCAAACTGGAACTGTTCAAATCAACAGTCCGCGGGGTAGCTGTCGAAGATTCCCCTCCCTGGACGCCCGCGGCACGGCTTGGGGCGACGCCTGCCGGCTTCCCCGCGCAGACATTCCGGGAACAGTGAGCGACAGTTTGTCTCTTTTGCTGGGATGCAAGACGGAAACGCTCTGCTACACTAGGATCGAGTCAAAAGAGGTTCCATGACCGTACCGCAGCCTTGCAACGTGTTGATGCTCTATCCGCTCTTCTCGGCGGAGTCCTTCTGGAGTTTTGGCGAATCCTGCAAACTGATGGGTGTGAAGCGCCCCGCTGCTCCCCTTGGCCTGATCACGGTTGCCGCGATGCTACCCGAGAGCTGGACGGTGCGCCTGATCGACTGCAATACGGGCCCCCTCGCGGACGAGGATCTCGCCTGGGCCGACGTGGTCTTCACCGGCGGAATGATGCCGCAGCAGGCGGACACGCTGCGCCTGATCGAGCTGTGCCGTGCGGCAGGCAAGCCGGTGGTGGTCGGCGGTCCGGATGCCACGTCCAGCCCGCACATCTACGAACGTGCCGACTTCAGGGTGCTCGGCGAGGCCGAAAGCGTCATAGCCGAATTCATCGCGGCCTGGGACGGCGGCGCCCGCTCCGGCGTCTTCACCGCGCCGAAATTCCAGGCCGACGTCACCACGACGCCGGTGCCGCGTTTCGACCTGCTCAAATTCGAGGACTATCTCTATCTCGGCGTGCAGTATTCGCGCGGTTGCCCGTTCACCTGCGAGTTCTGCGACATCATCGAGCTCTACGGGCGCGTGCCGCGAACCAAGACCAACGTGCAGATGCTGGCGGAGCTCGATCGGCTCTACGCAATGGGCTACCGCGGCCACCTTGACTTCGTCGACGACAATTTCATCGGCAACAAGAAGTCGCTGCGGCTGTTCCTGCCCCAGCTTGCCGAATGGCAGCGCGCCCACGGCTATCCCTTCGAATTGTCGACCGAAGCCTCGGTCAATCTGGCCGATGATCCCGAGCTGCTCGATCTGATGGGCGCCGCCAATTTCTTCGGCATCTTCGTCGGCATCGAAAGCCCGGACCCCGCAACGCTGGTCGCGATGCGAAAGAAGCAGAACACGCGGCGCAACATCGCCGAGAGCATCCACAAGATCTACGCCGCCGGCATGCTGGTCACTGCAGGCTTCATCGTGGGCTTCGACAATGAGAAGGTTTCGATGGCCGAGGCCATGATCGACTTCATCGAGGAGGCGGCGATTCCCGTCAGCATGGTCGGCCTGCTCTATGCCTTGCCGAACACGCAGCTCACGCGCCGCCTGGAGCGCGAAGGCCGGCTGCATCCGGGCCACGACCTGGCGCCGACCATCGGCGCCGATCAGTGCACGAGCGGCATCAATTTCGATCCGGTCCGCCCGCTGCGCGACATCCTGATGGACTACAAAACGGTGCTGGAGCGCATCTACAGCCCGGCGGCCTATGCGAACCGTGTCGACCGGTTGATGACGCTGCTCGACCGTTCCAAGCAGCGTCACGAACTCGCCGAAGGCGACATCCGCGCCAGGGTCGGCGCGATGGAGACCGTGCACCGCGTGGTCACGGCCATTCCCGAGGCGCGCGGACCGCTTTGGCAAACCTTCATGAACTGCGCCAAGCGCGACACGTCATCGGCGCGGATCGCCGTGCAGATGATCGCGGCCTATGCGCATCTCGGGCCGTTCTCGCGCAAGGTGATCGAGGCCATCGACGGGCGCCTTGCCGCGCTCGATGACGAGGCGGTCGTCCCGGCGGCAACGATCGAGGCGACGGCGGCCCGACATCTGGCTTGAGGGTCTTACTTCACCGCAAGCCGCAGGAAACTCATCACGCTGCCGAGCGCGGCGAAGCCTGCGCCGAGTGCCAGAGCGACGGTTGCGCCATCGTGACCGGCCAGCGCGAAGCAGAGCGCAGCGAGTGCGGCCCCCGTCGTCTGCCCAATCAGACGCGCGGTGGCGACGATGCCGGAGGCGCTGCCGCTACGGTGTGGCGGTGCGCTTGACATCACCGCCTTCATGTTCGGCGCCTGGAAGAAGCCGAACCCCATGCCGCAGATCACCATCCGCCAGATGATGTCGGGAATGCTGGGGTTGCTCGGAAGCAAGGCCAACAGCGCCATGCCGAGGCCGAGCAGCACGAGCCCGATGCCGCCGAGCAGACCGACGGCATGGCGATCGGAGAGGCGCCCCGCAATCGGCGCCATGATGCCGACCACCAGCGGCCATGGCGTCATGAAGAACCCGGTCTCGACCTGCGAACGGCCCAGCACGTCCTCGAAATAGAACGGCAGCGAGACGAAGGCGAGGCCCTGCACCGCGAAGGAGCAGACCGCGGTCGCCGCCGACAGTGCGAACATCGGCCGGCTGAACAGGTCGATCGGCAGCATCGGCGCGGGATGGTCGGCATGGCGGCGCGTCAGGATGAAGCCGAGCACGAGGGCGGTGACCAGTTCGACGCCCACGACCACCGGCGACAGATTATGTGCGGCGCTGCCGATGCCCGTGATGAACAGGCCGAGGCAGGCCGACGCCAGGATCGCGCCGAGAAAGTCAAAGCCGTGATCGGCCCGCGGCGTCTTCGGCAACATCGCAAAGCCGATGCCGATCGCGACGAGGCCGAACGGGATGTTGACCGCGAACAGCCACGGCCACGGGCCGAATGCCAGGATGGCAGAGGCAATCGATGGACCGAAGGTGAAGGCGGTCGCGACCACCAGCGCGTTGTGGCCGAAGCCGCGGCCGAGCATCCGGCCGGGATAGACGAAGCGCACCAGCGCCGTGTTGACGCTCATGATGCCGCTGGCACCCAAGCCTTGCAGCGTCCGTGCGACCAGCAGGCTCTCCAGCGACCACGCCACCGCGCAAAGCAGCGAGGCGATGGTGAACAGGATGAGGCCGCCGAGATAGATGCGCTGGTGCCCGACGATCTCGCCGAGCGCCCCGAGCGGCAGCAGCGTCGCCACCAGCGCGATCTGGTAGACGTTGACCACCCAGACCGATTGCTCCGGGCTGACATGCAGATCGGCGGCAATGGCGGGCAGCGCGATGTTGGCGATTGCGGTGTCGAGCGAGGCCATTGCCAGCGCGGTGAAGATCGCGGCTATCGCCCAGCGCCGCTGCGTAGCCGGCAGGGCATCGGCGATGGGGTGGTCAGGCTCGCGCGCGGCGGCAGGTAACGTGATGGTCATTGCGTTAGCGCGTTTCTCCGGCCGCATGGGTTCGATGGTCTTTCCGGCATGTACTACGCTTGGCGCGTCTTCCACAGGCACATGCGTGCATGCTGTGTATGCGTGAAGGTGAGGCGATCATGCCATGCCCTGGCGTATGATCATGTCACGTCGGCAATGCAGGGGATCATCATGCATATCGTCGTTCTGCCCGGTGACGGCATCGGGCCGGAGATCACGACCGCGACATCGGGCGTGCTGCGCGCGGCCTCCGAGCGCTTCCAGCTCGATCTGCGCCTGGAGGAGCACGCGGTTGGGCATGCGAGCCTGAAACAGTTCGGCACGACGGTGCGCCCCGAGCTGCTCGACATGGTCCGCGCCGCCGACGGCCTGATCCTGGGTCCGACCGCGACCTTCGACTTCAAGGACGAGGCGCATGGCGAGATCAATCCGTCGCGGCACTTCCGCAAAAGCCTCGACCTCTACGCCAATGTCAGGCCCGCGCGCACTTATGCCGGCCGGCCCGGCCGGTGTGGCGATTTCGACCTCGTCGTGGTGCGCGAAAACACGGAAGGATTTTACGCCGACCGCAACATGGAGCTGGGCAGCGGCGAGATGCTGGTCACGTCAGACGTCGTGATCTCACTGCGCCGGATCACACGGGCGTGCTGCGAGCGCATCGCGCACGCCGCCTGCCGGCTGGCGATCAAGCGCCGAAAACATCTCACCATCGTGCACAAGGCCAATGTGCTCAAGATCGGCGACGGCATGTTTTTGGAGATCTGCCGCGAGGCGGCGAGGGCCTATCCCGGCCTCGAAGTCGATGACATCCTCGTCGACGCCATGATGGCGCATGTGGTGCGTGACCCCGACCGTTTCGACGTCATCGTCGCCACCAACATGTTCGGCGACATCCTGTCCGACCTCACGGCGGAACTGTCCGGCAGCCTCGGCCTCGGCGGCTCCCTCAATGTCGGCGACCGCTACGCCATGGCGCAGGCGGCGCACGGCTCGGCGCCTGACATCGCAGGCCAGGACGTCGGCAATCCGGTGTCGCTGATCCTATCGACGGCTCTGCTGCTGGCGTGACATGGCGAGAGGAGCGGCGCTGTCCGCTACGAGGAAGCGGCGCGTGCGATCGAGGCGGCAGTGGCGAAGGCGGTCGGCGAGGGCAGGGCGACGCGCGATGTCGGCGGCAAGCTCGGCACGATCGCGGCGGGCGCCGCGATCGCGGAGATCTTGCAGGCGGAGTGAGCTGCTCCAAAACAAAAAAAGCCGAAAACAACCCCATGCACAGTAGAGAGGGGCTTGATCAATAAGGGTTTTTCGGATCGCACCGCGACGACATTCCCCGTCCCGATCACGTTGACACGTCGGGCAAAACACCGGCACGATGCTATCCTTGGCGCCGTTCGCGGAAAAGGCCCTGCGTGTGTGCTTCGTCGCGCCGTGGGTGCGGTCGCCGGAACTGAGAGCAGAGTTTCTGGAAGCGTTCATCAAGGCTGGACTGGCGGAGTAGCGGCTGTCACAAGCAGCGCACGGGCATTGTTGCTGGCGCAGGCGAGCGATCTACTGAGGTTCCTGTTTGTCGGCTATTTCTCGCGCAGCCAAGCTAAGCTCCAACTCTCTTAGCTGCTCGATCAAAGGTCTGCGATCTCTTGATAATCAAATGGCGTCAGTGAATCGACGCCGCGTGACGTCATCTGGTCTTGAAGAATGGTCGCCATCATGGCTTTGATGCTCATGACTATTGCCGCAAAATTTGATCGGCTTAGGAATCAACGGAGAGTAGACGCCAAGACTGACGACGCGCAACGGCAAGGATCTGCTTCGGGGGCCGTACAATCACGGGCGACGCTCGGGTCCAATATTGCGCTGCGAAGCGCGCGTCTTGCGCAACAAGGCACTTCGCTCCGATCGCTTTAGGCTCCGCATCTAGCCGAACAACCTGTTTGCCGGGATGCTGAGATCATGAAGCCGGGGCTTCTGGGCAGACGCCGCAGCCTCGTCTCCGCAACATCGAACTCGCGCGTGCCATTCGATCGAGACCTACGAAACAGTTCGTTAGCTTTCATGTGGCTAGCTGGGAGCGTGCCGATTACCGCCGATGCGGCACACATTGGAATGGGAATGCCGGCCCCGGCTGTTCACCCCATCCTACGGCCGGGGCCGTTTTGAACTTTCGCAGCATCGTTCAAACCCGGTTCACAACCATGCTTAGAGGCATTGCTATCGCGCTATTTGGAATGGGCATCTTTTCTCAACTTGATCAAGCGCTCTTCCATGGCCGCAACACTGACGGCGCGCTGAGGCTCATGCGGGAGATTAGCCGAGGCTTCGGGCTGTAAGGTACCGCCCCGCCCGTCTCATTCATCGGGGGCAGCGCCTTACGCGCACCACGACGGCTACTTCTTCAGCGTTATTCCCATTGTTCGCGCCATTCGCCTCACTGATCCGGCGTAGCGGCCCAATTCGGCGGCTATCTTCGATGCGCCAACTCCCTGCCGGGCGAGCCTGACCAATCGCCGGACTTCCTGCTCGGCCCGCTGCTTTGGCTTTGGTGTTTTCATGGTGCGACGCTCGGCGGCACCAGTGAGCCCGAACAGCCAACACTTGGGAAATTTACGGGTACTGGAGGAAAGCGCGGCGCGAATGGGCTTGCGCAGCACCGGCGCCGGCGGGGCCGTGCTAAAGGATTAATTTGACTTCGTATTTGGCCTAAATTATATAATTTTATTTAATTTATTTATTTCATTTAAACCGCGGCAGCATTTCGATCTAAGCGTGTTCTGAATGAGTACTGAAACCAAGCGACCAGGCCGAGCAATCGCTCCATTATAATTGTTATCGAAAGAGGCGTGATACATGCGCCGACCAATTGATACTGCACCGAGGAACGAAGACATCTGGTTGGAAGATGCGACCGGCGTTGTTGAGATCGCTCACTGGTCGCCCGAGGCGGGCAAATGGGTTTGGAAGGACGGCTCCCCAATCAACAATGCGCCGACCCATTGGTATCCTGGGTATCCTGCAACTGAGGATGTCGATCCAGAGGACGAACCATCAGGCAGTCCGTTCGCAGCAGCTGTCATCTTGATCCCCGTCATCTTCGTTGGGGCGGCGATGCTCGGTGTGTTCGACCCATTCAAAGCGCGAACGATTCATGACGTGACGCGAATCGGCGGCGAGAGCGTCTTCAGCCTCGATCAGCGGCCGGACATCGCGAGCGGATCGCAAGCACTCCTTCAGCGCGAAGCGACCGGACCCCTGATGCTGGCTGTGCCGGCAAGCATGGTGCGGCAGCAGCTCGACGAAAATTCTCCGCGCAGCGACGCACTCGCCAGTGAGCTGGCCGCGGCGCACAGAGAGCTTGATGAAGCGGTCCAGCGCACGCACACGGCGGAAAACGTCGTGGAGGAGCTGCGGAAATCCCTTCAAGAGGAGCAAGCCCGCAGGGCCGAGCTCGCGAACGAACTTGCCGGAGCCCGCCGCGAGATCGACGCGCGTAACGCACAATCCCGCAACGCGGACGATGTGGCCTCGCAGCAGAGAGACGCAGCGGCGGGGGAGATCGCAGAACTGCAGCAGTCGCTGCAGCAGGAGCGGCAAAGGAGCGTCCTCCTGGTGAAGCAGGCGAACGCCGCGCAGGCAGCAGCGGCGAACGCCGAGCAACAACGTCACGAGGCGCAGTCACGCGCCGCCGCACTCGCCAGCGAACTTGCCGGAATACCTCGCGGATCGCTCACGGCGGCAGCTGCGGCCGCGGAGGAAAGCGAGGCGGCGGACCGGGAGAACGCGGAGTTGCGGCAGTCTTTGCAAGACGAGCGGCAGAAGAACGCCGTTCTCATCGCCGAGGGCAAAACAGCGCAGGCGGTAACGGCCAATGCCGAACAACAACGGCGCGCTCTCGAAGAGGCCGAGGCGCACGCCGCCGCGCTGGCGAGGGAGCTTGCCGAAACGCGCCGTGACATCGAAACCCGAAACGCGCAATTGCGCGAGGTGGACGCTGCGGCCTCGCAGCAGAGACAGGCAGCGAACCGAGAGATCGCCGAACTGCGGCATTCGCTGCAACAGGAGCGGAGCGGGACCGAAGCCAGGGAAGGCGAGGGTGCAACGGTATTGAGCCCCACCGACGCGCGCCCGCCGGTGGAGCAAGCAAATGGAGGCCCGATCTTGCCGGCGCCGCAGAACGTGGAATTGACTGCAGCCGGGCTGCCGATAATCGCAGACCAAAACGAGGTGGAGGCCCGATTGATCCCGCGCGCCAGGGCGTTGCTCGATCAGGGAAATATTGGCGCAGCGCGGATTGTACTTGAGCTTGCGGCTGAGAAGGACATTGCGCAGGCAAGTTTCATGCTCGCGGAGACCTATGATCCCGCGGTTTTGTCCGCCTGGGGTACCTATGGAACGCGCGGTGAAGCGGCCAAGGCGCGAGAGCTCTACGCGAAGGCACAGAGGGGCGGTATTCGCGGAGCCAAGGAACGGCTCGATGCGCTGCATCGCTGACAATGGACTTGTTGCTGCAGGACTAAAAAGGTTGTGATGACTGATCCGGAAGGAAACGACATGAACAAGGCGCCAAGGTCACTCGCGTTGCTCCTGCTCGCCGGGTTGGTGCCGGTCGCGCTGATGCTTCAGACGGCCTGCGTGGAAGCCCAAACGGTGAAAAACGCCAAGGCCGATGCACAGCTCGTCCGACGGCCGCTCCCGCAAGAGAACGAAAAAGACCGGATGAACGCCTGGACCGTCGGGCTCGCCGGTGGCCTGCTCGAAGGCGCACCGATCCGCCTCGCCGCAGAAATGGCCCGCGTCGTCGATGACGGAGCGGATCTGCAGCTCCTGCCGATCGTCACGCGCGGCGCCACCGATAATCTGAATGCGTTGATCTATTTGCGTGGTGTCGACACCGCCATCATCAATTCCGACGCGCTCGAGGAGTACAAGATCCAGGTTCCGCAGATCCGCAGTCGCATTACTTACCTGCTCAATCTCTTCCCGTCTGAGCTGCACGTTTTTGTGCGACCGGAGATCACAAGCCTGCAGGACCTTGCCGGCAAGAAAGTAAACTTCAATACCCAGGGCACCGCAGCCGCCTATTCAGGACCATTGATCTTCAGCCGTCTTGGCATCGACGTCGACAAGACGTTCATTCCGCATCAGGTTGCCCTGGAACAGATGCGCAAGGGCGAGATGTCGGCCGTCGTGTTCATCACATCAAAACCCGTCGACGCCTTCGTGCGCGGCCGCTGGGAGGCGGGTTTCAAGCTTCTCCCGGTCCATTACGACAGGAGGTTCGAGGACTATTATCTGCCCGCGACCCTGGACGCAAATGAGTATCCCAATCTGATCAAGCAGGGTGAGCGGGTCTCGACCATCGCGGTGCCGACAACGCTCGTTGCGTTCAACTGGCTGCCACATTCGAATCGCTATCGACGTGTGGCGCGCCTTGTCGAGTACCTGTTCACGCGAATCGACCGCCTGCAGGCACCGGGCTTTGATCCGAAATGGCAGTCGATCAATCTCGCGGCAACCGTCCCTGGGCTGACCCGCTTCCGGGCCGCGCAGGAATGGCTGGATCGCAACGCGCGCAGTGCACAGGCGCGGCCATGAAAACTGCCGCTCCTCCGCTCGCCGTTGCCTTCAACGTTGCCTGCGGAATCGCATACGCGCAAAGCACGAGCGATCCCATGGAAACACTCCGGGCTTGTTCGGCAATGGAGGGACCAGCCCGGCAGGCATGTCTGCAGGACTTATCACGTAAGACTCCACCGCCCGGTCGGCGGGCGTCGGACGATAGCTGGCTGGTCAGCGAGACGACCTCGCCAGTCGACTATTCACCGATCGTCACCGCCACCACCTCTTCTGTTAGAGGCTCGGATGGCGCCGCGATGCAACTCGCAATTCGCTGCCGCAAAGGCCGCACGGAAGTCGTTGTCGCAGGACCGGCGGTGTCGCGCAGGGCCAATGAATACGCCATCTCCTTTCGACTCAATGAAGATCCGCCAATGCAACTTACGGCAGTCTCGCCCTCGTTCGGCTCCGGCGTAGCGTTCGGGGGTGACGTCGTGCAGTTGCTGAAGTCGCTACCCGACGACGGTCACATCGTTGTGCGTCTTTCGACCCGCGCTGACGCGGTGCAGGAGGGACATTTCCTGCTCAGCGGATTCAAGAATGTGCGCGAAAAAACGGCGGCTGCGTGCAAATGGCCACATACCGTCGCCAGACCAGGAAAGTGACAGCCATGCGAGAGGAGACACCAGATGATCAAACTCAAGTCGGCGATAGCAGTCCTCAGCGGCTTGGCGATGCTGCTTCTGGTCGGATCAAACGCGCAGGCGGAACCGGACAATCAGCTGAGCCCGCAGGCGAGTGAGAAGAGCCAAGCGAGCAATCAGAGGCACCCGAGTAGACAGAAGCAGGCGAGCAAGCCGGAGCACAATCACACGAGCAAGCAGGCACCTGCGAGCAAGACGTCGCTGGCTCAGGCGACCAAGCCAGAGATCGACAGGAAGTCGCATCAGCTGATACTGCAGGTTAACTCCAACGAACCTGCGACAATGAACCTCGTCCTCAACAATGCGGCCAATGTCGCGCAATACTACCGCGATCTCGGTGAAGCAGTGTCGATCGAGGTTGTCACCTTTGGCCCTGGCCTTCACATGCTGCGCGATGACACGTCGCCGGTAAAGCCGCGCATCGAGGTGCTCGCGATGAGCCATCCCGAAATTTCCTTCAAAGCCTGCGGCAACACCCAGGAAAATATGCGTAAGGCGGAGAACAAAGACATCAATCTGATTCCACAGGCGACGGTTGTGAAATCTGGTGTCGTCCGCGTCATGGAGCTGCAGGAACAGGGCTGGAGCTATGTCAAACCGTGAGGTCCGCCGGCAATGCGGCCGCGGGATGAGCCGCTATTGAAGCATGTCGCCTCCATCGAGCAAAAACTGGATCTCATCGTCGTCCGGCAAACCGGACATGGCATGGTTTTTGCGGGCCGATGGGATTCAGGAGTCCACCCCTAAAACTGATACCGTCGCAACCCGCCATCCACCGGGATCACGGTGCCCGTGATGTAGCGCGCTACCGGCGAGGCCAAGAACACCGCGAGCGCCGCAAGGTCCTCCGGCTCGCCCCAATAGCCGACCGGGATCTCTTCCTCGGCAAAGCGCTCGCGATAATCCGGCGGATAGTTGCGGCGGATCTGCTCGCTCATGATGCGGCCGGGCGGGATGCAGTTGATGGTGATGCCGTGCTCGCCGATTTCGCGTGATAGCCCCTTGGCCCAAGCGTGCACGGCGGCCTTGGCGGCGAAGGCGGCGTTCAGGCCTTCCGGCTCGGACTTGCCGGTGATGTTGACGATGCGGCCCCATTTGCGCGCGATCATCTGCGGCAGCAGCGCATGCGCGATGCGGCGGTAGCTGGTGAAGTTCAGCGCGATCGCCTCGTCCCATTGGCTGTCGGGCGCATCGACCGGCAGCGGGCGGCTGCCGCCGGCATTGTTGATGAGGATGTCGACATGACCGAGCTCCTTCAGCGCAAAAGCCGCGATGTTCTCCGCCGCGTCCTTCGCCATCACGTCCTGCTCGAACGGCGTGATCAGCCCGCCGCCCACCTCTTTCGCCACTTCGGCAAGCAGGTCGGTCCGCCGCGCCACGCCGACGACGCGGACGCCTTCGGCAGCCAGGCCCTTGGCGATGGCGCGGCCGATGCCGATGCTCGCGCCCGTGACAACAGCGGTTTTCGATTTCAGCCCGAGGTCCATGGTCACACGCTCTCTTGTTTGCTTTTTTGCTTGTTGCTGTTCGTTTCCTGCCCTGTCCCGCCGGCTTGCGAATTGCCTGAGCGGGACGAGCAGTGGTAACCAAGAGCAACGGTGAAGGAAACACGAAAAAGAAAAGGCGCCGGCGATGGTCTGGGATCCGCAGCAATACTTAAAATTCTCCGGCCACCGGCTTCGGCCCGCCATCGACCTCTTGATGCGGATTCCGGAATTCGCCCCGCGCGAGGTCGCCGATCTCGGCGCAGGCGCCGGCAATGTTACAAAACTGATCAAGGAGCGGTGGCCGAACGCGACCGTGACCGGTGTCGAGGGCTCGGCCGAGATGGTTGCCGCCGGCCGCAAGGCGGCGCCGGATGTGGAATGGTCGCATGAGGATCTCGGCCATTGGCGCCCGGCCAAGCAATATGATCTGGTCTATTCCAATGCCGCACTGCACTGGCTGCCCAATCATGCGGCACTGTTTCCGTCCGTGATGGAGAAGGTGGCGCCCGGCGGCATGCTGGCGGTGCAGATGCCGCGCAACTTTCTCGCGCCGTCGCATGTCCTGATTGGCGAGACGGCGCTGAACGGTCCGTGGCGGTCCAAGGTCGAGCATCTCGTCACGCCGCCGCCGGTTGAAGGGCCGGCCTACTATCACAATCTTCTTGCTCCAATGTCGGCCAATGTCGACATCTGGGAAACCGAATATCTGCAAGTGCTCGAAGGCGAGAACCCCGTCAAGGAATGGACCAAGGGGACCTGGCTGACGCGCTATCTCGACGTGCTCGAGGGCGACGAGAAGGCCGCGTTCGAGGCCGTCTATGGTGAGCGCGTGGCAAAGGCCTATCCGAAGAATGCCACGGGACAGACCCTGTTCCCGTTCCGGCGTCTCTTCATGGTCGCCCAGCGCAAGAGCTGATTGCGCTGCAATGCGACATAAGCGCTCGCATCCCCTGACGGGCGCGGGTGCCGGGTTGCGCATTCAACAGCCGTCAAGATAGCTTGAAGGTAGCTTGGCTGCGGCAAATTGGGCTTAGGTCTAGTTGTTCAGGTGGCGGATTGCTGCCACTACTCAAACCGGAAAACAAAAAGACCCGGTTTTAGAGGTTGTTGGGAGGTTACTTCATGCGCAAGCTGCTTCTTGCGGTCGCCGCCGTGGCCATTCTTGTGGCCCCTGCCGTCGCCCAGGCCCAGAGCCCTGTTATCATCAAATTCAGCCACGTCGTCGCCAACGACACTCCGAAGGGCAAGGGCGCCTTGAAGTTCAAGGAGCTCGCCGAGAAGTACACCGACGGCAAGGTCAAGATCGAAATCTATCCGAACTCCACCCTCTACAAGGACAAGGAGGAGATCGAGGCGCTTCAGCTCGGTTCGGTGCAGATGCTCGCGCCCTCGACCGCGAAATTCGCACCGCTCGGTATCAAGGAGTTCGAGGCGCTCGACCTGCCCTGGCTGTTCAAGGACGACCAGACCTATGCCAACGCGATGAAGGGCACGGTCGGCAAGTGGCTGTTCCAGAAGCTCGAGACCAAGGGCATCACCGGGCTCGCTTATTGGGACAACGGCTTCCACATGCTCTCCGCCAACCGTCCCTTGATGAAGCCGACCGATTTCCAGGGTCTCAAATTCCGCATCTCCGGATCGAAGGTTGCCGACCAATATCTCCGTATCCTGGGCTCGATCCCTCAGATCATGGCGTTCTCCGAAGTCTACCAGGCTTTGCAGACGGGCGTGGTCGACGGCTGCGAGAACACCGCGTCCAACTACCTGACGCAGAAGTTCTACGAGGTGCAGAAGGACATCACCGTGTCCTATCACGCGCATCTGCAATACGCCGTCATCGTCAACTCGAAATTCTGGTCGGGCCTGCCGCCTGATATCCGCACCCAACTCGAAAAGGCAATGGCGGAGGCGTCCGACTACACCAACTCGATCGCGCGCCAGGAGAACGAGGATGCGCTGGCCGAGATCAAGAAGACGGGCAAGACCACGCTGCATTATCTGACGGACGCCGATCGCAAGGCGTGGCAGGAGGCGATGCAGCCGACCTACAAATGGGCGAAGGGGCGGGTTGGGCAGGAAGTGCTCGATCTCGTCGCCAAGGAACTCGACGTCAAGATGAACTGACGGCGGCGCTGTTACGTTATAAGAACAACCATGAACGGTCGGGGGTGATCGCACTCCCGGCCGTTGCTCTTGAATGATGAGCCAAGCTGGGGGACCAAGTTGCTGCGTGTACTGAATCGTGTGCTCAATCATCTCGAAGAATGGCTGATCGCGACGATGATCGCGGCTGCGACATCGCTCATCTTCGTTGCCGTGCTGCACCGTTACGGGGCGGGGCTGTCGATCGATATTGCCAAATGGGCGGAGGCGCGCAACCTGGCCTTCCTCGCCGTGCCCGCGCGAGCGACATTCGTCTGGCTTGCTGCCGTCGACCTGTCCTGGGCGCAGGAACTCTGCATCTACATGTTCATCTGGATGGCGAAGTTCGGTGCGGCCTACGGCGTACGCACCGGCATCCATGTCGGCGTCGACGTGCTGGTCAATGTCCTGCCCGGAGGATCGCGCCGCCGCGTCATCACTTTCGGCCTGATGTGCGGCGCCCTTTTCACCGCCATCGTGGGCTATTTCGGGGCCGCGTTCGTCGGCCAGATGTGGCAGACCGGCCAGCAATCCAACGATCTCGAAGCGCCGATGTGGTTGGTGTATCTCACGATCCCGCTCGGCTCCGGGCTGATGTGCTTCCGCTTCCTGCAAGTCGCCTGGTCGTTCTATCGCACCGGCGAGCTGCCGCATCACGACATGGCCGGAGTCGAGGGCGTCGAGGCAGACCCGATCCATCCAGCCCCGGTCACGCGCAGCCAGGTCGCCCGCGACGAGCGCAGCCCGCTCGGCTGGGTCCTGATGTTGTTGCCGGTCCTGATCGTCGTCCTGTGCTTCGCCCATGCGGCGCACGTCATCACGCTGCCGCAGGGACTGCGCGTCGCCGTGGTCTTCGCCCTCCTGCTGTCGTTGATGCTCACGGGCATGCCGATCTCGATCGCACTGGGTCTGACCGTGCTCAGCTTCATGTTCACGCTGACCGACGTGCGAACCGAATCGGTGGCGCTGAAACTGTTCACCGGCATCGAGAGCTTCGAGATCATGGCGATCCCGTTCTTCATCCTCGCCGGCAACTTCCTGACCCACGGCGGCGTGGCGCGCCGGATGATCGCCTTCGCAACCGCGCTGGTCGGCCATTGGTACGGCGGTCTCGCGCTTTCGGGCGTGGTCGCCTGCGCGCTGTTCGCCGCGATTTCCGGCTCGTCGCCGGCGACCGTGGTGGCGATCGGCTCGGTAATCCTGCCCGCCATGATCGCACAGGGATTCCCGAAGCGGTTCGGCGCAGGCGTGATCACGACCTCCGGCTCGCTCGGAATTCTCATCCCACCCTCGATTCCGATGGTGCTTTTTGCCGTCTCCACCAACAGCTCTGTCGGCAAGCTGTTCATCGCCGGGATCGTGCCGGGGCTCGTGCTGGCCACGCTGCTCGGCGCCACGACCTTCTATCGCGCTTGGCGCAATGATTACCCGCGGATGCCGAAGGCGACTTTCATGCAGCGCCTCGATGCGTTCCGCAAATCGATCTGGGGAATCCTGCTGATCGTGATCGTGATCGGCGGCATCTACAGCGGCCTGTTCACGCCTACCGAAGCTGCCGCGGTCAGTGCGGTCTACGCTTTCATCGTCGCGGTGTTCATCTACAAGGACCTCAAGCTGAGAGACGTGCCGCGGGTGCTGCTGTCATCGGCGAATCTTTCGGCGATGCTGCTCTACATCATCACCAACGCCGTCTTGTTCTCGTTCCTGATGACTTACGAGAACGTGCCGCAAGCGCTCGCGCAATGGATGATCGACCAGGGTCTCGGCTGGATCGGCTTCCTCCTCGTCGTCAATCTGCTGCTGCTGCTGGCGGGCAACGTGATGGAGCCGTCCTCGATCATCCTGATCATGGCGCCGATCCTGTTTCCGGTCGCGATCAAGCTGGGCATCGATCCGATCCATTTCGGCATCCTGATGACGGTCAACATGGAGGTCGGGCTGTGCCATCCGCCGGTCGGCCTCAATCTCTACGTCGCCTCAGGCATCGCCAAGATGGGTATCACCGAGCTCACGGTCGCGGTCTGGCCATGGCTCTTGACCATGCTGGCGTTCCTCATGGTTGTAACCTATTGGCCGGGTCTGTCGTTGTGGCTGCCTCGCCTGCTGGGCATGTAGCCGCGCATACGGCGCATCCTCTCGCCTCGTGGGCGAGGGGGAAGTCGTAGCCTCGCCAGCAATGGCAATCGGCTGCCAGATGCGGTTAGATGCCGCGCGACAGGCCGGGAGGATCCAGAGATGACAGAAGCCAGCAGCGAGCCGAAGGACGCAACGCCGTCCGTCATCGCGCAGCAAGCGGCGATGCTGAATGCGCTGCCGTTTTCCGACACGCGGGATTTCGACGATGCCGCGCGCGGCTTTCTCGGCACGATCGAGAACGCGACGATCACAAATCCGCAAGGCAGGACGGTCTGGAGCCTCGAGCCCTACGGCTTCCTGTCGTCCGAGCAGGCGCCGTCGACGGTCAATCCGAGCCTGTGGCGGCAGTCGCGGCTCAACATGCAGCACGGGCTGTTCGAGGTCGTGCCCGGCGTTTACCAGGTGCGCGGGCTCGATATCGCCAACATGACGCTGGTCGAGGGCGACAGCGGCGTCATCGTCGTCGACACCCTGACCTCGATCGAGGGCGCGCGCGCTGCGCTCGATCTCTATTTCAGGCATCGTGGCGCGCGGCCGGTCGCGGCCGTGATCTTCACTCATACCCACACCGACCATTGGGGCGGCGCGCGCGGCGTGCTGGAGGAGGATGCGCTCGCCACCGGCCGCGTGCCGATCATCGCGCCGAACCTGTTCATGGAGCACGCGGTCTCCGAGAACATCATTGCGGGACCGGCGATGCTGCGCCGGGCGCAGTATCAGTTCGGCCCGTTCCTCGCCAAGGGCGTGCGCGGACAGGTCGATTGCGGCCTCGGCAAGTCGATGGCGGCAGGTTCAGTGGCGCTGCTGCGGCCGACCGATCTGATCATGGCGACCGGCGACAAGCGCGTGATCGACGGCGTCGAATTCGAATTCCAGATGGCGCCGAACAGCGAAGCGCCGGCGGAGATGCACTTCTTCATTCCGCGCTACAAGCTGTTGAACCTCGCCGAGAACTGCACGCACAATTTTCACAATCTGCTGCCGTTCCGCGGCGCCGACGTGCGCGACGCGCTGGCCTGGTCGAAATATCTGAGCGAGGCCTTGCAGCTGTGGGACGGCAAGGCGGAGGCGATGTGCGGTCAGCATCACTGGCCGGTGTGGGGCCGCGAGCGGATCGGCACGATGATCCGGCAGCAGCGCGATCTCTACAAATTCGCGCACGACCAGACCATTCGCCTGATGAACCACGGCATGACCGCGGCCGAGATCGCCGAGACGATCCAGCTCCCGAAGAGTCTCGAAGGCGCCTGGCACGGCCGCGGCTATTACGGCCATATTCGGCATAACGTGAAGGCGGTCTACCAGAAATATCTCGGCTGGTACGACGCCAATCCGGTCAATCTCGATCCGCTGCCGCCTGTGGAAGCGGGCAAGAAGTATGTCGAGTATATGGGCGGCGCCGACGCCATTCTCGCGCGCGCACGCAAGGATTTTGACAAGGGTGAGTTCCGCTTTGTCGCGCAGGCGCTCGGCCATCTCGTCTTCGCAGAGCCGGAGAACGAGGCGGCGCGTGCGTTGCTGGCGGATACGCTCGAGCAGCTCGGTTATGCCGCCGAGAGCGCGACCTGGCGCAACGCCTATCTATTCGGTGCGCAGGAGCTGCGACAGGGCATGCCGAAGACGCCGCCGCGCCCGCCGATGCCGCGCCAGACGCTGGCCGCGCTACGCACCGAGCAGCTCTGGGACGTGCTCGGCATCCGCCTCAATGGTCCCAAGGCCGAAGGCAAGCACATCGTCCTGAACTGGAGTTTTACCGATACCGGTGAGACGTTCGTGCTCAACCTGGAGAACTCTGCGCTGACCTATGCCGAGGGCGTGCAGGCGGAAGATGCGGATGCGAGCTTCACGCTCGCGCGCGCAACGCTCGATGAAGTCATCGCCAAGCTGACGAGCTTTCCGGAGGCGGTGGCCGCCGGCAAGGTCAAGCTCACGGGCAACCCGATGCGGCTTGCCGAGCTGATGGGCCTGATGGACGAATTCCCGCGCATGTTCGAGATCGTCGAGCCGAAGCGGGCGGTGGTGGTGTAAGGCCACCGTCGCCGCTGCGTTCTCACTGTCATCGTCCGGCTCGACCGGGCGATCCAGTATTCCGTGACGCCGGTGATCGAACCGAGAAGCTGCGGCGTACTGGATGCCCCGCCTTCGCGGGGCATGACAACGAGCGGGGGCCTACTCCGCGCTGCTCACCAGCTTGATCCGCGGCGCCTGCGCTTCCGTCAGGCTGCGATACGCCGCGAGATAATCCAGCGCCATCCGGCGCGCGGTGAAGCGCGCCTCGAACTGCCGGCGGATGGCCGCGCGATCCAGCTGCGCGAGGCGATTGACGACGCCGGCTGCGCTGATGATGTCCTCGACCACGAAGCCGGTGAGGCCCTCGTCGATGATCTCGGGCACCGAGCCGCGGTTGAAGGCGACGACCGGCGTTCCGCAGGCCATGGCTTCGATCATCACGAGGCCGAACGGCTCCGGCCAGTCGATCGGCAACAGCAGTGCCAGCGCGCCGCTCAGGAAGTCCGATTTCTCGTGGTCGCTGATCTCGCCGATGAAGTCGACCAGCGGATTGTTCTCGATCATCGGCCGGATCAGCTCGTCATAGTAGTCCTGGTCGGCGCGGTCGACCTTGGCCGCGATCTTCAGCGGGATGCCGCAATGGGTCGCGATCTTGATGGCGCGGTCGACGCCTTTTTCGGGCGCGATGCGGCCGAGCACGGCGAGATATTCCTGGCGAGCCGGCTTCGGCGTCAGCAAATTCTCCGGCAGGCCGTGGTGAATCGTGGTCACCCAGTTCGCCTGCGGCACCGGCCTGCGCTGTGCGTTCGAGATCGAGATCACCGGCATCTTGGAGAAGGTGTTGAACACCGGCTGATGCTCCGGAAGGTCGAGCCGGCCGTGCAGCGTGGTCAGGAACGGGGTCGGCTGCCGGTGGAACAGCGACCACGGATAGTAGTCGAGATGGAAGTGGAGGAAGTCGAACTCCTCGTCGTCACATTTCTGCCGCACGCGCTCCAGGAGCACCATGTGCAACGCGTTGGGATCGCGCACGGAACCGTCGAGGCGAAGCGCCCGCGGCCAGAGTGCATCCAGCTTCGCCGACGTGTGCGAGTCGCCGCTGGCGAACAGCGTCACGTCGTGTCCAAGGGCGACCAACTCCTCCGTCAACCAGTGCACCACCCGCTCGGTGCCGCCATACAGCTTGGGTGGAACAGCCTCCGTCAACGGAGCTACCTGCGCGATGCGCATCTCACCATCTCCTCTGTGCGATCATGAAAGTTAAGCCCCCGCCGTGTTTCGGCACCGACATGCCAGTCGAGGGAACGTTCTCGCATTTGCGAAGTTCCTTCAACGAACGTTACTTCTTCGACACACTTCAGCGCGGCCGCGATGCTGCCATCTCCTCTTCTCACATCGTCCGCATCCGCATGTCGTGATGACCCGGCTCGGGAACCGAGGCGACGCGGTCGATGTTCAATCGGCTATTGGAAAAATTCGAAAACATCACGACGGGGTTGCAGTCACATGGATCACCTTTCTGGCTACGCGCGCAGGCCATTTGCCTTTGTCTTGCGCTATCTGCGACGACGGCTGGCGTCGCATCTGGTGATCCTCACCGCTGTCGTCGCAGCCGTTGCCTGTTCCGTGGGCACGCAGTACGGCGTCAAATCCCTGGTCGACAGTCTGTCCGCGGGAACATCGCACGGCGGCAGCGTATGGCTGGCATTCATTTTGCTCATGTCGCTGATTGCTGCCGACAATTTCCTGTGGCGGATCGCGAGCTGGACCGCGAGCTTCACCTTCGTTCGTGTCACGGGTGATTTACGCCGTGACATATTTCGTCATCTGACCGGACACGCTCCGAGCTATTTCTCGGACCGCATGCCCGGCATGCTGACCAGCCGTATCACCGCGACCTCCAACGCGGTGTTCACCGTCGAGAACATGTTCGTCTGGAATGTGTTGCCGCCGTGCATCGCCACAGTTGCGGCCATCGCGCTGATTGGAACCGTCAGTCCTTATATGGCACTCGGCCTGATCGTGATCGCCGGCGGCATGGTGATCGCGATGTTTCATCTGGCCGCGGCCGGCAAGCCGCTGCACGACGACTTTGCCGACAAGGCCGCCGTCGTCGACGGCGAGATGATCGACGTCATCAGCAACATGCCGCTGGTCCGCGCCTTCTGCGGCATCGGCCATGAGCACGAGCGGTTCGACGCGACGGTGAACCGGGAACTGACCGCGCGTGGCCGTAGCCTGCGTTATCTGGAAAAGCTGCGGCTCACGCATGCCGGCGTGACGGTCGTCCTGACGGTGGCACTGATGGCCTGGGCGATCACGCTCTGGCAGCAGGGCGAGGCGACCACCGGCGATGTCGTGCTGGTCTGTACGCTCGGCCTCTCCATTCTCAACGCGACGCGCGATCTCGCGGTGGCGCTGGTCGATGTCACCCAGCATGTCGCGCGCCTGACCGAGGCGATCGCGACCTTGCTCGTGCCGCATGAATTGCGCGATCATCCCGAGGCTGAGCCGCTGATGAAGAGCGGCGCCGCGATCGCGTACAACAACGTCACCTTCGGCTATCCCGGCGGCGCGAAGATCTTCGAGCGGTTCAGCCTGCGGCTGCAACCCGGCCAACGCGTCGGCCTGGTCGGCCAGTCCGGCGGTGGCAAGTCGACCTTGTTCACGCTGCTGCAGCGCTTCTACGACGTGGACGAAGGCAGCGTGACCATCGACGGCCAGGATATTTCGATGGTGACGCAGCAGAGCTTGCGCGAGGCGATCTCCGTGGTGCCGCAGGACATCTCCCTGTTCCATCGCTCCATCCGCGAGAACATCCGCTACGGGCGGCCGAACGCGACCGACGACGAGGTGCTGCGTGCGGCGATCGCGGCGCGCTGCGATTTCGTCGAAACCCTGCCGGAAGGTCTCGACACCATGGTCGGCGACCGCGGTGTGAAAATGTCCGGCGGCCAGCGCCAGCGCATTGCGATTGCGCGCGCCTTCCTGAAGGACGCGCCGATCCTGCTGCTGGACGAAGCGACCGCCGCGCTCGACAGCGAATCCGAGGAGGCGATCCGCGAGGCGCTGTCGCGCCTGATGCGCGGCCGCACCGTGATCGCGATTGCGCACCGGCTGGCGACGCTGCGCAATTTCGATCGCGTGGTCGTGCTGAAGAATGGCAAGATCATCGAGGACGGCGCGCCCGACCGCCTGATGCAGGGCCACGGTCCCTACCGCGAGCTGGTTACGCAGGAGATGAGCCGACTCGCGAAGTTCGCCGCGTAAAACCAACAGTTGCATTCGCGTTGGTCGCGTTCCGAAACAGGCCGCAGGGGAGCAGCTCATGGCAACCGAAGCCGTAACACAGATCATCTCGGTATCGCAGACGGTGGAGGCCGTCGCGGAGCAGGGGTTCTACATTCCGATGACGGGGCCCGCTGCGCGGCCCCGCCGGTCGCTCAAGCACGACGACACTTTCATCGTGCTGGACAGCCATGGCGACATCGGCGCCTCCGCGGGCGGGCCGGACGGCCTGTTCAACTGCGACACGCGCTATCTGGCGCGGCTGGAGCTCGTGCTCGACGACCTTCAGCCGCTGCTGCTCGGCTCGAATTTGCGTGACGACAATTCGTCCCTGACCGTCGATCTCACCAATCCCGACATCTATCGCCATGGCCGCATCGTGCTCCAGAAGGATCTGCTGCACATCGTGCGCACGATCTTCCTGTGGCGCGGCGCGGCCTATCAGCGCATCGGCGTCCAGAACCATGGCGACCGTCGCGCCAGCTTCGAGCTGACGCTGCTGTTCGACAACGATTTTGCCGATCTGTTCGAGGTGCGCGGCGAGCGGCGCCCGCGCCGCGGGACCGGCACCAGCAAGTTGCTAGGGCCGACCGACGTGCTGTTCGACTATCGTGGCCTTGACGATGCCGAGCGTACCACCGGCCTGCATTTCGACCCGCGCCCGACGCGGCTGTCGGTGAATTCCGCAACCTGGCAGCTCGATCTAGACGCGCATGAGTCAAAATCCCTGTTCGTGGCGGTGTCCTGCAACCGGCCGATCGCGGAGAAGCCGGCGCGCTTTTTCAGGGGCCTGCTCGCCCATCGCCGCGAGATGCGCCAGTCGACGATGGGTTCGGCCAGCATCGAGACCTCCAATAACATCTTTAACGAGGTGCTGTGCCAGGCCATGGCCGACCTCAACATGCTCATGACGGAAACGCCGCAGGGGCGTTATCCCTATGCCGGCATTCCCTGGTACTCGACGACGTTCGGCCGCGACGGCCTGATCACCGCGCTCCAGATGCTGTGGGTCGATCCGCGGGTCGCGAAGGGCGTGCTGCGGCGGCTCGCGCACTTTCAGGCAGAGGCGGCCGATCCGCTGAACGACGCGGCGCCCGGAAAGATTCTGCACGAGATGCGTGGCGGCGAGATGGCTGCGCTCCGTGAGGTGCCGTTCGCGCAATATTACGGCAGCGTGGATTCGACCGCTTTGTTCGTGTTGCTCGCCGGAAGCTATTTCGAGCGCACCGGCGATGAACAAACCTTGACCGAGCTGTGGCCGGCGATCGAAGCGGGGCTGGCCTGGATCGACGGCCCCGGCGATCCTGACCAGGACGGCTTTGTCGAATACCAGCGCGCTACGGAAAAGGGTCTCGCCAACCAGGGCTGGAAAGACTCTTACGACGCGATCTTCCATGCCGATGGCCGGCTTGCGGAAGGCAATCTCGCCCTGGCCGAGGTGCAGGGTTACGTCTTTGCCGCCAAGCAGCGCGCCGCGCGTTGCGCGTTGTGGCTCGGCAAGAATGATCTCGCCAAAAAGCTCGAGACCGAGGCCAAGGCGCTGGCCGCGCGCTTCGAGAAGGCATTCTGGTGCGAGGAGCTCGGCACCTATGCGCTCGCGCTCGACGGCAATAAGCGGCCCTGCAAGGTGCGGACATCCAATGCCGGGCAGGTGCTGTTCAGCGGCATGATCCGCGAGAACCGCGCACGTCTGGTCGCCGCCGACTTGATGCGGCCGTACTTCTTCTCCGGCTGGGGCATCCGTACCGTCGCGCAAGGCGAGGTGCGCTACAATCCGATGTCCTATCACAATGGATCGATCTGGCCGCACGACAATGCGCTGATCGCGCTCGGGCTCGCGCGCTACGGGCTCAAGCATTCGGTGGCGCATGTCTTCAAGGGCTTGTTCGACGCGGGGACCTATATGGATCTGCGGCGACTGCCCGAATTGTTCTGCGGCTTCCGGCGCGAGAAGCGGCGCGGCCCGACGCTCTATCCGGTCGCCTGTGCGCCGCAGGCCTGGGCCAGCGCGACGCCGTTCACGCTGCTGGAGGCAGCGCTCGGCATCGAGTTCGATGTGGCGCGCGGCGAGATTCGCCTGCGCAATCCGCATCTGCCGACGTTCCTGAACGAGGTGATCCTGCGCGATCTGCGCCTGGGCGAGTCGAGCGTGGATCTGCGCGTCAGCCGTCACGGCGACGACGTGGCGCTGGAAGTGTTGCGCACGCGCGGCCAGATCCAGGTCTCAATCGTGCTGGCGCGCTAGGCGCGCGCCGGGAGGAGGGTACATGCGTTCCGCCGGATGGTTGGTCAGGAGCGTGGCGATCGTCGCAGGCCTGACGGTTGCCGTATCGCGTGCCGCGGAGGAGCAGCCCGCGGCCGCCCCAAGCGAAGCAAATGCGCCGGCAACAGTGCAGCCGCCGGCCTCCACCGTGCCCATTACGCCGAAGAACGCCGCGCCGCCGCCGTCCGTGACCATCATCGGTGCAAGCGACGCCCATGGCGTGCTCGGCCGTGACGTGCGCAGCGCCGCGGACGAGGACATGGGCCGCATCGTCGACATCATCGTCGACCGCACCGGCCATGTGCGCGCCGCCGTGATCGATTTCGGCGGCTTCCTCGGCGTCGGCAGCCGCAAGATCGTGGTGGACTGGAACGCGATGCGGTTCGGCAAGATTGCCAACAAGAAGGACAGCATCACGCTGGAATTGACCAAGGCGCAGGTCGCCGCCGCGCCAGAATACAAGGAAGACACGCCGATGGTCGTGCTCGGCGCGTCCGGCAGCCTGCAGCCGCTGCAAGCAGTTCAGTGAGCGGCAGGGAGGGATGGCGGCCGGTGCTGTTGTCGAGGAAGCCGAACCACGCAGATCGCGATAGCCGCGTCGAACACGACAAATTTGCTGCGTCATCGCCTGCCGGCATACCGGCGCCGTCGCGCCAGAGCCTGCGCGGTCTCGACTGGTTCATTTTCTTCCTCGCCGACGTGCAGACCGGGTTTGGCCCCTTCATCGCGGTCTACCTCACGACGCAGAAATGGACGCAGGTCGAGATCGGCTTCGTGCTGTCGATCGGCGGCATCGTCGCGCTGATCGGGCAAATGCCGGGCGGCGCGATCATCGATGCCGCAAAATCCGAGCGGTTGGTCGCAGCCCTTGCGATTGCGACCATCGGCTGTTGCGCGCTCGCCTACGCGGCGATGCCGATCTTCGCCGTCGTGGTGACGGCCGCAACGCTGCATGCGGCAGCGAGCTGCGTTCTGGGTCCCGCGATCGCGGCGATCAGCCTCGGCCTCGTCGGCCCGCTTGCGATCGGTGAGCGACTCGGCCGCAATGCGCGCTTTGCGTCCCTCGGCAACGGCGTCGCCGCCGCGGTGATGGGCACGGCCGGCTATCTTCTGTCGAGCCGCTCGGTGTTCCTCGTCACCTTCCTGCTCGCGATTCCGACCCTGATCGCGCTGTCCCGCATCCGCGAGGAGGAAGTGGACATCGCGCGCTGTCACGGCGAGATGCCGCGCGAGGCGGAAGACCGCGGCGACACCAATGTCTGGCACCTGATCCGGCAACGACCGCTCATCGTCTTCGCGCTGAGCGTGCTGCTGTTGCAGCTCGCAAACGCCGCGATGATGCCGCTGATGGCGAGCGCGGTGACGGCGCGGTCGAGCCAGTGGGCGACGGTGCTCGTTGCCTTCTGCATCGTCGTCCCGCAGGCGATCGTGGCACTGCTGTCGCCGACGGTCGGGCGCAAGGCGCAGCTTTGGGGCCGCCGGCCGCTGCTGCTGATCGGGTTCGCCGCGCTGACGATCCGCGGCCTGCTGTTCGCAACGATCCGCGATCCCTATCTTTTGGTGCTCGTGCAGGTGTTCGACGGCCTTACTGCGGCGGTGTTCGCGGTGATGATTCCGCTGATCGTGGCCGACGTCGCCTTCGGCAGCGGCCATTTCAATCTGGCGCAAGGCATTGTCGGGACCGCGACGGGCATCGGCGCGGCCCTGAGCACAGCGCTTGGCGGCTATGTCAGCGACAAGTTCGGCAATGCGACGGCTTTCATCGGATTGTCGGGTGTGGCCGCAACGGGGCTCCTGCTCATTCTCTTCGTGATGCCGGAGACCCGGCGCACGGCATGATCGCGGCAAAAAAAACGGCCGGCCGAAACAGGTTCGGCCGGCCAAGTGGGTGCGATGTTCAAAGCGGGCGTGCTGCGGCCAACCGCTAAGGGACTCGTGCTTCATCGAATTGCCACAGGCTTTGCGGATCGTCGGTGCTCGTCCGCAGTCGAAAGGCCCTGCAAGTGGTGTCCGGGAACGATCTGGAGTCTGCCCTCGATCAGGTCCGCGCTCACGCGGCGGCTCCCCTTGCGGGCGTGTTCGGTCCGACCTCGGTAACCTGGCAAATCGATCGGGAGGCCGTTATCTTTCTCGGCGCCGGCCGTGCGCTGTTATTGCAACTGGCCCACCCTTGGGTCGCGGCCGCCATCGCCGAGCACTCGAAAACCTTTGCCGATCCGATCGGCCGCTTCCACCGCACTTTCGACATCGTCTTTGCCATGGTGTTCGGCTCGCTTGACCGGGCCTTGCTCTCGTCCCGGCAACTGCACCGGCGCCATAGCATGATCGTCGGCGAGATGCCCGAGGCCGTCGGTCCGTTCGCCGCAGGCTCGCGCTACTGTGCCAATGACATCCCGTCGCTGCGCTGGGTTCATTCGACGCTGGTCGAGACCGCGCTCATGGCCCATGACCTGGTCCTGCCGCCGCTTTCGGCAGAGGAGCGCGAACGCTATTGGACCGAGAGCCGGATGTTCGGCGCCTTGTTCGGGTTGACGGGGGACGATCTGCCGGCGGATTGGGCAGGCTTTGTGGCCTACACCACGGCGATGACGCAGTCGGACACGTTGACCGTCAGCGCGGCGGCGCGCGAGATCGCAAGGCAGATTTTTGACGGCGCGCGCCCGTGGTTGCGGCCACCGCGGTGGTACCGCGCGCTCACGGCGAGGATGCTGCCGGAGCCCTTGCGTGCGGGCTTCGGTTTTGAGCTCGACGAGCGCGATGCCAGCTCGGCCGACAGCGCGCTGAAATGGATCAGGCGCGTCTATCCGAAATTGCCGGACCGGCTGCGCTATGTCGGCCCCTATCAGGAAGCGCAGGCACGGCTGCGCGGCGAGCCGCAGCCAGACTGGATGACCCGATGCCTCAATAGGGCCTGGATCGGCCGCTCGCAGATGAATCAGCGCGGCAAGTAGAGTCTCTGTTGTTCCGGCGCGCGCGGACGCGAGCCCTGAATCCATTTCTCCCAGCATTCCGTCGGCGCGATGGATTCCGGGTTCGCGCCAAGAGGCGCGCCCCGGAATGACAGAGCCGCCTCACACCGCCGCCAGCTTCCGGTACAGCGCGCTGTAGCTGCCGGCCGAGATGCTCCAGGAGAACGACCGTCCCATGGCGCTGCGGCGCATGGAGTCGAGCTGGTCCTGCGCCATGAAGGTCGAGAACGCGCGGCGGACGCCGCCGAGAAAGGACGCCCGCGAGGGCTGCGAGAACAAAAAGCCGGTCTCGCCGTCGGTGATGGTCTCGGCAAGCCCGCCGGTCTGGTGTCCGATCGGCAGCGAGCCGAAGCGCTGGGCATACATCTGGCTCAGCCCGCACGGCTCGAAACGCGACGGCATCAGGGTGAAATCGCTGCCCGCGAAGATGCGCCGCGCCTGGGCGTCGTTGAAGCCGATCACCACCCCGATCGCGTCGGGACGGCGGCGATGCGCGTCGATCAGGGCCTGCTCGAGCGCGGGCTCGCCGGAGCCGGTGACCACGATCTGCCCGCCGGCATCGACGATCTCGTCCGCCGCCGACAGCACGAGGTCGATGCCCTTCTGGTGCACGAGGCGCGCGACGATGCCGAACATCGGGCCGCGCGACACCGCGAGCCCGAACTGCTTGCGCACGTAATCCGCATTGGCCTTCTTGCCGACCCAGTCGCCGGCGCCGAATTGCTGGGCAAGCTGGGCGCAGGAGCGTGGGTCCCAGCTCTCGTCGATGCCGTTGAGGATGCCCGTGAGCTCGGCCGCGTCGGAGCGGACACGAAGCAGGCCTTCGAGACCGCAGCCAAATTCCTCCGTCGTGATCTCGCGTGCATAGGTGCCACTGACGGTGGTGAGGTGCGAGGCATAGACCAGCCCGGCCTTGAGGAACGAGAGCTGGTCGTAGAATTCGACGCCGTCGATATGGAAGGAGCTCTCGGGTACGCCGATCCGCCGCAGCGAGTCCTTCGGGAAGAGACCCTGATAGGCGAGGTTGTGGATGGTCAGGATCGACGGCAGCTTGGCCCCGCGCCAGGCGAGATAGGCCGGTACGAGCGAGGCCTGCCAGTCATTGGCATGGATCAGGTCTGCTGCCCAATTCTTGTCCAGCTTGCCCATGGCCAGCTCAGCGGCTGCCGAGGCCAAGCGCGCAAAGCGAATGTCGTTATCCGGCCAGTCGCGTCCGAACTCGTCGCCGTAGGGATTGCCGGGCCGGTCGTAGAGCTGTGAGCACAACAGCACATAGACCGGCAGCCCGTCCTTGGTCGCAGCCCGGCCGAGCGAGCAGGCCGGCATCTCTGCAAATGCCGGGCAGCGGCCAACGATCTGAATATGCGTGAGTTGTTCGATGATGTCGCGATAGCCGGGCAACATGACCCGGATATCGGCGAAGGCGCGAAGGGCTCGGGGAAGGGCGGCGGAAACGGCTCCAAGTCCGCCGACGCGGACGAAGTCGTCCATCTCTGTCGTAACGAATAAGACCCTCAAGAACAGCTGCCCCTCTGCCCTAGCCCGTTTGCTTTTATGCAAGAACGGGTCCAGTTGCCCTGGAATTCCCAAGCCGGCAATTCCCCGTTCGGTAAAGGCTTTCCTACTCAGCCGCCGCCCACTAGGGTCGGCGCACCAACAACAGAGAACTTCGATCGTTCCTGAGAGACCCAAGGACGTAAGCAGGCATGCAGCTAACAGATAAGCATGAGGGGACGACGACCAAGGCCTTCGCCGGCCTCAGGGTCGTGGATTTTTCGACCACCATCGCCGGTCCCCACTGTGCGCGGATGCTCGCCGACATGGGCGCCGAGGTCATCAAGGTCGAGACCGATGGTGGCGAGACGATGCGGACCCGGCCGCCGCTGCGCAAGGGGTGCAGCACCGTGTTCGGCCAGCTCAACGTCGGCAAGAAAAGCGTCGTGCTCGACCTCAAGTCCGAGGACGGCAAGGAGGCTGTGCGCCGGCTGGCGGCGACTGCCGATATCCTGGTCGAGAACTTTCGCCCCGGCGTGATGCGCCGCCTGCGGCTCGACTACGACAACCTGCGGCCGGTCAACCCGAAGCTGATCTATTGCTCGATCTCGGGCTACGGCCAGAGCGGCCCCTCGGCCGAGCTGCCCGCCTACGCGCCGGTGATCCATGCGGCCTCCGGCTACGACATGGCGCATCTCGCCTACCAGCCCGGCCGTAACCGTCCCGATTATTGCGGCATCTACCATGCCGACGTCGTCACCGGCACCTACGGCTTCGGCGCGATTGCGTCTGCGCTCTATCAGCGCACCGTGACCGGCCTCGGCCAGCACGTTGACGTCTCCATGCTGGAGTCGATGCTGAGCTTGACGCTGATCGAGTTGCAGAGCTCGCAATTTGCGGTGAAGCCGCCGCCGCGCCCGATGTTCGGCCCGACCGAGACGGCCGACGGCTACGTCATGATTACAGTCGCCAGCGAGAAGACGTTTCAGGGACTGATGGGCGTCATCGGCCGCCCCGAATGGATCTCCGATATTCGGTTCTCAACCTATGCCGCGCGCCGCGAGAACTGGGCGGACGTGATGGACGGTGTCGAGGCGTGGTCGCGGCAACTCCCGACTGAGGCATGTCTTGCTGAGCTCACCGCAGCCGGAGTGCCGGCGTCGGCCTATCGCACCGTGTCAGAAGCGCTGGCCGATCCGCAGCTCGCACACCGGCAGGCGCTCTCGTCTGTGGAGGATGAAGGCGGATCATTCCAGGTGCTCAATTTGCCGTTCCGGATGTCGGGTGCCGACACCAAGCCCGCCAAAACGATGGCCGTGCTCGGCGAGCATACGGATGCGCTCCGCAACGAGGTCGGCCTCGCCAGTGAGGCGCCAATTCCGTCAGGCAAAACAGTCGCGACGCGCTGAGCGCATTGCGCCGCGCGCGTGCGGCATTTGATCTCTCGTGCGTTCCTCTTGCCGTGGCGAGCATTTGTCGCCAATCTCGCCCCCGGTCATTCAACGATCCGAAACATCGGACGAGGGATCCCGGGAGGAACCATGACGAACATTGCTGCCGCGGCGCGCAATTGTGTGCCGATTTTCCTCGCTGCGGCATTTGCCCTTCTTCCGTCGGCTGAGCCCGCACGGGCGCAGAAGCCGGGCGGTAGCATTACCGTCGGTCAGGAGCTGGAGATTACGGGCTTCGATCCGCTCAAGGTCGGCGTCTACGACACCTCGACCTTCACCGCAGCGGCCGCGATCTTCGACACGCTCACCACGCTCGACGACAAGGGCGAGGCCGCACCAAAGCTCGCGGTGTCCTGGACCCATTCCGACGACTACAAGAGCTGGACCTTCAAGCTGCGCCAGGGCGTGAAATTCCACGACGGCACGCCGTTCAACGCGCAGGCCTTCAAGGAGAATTTCGACCGCCAGAAGGACCCCGCCAACAAGTGCCGCTGCGCCTTCTACATCACCAACGTCAAGGAGGTGCTGGCGCCCGACGAATACACCGTCGTCTACAATCTCACCGATCCTGCCGTGAATCTCCCGGCAGTGATCAGCATCCAGAGCCAGAACAACGTCGTGCATTCGCCGACGGCCTGGAAGACCAAAGGCGACGACTACAATCGCAATCCCGTCGGCACGGGTCCCTACATCCTGAAATCATGGACCGCGGGCGACCGCATGGTCCTGGAGAAGAACCCGGACTACTGGAACAAGGGCCGTCCCTATCTCGACCGCATCATCCTGAAGCCGCTGCCCGACGCGCAATCGCGTTTTGCCTCGCTGCAATCGGGCGAGGCCGACATCATATGGGACGACGAGAACGACGCCGACAACATCATGAAGGCGCAGAAGGACTCCAAGCTGACCGTGCACACCTACAAGGGCTCGGGCGCGCAGGTCTACGCCTTCAATACCAAGCTGGCGCCGTTCGACGACGTCCGCGTGCGGCAGGCGCTGGCGATGGCGATCGACCGTCCAAAAATGTCGCAGGCGATCAGCAACGGCCTGAGCCGGCCCGCGACCAATCCCTACGGCGAGGGCTCCTGGGTCAAATGCAAGGACGACGGCGCGTTGCCGTTCGACGTCGAGAAGGCCAAGGCCCTGATCAAGGACTATGGCAAGCCGGTCGAGTTCAAGATGCTGGTGACCGCCACGCCCCGCGGCCGCATGATCGGCCAGGTGCTCCAACAATTCTGGAAGCGCGCCGGCGCCAATATGGAGATCGAGCAGGTCGACCAGGCCACCATTCCGCCGCGCGCCTTCATGCGTCAGTTCCAGCTCGTGCCCTGGCGCATCGTCGACCTCGCCGATCCCGATCCGCAGATGTATGCAAACTTCCGCAGCGGCAGCCCGCTGGCGCTGGCCAACTTCGCCGATCCGGAGCTCGACCGGCTGCTCGACCACTCCCGCATCACCGCCGACCCCGCCGCGCGTATCGAGGACTATTGCGCGATCAGCCGCCTGATCAACAAGGAAGCAATCTGGTTCTGGACCTTCCAGAACACCTATTACGCGCTGTCGAGCGCCAGGCTGAAGGGCTTTCCAAAGATCTACAACGGCGTGATCGACGTCTCGACCACCTGGCTGGAATGAACGCGCGATGCTGAATTTCGTCGTGCGGCGGCTTCTTGCCATCCTGCCGGTATTGCTCGCCGTTTCGCTGCTCACCTTCCTGATCGCTTCGCTGCTGCCGGGCGATCTTGCCTATGTCATCCTCGGCGATCAGGCGACGCCTGAGAATGTCGCGGCGCTGCGCCGTGACATGGGGCTCGACCAGCCGCTGTGGTGGCGTTATCTGAGCTGGCTCGGTCACGTCCTGCAAGGCGATCTCGGCCGCTCGTTCCGCACCGGGCAGACGGTGTTGCAGGCGGTCGCCGAGCGCATTCCGGTTTCGCTCGAGCTGATGCTGATGGCCGAATTCATTGGGCTCCTGATCGGCGTGCCGCTGGCGATCGCCTGCGCCGCGCGCGCCGGCGGCGCGTTCGACCGCTTCATGACCGGCAGTGCCTTCGCCATGCTGTCGATGCCGTCCTTCCTGACCGCGATCCTCTTGATCTACCTGTTCGCGGTCGAGCTGCACTGGTTGCCGGCGACGGGCTATGTACCGTTCACCGAGGCGCCGCTCGCCAATTTGCGCTTCTTCGTGCTGCCGGCACTGACGCTGGCGCTGGCGGAATGGCCGGGCATCATGCGGGTGCTGCGCTCCGACATGATCGCGACCTTGCAGGAGGACTATATCGCGCTCGCCAAAGCCAAGGGTCTTAAACCTTCGCGCATCCTGTTCGTGCATGCGCTCAAGCCGTCGTCGCTGACGCTGGTGACGGTGACAGGCATCAATATCGGCCGCCTGCTCGGCGGCACGCTGATCGTGGAATCGATCTTCGCGCTGCCGGGCATCGGCCGGCTCCTGGTCGGCGCGATCTACACCCGCGATCTCGTCATTCTCCAGGGCGTGGTGCTGCTGGTCGCCGCGGGCTTCGTCATCGTGAACTTCATCGTCGACATGCTCTATGCCGTGCTCGATCCCAGGATCCGCCATGGCCACGCTTGAGCTGTCAATTCGGGACGAGGCGGCGTCGGAGCCTGTTCGCCGCAGGCGCAAGCTAGGCCTCTTGTTCTGGCTCGCGAGCGCCTGGCTCGCGATCATCCTAGCCCTCGCGATCCTCGCGCCGGTGCTGCCGCTCCAGAACCCGACCGACATGGACATGCTGGAGCGCCGCGCCGCCTTCTCCAGCGAGCATTGGCTCGGCACCGACGGGCTCGGCCGCGACGAATTCGCCCGCCTGGTCTTTGGCGCGCGCGTCTCGCTGACGGTGGGGCTGATCGCGCCGATGATCGGCCTTGCGCTCGGCGGCGCGCTTGGCCTGCTCGCCGGCTATTTCCGCGGCCGGTTCGAGACGCTGGTGGTCGGCAGCATGGACGTGCTGCTGGCCTTTCCGCCGCTGATCTTCGCCCTCGCGGTGACCGCCTATCTCGGCCAGTCCATTCCCAATCTCACCTTGATCCTCGGTGTACTCGGCATTCCCGCCTTCATGCGCGTGGCGCGCGCGGCGACACTGACGCTGGCGCGGCGTGAATTCGTGATCGCGGCCGAGGCGCTTGGCGCTTCCCATGCACGCATCCTGCTGCGCGAGCTGCTGCCGAACGTCATCCTGCCGCTGCTGGCCTTCTTCCTGCTCGGCGTCGCCGTCACCATCGTGGTCGAGGGGGCGCTGTCCTTCCTCGGGCTCGGTGTGCCGCCGCCGATGGCGAGCTGGGGCAGCATGATCGGCGAAGGGCGCGACAGTCTCGACGTCGCGCCGCGGCTCGCCTTCCTGCCGGCGGCGGGGCTGTTCCTGACCGTGCTGGCCTTCAACCTCGTCGGCGACACCTTGCGGGCGCTGACCGACCCGCGTCAGGGGGCGCTGTGAGCCCGCCGCTTCTGACCATCGAGAACGTCGCGGTCGAGCTGCCGACCCCGCGCGGAAACTTGCGCGCCGTCGATCATGTCGATCTGTCGCTGGAGGCGGGCCGCACGCTCGGCATCGTCGGCGAATCCGGCTGCGGCAAGACCATGCTGTCGCGCGCGGTGCTTCAGCTGCTGCCGAGGCAGGCGAAGCTGACCGGACGCGTGATGTTCGACGGCCATGATCTGGTCCGGCTCAAGCCGGAAAGCCTGCGGCGTCTGCGCGGACGCGACCTTGCGGTCGTGTTCCAGGATCCCATGACCTCGCTCAATCCGGTGCTCACCATCGGCACCCAGCTGATGGAGACGATCCAGGAGCATCTGGAGCTCGACGCGCCGTCGGCGCGGAAGCGCAGCATCGAGCTGCTCGCCGCCGTCGGCATTCCGGCGCCGGAGCAGCGGCTCGCGCAATATCCACATCAATGTTCCGGCGGCATGCGCCAGCGTATCGCGATCGCGATCGCGCTGTCCTGCGAACCGAAACTCCTGATCGCCGACGAGCCGACCACGGCGCTCGACGTGACCATCCAGGCGCAGATCCTCGATCTGCTCGCGCGCGAGCAGCGCCGCCGCCATATGGCGATGATCATCATTACCCACGATCTCGGTGTGGTCGCCGGCCGCGCCGACGAGGTCGCGGTGATGTATGCGGGCAGGGTGGTCGAGCGCGCGCCGACGCAGGCGTTGTTCAAGCGCATGCACATGCCCTACACTGAGGCGCTGCTGGCGGCGATCCCGAAGCTGGACACCGCGCCGCATACGCCGCTGCCCGCCATCTCCGGCCGTCCGCCCGATCCGACGCGGCCGCTGAAGGGCTGTTCCTTCGCGCCGCGTTGCCGCTATGCCGCCGAGCGCTGTCGCGAGGCCAAGCCCGAATTGAAAGGCGCGGAGATGCCGGGACATCTCTATGCCTGCTTCCATCCGATCCAGATGGCGGAGGGGATTGGCGCATGATGCAGCTTGCCGTGCACGATGAGCCGCTTCTGGACGTCGACAATCTCGTTGTCGAATATGGTCTCGGCAACAGGACGGTCCACGCGGTCTCCGGTGTCAGCTTCCAGGTCGCGCGCGGCGAGACGCTCGGACTGGTCGGCGAATCCGGCTGCGGCAAGTCGACGCTGGGGCGCGCGGTCCTGCAATTGCGTCGCGCCAAATCCGGCCGCGTGCTGTTCGACGGCGAGGATCTCACCGCGATGGAGGGCGAGGCGCTGCGCAGGATGCGCCGCCGCGTGCAGCTCATTTTCCAGGATCCGATCGCCTCGCTCAATCCGCGCCGGCGCATCGGCGACATCGTGGCCGAGCCGCTCATCATCGCCGGCGTCAAGGATGCCACCGAGCGCAAGCGCCGCGTCCACGAGGTGCTCGGCGCAGTCGGGCTCGACCCTGACATCGTGGCGGGCCGTCTGCCGCACGAATTCTCCGGCGGCCAGTGCCAGCGCATCTGCATCGCGCGGTCGCTGGTGCTCAATCCCGAATTCATCGTCTGCGACGAGCCGGTCTCGGCGCTCGACGTCTCGATCCGCGCGCAGATCCTCAATCTGCTCGAGGAGATGAAAGCACGCTTCGGCCTGACGCTGCTGTTCATCGCCCATGATCTTGCCGTGGTGAAGGCAGTCAGCGACCGCGTCGCGGTGATGTATCTCGGCCGGCTCTGCGAGGTCGGCCCATCAGAGCAATTGTTCGCAAAACCCGCGCATCCCTATACGGACCTGCTGTTGCAGGCGATCCCGGTCCCTGATCCGGATGTCCGTCCCGTCGAGGGTGTGGCAATTGGCGAGCCGCCATCGCCGATTGCGCCGCCGTCCGGCTGCCGCTTCCGCACCCGCTGCCCGCGGGCCGATCAGCGATGCAGCGCGGAGATACCGGAGCTGCGCGAGGTGGCGCCCGGCCAGTTCGCGGCTTGCCACCATCCGCTGGCCTGAACTAAGACCGCTGCCGGGTTTGTCTCGCCCTGCCGGTCATGGCATGGTGGCTCGTGAGAACGAGAAGCATGCCGGGAGGACGCAGATGAAGAGTTTCAAGGTCGCCGATTTCAAGGCGCCGCTGCAGGAGTTCGACGAGGCCACGCCGGAGCCGTCGGGCACGCAGGTGCTGATCAAGGTGAAGGCCGCGGGCGTCTGCCACAGCGACCTCCACATCTGGGAAGGCGGCTACGATCTCGGCCACGGCCGCAAGCCGCTGTCGCTGAAGGATCGCGGCATCAACCTGCCGCTGACCATGGGGCACGAGACCGTCGGCGAGGTCCTCGCCTTTGGCCCCGACGTAAAGCCGACCGACCAGGGCGATCTGAAGCTCGGCGATGTCGGCCTGGTCTATCCCTGGATCGGCTGCGGCAAATGCGCTGTTTGTCTTGCGGGCGACGAGAACATGTGCGCGACGCCGCGCTCGCTTGGCGTCTATTGCGACGGCGGCTATTCCGATCACATGCTGGTGCCGCATCCGCGCTATCTGCTCAATCTCAGGGGGCTCGACCCGGCGGCGACCGCGCCCTACGCCTGCTCGGGCGTCACCACCTACAGCGCGCTGAAGAAGGTCGAGCAGCACTTCGACACCCCGATCGTGATGTTCGGTGCCGGCGGCCTCGGCCTGATGGCGCTGTCGCTGCTCAAGGCGATGGGCGGCAAGGGCGCGATCATGCTCGACATCGACGCCAGGAAGCGCGAGGCCGCAGAGAAGGCCGGGGCGCTCGCGACCGTCGATCCCAAGGCGCCGGATGCGCTGGAGCAGCTGGCCAAGAAAGCCGGCGGGCCGATCCGCGCCGTGATTGACCTCGTCGGCAACGCCGCGACCACGCAACTCGGCTTCGATTGCCTGACCAAGGGCGGCAAGCTCGTCATCGTCGGCCTGTTCGGCGGCGGCGCGACCTGGGCGCTGCCGCTGATCCCGATCAAGGCGGTGACGATCCAGGGAAGCTATGTCGGCAATCTGCGCGAGACGCAGGAGCTGCTCGATCTCGTCCGCACCAAGAACGTGCCGCCGATCCCGGTGACGCGCCAGCCGCTCGCCAAGGCCAATGACGCGCTGGTGCAATTGCAGCAGGGCGCGGTGGTCGGGCGCACGGTGCTGACGCCGTAGCAACCGCTCTCTCTTCGTCATTGCGGGGAGCGAAGCGACCAAGCAATCCAGAGTGCCTCCACAGATGCAGTTCTGGATTGTTTCGCTTCGCTCGCAATGACGACTTGGCTAACTCCTTCCTGAGCCCGTTCAAATGTCCGCAAACAACGCCTTCCACATTGCCGTGCTTGCCGGTGACGGCATCGGTCCCGAAGTCATGGCGCCGGCCATCGAAGTCCTGCGCAAGATCGAGGCGAAGTCCGGCTTACGCTTCCGCTTCACCGAGGCGCCGGCGGGTGCCACCAATTATCTTGCGACCGGCAAGTCGATGCCTGATACCACCATCAAGCTGTGCGAGGAGGCGGACGCCATCCTGCTCGGCGCCTGTGGCCTGCCGTCGGTGCGCTACCCCGACAATACCGAGATCGCGCCGCAGATCGAGCTGCGCTTCATCTTCGATCTCTATGCCGGCGTGCGGCCGGCGCGACTCATTCCGGGCGTGCCGAGCCCGATCGTCGGCGCCGACCAGCGCGGTATCGATCTCGTCGTGATCCGCGAATCGACCGAAGGCCTGTTCGCCTCGATGGGCAAGGGCGTCGTCACCCATGAGGACGCGCGCGAGACCATGGTGATCACGCGCAGGACATCCGAGCGTCTGTTCGAGTTCTCGTTTCGCCTCGCCGAGCGGCGCAAGGCGCGCGGCAAGCCGGGGATGCTGACTTGCGTCGACAAGGCGAACGTGTTCAAGGCCTTTGCTTTCTTCCGCGGCATCTTCGACGAGATCGAGAAGCACCATCCGGTAGTGAAGACGGATCGGCTCTATGTCGATGCCTGCTCGGCGATGCTGGTCAAGCGGCCCTGGGATTTCGACGTGATGGTGATGGAGAACATGTTCGGCGACATTCTCTCCGACATCACCGCGAGCATGATCGGCGGCCTCGGCATGGCGCCGTCCGCCGACATCGGCGACAAGTATGCCGTGTTCCAGCCCTGCCACGGCACCGCGCCCGATATCATGGGGCAGGGTAAGGCCAATCCCACCGGCATGATCCTGTCCGCGGCGATGATGCTGGACTGGCTCGCCGACAAGCACGGCGTCGAGAGCGCGGCGGAAGCCGGCGAGACGATCGAGCGCGCGGTGGATCAGGTCTATGCCGGCGGCATCGAGCCGATGGAGTTCGGCGGCAGCGACGGCACGGCCGACATTACGAAAGCGGTGCTTGCGGCACTCTGAAAATAATCGGATAGCGGCTGCTTCACCCCTCACCGCAGGTGGGGCGAGGGAGCGCAGTGTCTGCGCGACGACAGGCTAGACGCAAAAAGGGAGCTTCGCGGCCCGCTTCGTAAATCACCAGCGGCGCCAGTAGTGGCGATGTCCCCAGCCCCACGGACGTGGGCCGTAGAAGCGTCGCGGGCCGCCATAATAGCCGTAGGCGCCGTAATAGTTCGGACGCCAGAAGCAGCGGCCCCAGGGGTTGCACACCCAGCGTACCTGATCGACATCAGCGGCCGGACCGCTCGCAATTCGATCCGCCTGCGGGATGCCGTTCGGCATCGCCGCGAGCGCCGGTCCCGAGGTGAGCGCCACACCACTGATGGCAGCCAGAGCAAGAACAGCAAATTTTGCCTTCATCGCAACCTCCCTCATTGATGGCGAAAGAACCGCCGGGACATCAATTGGTTGCTCCCGTGTGGGAGGCGCGCAGGAATTTAATCTTCCTGAATACATGTTCACGTTGTCTCCCGTCATTGCGAGGAGCGAAGCGACGAAGCATCCAGGCCGCCTCCGCAGCGGCAGTCTGGATTGCTTCGCTTCGCCGCTTCGCTCGCAATGACGACGGAATCATCGCCCCTGGAACTGCGGCTTGCGCTTCTCCATGAACGCCTGCCGGCCCTCGCGAAAGTCTGCACTGTCCATGCAAACATTGCCGATCGCCTTGATCGCCTCCATGTCGCGCTGGCTCTCGTCCTTCAGCACTTGCGCGATGGTTATCTTGGCCGCCTTGATCGCGAGCGGCGCGTTCTCCGAAATGCCTTGCGCAATCGCCATGGTCTCGCCCCAGAGCTGATCGTCCGGAATCACACGCTCCACCAGTCCGATGCGCAGCGCCTCGGCAGAATCGATGCGCATGCCCGTGTACATCAGAAGCCGCGCCCAGGACGGTCCGACCAGCGACACCAGATGCCGCAAGCCGTCATAGCCATAGGCGATTCCGAGCTTGGCGGCGGGAATGCCGAACTGGCTGCCATGCGCGGCGATGCGGATATCGGTGAGCATCGCGACCTGCATGCCGCCGCCAAGGCAAAAGCCCTGGATGCAGGCGATCGTCGGCTTGGGATAATCGGCGAGCAGCGCGCGCTGGGCGGCGCTGCGTTTTGCATATTCCTCCGATGCCGCCGCGTTGTGGCGGGTCTTCTCGAACTGGCTGATGTCGGCGCCGGAGACGAACGCCTTGCCGCCGGCGCCGCTCAGGATCACGACGCGCACCGTCTGGTCATCGCGCAAGCTCGTCAGCGCCTCGCCGAATCCCTCCCACATCTCCAGCGACATCGCATTGCGCTTGTCGGGATTGTTGAAGGTGATCACGCCGACGCCACTGGTTGTGTGCTTGAGGATCTTGCCGTCGGCGTAAGCTGCCTCGGTCGTGCTGGAAATGTCGGGCATCGCGCGCTCGCTTGTCGTAGGCCGGGCGCAATGTGCGGCCGGGCCGAGGTCGGGGTCAACCGCGCCGAGGGATGCGGCTTTGCATCCGCCTGTACCGCGATTGCATGGCGCTAGCGCGTCATGTGCGCGGTCAGGGATGGCTACCGGCATTGCTGAAGAACGCCGCCTCGGTCTTGCCGACGATCACGCGATAGCGCCGCACCACCACATTGTTCTCGACCGCTTCGGCGAGGGCGGCGGGGATGTTGACCACGACATGGCGCTGGCCGAAGCCGAAATTCATGTTCTCGATCCGCTGGAGCGAAGCCTCCGTTTGCCGTATGCGCTTCTGCACCGGAAGGTTCATCGCTGCGATCGTGCGCGGCGTCATGGCCGCCCCGAAAAGAGAGCCGCGCGCAAGCGCGCGGGCTAGGCCTCGTTCAATCCGGCCGCGCCCCCATGACGCGGTGGATTGAACATCGGCCGGTGGGCCAGAGCGCCGATTGATCTCAGGCTTCGTTCGCCGCGATCGATTCCATCAGCGAGACGAGCTGACGCTGCACCGTCTGGTCCTTGATCTTGCTGTAGGCGCGCAGCAGGCGGAGGCTGAAGGCTGAGTCCAGGAAGAGCAGGCTCTCGACTTCGCGCGCCTTGTTGTCGCCGTCATAGAAGAAGGTTACGGGCACGTCGAGCGAAGTGGCGATCTGCTGAAGCCGAGCCGCGCCGACGCGATTGACGCCCTTCTCGTATTTCTGGACCTGCTGGAAGCTGACGCCGAGCTTCTCGCCGAGCTCGGCCTGCGAGATCTTCATCTCGACGCGCCGCAGACGGATGCGTTTGCCCAGCTCAATGTCCGGCTTGCCGGCACTGCGCTGCTTCATTCTCTTCGCCGCTGTTTTCATTCGTTTTCTCATCGTTCTTCGGTTGAAAATCCCCCGAAGAGCTGGGTCAGGGGTTCGCCCATATACGAGTCCTTGAATTCATGCGGATGCACGAACTCTTCCTTAAACCACGGGAATCGCGCCGGATTGAAGGCTTCGATCAGCCAGTCAATCATGTGCCGCACTCGCGGAATCCGGCCGCTACCAGGATGGTAGGACAACCAGATATCCAGCGGTCGGTTCAACTCGACCTCCAGTGGAATCAACTTCCCGCCAAGCGCAATGGCGTAGCTCGGGAATACGCCGATTCCGGCGCCATTCGCGACCGCCCAGTAGTTGGCGCTTGAGACGTTGGTCTTCATGACCAGCAGGTCACGTTCCGGAACGCCGGGGAAGAAGCTCTCGAACGTTTCCTTGGCGGCGAGCTGGTCGGCGAACTGCAGCACCAGGCGGTGCTTGATCAACTCCATCGCCGAGCGCGGCGCGCCATGTCTTGAAATGTATTTTTCGGAGGCCCAGAACATCAGATGCATGCGGCCGAGCCGCACCAGCTTGACGTCGAGCGCCGAGGGACGCGACAGATGGATGGCGACGTCGGCCTCGTGACGGGAGACGTCGGCCGAGCGCATCGCGCAGTGCAGGTCGACCAGGATCTTCGGATAGGCCTGCTGGAATTCGACCAGCCGCGGGGCGAGCCAGAACGTCCCGAGGCCCTCGGTCACGGCCACACGAACTTCGCCGGACAGAGCGTTGGCCGTCGAATCGCTGGTGCGCAGCACGTCGAAGGCAGCCGCCTCCATGCGCTCGACGGCGGAGACCACCAGTGCACCTTCATCGGTCAGATGAGTGCCGTGGACGTCGCGGGTGAACAGCGTGGTGCCGGTCTGGCGCTCGAAATCATCAATCCGGCGGCGGACGGCATTGATCGACAGCGACAGGCGTTCAGACGCCGAGCGAAAACTGCCGCATCGAACGACTTCCAAGAATATGCGGGCCGCATCCCAATCGGAGAGGCCGCTGATATTGATCTTTGGGCGTTCCTCCAGCGGAACGCCCCTTTCCGCCAAGGAGTGCATACAAGTCCCTTCGGGTCGCTAAACTGGCAGAATCTTAAGCAAACCACAACCACTGCGGGTTGGGGAACGGCGAGTTTTGAACGCCATCCTTACTGCCGCGTGGGCGGTATCCAAGTGCTGACAAGGGCCGGGAATCGGGCAGACCATCGTCCGAAAGAGGGGTGTGACGTGAGTTCCGTTGCGAGCCGTGAAATGGCTGCGGGATTATTGGCGCTGTCCATAACGGACGTGCTTGCGCGAGACCTGCCGGCTTGCGGAATGGATCAATCACACGGCGCTACGCGTTTTGTTTCCGGCCGCCACAATAATGGCCTCCCGCCCAGCGGGGCGATGTTCGCTGCAACCACAGTTTCCAGGCAGCAACACATTGAAATCAAATTCGGAGGCGCGGGCGCCTCGTGTTATCCTCGACCCTTCATGGGGGCCGAGGGGATCACCACAAGCACGTCTCGCAGGCCGAATTAACGGAAAGAACGCCGGTGTCGCATTCAGACGAACAGTTGCAGTCGGTGCTGGAGACGCTTGAGGAGTGCCGCAGGGTTCTCAACCAGAGCAATAGCCGCGAGTCGGCCGAGCTGCTGTCCATCGTCATCCTCGATGTGCGGATGAAGCTCAAAGGAATTGACAGTGCCGATCTCAAGGCGCTGTGCGACGAAATGCTGCGGAGCGCTGGAAGCCAACCGCAGCCCCCTTCCAAGCAGACGCAGGACCAGCCCCGGCGTCCGCTGCTCCGCGTGGTGAAGTAGCCGCGCCGCCGAGTCTCGCTTTTTGGCGAGATTTGTGCGCGTCCCGATGCCGCATCTGTGATCACAGACGGCATCGGGAGGAGCCCTGGTTTTGTGCGCCTCTGTTGCGCATTTTCCGGCATCGGCTACACCAGAGCCGGTTCGGCTCCGGTTTGCGTGCATTCCCCGTGCGTGGCCAAGAGCCTGAGATGGCTCCGACTGCATCATGCAAAATGTTTCGATCCCGGCGGCGCTGATTGCCGGCCTCGTCAGCTTCCTCTCCCCTTGCGTCCTGCCTCTGGTCCCGCCCTATCTGATCTATCTCACGGGCGCCACGATCGAGCATGTCGAGAGCGACGAGCCGACCTCGGCCTCCAAGCGCGCTATCATGATGTCGGCGCTCTTGTTCGTGCTCGGCTTCTCCACGGTGTTCGTGGCGCTCGGCGCCAGTGCTTCGCTGATCGGCGGGCTGATCCGCGCCTGGTCGGCCGAGCTGTCGATCCTCGCCGGCATCGTCATCATCGTCATGGGCCTGCACTTCCTGGGACTGACGCGGATCGGCCTGTTGATGCGCGAGGGACGGCTGCCGATCCCCAAACCCGTCGGCCTGTGGGGCGCCTACGCCATGGGGCTGGCCTTCGCCTTCGGCTGGACGCCCTGCATCGGCCCGATCCTCGCCGCGATTCTCTCGATCGCCGCAGCCGAAGCGACCGTGACGAAGGGCGCCGGCCTGCTCGCAGTCTATTCCGCAGGTCTCGGCATTCCCTTCCTGATCGCGGCGCTGATGATCGAGCAGTTCTCAAAGCTGTTCGCGCGCATGAAGGGCCATCTCGTCAATGTCGAGCGCGCCATGGGCGTCTTGATGGTGATCACCGGCATCGGCTTTCTCACCGGCACCGTCTCGAATGTGAGCATCTGGTTGCTGGAGACCTTTCCGGCGTTGCAGACGATCGGGTAGAGCGCGATACAGTTCTGTCGCCCTGGGCTCGTCTCCACGATTTTCGCAGCGGCGCGCAGTCCAGAGACGTAGACAATCGCCAGGCTGAGCCCAGCAATCCGGGCCTCAGATGCGATTTCATGCGGCGCGGCGAACTCGGGGAGGGGGAGGCCGCCTTTACGGCGACCGCCAATCTCGCCTTGATCAATCGATTTCCTGCACGACCGTGCGCGATCCGGGATCCACGAGCATCACGCGATCGCCGGAGTAGACGTAGCGATACTTGGTGAGCGAGGGACCCCAGTCTGTCGGAACCGCCTCGAGCTCGACATCGCTCGGCACCGTCGCGCCCACGATGATCTTTTCCTTCGTCGTAACCGGGCGAACGCGGTGCTCGGTGACGTAGGATTTGATCTTGGTTCGGTATTGCGGCTCGATCTGAACCGCGGCCGCATGACCGGTTCCGGTCGTGGTCTCCACGGTGGATTGCGCGAACGCGCCGGTCGAGATCATCACCGCCGCGGACAGCAGGAACAGCTTCTTCATCTTGTTCTCCTCAAGAGGCTAAGCGCCGCAACAACATCCTGCCACGCAGGGCGTTCCTGAGCGCATAGGAACAAATTGCCATTTTTTCCCGTTTACGAAGCGGCCGGGTCGGAATGCCCGGCGATTGGAGGAGGAGAAAATGAAGCTGAGAGTAGCGACTGCAGCGCTGATGCTTGCTGCATTGTCCCTGCCGGCGTTCGCGGCCGACGAGTTCTATGTCGTGCAGGACGTCAAGACGAAGAAGTGCACCGTCGTCGACAAGAAGCCGACGGACACGTCCATGACGGTCGTCAGCCCGTCGGGTACGATCTACAAGTCGCGCACCGAGGCTGAGAGCAGCATGAAGACGGTCAAGGTCTGCACATCAAACTGAAAACTGAGGAGGATGACAAATGCCGGTTTTCATTCTGTGGGCCGTACCGGCCGTTCTGGTGATCGGCGGCGGCATCTATCTGATCGGCCATATGCACTAGGCCTGTGATTGAAGGCGAGCGGGTTTCTGCGTGCAGCGCACAGGTCCGCACGTCTCTTACGAGCACGTCTCTTACGAGAATGCGAGACCGTCCATGCGGCCTGCCGCGCGCCAGCAGGAGCGCGAGTTGCAGTGCAACAGGTTGTGCAGGAATAGCCCTGCGACGAAGATTACCTCCAGCGCACGCGAAATGACTTCCGTCCTGCCGACGTTTTTCATACGCTTCCCTCTCGCAAGCCGCATGCCGGCTGCGCTCACGGCCCGGCTACAGGGCCGGAGCATCAAAGGGAGGGGAGACGATGAAGCGACGGTCATTTCTCGCTGGTATCGGGGCGAGCACTGCGGCGGCTGCGGTTGGCATGCCATCGATTCTCAGGGCGCAAGCGCCGATCACGCTGAACGGCGCGGTCCAGTTCAACGACGATCATGCCTTCAACCGGGCGCTGCTCCGGTTCGAGGAACTGGTGAAGAAGTACTACGGCAAGCCGATCAACTTCACGCTGCACCGCAACTCATCGCTCGGCCTCGAAAAGCAGTATTTCGAATACATGTCCCAGGGCAAGGCGGTCGATTACGGCATCGTCTCGCCGGCCCATATGTCGACCTTCGCCAAGGCGGCGCCGTTCATCGATGCGCCCTTTGTGTTCAAGGGCATCGAGCACATGAACAAGGTGGTCGAACAGAATATCCTTGCGCCGGTCGCCGATGAAGTCGCGGCCAAGGCCGAGGTCGTTCTGATTGGTTATGCAGGCGGTGGCATCCGCAACATCTTCGCCAATAAGCCGCTCAAGAACCTTGCTGACCTCAGGGGTCTCAAGGTTCGCGTGCAGGGCGCTCCGATCTGGTCGAAGACGTTTGCGGCCGTCGGCATGAGCCCGACCGTAATCGCCTACAACGAAGTCTACAACGCCATCCAGAACGGCGTGATCTCGGCCGGCGAAAACGAGGCGGCCGGCGTCGAGGCGATGAAGTTCTATGAAGTGGCACCCCATCTCAACCTGACGCAGCATGCGGTATCGATCCGGCCGATCTGCTTCTCGGTGAAGACGCTGAAGACCTTGCCCAAGGACTTGCAGGACGCGATCATGAAGGCCGGCAAGGAGGCCGGCGACTACGGCCGTCAACTGGAGTCGAGCGAGGAAGTCGTCAAGCTCGACACGCTGGAGAAGGCCGGCAAGCTCAAGCGCGTTCCGTTCGAGGAGCGCGACGCCATGAAGAAACTCGCCGATCCCGTGATGGCCACCTACGCCAAGGAAATCGGCGCCGAGGGCATCTTCGAGAAGATCAACGTCGCCTGAGAATTGTCGCATCGCGCGACAGGAAGTCGGGGCAAGCCAGACGGCTTGCCCCATTCCGTGATCGTGATCCCCCGGAGCCATGATGACTGAAATATCGATGCCGCCGAACCCGTCGCTATGGCGCCGAGCGACGGCGGCCTATGCAAAATTGCTGGAAATTTTGCTCGCCGCCTGCGTCGGCATTCTGGTCATTCCGGTCACGTTGCAGATCATCTCGCGCTACACGCCGTTCATTCCGTCCTACATCTGGACCGAGGAGATGGCGCGCTTCCTCTTCATCTGGACGATCATGATCGGCGCCATGGTCGGCATCAGAGAGTCGCAGCATTTCGAGGTCGACGTCTGGCCCGACCTGTCGCGCCGTAGCGAAGCCGCGGTGCGGATTCTCGCGCGGCTGGGCATATTGGCGATGGCGCTGGTGTTCGTGTGGGCCGGGCTCGAATTCACGCGATTCGCCTGGAACCGAACGTCTGAACTGGCGGATCTGCCGCTCTGGATGATCCATGTCGCCTGGCCAGTGGCCGGCGTGACGTGGATCGTATTTGCGGGTGAGCAGATTGTCGACGAGATGCGGATCCTGGTTGGGGCAAATCGATGAGCGGCAATATTCTTTCTGCCGGACAGGCCGCGATGGTCCTGTTCGGGACTTTCGTTGGCCTGCTCATCATACGCGTGCCGGTCGCCTTCGCACTCGGCCTCGCCTGTGTGCCGATCCTTTTGACCGAGCCGCGCCTGTCGATCATGACGCTCGCGCAGGAGACCTTCAACGCCTACAATTCATTCATCCTGCTGGCGGTGCCATTCTTCCTGCTGACCGCCAACCTGATGAGCATCGGCGGCATCACCGACCGGCTGGTCGCGCTGTCGCGCTCGATGGTCGGACACTGGCCAGGATCGCTGGCGCAGATCAATGTCGTGCTGTCGGTGTTCTTTGCAGGCATCTCAGGCTCCTCCACCGCGGACGCGGCGAGCCAGTCCAAGATCTTCATCGATGCTCAGACCAAGGAGGGCTACGACCTCTCGTTCTCCATCGCCATCACCGCGGTCTCGGCCGTGCTCGCGGTCATCATCCCGCCCTCGATCCTGATGATCGTGTGGGGTGGACTGATCTCGACCTCGATCGCCGCGATGTATCTTGCCGGCATCGTACCCGGCCTGCTGATCGCGGGAGCACAGATGGCGACCGTGCATGTCTATGCCGTGCGCCGCGGCTATCCCACCTATCCGAAAGACAGCTGGCGCGACATGTGGTGGGCTATCTTGCGGTCGATACCGGCGCTGATGACGCCGTTCATCATTGTCGGCGGGATTCTGCTGGGGTGGTTCACCGCGACCGAATCCGCCTGCGTCGCGGTGCTTTATTCCATGGCGCTGTCGACGTTCTTTTACCGTGAAACCGGCGCGCGCCAGCTCTACAAGGCGTTGCTCGACACCGGACGTCTCGCCGGCGTCGCGCTGTTCTGCATCGGTACCGCGAGCGCCTTCGGCTGGCTTTTGGCTTATTACAGGATTCCGCAGGAACTGCTGGCCAACGTCTCGACCTGGGGCATGGGCCCGATTGCAGCGGGCTTCTTCATCTCCTTCTGCTTTCTGGTGGTGGGCTGTTTCCTCGACGCCATCCCGGCCATCATCATCGTCGGTACCGTGCTGGAGCCGCTAGCCAAGTCCGTAGACCTCCATCCTGTCCAGTTCGCGATCATTTCCATCATATCGCTCGCCTTCGGACTGGTGACGCCGCCCTACGGCTTATGTCTGATGATCGCCTGTTCGATTGCCGGCGTGCGGCTGCGTTATGCCCTGAAGGACACGGTGATCATGCTGATTCCGATGTTGCTCGTGCTGGCGGCGGTCATCGTTTGGCCAAGCGTGTCGCTGTTCTTGCCGCGTCTGATCGTGCCGGAGATGCTCAAATGAGCGCCTGATATCGCGATCCCGCGGCCCACAGCCGCGGGATCGGTTCAATTGGTCAGAGATTGCTCTCAGTGATCGCGGCATAGACCATGCTGCGCAATTCGCGCCGGAGCGGATAGGCGCTCGACGGCAGCACCTGGGTCATGAAGATGGTGATCAGCTCCTCGGCCGGGTCGATCCAGAACGAGGTGGTGGCCGCGCCCCCCCAATTAAATTCGCCGGGGCTGCCGGCGATCATCGTCTCGGCCGGGCGCATGGTCACGGCGAAGCCGAGGCCGAAGCCGATGCCGTTATAGGCGGCTTCGGAGAACAGCGAGCGCGAGACGTCCGGCAGCGTGCGGCCGCCCGGAATGTGATTGCTCGTCATCAGGGCCAGCGTCTTCGGCCCGAGCAGCCTGACGCCGCCGAGTTCGCCGCCATTGAGCAGCGCGCGGCAGAAGGTGAGATAGTCGGCAACCGTCGAGCACAGCCCGCCACCGCCTGAGATGAAGGAGGGCGGGATGAGGAACGAACTCTTGGTCGGGTCGTCCTGCAGCGTCAGGCCCTCGCGGCGCTGGCCGGCATGGAAGGTCATGCCGCCACCGGGATCGGCTGAATAGCAGGCCGCGAAACGGTGCGCCTTGGCGGCCGGCACGTGGAAGTCGGTGTCGGTCATGCCGAGCGGATCGAGGATACGTGTTTTGAGGAAACGCTCGAACGGCATCCCCGAGATCTTGCCGATGAGGTAGCCAAGCACGTCGGTCGCCACCGAGTAGTTCCAGGCTTCGCCCGGCGAGAATTCCAGCGGAATTTTTGCCAGCGCCTCGATCATGCTCTGGAGCGTGCCGGACTTCTCGACCTCGCCGATCTTTTCAGTGCGATAGGCGGCATCGACGTTGGAGCGCTGCTGGAAGCCGTAGGTGAGGCCGGCGGTGTGGCGCAGCAGGTCGACGATCAGCATCGGCCGGGACGGCGGCCGGGTCAGGAAGGAAGGCGCGGTGCCGGCGACGAACACGCCGAGATCCTTCCATTGCGGAATGTATTTGGCGACGGGCTCGTCGATCGCGACGAGGCCTTCCTCGACCAGCATCATGAAGGCGACGCTGGTAAGCGGCTTGGTCATGGAATAGATGCGGTAGATGGTGTCGTCCTTGACCGGCGCCTTGCGCTCGATATCGGCAAAGCCCTGCACCGAGCTGTGGGCGATCTTGCCGCGGCGAAAGACCAGGAGCTGCGTGCCCGGGAAGCGGCCGGCATCGATGTACCGACTTTTCAGGTGCGCATCGACGCGGTCGAGCGCAGCCTTAGACATGCCGACGGATTCGGGCGAGGCGGGGGTGGGAGCGAGCATCAGTTCCTCCGGGCGGTTTTGTAGGGAATTGATAGCCGAAATGGCAGCCCCATTCCAAGCGGGTTGCGCTTAACGCGGCCCCGCCGGCTGGTGTAGGCTCCACCCTGGAACGTGTCCAAGGAGCCCTTCCGGGGCCAACGGAAAAAACGTAAGGCAAACGCACCATGACCCAGTTCAACGAGACCGAACTCACCGAAGCCGTGGTCACGAGCTTCGACAACACGCCTGACACGCGCGCGAAATTCCTGCTCCAGGAATTGGTGAAGTCGCTGCACGATTACGTGAGCAAGACCGGCCTGACCTTCGCGGAATGGGAATACGCGATCGATTTCCTGACCCGCACCGGCCAGAAATGCACCGATACCCGCCAGGAGTTCATCCTGCTGTCCGACGTGCTCGGCGTCTCCATGCTGGTCGACGCGGTCAACCACCGCGACCGCGAGGGGGCCACCGAGACCACCGTGCTCGGTCCGTTCTATGTCGGCGAGCACAAGGTGACCGCGCACGGTACCGACATCTCTCCGAATAATCAGACTGGCGAACGGATGTTCGTGCAGAGCCGCGTCACCGACCTCAACGGCAAGCCGCTCGCCAATGTCCCCGTCGACGTCTGGCATGCCGACGATGACGGCTTCTACGATTCACAGAAGCCGAATTATGACGAGGTCGGCGCCTCGGCGCGGGCGCGCTTCATCACGGATGGCGACGGCCGTTTCTTCTTCCGCACCATTTTGCCGTGCAGCTACCCGATCCCGACCGATGGCCCGGTCGGCGAGATGATCATGCAGACCAAGCGTCATCCGATGCGCCCGGCCCATGTGCACTTCCTGGTCAATGCGAAGGGGTACGAGCCGCTGATCACGCACGTCTTCATGGACGGCGACAAATATCTTGATTCCGATGTGGTGTTCGGGGTCAAGGACGACCTCGTTGCCAAGGTCGAGCCGCGCAACGATCCGGCGATGCCCGACGGGAGCAAGGCGAGCGGGCAATGGCACCTGATGACCTACGAATTCCATCTCAAGCCGGGCGGCGGCATGGCGCCGAAGCCGCTCGGAACGAAGGCGGCGGAGCCGGCCTGACGAAGCCGGCGCCCTAGCGCGCGTGCAGCAGGGCCAGCAGCACCACGACGGCGCAGGCGAGCGCCGCCGTGGTCAGCTTCCAGAACATCAGCGGACTGCGCTCCAACAGGGGTGTGATCCGCGTGTCGAGATAGGCCGGATTGGGCGTGCGAAGCTCGAAGACGAATTCGGACAGATCCTCGTGCCGCTTGTAGGGATCCGGATGCAGCGCACGCCTGAGCGCGCCGTCGACCCACGCGGGCACGTTGCGGTTGTCGTCGGCCGGGCGGTACTGAAGCCTCCGCACGTCCGACTTGCGCCGGATCCTGGCGATCTGGGTGCCATAGGGAAGCTTGCCCGTAAGCATCTGGTAGCAGATCACGGCCAGCGAAAACATGTCGGAGCGCGGCGAGCCGCCTTGCCCAAGAAAATACTCCGGCGCGGTATATTGGACTGTTCCCAGGATTTCGTCGGCCTCACCTAACGGCGCGGCCTCGGTGACGCCTGCCACCCTGACCGATCCGAAGTCGATGATTTTCGCGGTCCCCGTCTTGTCGATCAGGATGTTGTCCGGCCTGAGATCCTGATGCAGCATCTCCATGCGGTGGAAGGCGCGCAGACCCGCGGCGATCTGCTCGACCAATCCGCGGACGGTATCGAGATCGGGGCGCGGATTGTCGGTCATCCACTGCTTCAGGGTCTGCCCATCGATGAATTCGGCCGCGACGTAGAGATAGCTGCGCCGTCTCGACTGTGACAGCGGCTTCAGCACGTGCGGGCTGTCGATCCGGCGCGCGATCCACTCCTCCATGAGGAAGCGCTTGCGATAGGCCGCGTTGTCGCGCAGATCAATCGACGGCAGCTTGAGCGCGACCGGCTCCTCGGTCTCCGTATCGACGGCCAGATAGATATGACTGCGGCTGCTGCCGTGGATTTCCCGGACGATCCTGTAACCGTCGAAGATCGCCCGCGGCTCCGGCAGCGGAGGCAGCGGCAGTTCGGAGGTCCGATTGAAGATGCCGGCCGGGTCGCGCTGCGGCACCGCGTCGATGCGGAGGATCTGGACGGTGATGTTGTCGTCGCTGCCGCGCCGGTATGCTTCCTCGACGATCGCCTTTGCCGCCCCGTCGAGCTCGGCTGCGTGCTCGCCGAGTGCGCTCGTGATGAAACGCGGGTCGACGAATTCGTAGGCGCCGTCGGTTGCCAGGATGAAGGTGTCGCCGGCCTCGATCTCGAACGCCTGGTAGTCGATCTCGAGCTGCGGATTGATGCCGAGCGCGCGGCCGAGATAGGTCTGCTCCGACGACACGATGATCCGGTGATCGTCGGTCAACTGCTCGAGCGCCTTGCCGGAGACGCGGTAGACGCGACAGTCGCCGACGTGGAAAATATGCGCGGTGGTTGCCTTGATGACCAGGGCGCTGAGGGTGCAGACGTAGCCCTTGTCGCGGTCATAGGCATATTGGCTCTTGCGCGTCTGCGCGTGCAGCCAGGAATTGGTCGCATCCAGCACGCGGCGGGCGGACGTCTTCACCGTCCAGGATTCCGACGTGCAGTAATAGTCCATCAAGAAGCTTTTGACCGCCGACTCGCTGGCGATCTGGCTCACCGTGCTGCTCGAGATACCGTCGGCCAGAACGGCCGCAATGCCCTTGAGGCTGAGCTGCGGCTCGTCCGGAATCAGGACGCCGTGAAAATCCTGGTTGATGGGCTTGCGACCCTTGTCGGAATGTTGGCCGACCGAAATCTGAAATCCGGGGGTCATCGTCATCACCAGGAGAAGGGAGCCTCACCCTGGTCGGGCGAGGCTCCCCTGTCGAGACGTATTCGATCAGGCCGCAACGCGGGGCGGCGTAGCCTTGCCGGCCTGGCGCTTCGGCAGGGTCATGACGTGCGTGGCGTAGAGGGTCATCCCGGTGAAGGCGAGGCCGCCCACGAGGTTGCCGAGCACGGTTGGGATCTCGTTCCAGATCAAATAGTCCATGATCGAGAACTTCGCATGGAGCATCAGGCCCGACGGGAACAGGAACATATTCACGACGGAATGCTCGAACACCATGTAGAAGAACACCAGGATCGGCATCCACATCGCGATGACTTTGCCGGAGACCGAGGTCGAGATCATGGCGCCGACGACGCCGGTCGAGACCATCCAGTTGCAGAGCATTCCGCGCAGGAACAGTGTCGCCATGCCGGCGGCGCCATGGGCGGCATAGCCGAGCGTTCGGCCTTCGCCGATGTTTCCAATGGCTGCTCCGACCTTGTCGGGGTCTTGCGTGAAGCCGAAGGTCGTGACGAAGGCCATCATGAAGGCCACGGTGAAGGCGCCGGCGAAATTGCCGACGAAGACGAGGCCCCAGTTGCGCAGCACGCCGCCGAAGGTGACGCCCGGGCGCTTGTCGATCAGGGCGAGCGGCGAGAGCACGAACACGCCCGTCAGGAGGTCGAAGCCGAGCAGGTACAGCATGACGAACCCGACCGGAAACAGCAGCGCGCCGACCAGCGGCTGGCCCGTGTTCACGTTGATCGTGACGGCGAACCACGCCGCCAGCGCGAGGATGGCGCCGGCCATGTAGGCCCGGATGATGGTATCCCGGGTGGACATGAAGATCTTGGATTCGCCCGCATCCACCATCTTGGTGACGAATTCCGAAGGCGCGAGATACGACATCAATGGTTCCTTTTGCTTCGTAAGTTGGACGACATGCGCCTGAGAGAGCGTGGCTGAAACGTCATGGGACGTGCGGGCTGGCCTGCCGCGCACGAGGGCGATGGAAATTGGAAGCCTTGGGAATCGCGTCACGACAACCGAGCCGAGGAGGGCCGCGAAGCAGTTGAGCTTCCGGGTTGCTGCCGCCAGCGGCTGCAACAATGCGGCAAAGCCGCAGTCTTCGTTGACGTCAATGGAAATGCAAGTTGCGTGCCGCCCGGAGGCATCAGAAAGATGAAGCAATTTCAACGGGATGAGTCTGTGCTCGAACTGATTTTGCCGCGGCTCCGGGCCTCCAGCTTGAGCTGATGCACAAGCTTTGTGCGCCGCACAAGAATTGAGCAGGTCGCAATCTTCGAATGCGCAACAATCCTGCGACGGTCTGGCGCCCCTCTTTAACATTCTGATGACATTTTTCGCGACTCCGGGCTTGGCATGAAGCTTGAATAGTTCCAGGCCGACGCCATTGAAGCCGTCCCGCGAGACTTCTCATCCGATTTGCTGACGCCACCAGACGGGGGTTTTCCCCGTCTTGCGTTTGCATGCGCCAACGCCGGCGCAACCGGACGGACGGGCCGCTCGCGCGCACTGACGCATCAATTCTGCAACGACGCAAAGGACGACACCGCCTATGACCACGCGCATCCGCCGGCCCTCGGGCCTGAGCCGCCGTCAATTGTTGAAGGCCACCGGCAGCACCGCTGCCCTTCTTGCCGCTGCCAAGCTGAATTTCCCCGCCGGCGCGTTCGCGCAGGACGCCGGCCCCGAGGTCAAGGGTGCCAAGCTCGGCTTCATCGCACTCAGCGACGCAGGTCCTCTGTTCGTCGCCAAGGACAAGGGCCTGTTCGCCAAATACGGCATGCCCGACACCGACGTGCAGAAGCAGGCGTCCTGGGGCACCACGCGCGACAATCTCGTGCTCGGCTCGGAGGGCAACGGTATCGACGGCGCGCACATCCTCACCCCGATGCCGTACCTGATCTCCGCCGGCAAGGTGACGCAGAACAACCAGCCGACGCCGATGTACATCCTGGCGCGGCTCAATCTCGATAGCCAGTGCATCTCGGTTGCCAACGAATATGCCGATCTGAAGCTCGGCGTCGATGCGTCGCCGTTCAAGGCGGCGCTGGAGAAGAAGAAGGCGTCCGGCAAGTCCGTAAAGGCCGCCATGACCTTCCCCGGCGGTACTCACGATCTCTGGATTCGCTATTGGCTCGCCGCTGGCGGCATCGATCCCGACAAGGATATCGAGACCATCGTGGTGCCGCCGCCGCAGATGGTGGCCAACATGAAGGTCGGCACCATGGATTGCTTCTGCGTCGGTGAGCCCTGGAATCTGCAATTGATCCACCAGGGCATTGGCTACACCGCGGTCAATACCGGGGAGCTCTGGAACAAACATCCGGAAAAATCCTTCGGCATGCGCGCCGCGTTCGTCGACAAATATCCGAAGGCGGCGAAGGCGCTGCTGATGGCGGTGATGGAAGCCCAGCAGTGGTCCGACAAGGCCGAAAACAAGGCCGAACTCGCCACTATCATGGGCAAGCGGCAATGGATGAACTGTCCGGTCGAGGACGTGCTCGACCGCACCGCCGGCAAGTTCGACTACGGTCTGCCCGGCAAGGTGGTCGAGAACTCGCCGCACATCATGAAGTACTGGCGCGACCATGCCTCCTATCCGTTCCAGAGCCACGATCTCTGGTTCCTCACCGAGGACATCCGCTGGGGCAAATACGAAGCCGGCTTCGACACCAAGGCGCTGATCGCCAAGGTCAACCGCGAGGACATGTGGCGCGATGCGGCCAAGACGCTCGGCGTTGCGGCCGCAGACATCCCGGCCACCACCTCGCGCGGCAAGGAGACCTTCTTCGACGGCAAGGTATTCGATCCCGAGAATCCGGCCGCCTATCTGAAGTCGCTCGCGATCAAGCGCGTCGAAGTCTGATGGAGCCAGCGGCCGCCAATGGGCGGCCGCATCTTCCTTGAGCCGAAGAGAGATTGCGATGAACATGCCTGCCACGAAGATGGACATTGAGGCCGCGACGCCTGCGGGCACCGCCGCGCCGGTCGTCGCGATGACGCCGAAGCGTCCGCCGCGGTCCGAGACTTACGCGCGGATGGCGAGGGAGACTGCCGTCCGCGTCATCCCGCCGCTGGTCGTGATCGCGCTGCTGACGCTGGTATGGGAGCTCGTTTGTCGCCGCGCCGGTTCGGCGCTGCCGCCGCCATCGCGGGTGTTCAAGGACACCAAGGAGCTGATCCTGGATCCGTTCTTCGACCATGGCGGCATCGACAAGGGCCTGTTCTGGCATCTCTCCGCCAGCCTCCAGCGTGTCGCGCTCGGCTATTCGCTGTCCGCGATCGCCGGCATCGCGCTCGGCGTGCTGGTCGGCCAGTCGGTCTGGGCGATGCGCGGGCTCGATCCGCTGTTCCAGGTGCTGCGCACCATCCCGCCGCTCGCCTGGCTGCCGCTGTCGCTCGCCGCCTTCCGTGACGGCCAGCCGTCGGCGATCTTCGTTATCTTCATCACCTCGATCTGGCCAATCATCATCAACACCGCGGTCGGTATCCGCAACATCCCGCAGGACTATCGCAACGTCGCCGCGGTGGTGCAGCTCAACCCGCTCGAGTTCTTCTCCAAGATCATGATCCCGGCGGCCGCGCCCTACATTTTCACAGGGCTTCGCATCGGCATCGGCCTGTCCTGGCTTGCGATCGTCGCGGCCGAAATGTTGATCGGCGGCGTCGGCATCGGCTTCTTCATCTGGGATGCCTGGAACTCCTCGCATATCAGCGAGATCATCCTGGCGCTGTTCTATGTCGGCATCATCGGCTTCGTGCTCGATCGCCTGATCGCGGGCCTCGGCAAGATCGTCACCCGCGGCACCGCGCCGAACTGAGGGGAAAGCACATGACCGCCTATCTGAAGCTCGATCACATCGACAAGATTTTTACCCGCGGCGCCGCCACCACCGAGGTGCTGAAGGACATCAACCTGACGATCGAGAAGGGCGAATATGTCTCGATCATCGGTCATTCCGGCTGCGGCAAGTCGACCCTGCTTAACATCATCGCAGGCCTGACCGGCGCCACCACCGGCGGCGTCCTGCTCGAGAACCGGGAGGTCAACTCGCCGGGGCCCGACCGCGCGGTGGTGTTCCAGAACCACAGCCTGCTGCCCTGGCTCACTGTCTACGAGAACGTCAGGCTCGGCGTGGACAAGGTCTTTGCCAGGACCAAGACCCGCGCCGAGCGCGACGCCTGGGTCATGCACAATCTCAACCTCGTGCAGATGGCCCACGCCAAGGACAAGCGACCCTCGGAAGTCTCCGGCGGCATGAAGCAGCGTGTCGGCATTGCCCGTGCGCTGGCGATGGAGCCGAAGGTGCTGCTGCTCGACGAGCCCTTCGGTGCGCTCGACGCGCTGACGCGCGCGCACTTGCAGGATTCGGTGATGGCGCTGCATCAGAAGCTCGGCAACACGATTCTGATGATCACCCACGACGTTGACGAGGCGGTGCTGCTATCCGATCGCATCGTGATGATGACCAACGGGCCGAGCGCGCGCATCGGCGAGGTGCTGGAGGTGCCGCTCGCACGTCCCCGCAAGCGGCTCGATCTCGCGACCAGCTCCACGTATTTGAAGTGCCGCCAGCGCGTGCTCGAATTCCTCTATGAGCGTCATCGCTTCGTCGAGGCCGCGTAACACCTCGGTAACGCGTGCTGACCCCGCGCCTAATTTTGAATCATCAAGCTCAATCCTTGTGCGCCGCACAGGGATTGAGCGAATCGCAAAATTTGCGTGCGAAATAGTCCTGCAGAAATTTCGAGCAATGCGAATAAGCGCCTGAATTTCCAGTCTTTCCGGAATGCGCGCGGTTGGCACGGAAATTGAAGCGCCAACTGCGACGCCAACGACGACGTCCCTCAACATCATCAATCAGCATCGTGAACTCGCCACCGGGGCTTGGCCTCGGCGCGCGCCTCCGCGTGGAGGCAGAGCCTGCAACGACGCAGCGGTGAGCCTGGAAGGGATACTCAATGACGAAGAATCCAACGTGGATTTCGGACTGGCGCCCCGAAGATGAGGCGTTCTGGAATGCGACTGGCAAGACCATCGCGCGACGCAACCTGATCTGGTCGATCGTGGCCGAGCATATCGGCTTCTCTGTCTGGCTGATCTGGAGCATCGTCGCCACCAAGCTGCCGCAGGCGGGCTTCCACTACACCACCGACCAGCTGTTTCAGCTCGTCGCGGTGCCGGGGCTCATCGGCGCCTTGATGCGCTTTCCCTACACATTCGCGGTAACGACGTTCGGCGGCCGCAACTGGACCATCTTCAGCGCGGCTGTCCTGTTCATCCCGACGCTGTCGCTCGCCTGGTTCGTCAGCCATCCCGACACGCCGTTCTGGCTGATGCTGCTGGTCGCCTCGACCGCGGGCCTCGGCGGCGGCAACTTCGCCTCCAGCATGACCAACATCTCCTTCTTCTTCCCCGACCGGATGAAGGGATGGGCCCTCGGCCTGAACGCCGCCGGCGGCAATATCGGTGTCTCCAGCGTACAGCTCCTGACCCCGATCCTGATGACGCTCGCCGTCATCAACCTGTTCCAGGCAAGCCCCGTCGACGGCGTCTTCCTCCAGAATGCCGGCCTGATGTGGGTGCTGCCGATCGCGATCGCGGTGTTCGGTGCGGTGTTCTTCATGAACAACCTGACCACGGCCAAGTCGTCGATCAGAAACCAGCTTGCCGTCGTTAAACGCAAGCACACCTGGATCATGGCGTATCTCTATATCGGCACGTTCGGATCCTTCATCGGCTACTCCGCGGCGTTTCCGCTGCTGATCAAGACGCAGTTTCCGGCGGTGACGATCGCGATCGCGTTCCTGGGGCCGCTGGTCGGTTCGCTGTCGCGTCCGCTCGGCGGCTGGCTCGCCGACAGGATCGGCGGCTCGATCATCACCTTCTGGAATTTCATCGTGATGGCGGGCGCCACGGTCGGCGTGCTCTACTTCGTCGGGCAAAAGGATTTCATCGGCTTCCTGTCGATGTTCCTGATCCTGTTCGTGACCACGGGCATCGGCAACGGCTCGACCTATCGCATGATCCCCTCGATCTTCCGCGAGCAGAACCTGTTCAAGGTGCGCGGCAAGGGCGATGCGGCGCGCGCGCTGGCGCTGAAGACGGCGAGCATCGAGAGCGGTGCGGCGGTCGGCTTCATCGGCGCGGTCGGCGCTGTCGGCGGCTATCTGATCCCGACCGGTTTTGGCAAATCGATTGCCCTGACCGGCGGCCCGCAGCTCGCGCTCGCGATCTATCTCGCCTTCTACGCCTCCTGCCTCGGCATCACCTGGTGGTTCTACCAGCGTCGCAGCCCGCAGGGTGAGGGCGCGGCAAGCCTTGCGGAAGCGCGAGTCTGAGTTTGGCACAAATGTCGCTTCTCCCCGTACGCGGGGAGAAGTCGCTGATGGACGTTTGACCCATGAACCTGGTTCGCAATGGCGCGCACCAAGGCAAACCGAAACAGGCAGGAGAGCATCGTGACTTCAGAACAGATCACCCTCGTTCAGCAGAGCTTTTCCAAGGTCGCGCCGATTTCAGAGGCGGCCGCGGTGCTGTTCTACGATCGCCTGTTCGAGGTGGCGCCGTCCGTGCGCGCGATGTTTCCCGAGGATATGACCGAGCAGCGCAAGAAGCTGATGGGTATGCTCGCGGCCGTCGTCGGCGGCCTGTCGAACCTCGACTCGATTCTTCCCGCGGCCTCGGCGCTCGCCAAGCGTCACGTCGCCTATGGCGCCAAGGCCGAGCACTATCCGGTGGTCGGCGCGACCTTGCTGTGGACCCTTGAGATGGGCCTCGGCGAGGCCTGGACGCCCGAACTCGCCACGGCCTGGACCGACGCCTACGGCGTGCTGTCCGGCTACATGATTTCCGAGGCCTACGGCGCACAGGCGCAGGCCGCCGAATAGGAGATGCCTCGTGAGTGAACCGCTCGTCATCGTCGGTAACGGTATGGCGGCCGCGCGTCTGGTCGACGAGCTCGCCAAGACCGCGCTCGGCCGCTACGCGGTCGCCGTGATCGGCGAAGAGCCGCGGCTCGCTTACAACCGCGTGCTGCTCTCCTCGGTGCTGGCCGGCGAGACCGGTTCGCACGAGATCGAGCTTCGGCCGGCCGACTGGTGGCGCCATCGCGGCGTCACGGTGCGCTACGGCTATCGCGTCACCGAGATCGACACCGGCCGCCGCGAGCTCAAGATCGAAGGTGAAGAGAGCATGGAATATTCCAAGCTCGTGCTCGCCACCGGCTCGATGCCGCTGCGGCTGAACGTACCGGGCGCCGATCTCGCCGGCGTGCACACCTTTCGCGACACGCGCGACGTCGACCTGCTGCTGACGCTTGCGGCTGCCAGGAAGCGCGTCGTCGTGGTCGGCGGCGGCCTGTTAGGGCTCGAAGCGGCCTATGGTCTTGCGAAAGCCGGCGCGCCGGTGACGCTGCTGCACCTGATGGACCGGCTGATGGAGCGCCAACTTGATCTGCCGGCGGCCGATCTGCTGACGACGCTGGTCGAGCGCAAGGGCATCCGCATCCTGCTCAATGCGTCGACCGCCTGCATTCATGGTGAGGGCCATGTCGAAGCCGTCGAGCTTGCCGACGGCGGCCGCATCGAGGCCGATGCCGTGATCTTCGCCGCCGGCATCAGGCCCAACATCGCGCTGGCAAGGGACGCCGGCATCGCGGTCAATCGCGGCATCGTCGTCAACGATGAGATGCAGACGGCCTCGCCTGACATCTACGCGCTCGGCGAATGCGCCGAGCATCGCGGCACCTGCTATGGCCTGGTCGAGCCGGCCTACGAGCAGGCGCGCGTTCTTGCGCGGCATCTCGCCGGCCGGCCTGCGTCCTATCAGGGCAGCGTGGTCTCGACCAATCTGAAGGTCTCCGGCGTCAGCGTTTTCTCCGCCGGCGATTTCATGGGCGGGGAGGGCAGCGAGAGCCTCGTGCTCTCGGATACAAGGCGCGGTATCTACAAGAAGCTGGTCATCGCCGATGGCCGGCTCACCGGCGCCGTGCTGATCGGCGATACCGTCGATGCGTTGTGGTACCTCGAGCTGATCCGCAATCGCGACAAGGTGGCGGCGATTCGCACCGACATGATGTTCGGCCGCGCGCTGGCGCGTCCCGCCAACGCGGCTTGATGAGGCGGCTTGATATGACGGCGATCGACCCGAAGCTCCGCGCCACCAAGACGACCTGCCCCTATTGCGGCGTCGGCTGCGGCGTGCTGGCGACGCCCGACGGCAAGGGCGGTGCGGCGATCGCGGGCGATCCCGATCATCCCGCCAATTTCGGTCGGCTGTGCTCCAAGGGCTCCGCGCTTGGCGAGACCGTCGGGCTGGAGAGCCGACTGCTCCATCCGATGATCCGCTGCAAGGGCGCGCTGGAACGCGTCGCCTGGAGCGATGCGCTCGACCACGTTGCCCATCGCATGCAGCACATCGTGGCGCGCGACGGTGCCGACGCGGTCGCGTTCTATCTCTCCGGCCAGCTCCTCACCGAAGACTATTACGTTGCCAACAAGCTGATGAAGGGTTTTGTCGGCACGGCGAATGTCGACACCAATTCGCGGCTCTGCATGTCGTCCTCGGTCGCCGGCCATCGCCGCGCCTTCGGCGCCGACACCGTGCCCGGCTGTTACGAGGATCTCGACGAGGCCGATCTGCTGGTGTTCGTCGGCTCGAATGCGGCCTGGTGCCATCCGGTGCTGTTCCAGCGCATGCTGAAGAACCGGCAGGAGCGCGGCGCGCGCATGATCGTAATCGATCCGCGCCGGACCGATACCGCGGGCGACGTCGATCTGTTCCTCGGCCTCAAGCCCGGCACCGACACCGCCCTGTTCTCTGGCCTGTTCGTCCATCTCGCCGACAATGGCGCGCTGGACCAGGACTACATTGCGCAGCACACGTCGGGCTTTGACGACTCGCTGGTGCGCGCGCGCAGCATCGCCGGTGGCGTTACCGCGACCGCGCTGGCGACGGGGCTCTCCGAGCAGGACGTCGCCGCTTTCTTCAAGATGTTCCGCGACACGCCCCGCGTCGTCACGCTGTATTCGCAGGGCGTCAACCAGTCGGCGCAGGGCACCGACAAGGTCAACGCGATCCTGAACTGCCATCTTGCCACCGGGCGTATCGGCAAGCCGGGTGCCTCGCCGTTCTCGCTCACCGGCCAGCCCAACGCGATGGGCGGCCGCGAGGTCGGCGGCCTCGCCAATCAGCTCGCCGCGCATATGAATTTTACGCCGCCCGATATCGACCGCGTGCGGCGGTTCTGGAAGGCGCCGCGCATCGCCACCCATGAAGGGTTGAAGGCGGTGCAGCTGTTCGAAGCGATCAACCGCGGCGAGGTCAAGGCGCTGTGGGTGATGGGCACCAACCCCGCGGTGTCGCTGCCCGACGCCGACTTCGTGCGCGAGGCGCTGAAAAAGCTCGAGCTGTTCGTGGTGTCCGAGAACGTGCTTTCCAACGACACGGTCGACGCCGGTCCGCATGTGCTGCTGCCCGCGCTGGCCTGGGGCGAGAAGTCGGGCACCGTTACCAATTCCGAGCGCCGCATCTCGCGCCAGCGCTCGTTCCTGCCGGCGCCGGGCGAGGCGCGGCCGGACTGGTGGATCCTTAGCGAGACCGCAAAGCGCCTCGGCTTCGGCGACAGCTTCAACTACAAATCCGCCGCTGACATTTTCCGCGAGCATGCCGCACTCTCCGCTTTCGAGAATGACGGCAGCCGTGACTTCGACATCGGCGCGCTCACTGCGTTGTCCGACGACGCCTTCGATGCGCTCGAGCCCGTGCAGTGGCCGGCGCGGGAAGGGCAAGTGCCCGGCGAGCGCTTCTTCGCGCGCGGCGGCTTTTTCACCAATGACGGCAAGGGCCGCTTCGTCGCGCCGGAAGTGCCGGCGCTGCGCGGCGAGACCGGCCTGTCGCGCCCGCTGCGGCTCAACACGGGGCGCATCCGCGACCAGTGGCACACCATGACGCGCACGGGTCTCAGCCAGCGGCTGGGCGCGCATCTGCCGGAACCGTTCGTCGAGATCCACCCTGATGACGCCGGCAAATACAGCATCGTCCATGACGGCTATGCCGGCATCACCACCGACTACGGCCAGTGCATCCTGAAAGCCGTCGTCAGCGAACGCCAGCAGCGCGGTACGCTGTTTGCGCCGATCCACTGGAGCGCGATGAATGCCTCGCACGGCCGCGTCGGGGCGCTCGTTCAGTCCTTCACCGACCCGTTCTCGGGCCAGCCGGAGTCGAAAGCCACGCCCGCGGCGATCGCGACCTATGAATACGTCTTCCGCGGTTTTGCGCTATCGCGAAAGCAGCTCGATCTGCCACCGAACTTGTTGTGGACCCGCGTCACGGTTGCCGGCGGCTTCGGTTATCTCTTCGCCGACAATGCGGATCTTTCGCGCTGGCCGGCCTGGCTTGATGGCGTCGCCGGCGACGACGTCGCCGACTACCGCGACTTCGGCGGCGGCGTTTATCGTGCGGCATCGTTCGCAGGCGACCGCATCGAAACCTGCCTTTTCGTCGGCCCGGCGCATGATGCCGGCGACTGGGAGGTGGTGAAGAGCCTGTTCGTGGCAGATCACGTCACCGACGAGCAACGCCGCATGCTGCTGTCCGGCAAGTCGACAGAGGGCGCGGCCTCGACCGGCCCCATCGTCTGCGCCTGCTTCGGCGTCGGCCGCGGCACCATCTGCGACACCATCGCCGGCGGCGCGCGCACCGCCGCCGAGATCGGCGCCAAGCTCAAGGCCGGCACCAATTGCGGCTCCTGCATGCCCGAGCTGAAGCGGCTAATCGCGCAGACGGACGCCGCACCGGCGAAACAGGCCAAGGTCGCGGGCGCAGCGAGCTAACAACTCTCTTTCTCTCCCGTAGCCCGGATGGAGCGAAGCGAAATCCGGGACCTCCCTGCCGCTTGGCGCGAACTCCGGATTGCGCTCCGCTCCATCCGGGCTACGAGTTCTTTCGTCATTGCGAGCGTAGCGGAGCAATCCAGCATCCCTCGAAGGAGATAGCCTGGATTGCTTCGCTGCGCTCGCAATGACAGCGGAGTTGTGAGCGCCAGCTCGCGCCCTATCTGCTATAGATCGGTGAACTGAACTCTCGAGCTCTGTGGCGATTGTTTGAGCGAGAGAACGGTATCGGAGCAGACATGAACACAAATCCCTTCGGCAAAACCGGCGCCAGCGTCTCCGTCATCGGGCAGGGCACCTGGTATCTCGATCATGGCGATCGCAAGCGCGCGATCGCTGCGCTTCAGCGCGGGCTCGATCTCGGCATGACCCATATCGACACCGCCGAGATGTATGGCGATGCCGAGCTTGTCATCGCCGATGCGATCGCAAGCCGGCGCGACGAGGTGTTCCTCGTGTCGAAAGTGCTGCCGAGCAACGCTTCGCGGCGCGGCACCATCACCGCCTGCGAGCGCTCGCTGAAGCGGCTGAAGACCGATCGGCTCGATTGTTATCTGCTGCACTGGCGCGGTTCCTATCCGCTCGGGGACACCGTGGCCGCGTTCGAGGAACTGGTGAAGGCCGGCAAGATCAAATCCTGGGGCGTCTCCAATTTCGACGCCGACGATCTCCACGAAATTCTCGATGTCGCCGGCGAAGGCCGCATCGCCTGCAATCAGGTGCTCTATCATCTGAAGGAGCGCGCGATCGAGCATGCGGTGATGCCGTGGTGCGAGCGGCATGGTGTCGCGGTCGTCGCCTATTCGCCATTCGGGCACGATGATTTTCCGGATGCACGCAGCAAGGGCGGCGCTGTGCTCGCGCGCATCGCGGAGGCGCGTCGTGCGACGCCGCGTCAGGTCGCGCTGAGCTTCCTCACCCGTGTGATTACGGTGTTCGCGATCCCGAAGGCGTCGTCCGCGGAACATGCAGGCGAGAATGCGGCCGCCGGCGATCTCGTGTTGACGAAAGACGAGATTTCCGCGCTCGATGCGGCGTTTCCGCGCGGTCCGAAGCCGCGCAGCCTGCCCATGCTGTAATGCACAAGCGCCTGGTATTAATGGAGTCTTGACGCGCGCGGGCGCCTGCGCATATCGGCATCCTGTTTTCGGAAGTTGTGAAAGCGGCGCATTTGTCGTTTTTTACTCCCGTTCCCGAATCGCATTTCCCAGGTTCCAGCCGTGACCCCGCCGCCCGCCGCAGCCGCAAGGCTCGACAGTATTCCCATGCCCGTGCCGGAGAAGAAGCAAGAGGCTCGCCGCGCGCCTGCGCGTGTCGATCATCCCTTCAAGGGCATTGCGCTCGTGCTGCTGTCGACGATCTTCCTCGGTTGCTCGGACGTCACCGCGAAATATCTCGCGGCCAGCCTGCCGTCGATCGAGATCACCTGGATCCGCTTCGTCACCTTCGCGCTGATGTTCACGCCGGTGATGCTGCCGGGCTCGCCGCTGCAGGCGATGCGCACCGAGCGCCTCGGCTTGCAGCTGATGCGCGGCGCCGCGCTGCTCGGCTCGTCACTGTTCTTCATCACCGGTCTGAGCTTTCTGCCGATCGCGGAAGCCTCCGCCACGGGCTTCGTCTCACCGCTGTTCGTCACTGCGCTGTCGATCGTCTTTCTGAGCGAGAAGGTCGGGATGCGCCGCTGGATCGCGACCGCGATCGGCCTGACGGGCGTGATGATCATCCTGCGGCCGGGCTCGAGCGCGTTTCATGCCGCCGCGTTCTTCCCGATCGTCTCGGCGTTCTGCTGGGCCGCCGCGCTGATCCTGACGCGGATGATGAGCGGGCGCGAAGCCGTCCTCACCACGATGGCGTATTCGGCGCTGACGGGCGTTGCGATCCTCAGCCTGATGGTGCCGTTCGTCTGGGTGACGCCGGGCTGGACCGCGATCGGGCTCGGCATCGTGATCGGCGTCGCGTCCACAGTGGGCCAGTGGATCATCGTGCTGGCCTATCGCTACGGCGATGCCTCGGTGCTGGCGCCGTTCTCGTATACGCAGCTGCTGTGGGTCAGCATTTTGGGCTTCTTCCTGTTCGGCGAAGTGCCCGATATCTGGACAGTTACCGGCGCCGCGTTCATCGTCGCCAGCGGCCTCTACATTGCCCATCGCGAGCGCATCCGCCGCGCCCAGCTCCTGGTTCTGGAAGAGCGGTCTCCGAACCCCTGACGCAAGTTCGCGCGTGGCGCTTCGTGCTATCAACGGCTCCAGCAATACGGGAGGAGCCGGATGCGCGCTGCGATTTTCAGGAACGGTGAGATTGTCGTCGACAGGATGGCTGAGCCGAGGCCCGGCAACGGCCAGGTGCTGGTCAAGACGTTCGCCTGCGGCATCTGCGGCTCCGACCTGCATGCGCGCCAGCACGCGCACCGCATGGCGGAGATGGCGAAGAAGGTCGGGCGCAAGCCGATGGATCTTTCGCGCGACGTCGTGTTCGGCCATGAATTCTGTTGCGAGATCGTGGATTACGGTCCCGGAACCGCGCGCAAGCTCAAGCCGGGCACGCGCGTCTGCTCGCTGCCGGCGCTCGTGACGCCGCAGGGCATCGAGGGCATCGGCTATTCCAACGACAATGTCGGCGGCTATGCCGAGGCGATGCTGCTCAGCGAGCCGCTGCTGCTCGAAGTGCCCAATGGTCTTGCGCCGGAACATGCGGCGCTGACCGAGCCGCTCGCCGTCGGCGTCCACGCCGTGGCCAAGGCCAACATCCGCGGCGGCGAGGTGCCGCTCGTGATCGGCTGCGGCCCGGTCGGGCTCGCGGTGATCGCCGCGCTGAAGATCAGGGGTTTGCATCCGATCATCGCTGCCGACTATTCGCCGGCGCGGCGTGCGCTTGCGGCAAGGCTCGGTGCCGATATCGTCGTCGATCCCAGGGTCTCGCAACCCTATGCGACCTGGGCCGAGCACGCGCAGATGTCGGACGCGGAGAAGGCGGCGCGCCCGCCGCTCCAGGCGATGCTCCCCGCGCTGAAACCCGCGATCATTTTCGAATGCGTCGGCGTGCCCGGCCTGCTCCAGCAGGTGTTCGAGGGCGCCCCGCGCGATGCGCGCATCGTGGTGGTCGGCGTCTGCATGGAGAGCGACAGGAGCGAACCCATGCTCGGCATCATGAAGGAGCTCAACGTCCAGTACGTGCTCGGCTACACGCCGGACGAATTTGCGGCGTCCCTGCGCCTGATCGCGGAGGGGCAGGTGGATGCGGCAGCGATGGTGACGGCCGAAGTCGGCGTCGATGGCGTCGCCAAGGCGTTCGCCGATCTCGCCAATCCTGAGGCGCACACCAAGATCATCGTGCAGCCGTGGCGGTGACGCCTACACCGGCAGCGCGATCGAATACTTCACCTGGCTGAGCGCAAAGCTCGACTCGATGGAGGCGATGCCGTCGAGCCGGGTCAGCTTGGTCTTCAGGAAGGTCTCGTAGGAGGCGAGGTCGGCCGCCACCACGCGCAAGAGATAGTCGCGGTTGCCGGTCATCAGATAGCACTCCAGTACCTCATCCCATTTCGAGATCGCGCGCGCAAAGCGGTTGAGATCCTCCTCCTTCTGCCGCGCCAACTTGATCGAGATGAAGACGCTGACATGCAGCCCCAGCGCCTTCTGGTCGACGGTGGCGATGTAGCGGCTGATGACCCCGCGCTCCTCCAGCAGCTTGACCCGGCGATGGCAGGGCGACACCGAGAGCCCGACCTTGTCGGCCAGTTCCTGCATGGTCAGCCGGCTGTCGTTCTGGAGCAAAGCGAGGAGTTTTCGGTCGATGGCGTCGAGCGCGGGCATTGGAATGAAACCTGGATTTTATGGCCGGATATCGGTAAACTATCCCAATATCGACCGGTATTGCGCGAAAAATTGAGAAGTTTGGCCACGCCCGCAGGCGTATCATCGGCCACCTGTTTCCGGGAGCTTCGCCATGCCCGTTGATACCGCCCGTCTCGACACATTGACCGCGCTGGCCCGCAAGGCGCTGTGGCTGTCGTCATGGACCATCCACCATGCCAACCACATCCGTCCCAGTTCGGACGGGCTCAAGGTCGGCGGCCACCAGGCCTCGTCGGCCTCGCTCGCCACCATCATGTCGGCGCTGTATTTTAGCGTGTTGCGGCCCGAAGACCGCGTCGCGGTGAAGCCGCATGCGAGCCCGGTGTTCCACGCCATCCAGTATTTGTTCGGTCGGCAGAGCCGCGAGAAGCTCGAGAACTTCCGCGGCTTCAGGGGCGCGCAGTCCTATCCCTCCCGCACCAAGGATGTCGACGACGTCGATTTCTCGACCGGCTCTGTCGGCCTCGGCGTCGCGCAGACGCTGTTCGCCTCGCTGGTGCAGGACTACGTCAAGGCACATGGCTGGATGAAGGATCGCCGCGAGGGGCGGATGATCGCGCTGGTCGGCGATGCCGAGATGGACGAGGGCAACATTTTCGAGGCGCTCGCGGAAGGCTGGAAGCACGGCCTGCGCAACACCTGGTGGGTGGTCGACTACAACAGGCAGTCGCTCGACGCCGTCGTGCGCGAGGGGCTCTGGGAAAAGTTCGAGACCATGTTCCGCAATTTCGGCTGGGACGTGGTGATCGTGAAATATGGCCGCCTGATGCGCGAGGCCTTTGCCGAGGCCGGCGGCGAGGCGCTCAAGCGCTGGATCGACAATTGTCCCAACGCGCTGTATGCGGCGCTGTGCTTCCAGGGCGGCGCGGCCTTCCGCAAACATCTGCACGACGAGATCGGCGACCAGGGACCAATCACCAAGCTGATCGACCGCCGCAGCGATGAAGAGCTGCTGGCGCTGATGTCGAACCTCGGCGGCCACGACATGGCGAGCATGCTGGAGGCGTTCGAATCCATCGATCACGATCGCCCGGTCTGCTTCATCGCCTACACCATCAAGGGCGTCGGCCTACCATTCCAGGGCCACAAGGACAATCACGCCGGCCTGATGACGGTCGCACAGATGGAGAAATATCGCGACAGCCAGAACATCCGGCCCGGGCACGAATGGGACAAGTACGAGGGCCTTGCGCAGGATGCCGCCGAGCTCGACGCCTTCCTCGCGCGCGTGCCGTTCAACCAGGACGGCCGCCGGCTGACCGCGCCCGTCGTCGAGGTGCCCCAGCAACTCGCCTTCAAGCCGACGCCGCAGATGTCGACCCAGCAGGGCTTTGGCCTCGTGCTGAACGAGATCGCGCGGGACGACAGCGAACTCGCCAAGCGCATCGTCACGACGTCGCCGGACGTTACTGTCTCCACCAATCTCGGTCCGTGGGTCAACCGTCGCGGCCTGTTTGCGCGCGGCGAGAAGGCGGACTTATTCCGCAGCGAGAAAATTCCGTCCACTTTCAATTGGGACTTCTCACCCAAGGGCCAGCATCTCGAGCTCGGCATTGCCGAGATGAACCTGTTCATCATGCTCTCGGCGCTCGGCCTGTCGCACCAGATCAATGGCGAGCGGCTCTTGCCGATAGGCACGCTCTACGATCCCTTTATCGAGCGCGGGCTCGATGCGCTGAACTATGCCTGTTACCAGGACGCGCGCTTCATGGTGGCAGCGACGCCATCGGGCATCACGCTCGCGCCGGAAGGCGGCGCGCACCAGTCGATCGCGACGCCGCTGATCGGCATGGCGCAGGACGGGCTCGCCTCGTTCGAGCCGGCTTTCGTCGACGAGCTCGCCGTGATCATGGCTTGGGGCTTCAATCACATGCAGCGCGATCCGGGCGAGGGCGGCTCGGTGTACTTACGGCTCTCGACGCGCAGCATCGAGCAGGCGCAGCGGATCATGACACCGGAGCTGGCGCAGGGCATCACCGACGGCGCCTATTGGCTGCGCAAGCCCGGCCCCAATGCCGAAGTCGTGATCGCCTACACGGGCGCGGTTGCGCCCGAAGCGATCGAGGCGACCGGCTTCATCGGCGAGAGCCGCCGCGACATCGGCCTGCTCGCGGTCACCTCGGCAGATCGCCTCCACGCCGGGTGGACCGCCGCGCGAAACCTGCGGCGCGATCGGCGCGGCGTGCAGCATCTCAGCCACATTGAAAAACTTTTGGCGCCGCTGCCGCGCGACTGCGGCATCGTGACCGTGATCGACGGCCATCCGGCCGCGCTCGGCTGGCTCGGCAGCGTCCGCGGCCACCGCGTCGAGGCGCTGGGCGTCGAGCAGTTCGGCCAGACCGGGACGATTGCCGATCTCTACCGTCACTACGGCATCGATGCCAACGCCATCATCGATGCGGCCGAAAGCCTCACCACCGGCGCCCCGGTGCTCCATCGGAAAATGGCGGTGTAGTTGAGGTAACCACTTGCATGGGCCCCGGCTCAGCAGCGCACCGCTGAAGTAGCGCTGCGCTGCGTCCGGGGCACGAGAGCTGTCTGGACACGCTCTAGTCTCGTGTCCCGGACAAGGCGCGACATGAAATGTCGCGCCGCCGAGCCGGGACCCAGAGCTACGCTTGCCTCGGTCCAACCCACGCTCCATATTCCGCGCGTCCGCCGCAACGCTGGCCCCGCATATGGCGGGTTCAACTGCCGGCGCTTTCGTGCAAGGATGCCTGCCGAAACGCCCCCACCATGCCCCCAAGAAGAGGTTAACGATGGTCAATCGCATGCAATTCTACATCGACGGCGCCTGGGTCGATCCCGCCGTCAAGAAATCCACCGCCGTGGTCAATCCGGCGACCGAAGAGGCGATGTACGAGGTTGCGCTCGGCTCCAAGGCCGACGTTGACAAGGCGGTCGCCGCCGCCAAGCGCGCCTTTGCAACGTTCTCCCAGACCAGCCGCGAGGAGCGCGTCGCGCTGCTGTCGAAAGTCATCGAGGTCTACAAGGGCCGCCTCAAGGAGATCGGAGCCGCCGTCTCCGACGAGATGGGCGCGCCGCTGCCGATGGCCGAAAAGCTCCAGGCCGGCGCCGGCCTCGGCCATCTCATGACCACGCTCGACGTGCTCAAGAACTACCATTTCGAGGAACCGGTCGGCACCGCCATGGTGCTGCGCGAGCCGGTCGGTGTGGTCGGCATGATCACGCCGTGGAACTGGCCGCTCAACCAGATCGCCTGCAAGGTCGCGCCTGCGCTGGCCGCCGGCTGCACCATGATCCTGAAGCCGTCGGAGTTCACCCCGACCTCGGCTTTGATTTTTGCGGAAATCCTCCATGAAGCCGGCGTGCCGAAGGGCGTGTTCAACCTCGTCAACGGCCTCGGTCCCGAGGTCGGCGCCGCCATGAGCGAGCATCCTGACATCGACATGATCTCCTTCACCGGCTCGACCCGCGCCGGTATCGACGTGGCCAAGCGCGCGGCGCCGACCGTGAAACGCGTCAGCCAGGAGCTCGGCGGCAAGTCGCCGAACGTCATCCTCGAAGGCGCCGACCTGACCAAGGCGGTGACGGGCGGCGTGATGCACATGTTCAACAACTCCGGCCAGTCCTGCAACGCGCCCTCGCGCATGATCGTGCCGCTGTCGAAGATGAAGGAAGTCGCCGCGATCGCGAAGGCTGTGGCCGACAAGACCAAGGCGGGCGATCCGCGCGGCGAAGGCACCACCATCGGCCCCGTCGTCAACCGCGGCCAGTGGGACAAGATCCAGGGGCTGATCAAGAAGGGCATCGACGAGGGCGCAACGCTCGTCGCCGGCGGCCCGGGCCTGCCCGAGGGCGTCAACAAGGGCTTCTATGTCCGCCCGACCATCTTCGCCGACGTCACTCCCGACATGACGATCGCCCGCGAGGAAATCTTCGGACCGGTGCTGACCATCATCGGCGCCAAGGACGAAGCCGACGCCGTGCACATCGCCAACGACACGCCCTATGGGCTTGCCGGCTATGTCTCGGCCGACACCGTCGAGAGCGCCAAGCGCGTCGCGCGCCAGATCCGCGCCGGCAACGTCAATCTCCAGGGCGTGCCCAACGACCGCACCGCGCCGTTCGGCGGCTACAAGCAGTCCGGCAACGGCCGCGAGTGGGGCAAGTACGGCCTCGAGGACTTCCTCGAAGTGAAAGCCGTCGCCGGCTTCAACGCGGCGTAAGCTTTCATCGTCGAGAATGAACATGACGCCGGAGCGGGACACCGCTCCGGCGTTTTCCATTCGTAGGGTGGGCAAAGGCGCGCTTGCGCGCCGTGCCCACCATCTTTCCGAAAATCGTCATCTCGTTTGGTGGGCACGCTTCGCTTTGCCCACCCTACGATTCGAGTGTTAGCCCCCCACCGTGCCCTGCGTGTTCACGTACAGCGCGTAGATCGACTGGCTCGCTGCCATGAACAGGCGGTTGCGCTTGACGCCGCCGAAGCAGAGATTGGCGCAGCGCTCGGGCAGCGCGATGCGGCCGATCATGACGCCGTCGGGCGCGAACACCACGACGCCGTCGAGTTCGGGATCGCCCATGCCCCAGCCGCACCAGAGATTGCCGTCGATGTCGCAGCGCATCCCGTCCGGCGTGCCCGGACCGGCATCGATGTGGACGCGCTTGTTGGAAATCGTGGTGCCGTCAGCCGAAACGTCATAGGCGAGAATTTTCCGGTTCGGCACGCCGCGGGATTCCACGACGTAGAGGATCTTCTCGTCCGGCGAGAAGCACAGCCCGTTCGGGCCGAGCACGCCTTCGGCGACGATGGTCGCCTTGCGGCTAACGGGATCGAGCCGGTAGACGTTGGGCTCGATCTCGGGCTCGGCCTTGTAGCCCTCGTAATTGCCGAGCAGGCCGAAGGTGGGATCGGTGAACCAGATCGACCCGTCGGATTTCACCACGACGTCGTTCGGCGAGTTGAGCTTCTTGCCGTTGAATGAATCCATCAGCACGGAGATTTCGCCGTCATATTCGGTGCGGGTGACACGGCGGCCGCCATGCTCGCAGGTGACGAGCCGGCCCTGGCGATCGCGGGTGTTGCCGTTGGCAAAATTCGAGGGCTTGCGGAACACGCTGACGGCGCCGGTCTCTTCCTCCCATTTGATGATGCGCTGGTTCGGGATGTCGCTGCACAACAGGTAGCGCCCGTCGCCGAACCAGACCGGCCCTTCGGCCCAGCGCAGGCCGGTCGTCAGCCGCTCCACCGCCGAGAGTTTCAGCCAGTACTTTTCGAAGCGGGGATCGAGTGCACTTATCGCCGGATCGGGGTAACAAGTCGCCGGCCGCCAGCCTTGATTATGGGACGATGCATCGTTCATGTGCAGTTCTCGTTGTTGCGTTCCCTCTGTCCAAGTCTGCTAGCATCGGATATCTACGGCCGCAAATCGGTTGCCAAATACGAGGAAAGACATGCCGCGCATCTTGATGACGGGAGCTTCGGGCGGGATCGGAACGCGCCTGCGGAAACTTCTGCCGCCGATCTATCCGGACCTCCTTCTCAGCGACATCCGCCCGCCCGCCGATCTCGGGCCGAACGAGCAGTTCAAGGCGGCGGACCTCTCCGATCTCGCGCAATGCGAGGCGATCTGCGAGGGCGTCGACGGCATCATCCATTTTGGCGGCTATTCGGTCGAGGGCCCGTGGGGCGACATCCTCCAGGCCAACATCATCGGCGGCTACAATCTGTTCGAGGCCGCGTACCGCAAGGGCGTCAAGCGCGTGGTGTTCGCCTCATCCAATCACGTCGTCGGCTTCTATCCGCGCCACCACAAGATCGGCACCGACGTCACCGTGCGCCCCGACGGACGCTACGGCGTCAGCAAGGTGTTCGGCGAAGCAGTCGGCGCGCTCTATGCCGACAAGCACGGGCTGAAGGTCACCTGCATCCGGATCGGCAATTGCGACGAGCGGCCGCTCGATCATCGCCGCATCGCGATGTGGCTGAAGCCGGAGGATCTCGTGCAGCTCTGCCAGATCGGGCTCGAGCATCCCGACATTCATTTCGAGGTGTTCTACGGCGTGTCCCTGAACGAGCGCGCCTGGTGGGATAATCACCGCGCCTACGCGTTCGGCTATCGCCCGACCGGCCGCTCCGAGGATCATGTGGCGCACGCGATGGCCGAGCAGGCCAAGCTCAAGCCGGATCCGATCGGCGACCACTACCAGGGCGGTGCGTTCTGCAGCAACGAGTTCGACGGCGATGCGAGCCGCATCATCGACTGGACCAAGCGCTAGCTTGCGGCAGGCTATCGCATATGAATCGGGAGGCTGCCGGACGAGCTCGGCCTGTATGGTTCGAGACGCCCGCTTTGGCGGGCTCCTCACCATGAGGGTCTAAAATCTCGCCGCAAAACGCGACCTCATCCTGAGGGCCCGCCGCAGACGGGCGTCTCGAAGGATGGCCGCAAGCAAGCTTCCCGCTACGCTTTTCTTCACCTGCGATAGCCCTCCCGCTTGCGGGGAGAGGCGAAGGAGCCGCCGCGCTAGTTCTCGCCGTCGCGGATGCGCTTGAGATAATCCGACTTGCTGAACTGCATGTGATCGACGCAAAGCTGCGCCAGCGCCCAGCTGTCGCGGCCCTTCAACAGCTCGATCATCAGGTCGTGCTGGCGCCGCGACTGTGCCAGCCCGTCGCGGTCGGCGAGGTTCTTGGCGCGCATCGGCAGCGTCAGGTTCATGTAGTCCTGGAGCGAGCGCACGAGATAGGGATTGCCGCAGGCCGAGAACAGCGCGAGGTGAAAGGCATCGTTGGTCTCGTGAATGCCGCGCAGATCCTGCAAGTCGGCCTTCGCGCAATATCGCCGTTGCAAAGCGGTCAGCGCGTCGATCAGGCCTTGCGGCGCGGGCAGGGAGATCATCAGCGCCGCCTGCCGCGTCAGCATCTCCCGGACCTCGTAGATTTGCCGGACTTCCGCCGCCGAGTAGAACCGCACCGTGGCGCCGACGTTCTTCTCGCGGCGGACGATGCCGCGCCGTTCCGCGTCCACCAGCGCCTGGCGCACGAAGTGCCGAGAGGTGCCGTAACGTGACATCAGCGCGTCCTCGGTGAGGCGCGCGCCCGGCGGGAAGCGGCCGAAGATGATGTCCTCGTCGAGCCGCGGGACGACATCGTCCGGGTCGTCCCCCCGGACCGTCATGGCGTCTGCGGTGTGAATGTCGGACATGCCCTCGGCCTCCGGCGCCTGGCCGGTCTCTCCTGTGGAGCAGGGAAGGCCCGGATTGTCAATAATCTGGTTGCTGTGGGGGACGTCAGGCCAGAAACCGATCGGTTTACGCCTATCTTATTGACAATCGAGGGGCAGCCTGTACCACAATGGCAAGGTAGCAAGTTAGATGGAGTGGCATGATGACGAGTGGCTTGCGCAAAGGGCTGACGAGCTATGGCGATGCCGGCTTCTCGCTGTTCCTGCGCAAGGCGTTCATCAAGGCCATGGGCTATTCCGACGACGCGCTGGAGCGCCCGATCGTCGGCATCACCAACACCTATAGCGACTACAATCCCTGCCACGGCAACGTGCCGCAGATCATCGAAGCGGCGAAGCGCGGCGTGATGCTGTCCGGCGCGATGCCGTTCGTGTTCCCGACCATCTCGATCGCCGAGAGCTTTGCGCATCCGACCTCGATGTATCTGCGCAATCTGATGGCGATGGATACCGAGGAGATGATCCGGGCGCAGCCGATGGATTCGGTGATCGTGATCGGCGGCTGTGACAAGACTCTTCCTGCGCAGGTGATGGCGGCGATCAGCGCCGATCTGCCGACTGTGGTCATTCCGGTCGGGCCGATGGTGGTCGGCCATCATCAGGGTGAGGTGTTAGGGGCCTGCACCGATTGCCGCCGTCTGTGGGGCCAGTATCGCGCCGGCGAAATGGATGATGCCGAGATCGAAGCGGTCAATGGCCGCCTCGCGCCGTCGGTCGGCACCTGCATGGTGATGGGCACGGCCTCGACCATGGCCTGCATGATTGAAGCCATGGGCCTGTCGCTGCCGATGAGCGCGACCATCCCGGCGCCGCATGCCGAACGCTTTCGCCTGGCCGAAGCCAGCGGCAGGGTTGCCGCCGAGATGGCCAAGACCAAGGGTCCGAAGCCGAGTGAGCTGCTGACTCCGGCCTCGTTCAGGAACGCGCAGGTCGTGCTCCAGGCGATCGGCGGCTCGACCAATGGCCTGATCCATTTGACGGCGATGGCGCACCGCTCGCCTCATCGCCTCGATCTCGGGGTGTTCGACCAGATCGGCCGCGAGGTGCCGGTGCTGATCGACCTCAAGCCGTCCGGCGAACACTATATGGAGCATTTCCACCACGCCGGCGGCGTGCCGAAATTGCTGGCGCAGCTCGGCGATCTCGTCGATCTCGACGCGCAGACCATCAGCGGCCAGACGCTGCGCGATGTCGTCGCGAATGCGGAGGACGTGCCGGGCCAGGATGCGATCCGTCCGCGCGACAATCCGATCAAGAAGGAAGGCGGGCTTGCCGTCCTGCACGGCAACCTCGCGCCGCGTGGTGCCGTCATCAAGCAATCGGCCGCGAGCCCCAAGCTGTTGCAGCACACGGGGCGCGCGGTGGTGTTCGAATCCGTCGAGGACATGACCCTGCGGGTCGACCATCCCGATCTCGACGTGAACTCTGATGACGTGCTGGTGCTGCGCAACGCCGGCCCGAAGGGCGCGCCCGGCATGCCGGAGGCGGGCTATCTGCCGATCCCGAAGAAGCTCGCGCGCGGCGGCACCAAGGACATGGTGCGCATTTCGGATGCGCGCATGAGCGGCACCGCGTTCGGCACAATCGTGCTTCATATCACGCCGGAATCCGCCGTCGGTGGGCCGCTCGCGCTGGTGAAGAACGGCGACATGATCCGGCTGGATGTTGCCAAGCGCAGCATCGAGCTGCTGGTCGAAGCTGCCGAGCTGGAGCGTCGGCGCGCCGCATTGAAGCCGGCGGCTGCGCCGGACGAGGCGCGGCGCGGCTACGCCTGGCTGTTCAACGAAACTATCATGCAGGCCGACGAAGGCTGCGACTTCGATTTCATGCAGAGGACTGGGAAGCAGACTGAGCAGAATACTGAGAAGGGGTGACGAACCACCCGAACGAGCGCTCAGACCGCTAAAGCGGCGGGCGGGCGATCTCTTTGCCGACAAGCTCAAGGAATTGAGCAAAGGCACCATGATCATCGACCAGTATCCGGGCGCGCAGCTCGGGCAGGAGCCGCAGGTGCTCCAGCTCGTGAAGGCCGGCGACATCGAATTCGCGATCATCTCCTCGGCCAACACCGCAACGATCTCGCCGCAGGCCGGCGTGATGTCGCTGCACTATTTGTTCCGCGACGCGAACCACGTGATCAAGGGGCTTGCCGATCCCCGCGTGTTCGAAGCGCTCAAGACCATGATCGACGAGACCACGCAAGGCCTGCACGTGATCGCAACGGGCTCGCAGGGCGTGCGTCACATGTACTCCAAGAAGGAGATCCACAATGTCGGCGACATCAAGGGGCTGAAGATCCGGGTCCAGGCGACCGCGACCGAGGACACCATGTTCCCGGCCTACGCCGCCCAGACCGTGCACATGCCGTTCGGCAGCGTCTACACCTCGCTGCAGACCGGCGTGGTCGATGTCGCCGAGAACAGCATCAACGTCTACCTCGTCAACAAGCACTACGAGGTGGCGCCGAGCACGGGGCCAACAACGCGCTGGTGTTCATCTCCGACAAGCTCTGGCAGAGCCTGTCGGCCGAGCAGAAGCAGTGGGTCCAGGCCGCGGCCAACGAGGTCAGCACGAAAGAGCCGGCGAAGGCGTTCGACCTCGAGCGCACCGCGGCCGAGAAGCTGAAGAAGATGGGCGTCAAGATCGTCGACAACGTCGACAAGAAGAGTTTCACGGCAATCGCCGACCCCTATCTCGACAAGCTCGCCAAGGAGCTCGGCCCGCACGCCGAGAAGGTCAAGGACCTGATCCGGTCGATCAATTAAGTGCTTGCGGCCATCCTTCGAGACGCCCGCCCTCCGGCAGGCCCTCAGGATGAGGTTGCGTTTCGCGGTGAGACTTTAGACCCTCATGGTGAGGAGCCCGCCAAAGCGGGCGTCTCGAACCATGCAGGCCGAGCACGATCGGCAGCTTCCTAGCTGTCACATGCGATAGCTCCGGGACGACGGGGAAGTAAATGGCCATCGCCGACAAACTGCTGGTGCAACGGCAACGTCACTCGCCTTACGGGCTCGTGCTGCTGATGGCCTCGAAGTTCGTCGGCATCAGTTTTGCCAAGGCGTTACGCGCCGCGTTGCCGATCTATCTGGTGTTCCTGGCCACCATCGCGTTCGCAATCTACTTCCCGAGCGTGGTGCTGTGGCTGCCGCAGCACGTGCTGCCGGAATCGGTCGGCTGCTTCAAGTCGCCGGCGGGGACAGGCTACATCTGTCCGAAATGAGGGCTTGCAGCTATTTCCCATTGCTCGTGAATTTCTTCACGGCGATGCGAAACTCTTCTGTGTTCATCGCCATGATGATCTTGTGCTCCTCGGCATCGAGCTGCTGCTTCACCGGCGTGGTGGCAGCCTGGTAGACCAGCGACTTCGTGCCGGCGATCGCCGCAGGCGGGTTCTGCGCAAGGCGCTCTGCGAGCTTGCGTGTGGCCGGCTTTAGCTCCGCGGCGGGAACGACCTTCGCAACCAGGCCCCATTCATAGGCCTGTTGCGCGGTAAAATTGTCCTCGGATAGGAAGATCTGGAGCGCACGTCGTGATCCGACCGTACCGACGATCCCGACCGTCGAGCCGCCGTCCGGCGACACCCCGATCTTGGCATAAGCCGGCGTGAACCTGGCGTCGTCCGCGGCAATGCAGAGGTCGGTGACGAAGGCGAGGCCCATGCCGGCGCCTGCGGCCGAGCCGTGGACGCTCGACAACGAGATCTTCGGCATGCGCCGGATGATCTCGATGAAGGCGTGATAGTGCTTGAGCAACTCGCCGACAACCGGCGTCACGGTGCCCGTTTCGGCCGCAGCACCAATCGTCTGCAAATCGCCACCGGCCGAGAAGGCGCGGCCTTCCCCTTCGAGGACCACGACCCTGATGTCATCGGCGGCCTCAATGCAGGCTGCGAGCTGTTCGAGCTTTTGCGCGATCCCAAGGTTGATCGAGTTGAAGGCAGCGGGGCGGTTGAGCGTGATGGTTGCGATCGGACCGTCGATCCGGAGCAAAGCGGGATCGTTGGGCTGTGAGACGGGAGCTGGCATCGGAGAAATCCCCGGCATGAGGTCGTTGCTGCAACTAAATCGCAGAAGGGCAGGGGTGACAACCCCGCATGCCGCGCAGTGCCCTTGCGCAAGCCGAAACGATAGGATCAAATGGGGCTGCCTTCGTTGAGGAACGGACACGAGCGCCGGCTCCTCCTGGGTAAGCCAAGCCAATTCAGCGAGAGGAGACGACATGGGTTACGCTCGTGTCTCCGGAAATGGGCTGTACCAATGACGGACGGTCCGGTGATCATCGTCGGTGCCGGCCACGGCGGCTATCAGGCCGCGGCGTCCCTGCGCCAAGCGGGCTTTTCCGCTTCGATCTGCCTGATCAACGACGAGGCGCATCTGCCCTATCAGCGGCCGCCGCTGTCCAAGGCCTATATCAAGGGCTCGGCCGGGCCGGACAGCCTGATGTTCCGGCCGGAGAAATTCTACCAGGACCAGACAATCGAGCTGATGGCGGGCCGCGCGGTGTCGATCGATCGCGCCGGGCGCAAGGTGCACCTCGCATCTGGCGAGACACTGACCTACGGCCACCTCGTGCTGGCGACGGGCGCGCGCAACCGCCTGCTCGATCTGCCCAACGCCAATCTGCCCGACGTGAAATATCTACGTATCCTCGACGAGAGTGAGGCGCTGCGCGAAATCATTCCGTCGAAGGCACGGGTGGTGGTGATCGGTGCGGGCTTCATCGGCCTGGAATTCGCGTCCACCGCGCGGATCAAGGGTCTCGAGGTCGACGTGCTCGAACTCGCCCCGCGTGTGATGGCGCGCGCGGTGACGGCGGAGGTTTCCGAGTACTTCCAGCAACGGCATCGCGAGGCCGGCATCCGTATCCATCTCGGGGTGCAGGCAACCTCGATCGAGGCCGAGGGCGGAGAGGTCACCGGCGTCAGCCTCAGCGACGGAAGGCATCTGCCGGCCGACCTTGTCGTGGTCGGTGTCGGCGTGCTGCCGAACATCGAGCTTGCGGCGGAGGCGGGGCTTCCCGTCGCCGCGGGCATCATCGTCGACGAATATCTTGCGACGGCCGATCCAAATATTTCGGCGATCGGCGACTGCGCGTTGTTCGCAAGCCCGCGCTTCGGCGGATCGCAGCGGCTGGAATCGGTGCAGAACGCCACCGACCACGCCCGCTGCCTCGCGGCGCGGCTGACCGGCGACCGCAAGGCCTACGACAGCCATCCCTGGTTCTGGAGCGACCAGGGCGACGACAAGCTCCAGATCGCAGGGCTGACCACCGGTTACGACCACGTCGTGCTGCGCGGCGATCCCGCGAAGAAAGCGTTCTCGGCGTTCTGCTACAAGGGCGACAGGCTGCTCGGCATCGAGTCGGTCAACCGTGCCGGCGATCACATGTTCGGCCGCCGCCTGTTCGGCATGGAGCGCTCGATCACGCCGGAGCAGGCCGTGGATGAAAGCTTTGATTTGAAGGGCGCGCTGGCGTGAGGTCTTCTCCCTCGCCCCGTTCTTACGGGCCGCGACGAGCTTCGCTCGCGCTGGAGGGGCGGGGTGAGGGGCTCTATCCGCAAACCCGATGACAGTTGGACTCGCGGAGGCTCCCCCTCACCCGGATTGCATCTTCGATGCAATCCGACCTCTCCCCGCAAGCGGGGCGAGGTAAAGAAGCGCTCCGCCCTACAAGACGGCGGCGACTTCTGCAGCCGTCGGCATCGATGGCCCGGCGCCTATGCGCTGCACGGAGATCGAGGCGGCGGTGTTGGCGAAAGCGAGCGCGGCACGCAACGGCACTTCGTCGGCCAGTTGCGCCGCGAGCGCGCCGACGAAGCAATCGCCGGCACCGGTGGTGTCGACTGCCTTCACCATGCGGCCGGGCACGAAAATCTCCTGCTGGCCGACGAGCGCGAGCACGCCGCGCTTGCCGAGCGTCACGCAGATGGTCTGATCCTTGCTGGCCTGAAGCCGCCGCGTTGCATCGATGATCTGCGCCGGATCATCGTCTTCGGACAGCTCGACACCGGCGAGGAAGCCGAGCTCGGTCTCGTTCAGCACGAGTACGTCGACGAGCGCGAGCAACTCGCTGGACATTTTCTGCGCCGGCGCCGGGTTGAGCAGCGTTATCGCTTGAGCAGATCGCGCCCGCAAAAAGAACGCGGCAATCGTCGGCAGCGGGATCTCGAACTGGCTGACGGCAACATCGCCCTTCACCAGCGGAACGACGGTGACGTCGTCTGCGTCGACCAGCGCATTGGCACCGGGAATGACGACGATGGTGTTGTCGGCCTCGGCGACTGTGATGATCGCGGTGCCGGTATGGACTTCGACGTTCTCCTGGAGATAGCCGAGATCGATGCCTTGATCGCCAAGGAAAGTTTTCAGCTCAGCCCCGAAGGAATCCTTGCCGAGCCGTCCGATCAGCGTGGTCCGCGCACCCAGCCTTGACGCCGCGACTGCCTGGTTCGCACCTTTGCCGCCCGGAAAATACAGCACCTGCCGGCCTGCGACGGTCTCGCCGACTTTTGGGTGGCGATCGGCCGCCGCCACCACATCCATGTTGATGCTGCCGGCGACGAAGACGCGTCCCATGATATGCCCTTACAAAATCCTAGACCCTGACCTCGAACTCGTGCCTGACCTTGGCGATGTCGACAAGGGTCGGCAAGCCGGCCTCGTTGCCGAGGCGCTGGATCTTGAACGTCGAGGCAGCGCGCGCGAAGTCGAAATGCTCGCGCCAGCTTTTGCCGGGATGAGCCAGATATGAATAAATGTAGGCGCCGTGGAAGACGTCGCCGGCGCCGTTGGTGTCGATCACGCGCTCGCGCGGGATCGGCATCGCCGGCATGATCTCGACCGCGCCTGTTTCGTTGTACCAGAGCAGGCCATTCTCACCCATGGTGATGCCGCCGATCTTGCAGCCGCGGCCCTTGAGGTAGTCGAGCATCTTCTCCGGCGTCAGATCCATCTGCTCGCACAGCCGCTCGGCGACGATCGCCACATCGATGAATTCCAGCAGCTCATGCGTGTTGGTGCGCAGGCCGCCGCCGTCGAGCGAAGTCAAAATGCCGGCCTCGCGGCAGACTTTTGCGTAGTGGATCGCGGCATCGGGCTGGTGGCCGTCGACATGCAGCGCGCGGCAGCCGCCGAGATTGAGCATCGGGAACGGATGGATGTGGTCGTCGTCGCGGCAGCGGACGATGGCGCGCTTGCCGTCCTTTGGCATGATGAAGGAGAGCGAGGACTGGTTGACCTTCCGTCCATGTAGTGAGATCGCGTATTTCGCGCACATGTCCATAAACATGCGGCCGAGCCAGTCATTGGCCGCCGTGGCGATGAGGTCGGGCACGATGCCCAGCTTGGCGCAGCAGAACGCCGCCGTCACCGCATTGCCGCCGAAGGAGACCGCGTAGTCCGAGGCCACGTGCTTTTCGTCGCCGGTCGGCATGTGGTCGGTGATGAAGACGACGTCGATATAGGTCTGTCCGATAAAGAGAGCCTGCATTGCTTGTCCGTGATGCGCTTTGTGGTCCCGGCCGACGGGCTTACTCTAGCATCGGTTCCGCTGATGGGCCGCTGAAATTATTCGCAAAATCGCGGTCCGAAGCGCTTGAGGTCGGCTTGGGGCCGGAATACGACCATCATCGGGCAATGCCAAGCCCGGACAAATGCCGTCTCTCGGCCGGATGTTCCAGATCGATCGAAAGGGAAAACATGATCGTCGGCCTCGATCACGTCGTCGCTCTGGTGAGGGATATTGGTGCGGCCAAGACAGCCTATCAGACGCTGCTCGGGCGCGCGCCGGCCTGGCAGAATTCCGGCGAGGGCGCCGACCGGGTGCTCTTCACCCTTGAAAACATGACGATCGAATTGATGGCGCCGAGCGGCTTCAGCGTCGCCGCGGACCGGATGCGGGCGCTGCTTGACGACCGCGAAGGCGTGCTCGCCAGCCTGTGCTTTCGTGTCGCAGACATGGGCAAGATGCACCGGCGGCTGGAGCGGGTGGCTTTGCGGCCCGATCCGGTCGCCGAGGTCGAAAGCAGCGACGCCGAAACCGACGCCGTCCTGCACTGGAAGCGTACGCGTGCCGCCACGGAGCTGACGCGCGGCGTGCGCCTGTTCTTTCTCGAACTGGCCGAGGAACGCCCGCTATCGGCTGCCACCGACTTCGCGCCGATCGATGCGCTCGATCACGTCGTGATCACGACCGAGGATTCCGAGCGTGCCGCCGCACTCTACGGCGCGCGGCTCGGGCTCGACCTCGCGCTCGACCGTTCGCACCAGGATTGGGGCCAGCTGATGTTCTTCCGCTGCGGCGACCTCATCGTCGAGGTGGTGCGCCGCCCCGTGGCGGGCGGCGACCTCTTGCATGACCGTCTGTGGGGCCTGAGCTGGCGGGTGGCCGACGTCGACGCCGCGCGCGCCCGCCTGATCGCCGCCGGCCTCGACGTCACCGAGGTCCGCAACGGCCGCAAGCCCGGCACGCGGGTGATGACGGTCCGAACCGGCACCTGCGGCATCCAGACCGTGCTGCTGGAGCGTTCGCCAAAGCCGGTGGAATGACGAACGTTCTCAAACGCCGGCGCGCGTGTTACACGGCATCCTGAGAACACCCAGTGAGCAACCGGTTTGGCGAAGGCAAAGCGAACTCTGAAATGGCAGCGCGATCCGGAGGGGATGCGGCTGCGCATTCTCGAAGCCGCCAAGCAGGAGTTTTCGGCCCACGGCCTTGCCGGCGCGCGTGTCGACCGCATCGCAGCCAAGGCCGGCGCCAACAAGCGCATGCTCTATTACCACGTGGGCAACAAGGACGAACTCTATCTCGCGGTGCTCGAAGGCGCCTATGACAAGATCCGCAGCGAGGAGCGGGGGCTGGATCTGGAGCATCTCGATCCGCCCGAAGCGATCCGGCGCCTGATCGAGTTCACCTGGAATTATTTCCTGCGCAATCCCGAATTCCTGTCGCTGCTCCAGACCGAGAACCTCGCGCGCGCAAAGCACCTGAAACGCTCGGCCAAGGTCAAGTCGATGCACTCGCCCTTCGTCGAGATGATCCGCACCGTGGTGCGTCGCGGCGTCGCCAGCGGCGACTTCCAGGTCGCGGTCGATCCGGTCCAGCTCTACATCTCGATCGCCGCGCTCTGCTTCTTTTATCTCTCGAACTCGGCCACGCTGAGCGTGATCTTCGGCCGCGACCTGCTCGCCAAGGACGCCAAGGACGAAAGGTTGGCGCACATGGTCGGCCTCGTGCTCGCCGCGTTGACGGGGCAATCGGCCGCGCTGTTCGAGATCGCCAAGACGTCGAAGTCGCGCACCGCGGTGGCGCAGACGGTTTAATCCTACACTCTTGCCGCATTCGTCATGGCCGGCTTGTCCCGGCCATCCACGCGTCCGCGCGTGAGCGAAGACGTGGATGCCCGGGACATAGGCGAGCGGAAGCGCCGCCGTCTTTCAGACGGCTATGCCCGGGCATGACGAGCGGGGAACCCCGGCACAAAACGTCACAGGGAAACCGCTGGACAGTATTTATCCAACGGGTTAATTTCTTCCCCGAAGAACAAGACGACCGGGAGTGAAAATTGGCTGAGCTGAAGCCGCAAGGTGCGGTGTCCAAGATGCTGAATGCGGCCTGGATCCGGCCGTTCCTGTTCCTGGTCTTCATTGTCGTCGCCTGGGATCTCGCGATCCGGCTGTTCAGGATTCCCGCCTACCAGATCCCGTCGCCGGGCGATGTCATTGCAGTGCTGCGCACCGACTGGCCGGAGCTGCTGCGCCAGTCGTGGCCGACGACCTATGCCACCGTCTGTGGTTTCCTGCTGTCCGCGCTGTTCGGCATCCCCGTCGCCATGCTGATCGCGGGATCGAAGACGGTGGAGAGCTACGTCTATCCGCTGTTGGTGTTCTCCCAATCAGTGCCGAAGATCGCGATCGCGCCGCTGTTCGTGGTCTGGTTCGGCTTCGGCATCATTCCGAAAGTGATTTCGGCGTTCCTGCTCGGTTTCTTCCCCGTGGTCGTGTCCGCCGTGCAGGGCTTCAAGTCCGTCGACCCCGACATGGTCGATCTCGCCCGCGCCATGCAGGGCAGCCGGTTCCAGGTGTTCTGCGCGGTGAACCTGCCGCATGCGCTGCCTGCGATCTTCTCAGGCCTGAAAGTCTCGGTGACGCTGGCCGTGGTCGGTGCCGTCGTCGGCGAATTCGTCGGCTCCAATTCCGGTATCGGCTACGTGATGCAGCGCTCGATCGGAACCTTCGACCTGCCGACGATGTTCGCAGCCCTCGTGATCCTCGCTCTGCTCGGCGTGATCCTGTTCTGGATCGTGGACCGGATCGAGAAGCTGGTCATTCCCTGGCATGTCAGCCAGCGCGAGGACGTGATTTTCGCTTCTTAACTAAAGCAACGAACGGCCACCAACGGCCGGGCAATAACGACAAGGGAGAGTGACGATGAAGCGGTGGATAGGAGCGGTCTCGGCGGCGGTGATGGTGTTCGCGGCGATGCCGGCGCAGGCGGCCGACAAGGTCGTGCTGATGCTGAACTGGTACGTCTACGGCGAGCACGCGCCGTTCTATTACGGCAAGGCCAAGGGCATTTACGCGGCCGAGGGCATCGACCTCGAGATCCAGGAAGGCCGCGGCTCGGCTGCAACCACGCAGGCCGTTGCCGCCAAGACCGCCGACTTCGGCTATGTCGACGTCCCCACCATGATGCGCGCCGCGATCAAGGGCGCGCCTGTGGTCGCAACCGGCGTGCTGCTCCAGACCAGCCCGATGTCCGCCATGGGCTTTGTCGACAAGAACATCAAAAAGCCCGAGGACATCAAGGGCAAGACGGTGGCGATCACGCCGGCGGACTCGATGACCCAGATCTGGCCGCTGTTCCTGAAGAAGACCGGCCTGAAGGAGAGCGACTTCCAGACCGTTGCCGGCGACGGCCAGACCAAGCTCAATGCCGTCATCAACGGCCAGGCGGATCTGCTGCTCGGCTATGTCATGGACCAGTCCATGAAGATCAAGGACGCCACCGGCAAGGACGTCTATCCGATCAAGTTCGCCGACTACGGCATCAACATGGTCTCCTCGGGCATCATCGCCAACGCCGATTACGTGAAAGCCAATGCCGATCTCGTCCGCCGCTTCATGTCGGCGACGACCAAGGCGGTCGAAGCCGCCGAGAAGGAGCCGAAGGCGGCCGCGCAATCGATCCTCGATGCCAACCCCAAGGGCGGCAAGATCGATACGCTGACGCAGGGCTTTGAGCTGACCATACCGCTCTACCGGACGCCGGAAACCAAGAGCAAGCGGCCGTTCCAGGTCACCGACCAGAACATGACGGACTCCGTCAACCTGATGGTCGAATATGGCGGGCTCGACGCCAAGGCCAAGGAAAACCCGAAGGCCTTCTACACCAACGACTATCTGCCGAAGAGCGGCTCGTGAAACCAGCCGCGATATCGAGTGATGCCATGCAGCCGGCCGCCCATCTGAAACTGGTGAGCGACCGGGCCGCTGGCGATGCGTCGGGCATCACACTGTCCGGCGTGTCGAAGACCTACCGGACGCGCGACGGCGATGTGCCGTCGCTGCGGCCGCTCGATTTTCACATCAACGACGGCGAGTTCTTCGTCGTGGTCGGCCCGTCCGGCTGCGGCAAGTCCACGCTGCTCAAGCTGATCTCGGGGCTGCTGCCGCCGACCTCAGGCGAGATCCTGGTCGAGGGCGAGAAGGTGACGAAGCCGCACGGCAATGTCGGCATCGTCTTCCAGAACGCGCTGCTGCTGCCATGGCGCAACATCCTGTCCAATGTGATGCTGCCGATCGACATGAAACGGCTGCCGCGGCAAACATATCTCGACCGTGCCAAGGCGCTGTTGAAGATGGTCGGGCTCGAAGGCTTCGAGAAGAAGCTGCCCTGGCAGCTCTCCGGCGGCATGCAGCAGCGCGCCTCCATCTGCCGCGCGCTGGTGCATGATCCCAGGATCATGCTGATGGACGAGCCGTTCGGCGCGCTCGACGCGCTGACGCGCGAGCGCATGAATGTCGAACTGATGCGGATCCAGCGCGAGACCAGGAAGACCGTGCTGCTGATCACGCATTCGATCCCCGAGGCCGTGTTCCTCGCGGACCGCGTGCTGGTCATGACCGAGCGCCCCGGTGCGGTCGCCGCGATCTATGACGTGCCACTGCCGCGCCCGCGCTCGCTCGATGTGATGGCCGACCCTGTCTTCACCGAGCTCGTGCAGCGCATCCGCAAACATTTCTTCTCGCAAGGGGCGCTGGACTAGCGACGATGAGATCAATTTCGATTTCCGGAGCGTCATGCCCGGGCTTGTCCCGGGCATCCACGCTTTGCCCCGCGCGACAAAGAACGTGGGTGCCCGGGACAAGCCCGGGCATGACGACCTTCTCAGGATCATGCCTGTGCGCCTGAAGCTGCGAGACATCGCCTTCTTCGAACGACCCGTGCGTTTCGCGCGGCCGTTCCGCTTCGGCGCGATCACGATCAATGCGACGCCGCAGCTGTTCGTACGGGTCGAAATCGAGGTCGAGGGCAAAGGCAACAATAAGGGAAGTGCAGTCGGCGCCAGCGCCGAGCTGCTGGTGCCGAAATGGTTCGACAAGCGGCCGGAGCTGTCGCCGGCGCAGACGGTCGATGGCCTGCGGCGCTCGCTGGAGATTGCGCGGGGGCTTTATCTTGCGCGGACCGGATTTCTGACGGCTTTCGATCTGCATGCCTCGTGTATCGGTGCCCAGGTCGCGACGTGTGCGAAAAACAACATTCCGGCGCTTGCGGCGGCTTATGGCCCCGCGGCGATCGACAAGGCGATCCTCGATGCATTGTTGCGCGCCGCCAAGACCAACTTCTTCGATGGGATGGCCGCCAACATTGCCGGCATCGATGCGCGGCTTTCTCCTGACCTGACGGAAGCGGACATCACGACGTTTCTCTCCGGCCGGAAGCCGCTGTCGCGTGTTGCTGTCAGGCATACCGTCGGCCTCGACGATACGGTCGAGGGTAAGGGCGGTGTTGCCGATGCGCGCGAGAACGCCGGTGCAAATTATTTCAAGCTGAAGCTGTCGGGCGATCCCGTGGCCGATGCAGTGCGGCTGGCCCGCATCGGCAAGGAACTCGATGCGCTGGGACGCGGCTGCAAGGTGACGCTCGACGCAAACGAGCAGTACGCCGATCTCGCGGCGCTGCATGCGCTGATGGAGCGGCTCGATCACGATCCCGCATTGCGACCGATCTCGTCGCGATTGCTTTATGTCGAGCAACCGATGCCGCGCGACATCACCCGGCAATCCCCGCTCGGCTCGCTGGCCGCGTGCGATTTCATCATCGATGAAGCCGATGATTCCTACGATGCGTTCCCGGCGGCGCGGGCGCTGGGCTATCGCGGCATTTCCTCGAAGTCCTGCAAGGGCCTCTACAAGTCCATCATCAATGCGACGCGCGCGGCGAAATGGAGCGCGGACGGTGAGAGGTTCTTCGTCACCGGCGAGGACCTCACCTGCCAGGCCGGCCTTGCCGTGCAGCAGGATCTCGCGCTCGGCGCCCTGATCGGCGTCACCCACGCCGAACGCAACGGCCATCACTATGTCGACGGCTTTGGCGAGACGCCCGCCGCGGAAGCCCAGGCCTTCGCCGCCGCGCATCCCGGTCTCTATGCCGACGCCGGGCAGGGCGTCCGGCTCTCCATTCACAACGGCGATCTCCTCACGGGATCGCTTCATTGCACGGGCTTCGCGACGTCGGTCCATCCGGACTGGTCGGCGCTCGCCCCGCTCGAACAGCCAAAATCACTCTGGGAGAAATTGGCATGACCACTCAACGCCTCGGCCTCATCATGAACGGCGTCACCGGCCGCATGGGGCTCAACCAGCATCTGATCCGTTCGATCGTCGCGATCCGCGAGCAGGGCGGCGTCCGGCTGAAGAACGGCGACCGCGTGATGCCCGATCCGATCCTGGTCGGCCGCAGCGCCGACAAGATCGAAGGGCTCGCCAAGCAGTTCAATATCACCCGCTGGACGACCGATCTCGATGCGGCGCTCGCCGACAAGAACGATACCATGTTCTTCGATGCTGCGACCACGCAGGCCCGGCCGGGTCTGCTGACCCAGGCCATCAATGCCGGCAAGCACGTCTATTGCGAGAAGCCGATCGCGACGAACTTTGAAGAGGCGCTCGAGGTCGTCAAGCTTGCCAATGCCAAGGGCGTCAAGCACGGCACGGTGCAGGACAAGCTGTTCCTGCCCGGCCTGAAGAAGATCGCGTTCCTGCGCGATTCCGGTTTCTTCGGCCGCATCCTCTCGGTGCGCGGCGAGTTCGGCTATTGGGTATTCGAAGGCGGCTGGCAGGAGGCGCAGCGGCCGTCCTGGAACTACCGCGACGAGGACGGCGGCGGCATCATCCTCGATATGGTCTGCCACTGGCGCTACGTGCTCGACAATCTCTTCGGCGAAGTCGAGAGCGTGATGTGCATCGGCAGCACCGACATTCCCGAGCGTTTTGACGAGCAGGGAAAGAAGTACAAGGCGACTGCGGACGATTCGGCTTACGCCACGTTCCAGCTCAAGGGCGGCGTCATCGCCCATATCAACATGTCCTGGGTGACGCGTGTCTACCGCGACGACCTCGTCACTTTCCAGGTCGACGGCACGCTCGGTTCGGCGGTCGCGGGCCTCTCCGACTGCGTGATCCAGGCGCGGCAGGCCACGCCCCGGCCGGTGTGGAATCCGGACGAGAAGCGGCTGCACGATTTCTACGGCGACTGGCAGAAGCTGCCGGTCAATGTCAGCTACGACAACGGCTTTAGGGAGCAATGGGAGATGTTCATCCGCCACGTCTATGAGGATGCGCCCTACAAGTTCACGCTGCTCGAAGGCGTCAAGGGCGTGCAGCTCGCTGAATGCGCGTTGAAGAGCTGGAAGGAACGGCGCTGGATCGACGTCGCGCCGATCAAGGTCTGAGGAGCAAGCATGAACAAGCCTGTCTTGCCGATGTCGTCATTGTCGCTCAAGCTGCCGAAAGCCGATCGGTCGATCGAGACCTATCGGCTCGCGGCCTCGCGGACATTTCCCGCAAAGCTCGAGGGACCGCTGAATCGCATCGCGTTCTCGGCCGTGCATACCGTCGTCGATCCCTTCGCCGACAACGATCCCTGGCTTTCGGTCACCGTCGACTGGGACAAGACCATCGCGTTCCGCGAGCACGTCTGGGACCTCGGCCTCGGCGTTGCCGAAGCCATGGACACCGCGCAGCGCGGCATGGGGCTGGACTGGCCGACTTCACTGGAGCTGATCACGCGTTCGGTCGCCGCCGCCAAGCGGCGCAACGCGCTGGTGTTCTCGGGCGCCGGCACGGACCATCTCGCGGTCGAGGATGCCAAGAGCCTCGACGACGTGATCCGCGCCTATGAGGAGCAGATCGCGGCGGTCGAGAAGGTTGGCGGCCGCATCATCCTGATGGCCTCGCGTGCGCTGGCGAAACTTGGCCGCAACGCCGATGATTATGCAAAAGTCTATGATCGCGTGCTGTCGCAGGTCCGCGAGCCCGTCATCATTCATTGGCTGGGCGACATGTTTGATCCGGCGCTGACGGGATATTGGGGCACCAAGGATCTCGACAAGGCGATGGACATTGCGGTGGCCATCATCAACGCCAACGCTGCCAAGATCGACGGCGTAAAAGTCTCGCTGCTGGACAAGCAGCGCGAGATCGACATGCGCAGGCGCCTGGACAAGCGCATCAAGATGTACACCGGCGACGACTTCAATTACGCGGAGCTGATCGCCGGCGACAGCCAAGGCTTCTCGCACGCGCTGCTCGGCATCTTCGACGCGATCGCGCCGGCGGCGTCCTACGCGCTGTCGCGGCTGGCCGCCGGCGACGAAGCCGGCTTCCACGACGTGCTGGGGCCAACCGTGCCGCTGTCGCGCCACATCTTCAAGGCCCCGACGCGCTTCTACAAGACTGGCGTGGTGTTCATGGCCTACCTGAACGGCCACCAGGATCATTTCACCATGGTTGGCGGCCAGGAGAGCACGCGCTCGACGCTGCATCTGGCTGAACTGTTCCGTCTCGCCGATCAGGCTGGCCTGCTCGCCAATCCGGAACTGGCGACGCGACGGATGAAGACCGTGCTGGCTTCGCACGGGATCGAACCCTGATGCGCGATTTTTCGTCCGACCATCGCTGGCTGTCGCTGAACACGGCGACAGTCCGCAAGCAGGGTGACCTTGTCCAGATCATCGACGCCTGCGCACGTCACGGCATCCGCGCCATCGATCCCTGGCGCGACCAGGTTACTGCCGTGGGCCTCGACCGCGCCGCGCGTGCGGTGCGCGAAGCCGGCCTCGCGCTTTCGGGCTATTGCCGCGGCGGCATGTTCACCTCCGACGCGTCGCGTCGTGGCGAAGTGCGCGACGACAACCGGCGCTGCGTCGATGAGGCCAAGGCGCTCGGCGCGCCCTGCATCGTGCTGGTCGTCGGCGGCCTGCCGCAATATTCCAGGCCGGGCAGCGAGGCTTCCAAGGATATCGCCGGCGCGCGAAGGCAGGTCGAGGAAGCCCTTGCCGAGATGCTCGACTACGCCAGGCAGGCAAAGCTGCCACTGGCGATCGAGCCGCTGCATCCGGCCTATGCGGCCGATCGCGCCTGCGTCAACACGACGAAGCAGGCGCTCGACATCTGCGATCGGCTCGATCCCGGTCGCAGCGGCATGCTCGGCGTCGCGCTCGATGTCTATCACATCTGGTGGGATCCGGAGCTGATGGGCCAGATCGCGCGTGCCGGCAAGGATCGGCTTCTGGCGTTTCACGTCTGCGACTGGCTGGTGCCGACCAGCGACATCCTCAACGACCGCGGCATGATGGGCGACGGCGTCATCGATATCAGATCGGTGCGCGAAGCGGTCGAGGCGCAAGGCTTTGCCGGCTATTCGGAGATCGAGATCTTTTCCAACGATTGGTGGGGCAAGCCGATGGACGAGGTGCTACGCACCTGCATCGCGCGCCATAAGACGGTCGTGTAGGTCTGACGCGCGCTGCCCTCACGGGCTTGCGACCTGTTGCAGCGTGTTGAAGCTCGCCTTCTGCTCGCGGCTCGGTGTTGAATGGTTCAACTGGCAACCGAGATTGAGAATTTTCAGGTGCGTTGGCCTTACAGGCCGCGCCCCTCCCAGTACATGGGCGTCCCGTAATACCGGTGGGTGCGTGTTTCCCAGTCTCTATCCTGCCACGAGTCATCACTGAACTCAGGTGCATCCTTCAGCTGTTGCTCGGTGATACTCGTTCGAAAACCACCAAGCGACGTATCGAATGTCAGAGCGCCCCACGGGATGGGATAATGGCTGTGGCCCAACCCTACAAATCCGCCAAAGCTCATCACGGCATAAGCCACGCGACCTGACATCTTATCGATGATGAGGTGATCAACCTCACCGATGTTCTTTCCATCTGCCCCATAAACCTTGGTTCCCTGAATGTCTTCGCTTGAGATGCATTGATGATCCGGATGGGCTGTCGCGCGGGCCATGGCTTCCTCCCTCACAAGTGGGTTTTGGCGACTTAACTCTGACCGCTACAGAGTCGTTCCTGGCACTCCGGAGAACATTTCACGACGAAGGCGCCGCCACAGCGCCAAGCACCATCTATCATCGCTGATATTGGCTCTAACAACCTCCAGTCCCGATGACCTTGCAAAGACCTGAGACTCCCGTGACGCAGCCCTGACCGCGAAACCGTAGTCCAAAAGGTGTTGAACGACGCGCCGGTCCAAAAAGCCGGTACCGCCGAAGGCAGTCACTTTTCGGCTGGTCATCCTGCTTCAACCTGACCGCAAAGTCGACGCGATGGCTCCCCACCGCCTCGGTTTATACCCGCCGTGAAGGTTTCTACCTTGCTTCACAAATGATCGCGAAGATTGGTGCCACACCTTCTTTTTGAACGCAGTGGTCGCAGCAATAATAGGTGCCATCCGGCGGGCAATTGTTGAGCAGATCGATAGTCCGAGATCGGTGCCGTTGGTTTTGCCCCGAACAGGTCCCACGTTCGCTTCCTGGTTGGAGTACCACCAATGATGTAGTGGACAGTCATCAGCTTTCAGGCAGAATGTCATCACCCCAATGACGCAGCCTCGCCACAGTCTGTGCCAGACCGGATGCGGTAATCAGTGGCATCAACGATCAGCAGGCACGGCGGATGTACCCATGCCTGATGATCTTGAATGGCCCCGACGTGTAATCGTCGGGGCCATTGTTGTGATGTGGCAAGGCTAGCGACTTTTGCCGAAGGGCGCCGGCGTGGTCCTGTCCCGGACCCGTTTCATTGCGGCGAAAAAGAAAGACCGCCCGAAGGCGATCTTGCAGTCCAATGCGCCGGGCCAAAATAGTCTCGGGATCAAACTTTGTCCGGCCCGGTTTGATCGCGAGCATAACCATCCAGGAAGGGCCGCTCACAATTCAGATTTCAGTCCTGAAATGGAATGCACCTGCGACTTGGCAACCCGTCGTGCGATGCGAGCTTTGTTGCATGCCTGCGTATGGCGCAGGCCGCGCCGCTGTCATTCTGCGCGCTGCCTTTTGCTGCCGCCAGTGCCCGCGTCGTTTCGGTCCGACCAAGTCGGTGAAATGTCAGACGATTGCGCTGTCATCGATTGACCGTCAAACAGCGGACTATCACTCGTCGATTCAATTTGCGAAGCTGTGACAACACAAATGCGCTTGTAAGCAAACAAACGCGAAGGGAGGTTCGCAGTGGAGAAGGTGCAGCGCTTGCGTGCAAGGGGTTCGCTGTGCCGGCAACAGGCCGCGTACAACAGCATGAACAAATGGAAGCTGCTCGCAGAAGCAGAATACTGGGATCACCTGACCGATCTTGAGCTGTCTTCTTACTTCCAACAACGCCATTAGCTCTGAGGTAGAGCGGCCTCAAGCGATCACAAACGCGAACGACGCTCGGCGGGAGACGATTTCCGCCGCCTGAAGGACGGACGAGGCCGTCTTCTCACTTGCTGCCGGGCTCGACACGATCGCGAATGACCGTGAGCGGAAGTATGGATATGCCCTCGTTAGATCCCCGGTCTAGCCCGGTTCCCGCACGTTCCCGATTTCGCGCACTGCCCAGCAGTGATAAGATGCGGTAGTCACCAGGGCTAACCTGAGGGAGGGAATCATGACGAACTTGGCCTCCTCGACGAGCTTCGACGTTGGAGCCGAAGTTACTGGAGCTTATGCGGCCTGGGATTTGGCGTTCAACAAAGCTGACGCTAAAGCGGTCGCCGCAACCTATATTTCGAACGCCAAAGTGCTGCCACCGACGCATCAGGTCATATCGGGTCCGGAAGAAATCGAGAAGTTCTTCGCTGGGCTGTTTTCAGGCGGATTCACTGATCACAAACTAACGATCATAGACGTGGGTGGAGATGAGAAGGTCGTCTACAGTACCGCAAAATGGACGGCCAATGGCAAGGGACCCGATGGGAGCCGCCAAAGTGCTGGCGGCATTGCCACCCATGTGTTCGAGCGTCAAGCGGACGGCTCACTGAAGCTGAGGTTGCATACCTTCAACTGAGTTCGCCGTCGTATCGCTTGGCGCCGCGCGAGGAGACTTCGCGTGGACATAGCCGAATGGCTTCGCAGTCTTGGGCTGGAGCGCTACACTCAGGCCTTCCAGGAAGCCGAAGTCACGCCGGATGTCCTGCAAGATCTGACTGAAACCGATCTGCGAGAACTTGGCTTGCCGCTCGGCCCGCGCAAGATCGTACTGAAGGCGATTCAAGCACGCTCATCATCGATCGCTCCCGCCCCCATTGATGCTGGTGAGCCAACTGAACAGATAAGGCCGGCACTCCCCTCAGAGGCGGACCGTCGGCAGCTTACGGTCATGTTCGTCGACTTGGTCGGTTCAACCGCGCTCGCCTCAGGGCGCGACCCCGAGGAATTGCGTGACCTCATGCAGGCCTACCACAACAGCGTGGCGGGCGAGATCGCCAGGTTCGAAGGCCACATAGCCAAGCTCTTGGGCGACGGCGTTCTCGCGTATTTCGGTTGGCCGCGGGCGCATGAAGATGAGGCGGAGCGTGCCGTCCGCGCCGGGCTTCGAGTGACCAAGGCGGTCGCCTCCCTAACCGAGCCGGGCGGTGTAGCGCTTGCCGCTCGCGTCGGCGTTGCAACCGGTCTCGTCGTGGTCGGCGAACTGATAGGCGAGGGAGAGGCTCGTGAGCGCGCAGTGATCGGCGAAACCCCGAACCTGGCTGCCCGACTGCAGAGTCTGGCCGAGCCTGGTGATGTGGTGATCGCTGAGTCAACGCGCCGCCTACTCGCCGAAGCCTTCATGTACCAGGACCTCGGCACGGTGCCTCTCAAGGGTTTCCCGGAACCAGTGCAGGCCTGGCTTGTCATTGGCGAGGGCGCGGCCGAGAGTCGGTTCGATGCCCAGCACGGTATCGCAACGACCGCGCTCGTCGGACGGAATCAAGAACTTGCATTGCTCTTGGACCGCTGGGAGCAGGCGAAAGAGCGAGAGGGACAGATCGTCCTGCTCGGCGGCCAAGCAGGCATTGGCAAGTCCCGGCTCGTGCGCGCACTGCGCGACCACCTCGCAGGTGCGCCGCACACGCCACTGAGCCATTTCTGTTCTCCGTTCCATACCAGCACCGCGTTGTACCCTATCATTGGCCTCCTTGAGCGGGCAGCAGGAATACGACGGGAGGACGCTCCAGAAGAACAGCTCGATAAACTCGAGGCCATGCTCGCTCTTGCAACAAACGACGTGCATGAATGCGCGCCGGTTCTGGCGGACCTCCTGGCAATCCCGACAGGTGAGAGATACCCGCCACTTGCACTTAGTCCACACCAGAAGAAGGAGCGAACGTTCCAGGCTCTCCTGGAGCAGATACAAGGCCTCGCGGCAAAGCAGCCGCTGCTCGCCGTTTACGAGGATGTTCACTGGGCAGACCCCACCATGCTCGAACTCCTCGACCGGGCCGTTGACGAGGTGCAGCAACTTCCGATTCTGATGATTGTCACCTTCCGGCCAGAGTTCGTTCCGCGCTGGACAGGTCATGGGCACGTGACAGCGCTCTCTTTAAGCCGACTGGGTCGCAGGCAAGGGACGGCTATCGTTGACCGGATCACTGGCGGCAAAATACTTCCACAAGAGGTGCTTGAGCAGATTTTGGCCAAAACTGATGGCGTGCCGTTATTTGTCGAGGAGCTTACCAAGGCCGTCGTTGAATCCGGACTGCTCAAAGACCATGGCAATCGCTACGAGTTGATAGGCCCGTTGCCGCCGCTGGCGATTCCGACGACGCTGCAGGACTCCTTGATGGCCCGCCTCGATCGGTTGGCGCCGGTCAAGGAAGTCGCGCAGATCGCTGCTTGCATCGGGCGCGAATTCGGACACGATCTTTTGCGATCAGTTACAGCGCTCGACGAATACGCGCTCCAGCGTGCTCTCAATGAGCTATTGAGAGCCGAGCTCATATTCCGGCGTGGAGCACCTCCGGATATTGGCTATAGCTTCAAACACGCGCTGGTCCAAGACATCGCGCATGAGAGCCTCTTAAAGAGCAAGCGGCAGCAGATCCATGCCCGCATCGCTGCAGCTCTCGAAGAACAGTATCCTGCCCGCGCGGAGGCCGAGCCGGAAACGATTGCTTCACACCTTACGCAGGGTGGGCTGGCGGGAAAGGCAGTCGGCTATTGGCTGCGGGCCGGCCGGATTGCAGCGGGACGTTCCGCCAATCTCGAAGCGATCACTCACCTCACAAGGGGACTGGAGGCACTCAAGTCCAATCCACAGGGACCGGAGCGCGATCGCCAGGAACTCGCGCTGCAAACGGCGATCGGAGGTCCGCTGATTGCCATTCACGGATACACGGCTCCGCAACTGGGTACGGCCTTCAGCAGGGCTCACGCGCTCTGTTATGAACTCGATGACACGGGTGCCTTGTTCGCTACTCTTAGCGGGAAGTTCATTTTCCACTTCGTGCGCGGCGACTTTGGTGCCATGCAGAGCCTCGTTGCCGAGGCGCAGCGCGCCGCCGAGCGCACCGGCGACACGGCACTTGAATTAGCTACACATCGTTTGGCGGCGCTAACCGCCATGCATGCCGGCGACTTTCTTACGGCTCGCTCGGAGCTCGAAACGATCTTGAGTCGTTATCAGCCGGACACGCATCGGCCGCCGCCAGTTCACTATGTACATGACCCGAAGGCCTCGGCGTTACCCTACTTGGCAGTTGTGCTTTGGATCCTAGGCTACCCCGAGCAGGCCCTGATGACCAGCCGCGCGGCGTTTGAATACGCTGCTGAGCTAAACCAGACGAACCTTACCGCGCACGTGCAGGTCTATGGCGGAGCGGGGCTTGCGGAACTGATGGGTGACATCGCGGCTGTGCATGCGCACGCCGAAGCCATCATCGATCTTGCCGATAAGCACAGCCTGAACTATTGGCGCTTGAGCGGCCTCATCCTACGGGGTTGGGCAATGGCACAAGAAGGTAACGTAGACGGCGGTCTGGCGCTCATGCGCCTCCGTCTGAACGAGCGGGACAGGCTCGGAGCCAGTTGGTACCAGGTCCGGTACTTGTGGATGCTCGCGGCGACGTACCACCGGTTGGGTGACGACGAAAACGGTTTGGCCACCCTGGCGGAAGCGAAGGCCATTGCTGCGCGCAACGAAGAGCACATGTGGGAGGCGGAACTTGCATGCATTGATGGCGAACTGCATCACATTCGTGGTGCTCCAGCTGAGGAAGTCGAGAATTACTTGCAAGCTGCGCTCAAGATCGCCCAGAGCCAAAGCGCGAAATCCTTTGAATTACGTGCGGCTATGAGCCTGGCTCGGCTTTGGCGCGACCAGGGGCGGATGGCCGACGCGCGAGGCCTCCTTGGCTCCGTTTACGGCTGGTTTACGGAAGGCTTCGAAACAACAGACCTTCGTTCCGCCAAGGTACTCGTGCAGGAACTTGCTGAGGTTTAATGCCTTCGTTCAGTGACGCATAAAGGCACCCGCATCTAGGCGCAGGTCTGGTGCTCCCGGTGAACCGAAGCTTGCCTGCTGATGTTCGCGCAATCTTGAAAACCAAGGTGGGTGTTGGCGGGCACTCGGCCCCCACGACGAAGGGCCGAATGGTGGAAAGATGATCTGCCATCGACGGCGGCATTGGCTCCCAGCAGCCCTTGCAGCCGCCCTCTGACGGTGCTCGCGTAAGCCCCCGGTGAAGGCCGCCTTCCCGGATCGTGCTCAAGCGTGAGATGCTTTGCTCATTAATTTGCAAACAAATGAGCAAACGTGACGACGGTAACGGTTCTATCCGGTCCAGAGC
>NZ_JADPKS010000083.1 GCF_023074175.1 Bradyrhizobium sp. 139
GTAGATGGGGTAACGGGCCCCGGGCAGCCTTCCAGCCAAGCCGCGCTAGCTACGGCGCTATTTGTGGCGCGCGTCGCGCGGCTTGGTTGGAAGGCAAGCGGTCGTCCCTCACATGATGGTGTAGCGGAGTCGAGGCCAGGCCTCGCTCCAAGCATCGAGGAGAGACGACCATGGACTATTATGCCGGAATCGACGTGTCATTGGAACACTCCAGCGTGTGCGTTGTCGAAACGAACGGCAAGATCGTTCGGGAGAACAAGGTGGCCAGCGAACCGGAGGCGCTGATCGGCTGGTTCCACTCGCTGGGGCTTGAGCTTGCCAGGATCGGGCTCGAGGCAGGACCGCTATCGCAGTGGCTTTATGCAGCGATGAAGGAGGCTGGCTTCGCGGTCGAGCTTCTGGAGACGCGGCACGTTCGCAATGCCTTCAAGGCAATGCCGGTCAAGTCGGATCGCAACGACGCCCGCAACATCGCACAATTGATGCGGCTCGGCTGGTTCCGGCCGGTGCATTGCAAGTCGATGAGTGCACAGGAGACCCGGGCGATGCTGACGGCGCGCAAGCTGATCCAGGCCAAACTGCAAGACATCGAGAACAGCTTGCGCGGGATCTTGCGGGGCTTCGGATTGAAGGTCGGCAAGACGACGAAGCGCAGCTTTGCGGCAAGGATCAACGAGCTGGTGGCCGGCCATCCGGCCCTTGAGACGATCGCCGCGGCGACGCTGGCAATTCATGCGGTGTTGCTGCGCGAGTTCAACGGTCTTGAGAAGCGGGTGCGGACGATGTCGCTCTTGGATGCCAAGGCCAGGTTGCTGATGTCGGCCCCAGCCGTGGGGCCGATCATCTCGCTGACCTATGCCAGCGCCATTGATGATCCCTCCCGCTTCACCTCCTCGAAGCGGGCAGGGCCGCTGTTCGGGTTGACGCCGAAGAAGCACCAGTCAGGCGAGACCGACTACTCCGGCCGCATCAGCAAAAATGGCGACGCTTCCGTGCGCGAGGCGCTCTATGAGGCCGCCCACATCATCCTGACCAAGCCGATCAAGGGCTGCGCGCGGCTCAAGAGCTGGGCGATGCGGATCGCCAGGCGCGCCGGCATGAGCAAGGCCAAGGTGGCGTTGGCACGCAAGCTCGCCGTGATCATGTTGCGCATGCTCAAGGACAACGTACCGTTCAAGGCGACGGCCATGGCAGCCTAAAACAGGAGCTCACAGGTTTTCGGGCGGGCATCACACCAGCCTTCCCCGAAGGCGAAGTCCCCTCGCCGGGACGATGGATCAGGTCAGGCCGTCATCCGGGTTGTCGACGCATCTGTCGATGCGATCACGCTTCCGTAGATTGGCCGGCCTGCTCCTCTCTAGAACTCCATCAAGGGACGACCATCGCGTTGATCCCGTACAGAAGCAGGTTCCCGGCAAGCGGATGACGCAAAAAGGGATTGACTAACCAAGGCCCGTTACAGAAGCCCGGATG
>NZ_JADPKS010000039.1 GCF_023074175.1 Bradyrhizobium sp. 139
CTACTGTCGCAGAGTTGGCAATATGTCTTAAGCGGCGGCTGTTCGACTGCGTCACAAGGCTACCGGGGAGATGACGAACGGGGGCCGAAGCACCCAGAGTGCGAAGGCAACTTTTTGAAATAGGCCGCAGCGGTCTAAGCAGGAATGTGCAAGGACGCGGCGATCGCCTGGTCATGGGAAATGAAGGCGATGACGCGAGCGGTCGAGTTTGGGGATTTGATCGAAAGGCGTCTGACTCCAGCTGTCATTTGTTGCATCCGCACTGCCGCGGACAGTGGCTTTATCGCAGGCCCCGATTTGGCTTGCTTATCGACAAGGATCGATTTGCAACGCAATATCTGGCATAGGCTGGCGCGAATGTCGGCTATCCGTTCTGCCAGTATGACCGCGCGTTCAGCTCGAATACCCAAGTAGGCGTCTATCGGTCGACAATTTGCAAGCGACCTGCGCGATGCGAAGCCTCGATACTAAGGTCGCCAGCAAGTTGGCTTGGCTGGTGACACAATGGGGCGTCGCAACACAAGCGCGCGGCGCGCCGGCAAAGATCATCCCATAATCGAGCTGCTGCCGCTGACCGTGCAGTCTATAAGCGGGCGGTGGCCCGCCCGCGGACTGATGCGTCCAAGACCCGCTTGGTCGTTACGCGCGATAGAGCGTATGCGGTGTACGGCTGAGGATCTCTGCACCACGGTCCGTCACCAGGACGGTCTCGCTGCAGCCAAACAGGTAATCGTCTTTCCCGAGGAGAATGACTGGCATGTGAACGGTCATGCTGGTCTCTAGGATGTCGGTTGCGCCCGGTTCCAGGCTGATGTTGCCACGTTCGCCCCAGGGGGCGCCGGTTTGGTAGCCAACCCGATGATTAAGGGCCTGTGGTCGCACAGATCGCTCGATCACCTTGCGCGCCGCGGCGTCCACTTCTCCCGCCGTCACACCTGGCTTGATCGCGGCGATGGCGGCTTCAAGGGCCTCCTCGGCCAAGGCGTGCAAAGTTTCGGCTTCAGGATGCCGGCCAAGCACCGCACCGCGGACCAGCGCCCCGGCGTATCCTTGCTTTATTCCACCGACTTCCACCATCGCAGGTTCGTTGTTCCTGATCGGGTGGCGCGTTAGTTTCGTGTGGGGGAGCTTCGCTCTTTCACCGAACCCGATTGAGACCAGCCTGACTTCGTCGCCACCTGCTTTTCTCACCTCACCCTGAATGGCCGCAGCCATTTCCATTTCGGTGATACCGTCCCGCAGCGACTGCTGAAACGCGCGCACCGCCACGTCCGTCATGGCCATCGCGTCACGAATGGCCTTGATTTCGAGCTCATTCTTCACGGCCATCACCGATGAGACAAGACGCGAGGCATCGACGACCTTCATTTCCGGAAGGCGCTCCTGGAGCGCACTTACATCGGCCGGCGCGAGATTCCAGCAGCCGAGCTCGAAACCTAC
>NZ_JADPKS010000032.1 GCF_023074175.1 Bradyrhizobium sp. 139
CTCTGGGTGCTTCGGCCCCCGTTCGTCATCTCCCCGGTAGCCTTGTGACGCAGTCGAACAGCCGCCGCTTAAGACATATTGCCAACTCTGCGACAGTAGAGCGGATTGCACGAAAACTCTTTACTCTCCTCCCTAGGTGTAAAATTGCTGCGCGCATCCGGCTAATTTGCGGGATTCCGGCCTGACATCGCGCTAAGCTCTTTAATATTACTTTGTTAAAGCCAACGGAGTCGTGAATGGCATCGCCAACCCAGCGCTCTCTCGGAATTCTTAATCTGGAACGAGGCAGGGTGGCCGGCGCTACGCTGCGGGCGCCGCTAAGCGGTTCCTTGATGAGTCCAGCCACTTACGACTTTCCCGTCATTTCAGAAACCGTCGTGGGTGCTTGGGTGGACCTTGTCGTCCCCGGCGCGCCTGAGCTTGAGCCAGCCTGCGTGGCGGCAGCCAAGCGCCTGGTCGAGCGGGGCGCGGTAGCGATAAGCGCCAACTGTGGCTACTTTGTCCGGCACCAAGCGGCTGTCGCCGCGGCCGTAGATGTGCCCGTGCTAACGTCGAGCCTGCTGCTTCTGCCGGCGCTGCTCCGCCAATTGCCGGCTGCCGCCAAGCTAGCCGTAGTGGTCGCCCAGCCGAAGCACATAAGCGAGGACATGCTCGGCATCGACGATCCAGCTGCACGAGCTAGGGTGGTCATCGGAGGTCTCGAAGATAGCGTACTAGTACGAAATGAGAATATGCGACCGCCGCCACCGACGGATATCGCGGACGTCGAGAAGGATGTCATCACCTGCACTGCGCGACTCCGCGATTCGTATCCAGATATTGCGGCATTTCTATTCGAATGCACCGCGCTTCCGCTGACAGCTCCGGCGGTTCGTCGCATGACGGGGCTGCCTGTCTACGACATCACGACACTCTGCCGGATGACGTTGGCGAGTGTCCTGTGATTGATCTTCCACCGAAAAAATGGACAGGGTTAAGCTGCTTTTAGCTCCATCTCGATCGGGCTGATAAGCCGATGGCGGAGTGACGACGAATTCGATTGTAGAAGCCCTCGATATAGGCAAAGAGATCTCGTGTGGCTTCTGTCCGCGTTTCATAGTGCCGGTGGTGAACGAGCTCCGTCTTGAGCGTGTGAAAGAAGCTCTCCATCGGAGCATTGTCATAGCAGTCGCCCTTGCGGCTCATCGAGGCCCTGAGGCCGGTGGCTTGCATCAGCTTGCGATAATCCGCCGAGGCATATTGAACACCGCGATCGGAATGGTGGATCAGGCCGGCATTTGGCCGCTGCGCCGCGATTGCCATTCGCAACGCCGCCAGAGGCAGCTCGGCGCGTAAATGATCCGCCATCGCCCAGCCGACGATCTTGCGGCTGTAGAGGTCCATGACCGTGGCCAGATAGAGCCAGCCCTGATCAGTCTGGACATAGGTGATGTCGG
>NZ_JADPKS010000160.1 GCF_023074175.1 Bradyrhizobium sp. 139
GCAACGCGCTACGACAAACTTGCCAGAAACTTCTTAGCTGCCGTCCACCTCGCCGCCATCGTCGCCTATTGGATCAATTGAGTCTGAACCCTAGTTCTCTGGATGAGAGCCAGCTCACGCTCGATGTCCTCGACCTGCTGGTCCAATTCCTTCAGTTGGTTCACGAGAGCGGCGAGTGCCAGACGAGCATTGGCTGGTAACGCCAGGGCCTCGTCATCCAATAAGTCCACCAGACCGTCCACCCGTTGCCGGCCTTGCCCGACAATGATTCCGAACTCAGCGAAGTGAGCTCGAATGGCACAAGCCGTCATGGTTCTCTGGCGGACCAGCAGGCCTCTTGCGCGATGAAGCATCAGGAAGCCTTGGTTCTCGACGCTCTTGATCGGAACGAACCTCATATTGGGGCGGGTCACCGCTTCGCAGATCGCGGCCGCGTCGGCGGCGTCGTTCTTTGCTCCTCGCCGCACATAAGGTTTTACATAGGCAGGCGGAATCAATCTCACCTCGTGTCCAAACCGCTGAATCTCCCGTGCCCAGTGGTGAGCGGTGGCGCAGGCTTCGATGCCGACCAGACACGGCTCGATCGAGGAGAAGAACGACACGATCTCGCCTCGCCGGAGGCGTTGGCGGCTGGTTATTTGGCCCTTGCTGTCAACTGCATGGACGTGAAATACGTGCTTCGAAATATCCAACCCAATTGTCGCGATTTCCATGGTGAATTGCTCCTGTTACCGGGTTCGTCCATCCATCGCCAGTATATCGCCGCCGCGGAGGGAGCGGGGTCGTCTTCCCCATCAACGGCCGGCTCCGGGATGAATTGCTGAACGAGACGCTGTTCGCGTCGCTGGCTCAGGCCCGCGCCGCGCTCGGATGCTGGCGCGCCGATTATAACCACACACGACCGCACTCGCAGCTCGGATGGAAGACGCCGTCCGAGTTCGCCTTCACCTGCCACCCGCGCCGGGATCTGGCGCTGCGCTATGCCGAAGGCTCCGCGCCAGCTCCCGTCGCTACCACCGCCCAACTGGGCAAATCCAACGGCTTGAGCGAACTCAGAACTGGATAAAATCTGGGGGCAAGGTCACCATCACCGTTATTCGCTCTCACCGTGCCATTGTGCAGTTCCGATGGAGCTGGCTGAATACCGCAAATTGAGCTCAGATTCATACTCAGCTTAGTCTAAGGCGAGGCGTTTCCATTATGGGCAGGAGGCCCGTGGAGCTAATCCTCTGAAATTCTGTGCTAACCTCCAAAAATCGCTGAATTTCTGCGCTGCTTCGCCATCTGCGTAGCAAGTTAGTACTGCTCTTCCGACTACAAAGATGCATCCAACGAGGAGATTGCAAATGAAGGTCGGTGTTCCCAAGGAAATCAAGACACACGAATATCGCGTGGGTCTGA
>NZ_JADPKS010000022.1 GCF_023074175.1 Bradyrhizobium sp. 139
CGTCTCTCATGACCTCAACTTCTCGAACCGCCCGGTGCGGACCCGCATGCCGGGTGGTGTGGCAGGGGAGCGACCCACAAGGTCGCCCCCTATGCCGATCTCGCGCAATTCCTTTTCTCTCTCCATGACGGCAGGGCTCGACCCGGCCATTCACGTCCTGCTTTGAAAGCAGACCGTATTATCACGGTGCAAGTCACGCGCATGCATGCTTGCGTACGCCCTCCGGTTGCCCTTGTATGGCCACGGGTCTAGGAGGTTCATGTTATGCGTAGTCTGGGAATCGTGGCGCTTCGCGCCGCGTTTGAGCGGCTGCGTTTCGAACTGCGAGGCGATTGCGTTTCGCGCTTCCAATCTGCAGCAACAGGCGATGATGCACCACGGGCAACCGGCGCTCATCTCACGCAAGAAGAGTTCGCTGATGCTAGGTGCAACCGGCGTCGCGCCGGACGCTCGGTGTTTGTCGTCGCCATCAACAAAATCGGCAAGCGGCCGACGAGATTTCGTGGAGCCCAAGTCAGGGGCTATCCAACGTTGAGTTCATAGATCATCTTGATATTAGGAGACAGCGTGTCCGAGTCCGAATCACGCGCTCTACACCTTCATACGCTTGCTTCGCTCATTGCTGACGTCGTCAGCGGCAGATCAGTTTCTATCCGTGGCGGAAAGACCTTCGTCTTGCCGGATGAAAGCACACGTAGCGCACTAGATTGGTACCGCAAGCGAGACTCGACTACATGGACTGCAAATGTAAGCGCAGCTCATGCTGAAGATTTGGTCGATAGTATTCTGCTGAAGCCACCTCAACTGCCACCGCTGTCAGCTCGTCCCGCCAACGCTAACCGTCGGCGCCTGCGACTGAAGAAGGTTGAGGCACATCGTTTTGCTGGGCTTCACAAATTTGGAACTCCCGCAGCCGCCCCTGAAAACTACGTCCACGAATTTTCGTCTTCCCTCACGCTGTTCGAAGGAAGAAACGGTTCGGGCAAAACCTCATTGCTTAACGCGATCATTTGGGCGCTCACGGGTGAAATGCTCCGCCCGCAACGTGTGCCCGAGGCCGCAGAAGATTTCGAATGCTGGATTGACGCTTCTACGCCAGGTCAGGAACGCACCGCTCACAAGTTGTCACCTCTTACACCGATGCCGAACGTGGAGCAGTATCGCCCCAACGAAGCATGGGTACCTGCCGATTCATGGATTGAGCTTACATTTGTTGACGAAACTGGAGCGGTATTGCCGATTGTTCGCCGCAGCCAGAGCCGATCTCTGCAAGGAAAGCTGAAGGAGACCCCACCCGATCTATCAGTTCTAGGGGTTGATCCAATCGCCATCAGGATCGGCTCCATTATGCCGGGGCTACTTCCACTAATTAAAGTCGGATCAGAATCCGAATTAGGTCGCGCCGTTTCCCAGCTTACCGGCCTTTCTGCTCTCGTCGACCTAGCGGAACACGCGCGACGGGCGAAGCTTAAAATCGACAAAGAATTTGTGAAGGCGAAAACGGCTGAACTCGGCCGAGCCGACGGCAACTTCAACACCGCAAAGGATGACCTAAGTAACATATTGCTTGCTCATCCAACCTTAGCGCCAGTACACGCCGTGCCTCAGCCATCTGAGGCCACAGATATCGAACGAACTTTGGTTGAGATCACCAAACACTTCGAAGGCGCGAAGGCTTCAGCGTTCGAATCTGCCAAGGATATTCTTGGTGAAAGCTTCGATCCTACGAATCTTGTCCTCATCGCCGAACTTGAAAAGAACGTCAGTCGGGCGCTTGAGCGAGCCAGCCGACCTCAAGACCTACCTTCTGCAACTCGGCTCGCAGCCTTGCGCCAAGTCTCATCGGATCAATTGCAAGCAACAGAAGATAGAATTCAGAGCATTCTCGGCGAGGCTAAAGCTCTCGACGCTTTGGCTCAAGACCCTTCGAGAGCAGCCCGTATACGCCTCTACGCTCGCGTAGCTACTTGGATCGCCGATCACCCCGATCCAGAACGCAAGAACGACGCTTGCGTCGTTTGTGGTAGCGATCTTAGCGAGGCAAAGGATCCCATAACAGGCATATTAGTCAAAACGCACCTGCACGATGCCGCGTCGGCTGCGGGTCTCCTTTCGCAAACAATTGGTCGTTGGGCAGAAAATGCACAAGGTGACTTGATGAGAAATCTGCCTGAAGCTCTTCGGGCAGAGATTGCACGAACACTCCCGGCACATCCCTGTGATCTACTTCGAACAGCAATTGTCGACGAACTCTTCGACTTCGAGCCATTCCAGGGCGTGTTAGGCGAGCTGAAGACGCAAACCGTTTCTACGTTTGACGACGTCGTTAAGAATCGAGCCCCGCTTGTCGACGCGACTAAAGTCGCCCTCCCAAGGGGATGCGATGCACTTAGCGAGGCCTTGAAACGGCTTGATTGCGCCGTTCGCTTTTCCAAATGGCGACAAAACAACGATCCGCTTGCACGGGAAATCGTAGCGCGGGTCTTGGGGCGCGCACCAAAAGAGAGTGAGCCCAGAGAGACAACCACGCTCACGGGGAAACTCCTCAGCCTGCAAGCGACCGCACATGCGGCGAAACCAATCTCTGATGCGATAATTCAGTGCGACCGGCTCAAACAGCACCTAAAGGTTCGCCGCGCCTCCGAAATTCGCCTTCGCGAATATCGAATTGCGAGCGCAGCATTAGGAAATCTCGCTAACTTGGGGCAACTCGCTGATCAGCAAGTCGACCACTTGCGTACAACCTTACGATCCGAGGCGGCGGCATGGCGAAAACGCATCTACCTTGGCGCGTTTCCGGATACTGCCCACGAACTGATCGACGCGGGGCTTGGTCGTAAGGGCGAATTGGATCTTGTCGTTCAGGCGGAGGGCGTCGCGGCCCCCGCACAACATGTGACAAACGCCTCGGCGTTACGCGCAAGCCTAGTCGCGTTCTTTCTCGCGTTTTGGGAGTACGTACTGAAAGAGCGTGGCGGGCTCATGACTTTGATCTTAGATGATCCGCAAGAGCTCTTAGACGATGAGAATCGAGAGCGTCTCGCCTCAGCGCTAATTCCACTCATCACGTCGGGTGCGCAGCTAGTCGTGTCATCCTACGACTCGCGTTTTTGCGCGCGAATCGCCCGTCTTATGGTTCCTGGCGGAATCGAACATCTTGAGGTTAATCCGGCAACACGCCTGCAACCAGTCATCCGGACCACGCCACCACTTCCAGTCATCGAGCAGCGAAAATCGCGATTTGAAGCCGATCCCAATTTAGAGGGGCCTGCTCGGGAGTTCGCAGATGGTTGCCGCGTGTTCTTCGAAGCGAAGCTCGGAGACATGTTCGACGATCCGGGTTTCGCGGCTTGGACCATCGCCAACCCAGACCCGACCTTGGCAACCTTTGTCCAACGTCTCCGCACGCTGGTGAAATCCGCTCCACAAGGGATGTTTAGCGCCCACATCTTCCGCCGCTTTGTTGACCACTCAGCGCTGATTGATGGCTCTCCTGTCATTGTCCTCATGAACAAGGCTCATCACGGTCGACGTCAAGAGATCAGGGCTGCCGATGTCGCGCAGTGCGCCAACGATTTGAGCGAACTTCTTGAAATCGTCGAGGCCATGTATGAGGAATCTTATCGTTGGCGACGCAGAGACGCACTCAAGGATCAACCGTTGGCCGAAGCGCAGCCACCCGCGCTTATCCCGATGCCTAATCCTGGCCTGAGCGTTTTAGTTTGCCCGGACCTAGCGGCATTTACTCAACATGCGCCGTCGGGAGAATCACAGACCTCTCCGGAGCGCCTCGCCCCGAATCTTTTCGATAATACCGTCACATACTTTCTCCGCCGACCCAATTATGGCTTTGCTGCCCCCGTGAATTCGCTAGCGATAGTTGAAGCACTACCGGGGCCGGTCGCGGATCGGAGGCTCGTTATAGCCCGATACGGAAGCACGACATATGCGCGCCGTTTGGTGCGCGGCGCGAATTCGGATGTCATCGGGCTCACCGCAGAAGTACCCGACCCACGCTCTAGGGCTCCGAAGACCATTTTTCTCTCTGAAACCGCCGTAGCCATTCATCGGGTGGTCGGAATAATCTTCGATCATAACTTAGCGGCCTCGCAAGGTCAGGATGAGGCAGTCCAGGTCGATGCAAGTAGCGTCCTGAAGCGCATTGAGATCGCATTTCGCGTGTCCGACGACAGCGCCGTCCCACTAGCTCTTGAAGGACAGGTGGTATTGGGAGGCGCGCGTATTGAGCTGAATGAACTTGGGCAAGATAGAGATACGCTCGTAGCACTGACCCTTGATGACGGGTCGAGTATTTTCAAGCGGGTCGGGGCCGCGTTACCGATTGAACTTGGTCCCCTATGGCAATTCGAGAGCATAGGTGGGCTCGGCTCATCTCAGATTCTTTCTATCGGTAAACCACAAAAGGGGTTCCGAACCGTTACAAGCGCAAGGGCAATTATAGGTGTGCTCTATCACGGCTAGTCGCACCCGGCTGGTCCGTCCAGCTTGATCGCCGACACCGAAACGTTTCCTATTGCATTTTGTCGGCACGAATACCTATTCCTGCCGTGCTCGCTATCTTCGTCTCGCCCTACCCCCCGAAAAATCAATACTCCGCAGCACGATCTCCGGCAAGGTGCCCTGAGCGCGCGGTGGCGCGGGCTCGCGGCGGGGCGAAGACTCTGGCGTGTCGATCCGCCGCCTGCTTCGGCGCAACGGCCTGCTGTCAGTCCGTAGTTATACCGGTTCAGCGAAGGTCTCATTGATCTCGCGCATTGGCTGCGCTTCTGTGCGGCTTTTCCGGCTGGGGGATTCTTATGCGTAATTTGAGCGTGGCGGTCTTTGCGACCGCGCTTGCTGGCTGCGCTTCTTCATCATCTGACATAACGGCGGCTTACGTCTCGCCGGTGCAATATCAACAGTACAACTGCCAGCAGCTCGCGCTGGAGGCACAGTCGGTGTCCACTAGAGCTGCGACTCTCTCCGGAGTCCAAGACAGTCAGCGCTCCAAAGATCAGGTTGTGACGGGTGTTGCTGTCGTTGTGTTCTGGCCCGCGGCGTTCCTGGTCGGAGGCGACAAACAGGCTGCGGCCGAACTGGCGCAGATGAAAGGACAATTGGTCGCGATCGAACAGGCCTCGGTCGCAAAGAAGTGCAACATCCAATTTCAGGGCAAGCCGCAAGAACCACCGAAGTAGACGCCCTCTCCCCTACGCCCCGAAAATCGATGCTCCGCAGCACGATTCACGGCGGCGTGCCCTCGAACCCTCTCGCCTGATATTTGCGTTCCACGCAGGCTTCGATGCGGTCGTGCAGGCGCATGAACTGAGCTTCACGCTCGTTGGGCCTGGGGCGCGCGCCCGGCGCTTGCGCCGCTCGCGCGTTAACCGTCCGTTAACCAACGCAGCCTAGCCTGACGTTATCGTCCAGTCATCATCAGCCCGAAATGCCTTCCCGGTTCGCTCCAGGAGAAGCGTCGATGTCCGTTGCGTTGCTGACGTATGCCGATCTTAGTGCCCGCCTCAATATCTCTCGCGAGGCCGCTCGTTCGCTTGCCCGACGACACCGGTTGCCGCGCTCGCGTTCGGATGATGGCAAAGCCCTGGTGAGCGTTGATGTCTCCGAACTCCGGTACGTGCCCCGGCCGCGCATTGGCCGCCGGGCAGACCCCATCACCGCCGCCATGGCAAAGATCGAGGCATTCAAGGCGGAGGTCGCGCGGCTCGAAGCAGTCGCAACCGGCTACAGGGCGGATTTCGAGCGCGAGCGCGAGCGCGCCGATCGCCTGGCCGTCGAGCTGATGCAGGCGGCTGCCGAGACGAGGGCAGCCAATGCGTGGGTGGCACGACTGGAAGACGAAGTGGCGGCGCTGCGGACCGGTCGCCGGGCTGGCGGCGCGGGCGCGGGACAAGCCGCGCTTCGATTGGGACATCTGGCCGCGGCCATCGTGGGCGCAGACCGCGCGGCACGCAGGTAGCACTCGAACCTTTCTCCATCCCGGCCTGCCGGAGCAACCGCGAGGACAGAATGACTGGCATCAGCGATATTCACGAGATGAAGGCGCGCATTGTCGTGTTCGGGGTCGGCGGCGCCGGCGGCAATGCCGTCAACAACATGATCACGGCCGGGCTGCAAGGGGTCGACTTCGTCGTCGCCAATACCGACGCGCAGGCGCTTGCCATGTCGAAGGCGACGCGCCTCATCCAGCTGGGCACCAAGGTGACCGCAGGCCTTGGCGCCGGCTCGCAGCCCGAATTGGGACGCGCCGCAGCCGAGGAGGCAATCGATACGATCCGCGATCATTTGGCCGGCGCGCACATGGTGTTCGTGACTGCCGGCATGGGCGGCGGAACCGGCACCGGGGCTGCCCCCATCATCGCCAGGACTGCGCGCGAGCTCGGCATCCTCACGATCGGCGTGGTCACCAAGCCATTCTACTTCGAGGGCACGCGCCGCATGCGCTTTGCCGAAGCCGGCATCGAGGAACTGCTGAAGTCAGTCGACACCCTGCTGATCATCCCGAACCAGAACCTGTTCCGGGTGGCCAGCGAGAAAACCACATTCGCCGATGCCTTTGCCCTTGCCGATCAGGTGCTTTATTCGGGTGTGGCCTGCATCAGCGACCTCATCGTCAAGGAAGGCCTGATCAATCTCGATTTTGCCGACGTTCTCTCCGTGATGCGGGAGAAGGGCAAGGCCATGATGGGAAGGGGCGAAGCTTCCGGCGAGAAGCGCGTGCTCGCCGCCGCCGTGGCCGCAATTTCCAATCCATTGATCGAGAACCCCTCGATCAAGCGCGCCAGCGGCCTCATCATCTCCATCACCGGCGGCCGGGATCTCATGCTGTTCGAAGTCGACGAAGCTGCTACCCGGATTCGCGACGAGGCCGACCCGGACGCCAACATCATCGTCGGCGCTTCCTTTGATGAAACCCTCGAAGGCGTCGTCCGCGTCTCAGTGGTGGCGACCGGAATCGATAATCTTGACCCGGCGCAGCAGACACAACCGGCGGAAAGCCCACTCACGCAGCTCGCCGGCAGGCTGCGCAACGACAGCCGCCGCATCGCCGATCGCATCGAGCGCGGCGCACCGCTTCCGCAAGCGGAGAGCCCGCCGCTTCGCCCGGAGGCCCGCCACCCCGCGGGGCAACCGGCAAGGCAAAATCCGGAATATGCGCGCCACGCGGCTCCTCAGCCGCACGATCCTTACGGCCGCTCCTCTGCGCCGAATGCGGCCGACGAAGGCATTCTCGATATCCCAGCCTTCCTGCGCCGCGCGGCCAACTGAGCGGTCGGACGAGCCGGAGCTACTTGTCGCCAATGCCGGAAATGGATCGCTGCTAGGCGGCCCGCCTACGGCGGGCTCGTCACCATGAGGGTTTGATATCCCGCCGCGAAACGCGACCTCATCCTGAGGGCCCGCTGCAAGCGGGCGTCTCGAGGGATGGCCGCAGACGAGCTTCCGAGGTGCGCAGCGCGCCGATCCTTCACGCCGCGGTGCTGCGCGAGTTCTCCGCTGCGTCCCCTTTTTCCGCCTCCTTGTCGCGAGACAGCCATGCCGGGAAACGAAGCAGGCGATCGTTGTTGTCTTTTGGCGGTTCGATGGGCGGTACGATGAGCGCCTCATTGGCCGAACTCGGGAGGTCCAGTGCAGCGTGGCCGGCTCGCACCGCATCCGCGCGTTGGTCCAGCTCGCGCAACAGCGGATCGATGACGCTGTCGATTTCGGTCGCCACCGATACTAGAAAACTGTTGAGCTCGCGGGCCTCGGGCACAACGGCCGCAGCCTGCTCGATCGCCTTGCAGAGACCTTCGACGACAGGTGCAAACGCGCTTCCCGCCTGTTTGATTCGGGTTTTGACCGCTTCGATTTCGCTCAAGGCGCGCGCACGCTCCCGCCTGTTCTTCTCCTCCGAAAGGCGGGCTTCGATTTCGGCGATCTGCGCCGTCAGAGTCGCGGCTTCGGACGCCAGAGCATCGCGTCGTCCGCGCGCGCGATCGAGATCGCGGCTGAGATTGTCCACTAAGTCGTCCTTTCCGAACATTGCATTGCTCCGTAGGACAGCCGTGACGCGAACCGCCAGCCCGCCAAGCAGATCAAAGGCTGGAACAGGCATCAACTTCGGGCGCGTCACATGGGCCGACATGGTGATCCCCCAATCATCCACATTAGGCGACCGCATGGTTAACAAGTGGTTAATTTCAACAGCTGATGCGGCAGCGGGGCCGCGGATGCGACCGAAAATGCGCGAAGCTTGCGCACGCTCGCGGTGCGAACCCTCGCCTCCCCCTATCCCCGAAAATCAATGCTCCGCAGCACGATGCCCGGCGGGGTGCCCTCGAACTCGGTCGCCTGATACTTCCGTTCCACGCAGGCTTCGATGCGCTCGCGCAGTCGGGTGAACTGGGCTTCGCGCTCATTGGGCCTGGCGCGCGGGCCGCGCTCGAGGTCGTCCATGGCGGAGGTCGAGATCGCGCAGGCGATCTCCTTCGCGCCGTCCTGCATCGAGAACTGGACGATGCCCCGGTCCTGCTCGTGGCCGATGAAGCGGCTGGTCGTGAGCGTCATGGCGGACTCCTTTACGCGATGGCTTCGTTAGAGCCGGACGAGACCGGGCTCGATACCTCCACGGAGGCGGTGCGCTCCCTCTCCCGCTTGCGGGGGAGGGTTGGGGTGGGGGTGTCTCCACAAGCGGGACCCCCCGTGCGGAGAGAGCCCTCACCCGGCACGCTCGGGACGATGCTTCGCATCGCCCGGAGCGCGCCGACCTCTCCCGCGCGCGGGAGGGGGGAAGCGGCCGTGGCTGGCTTCAGCCGTCGCCGTTGAGCCTTGCGAAATCGTCGAACAACGCGGCCACCAGCGCGCGGTGGCGGGTGTCTTCGCTGGGCAGGCTCGCGGCATAGAGGTTGAGCAGATGGCGCGCCTTCACGGCGGCCTCCGGCCAGGACGCGGCGGGCACCGTCATCATGCGGTTTTCGAGATCGGCCTCGCGCTCGCGCAGCTCCCTGACCTGGGACTCGACCTCGGCCAGCGCGCGGCGCAAATCGGTTGCCTTCTGTGCAGCCATGCCGCGATGGCTGTCGAGATCGACCGGGATGTCAGTCATTGGCGGCGCTCGCATCGGTCGCCTGCGCATCCGCAAGGTCGACCGAGCCGATCGACAGCATCTCCATCGCACCGCGCACGCCTTCGGCGGGCACCGTGATCATGGTGGCCACGCGGCGATACGATGCGAACGACAGGCCGTCGATCATCTCCTCGTCGGTGACGACCTCATAGGCGCCCGCCGGCAACTCGCGCGCGATGCCGCGGATGTGGAATGGATGCTTGAAGGTGATGGTTTCTCGCCGCGAGCGGATGGACATGCACGCCTGCCTTTCGAAGAAGGGGCCCCAACCGACGCCAGCTCTGGCGAAGCATGCGCCCGTTGGGCGGCAATAGCCAGCCTTATCATCACGATGCGCGTGCACCGCGGTCGCAGCACGGACGCTCGCGCGCGACGGTTTAACCCTCGCTATCGGCGTGGCGCAGGCGTAGGCTCGCGTCCATCGCCGCAGCTCGGAGTGGATCGTGCCGCAATTTGACGTTCCGCTGCTCGTTCTGCCGCGGACGTGCACGACCACCAATGCGGCCGTCGCGCTGCGGCTGGCGCGACAGCTCTTGCGCGAAGGCACCATGGACGTGCGCGTCTGCACGCCGCGGCCGGGTGCTGCAATCGGACCAACTCAGCGAATTCGAACCCCAGAGGAGACCGACATCATGGCCAAGGGACAGCAACGCAGCAATCGCGAGACCAAGAAGCCGAAGAAGGACAAAACCAAGGTGATCGCCGCAGCCCCGACCCGCAAGGAAGCGAACTGGCAGCCGGATTTCGGGCCGGCGAAGAAGAAGTAGGCACTCCTTTCGCCTTTCCCCGCGTGCGGGGAGAGGCCGGAATTTGCGTAGCAAATTCCGGGTGAGGGGGACTCTCCGCGAGTCCAACTCTCACCTCGCCCGGCGAGACTCCCCCTCACCCCAGCCCTCTCCCCGCAAGCGGGGCGAGGGAGCGGACCGCCGTCGCCGCCCCCATCGTCTCCTTTCCCCCACGCTTTTGCGCTATACTCGCCCCGGTAGCATCGCCGGGAGGGGCGTGCCGTGGAGCATGAGCGCAACATCGACCACAACACCACGCCGAAAAATCTCGTCATCTGCTGCGACGGCACCGGCAACGAGATCGGCGAAAACATCTCCAACGTCCTGAAGCTGTATCGCTGCCTGCGCAAGACCGACAAGACGTCGCCGCGGCAGCTGGTGTTCTACGATCCCGGGGTCGGCACGATGACGGAGCCGTCGACGTGGCATCGCTGGAAGGCCAACCTCAATCTGGTGCTGGGGCTCGCCACCGGCTACGGGCTGGATGACAATGTGCTGTCGGCCTATCGCTTCCTGGTCGAGCATTACGCTCCGGGCGACAAGATCTATCTGTTCGGCTTCTCGCGCGGCGCCTATACCGTGCGGGTGCTGGCGGGGCTGATCCACAAGATCGGGCTGATCTCGCCGGAGCAGGCCAACCTCGCAGGCAGCGGCCTCGTCGCCTACAAGCAATATTCCGGCACCGGGCGCGGCAACGACATCGAGGACCTCAACGACCTCGCCGTCGACGATCAGGGACCGCTGCCGAAGGACGCGTTCGACCTTGCCGCGCAATTCGCGCGCATCACCTCGACGCGCTGGCCGACCATCCATTTCATCGGTGTCTGGGACACGGTGGCGAGCGTGATCGTGCCGCGGCGCGACAACCTCTTCTATCTGTTCAGCCTGGAGGAGCTCGCCTTCACGCTGCGCAATCCCAGCGTCAACATCTTCCGGCAGGCGATCGCGATCGACGAGCGGCGCTGCATGTTCCGCCTCAAGGTGTGGGAGGCGCCGCAGGACTATTGGCGCAACCGCTACGTGCCAGACGAGAAGAAGGAGCCGCAGGACATCCTGCAGGTGTGGTTCGCCGGCGTGCATGGCGATGTCGGTGGCGGCTATGCGGAGGCCGAGAGCGGCGATTCCAAATATCCGCTGCTGTGGATGATCGAGCAAGCGGCCAAAGCGGGCCTGAACTTCAATCCGCGCACGGTCAACCAGCTCGCCTTCGGCATCCAGCGCAAGAACTCACCGTTCCACTACGTCGCGCCGGCTTACACCGGCAAGACCGGCATGCTGCACAATTCGATGACGGCACTCTGGCGCGCGCTGGAGTATCTGCCGAAGAGCGCGAGGTACAAGGAATGGCCGGAGCGGAAGGTGTTGTTGGGCTTCTACATCCCCGATTGCGAACCGCGCGTCATTCCGGAAGGCGCGCATGTGCATGAGAGCGTGCTGAAGCGGATGGCGGTGGAGCCGGGCTACCGGCCGGTGAATTTGCCGAAGGACTATGTGACGGTGCCGATGCCGGTGGGGCCGCAGCATGCGGAGCCAGGGGAGATTGTGACGGGCTGAGGTGGACCCGCGCGGCACGCTGTCCTCCCTTCTCCCCTTGTGGAGAAGGTGGCGCGAAGCGCCGGATGAGGGGTTCTCTCCGCGAATTGAGATAAGAGTGGGATTCGCGGAGAGAAACCCCTCACCCGTCTCGCCGCTTCGCGGCGATCCCCCCTCTCCCACAAGGGGCTAAGGCATGCACACATCTCAAAAATGGAATCTAATACAGGGACTTAGATGACCCCGGATTTCGGAACCGCCCAAAGAGCGGTCGGTCAGCTATCATTGAAAAGACTCGCGCTTTCTATGGGTGCTGACCAACGACCGAAAGATGTGTGCACGCCTTAGCCCACAAGGGGAGAGGGGAAGCACTCCACCTCGCTACCGCCGTCTCCATTCGCCGCTACTTTTCATTAAAATTCTCCGCGCTGCCTTAGCCGGATCGCATCATCTTTCTTCCATCATGATCGCGAGCCCACCGCGACCTGCGGAATTGGAGGAGAGTGCCAATGCATCCGCGCCGACATGCCCGCGTGAAACCCGCCGGCCTGGTGTCCCGCCAGGCCAAGATCATCACCGACCCGCGCGCGCCGGTGATCCCCTGCACGTTGATCGACTACTCGCCCGGCGGCGCCTGCGTCGATCTCGGCGGGCAGGTGACGATCCCCGACAGGTTCGAGCTGCTGCACGTCAACACCAAGAAGCGCTGCCGCGTCGCCTGGAAGCGCGGCACGCGGGTGGGCGTGGTGTTCTGAGGCGCGCTGCGCGCTGACCCTCCGCTACTTCCGCATCCGCGCTTTCGCGCCGGCGACGATCTGCATGGCGACGCCGGCGATCCAGCCGAACAGAGCGAGCCAGGTCCACGCCATGTGCGGATCGAGGTGCAGCACGATGACGGCGACGGAGGCGAGTGCGGTGAGCGTGGCGCAGAGCGTGCCGGCAGAGCTCAACAATTCCGCGGCGTCGATGCTGCTGTGCGCGTCGTCGAAGGGAAGCTGCGGCGTGTCGATGCCGAGATAGAAGCCGACGAAGCCGAGCAGCATCATCAGCAGCAGGAAGCCCTGCGTGGTGAGCGGCGCGATCGCCGAGCCGACATAGGCGCCGACGAACAGCCCGCACGCCGCGCCTGCCATCGCAAGGCCCACGCGCTCGATGACGTGGGCAGCCTTCCGGACACGAAACCGCATGGCGGGCCTCCGTGATACCTCGGATGTGCGCAGGTTAGGCCAGTTTCGGGGGAGGTGAAAGGCGAGGAATTTTACCGGTGCGTGAGCGTGGAGAGGGGCGAAAAGTTCCGCCACTTTCTCCGCTGTCGTCCCGGACAAGCGCGCCCCAAGCGCGCCGATCCGGGAGCCATAACCACAGGATGTGATTTGGCGAAGACTCGTAGTCGCCGACTTCGTGCGACAACTCCTCGCTGTGGTTATGGATCCCGGATCTGCGCTTGCGCTTGTCCGGGACGACAATCGAGTTGGAGGCGCTGCTATCGCGCCTGAACCCCGCACGCGCCCTCACCGCGCTCCGAACGTCGTCTTTCCGAACAGCGCCTTTTGCGTCGGGGGCTGCGAGCGCCAATATTGCGGCGGCGCCTCGACCTCGCCGCCGACCTCGGCGGCAGCATGCCAGCCCCAGCGGGGGTCGTAGAGGATGCCACGGGCGAGCGCGATCATGTCGGCCTTGCCGGATCCAACGATCTCTTCCGCCTGTTTGGCTTCGGTGATCAGGCCCACGGCCATGGTGGGCAATCCCGCCACGCGCTTGATGGCGTCGGCGAACTGCACCTGATAGCCGGGGCCGAGCGGAATCTTCTGCAGCGGCGAGACGCCGCCGGAGGAGGCATCGATCCAGTCGACGCCGCGCGCCTTCAGCGCTTTGGCAAATTCAATCGTCTGCGCGAGATCCCAGCCGCCCTCGACCCAATCGGTCGACGACACCCGGATGCCGACCGGCTTGTCGTGCGGAAACACGCTGCGCACCGCGTCGTACACCTCTAGCGGAAAGCGCATGCGATTTTCGAGCGAGCCGCCATATTCGTCGGTGCGCCTGTTCGAAATCGGCGACAGGAACTGATGCAGGAGATAGCCGTGCGCGCCGTGCAGCTCGATCGCGTCGATGCCGAGCCGGGCCGCGCGCCTGGCGCTGTCGACGAAGGCGTCGCGGATGCGCGCAAGACCGGCCGCATCCAACGCCAGCGGCGCGGCCTCGCCCTCCTTGTGCGGCAGCGCCGATGGTCCCACCGTCTGCCAGCCGCCCGCACTCACCGGAATGAGCTGGCCGCCGTCCCAGGGCCGCGCGCTCGACGCTTTGCGCCCCGCATGCGCGAGCTGCATCGCAATCGCCGTCGAGGAATGTTTTCGCACGGAGGTCATGATCTGCTTCAGCGCCGCCTCGCAGGCATCGCTGTAGAGCCCGAGGCAGCCCGGCGTGATGCGGCCGATCGCCTCGACATGGGTCGCCTCGATGCAGAACATCGCAGCCCCCGACAGCGCGAGGTTGTTGATATGGGTGAAATGCCAGTCGGTGGCGACGCCGTCGTCGGCCGAATACTGGCACATCGGCGACACCACGATGCGGTTCTTCAGCGTCAGGCCGCGCAGCTTGATCGAGGAAAACAGGGCGCTCATGCGGGAGTTCCGGCGGATGGAGGACGATGGGGAGAGTGTAGTGAGGGAAGCGCGGATTGCCAGCCGCGTAAGGGGCATGCCCGCCAGCGATGCTATGCATTGCGGCGGCGGATTTGGTGCCAGCCTGCCTGCGCTCGCAATGACGGGTGCTACTCCACCAGCGTGAACTGCAGCAGCAGCGTGCGCTGGAGCATCGAGAAATTATCGTCCGATACCAGCGTCAGCACGGTCTCGCCCTCGGGCGTGACGTGGGCGTCGATGCCTTCCATGTTATCGATCTCGTGGCCGAGATCGGCGGCAAACAGCGCTGGGCCGTCGACCAGCGCGTTCGGCGCGACGGATTTCAGCGGGATCGCGCGGATGCGGATGTTGACGCCGGTGAACCAGGAGAATCTGCGTTCGAGGATCAGCAGCTCGCCCGAAGGCAGCAGCACGGCGTCGCTGATGTCGAACTTGTCGGTGCGGCGCACGCTGAACTGGCCGGGCGTGGGGCCGCCGATCAGGAACGCGACCAGATTGCCGTCGGCATCGAGCCCGCGCTCGGAGAACGCGATCAGGGTGCCCGGGAGCGGCTGGCCCTTTGACATTTCCTTGGGCACGAACACCAGCGCTTCGAGCCCCTTGTTGTAGGGCAGCTTGCGCACGGCGGGCGGCGTCGGCAGCACCTCGCCGCGGGCGCGTGTGCCGCCCTTGGCGAGATCGAAGCGCATGATCTGGTTGACGCGCTCGAGCCCGACATAAACGAGGGAGCCGTCGCGCGCGAGCGACTCGGTATCGTACCAGAGCCGTTTCTCCGTGATCGGCCGGCCCTCCGCATTGAGCATCGGCGCTGCCTCGACATCGTCGAGCCCGATCATCTTGTCGCCGGAATAGCGGATGGCGCCGGTGAACCAGCCGCCCTGGTCGGAGATTGCGAGGAAGCGCTCGCCCTTCGCATCGAGCCGGATGCCGGACAGGCCGCCGAAGCCGCGATAGGGCGAGGTCAACACCAGCCCGCTGCGATATTGCAGCGAGCCGAAGCGCACGCGCGAGCGGTCGCGCGGCTCGAAATTGGGAATCGGACGCGCATTCACCTCGATGCTGACCGGCGCGGTGACGGCATGCTCGAGCTGCGCGGTGACCTGAGCTGTTCTTGGTGGCGGCTCGGTCGCAGGCTGCGCCTGCGCCAGGCGGGAGATTGCGAGAGTGGAAAATCCCGCCGCCGCATGGCCCAGAAAGCTGCGGCGGGATCGATGCGTGCTCACGAATGCAATTTGCGTCGCGGGCGACCGGCCGGCTGGGTGGGCGCTGTGTTGGTCTCGCTGAACAGCTCGGCGAGCTTTTCGGTGATGGCGCCGCCGAGTTCTTCCGCATCCACGATCGTCACCGCGCGGCGATAGTAGCGCGTCACGTCATGGCCGATGCCGATCGCGATCAGCTCGACCGGCGAGCGGGTCTCGATCTCCTCGATGATGTGGCGCAGATGCCGCTCGAGATAGTTGCCGGCATTGACCGACAGGGTGGAATCGTCGACCGGCGCACCGTCCGAGATCATCATCAGGATCTTGCGCTGCTCGGGGCGGCCGAGCAGGCGCTTGTGCGCCCAGTCCAGCGCCTCGCCGTCGATATTCTCCTTCAGCAGCCCCTCGCGCATCATCAGGCCAAGGTTTTTCCGCGCACGGCGCCACGGGGCGTCGGCGGATTTGTAGATGATGTGGCGGAGATCGTTGAGGCGGCCGGGATTGGCCGGCTTGCCGGCGGCAAGCCAGGCTTCGCGCGATTGCCCGCCCTTCCAGGCGCGCGTGGTAAAGCCCAAGATCTCGACCTTGACGCCGCAACGCTCCAGCGTGCGCGCGAGAATGTCGGCGCAAGTCGCCGCCACCGTAATGGGGCGTCCGCGCATCGAGCCGGAATTGTCGAGCAGCAGCGTCACCACGGTGTCGCGGAACGTCGCCTCCTTCTCGTGCATGAAGGATAGCGGGTGATAGGGATCGGTCACCACGCGCGACAGCCGCGCGGGATCCAAAATGCCCTCTTCGAGATCGAACTCCCAGGCGCGGTTCTGCTGCGCCATCAAGCGCCTCTGAAGGCGGTTGGCGAGGCGGGCGACGATGCCCTGCAGATGCGCGAGCTGCTTGTCGAGATAGGCGCGCAGGCGCTCCAGCTCGTCATGGTCGCAGAGATCTTCGGCGGCGATGATCTCGTCGAATTTCGGCGCAAAGGCATGATATTCCGGCCCGCGCGGCTCGTTGGCGCCGCGCGAATTCGGCCGCGTGGCCTCGCCCGGCGTCTCGTCATCGCCGAGCTCGCCGTCGTCGAAGGTGTCGGAAGTCGAGGCCTGCGCGCTTTCCATCGCGCTCTCGCTCATCTCCTCGCTCGAGGCCTGCGCCTGGTCGGCGCTCATCTCCTGCGCGGCATCGGAATCGGGCGAGCCTTCGGCGCCGGACTGATCGTTGTCGCCGTCGCGGTTTTCCTCGTCGTCGTCGTCTTCGCTGTCGGCGCTGCGCTCGTCGCCGAGCTCGAGCGCGGTCAACAGGTCATGCACGGCGTCGCCGAACCGGGTCTGGTCCTCGACCAGGCCATCGAGCCGGTCGAGCCGCCTGCCGATCTTGTCTTCGAGAATGGGACGCCAGAGATCGACCACTTTTTTCGCGGCGGTCGGCGGCGCCATGCCGGTCAGGCGCTCGCGCACCAGCATCGCCAGCGCATCCGCCAGCGGCGCATCGGCACGGTCGGTGATCTCGTCGAACTTGCCGCGATGGAAATGATCGTCGAGCATCGCGGTGAGGTTCTTCGCAACGCCGGCCATGCGGCGCGCGCCGATCGCCTCGACCCGGGCCTGCTCGACCGCCTCGAACACGCCGCGTGCCTGCGGATTGCCGGGCATCAGCTTGCGATGCAGCTTTGCATCATGACAGGCGATCTTGAGCGCGATGGAATCGGCGTGGCCGCGCACGATCGCCGCATCGCGCTTGGTCATTTTTCGCGCGGGCTCCGGCAGCCGCGCCTTGCCGGGCGCGAGCCCGGGACGCTCGGCGGCAAAGCTGACGTCGAGCTCGGGCGATTTCGCGATCGCCTTCAGGCAGGAGGCCACCGAGCGCTTGAATGGCTCGGTCGGCGCTTCCTTGGTGTTGCGGAATTTGCTGTTGGAGGTGGTCATGTCGATCTCACCGTCGTCCCCGCGAAGGCGGGGACCCATAGCCACAGGGAGCGGTTATTGAGCGCACTGACGGCCCCGATCTTCGCGACAACCACGTCCTGTGGTTATGGGTCCCGGCTCTGTGCTTCCTCCCGACGGCGTTTCGCGCCGCCAGGAGTGCGCTTGTCCGGGACGACATCTCAAACCTTAGCTCAGCGCCACGTTGACCGCCGATTCCGGCAGCTCCGCGTTGAAGCAGCGCTGGTAGAACTCGGCGACCAGGGGACGTTCGAGCTCGTCGCATTTGTTGAGGAAGGTGACGCGGAAGGCGAAGCCGATATCGCCGAAGATGTCGGCGTTCTCAGCCCAGGTGATCACCGTGCGCGGGCTCATCACCGTCGACAGATCGCCGTTGGCGAAGGCGTTGCGGGTGAGGTCCGCAAGGCGAACCATCTTGTTGACGATGTCGCGGCCCTCCTGCGTGCGATAGTGCTTGGCCTTGGCCAGCACGATCTCCACTTCCTCGTCATGGCTGAGATAGTTCAGCGTGGTGACGATCGACCAGCGGTCCATCTGGCCCTGGTTAATCTGCTGGGTGCCGTGATAGAGGCCCGAAGTGTCGCCGAGGCCGACAGTGTTGGCGGTCGAGAACATGCGGAACGCCGGATGCGGCTTGATCACCTTGTTCTGGTCGAGCAGCGTCAGGCGGCCCGAGACCTCAAGCACGCGCTGGATCACGAACATCACGTCCGGACGGCCGGCGTCATATTCGTCGAACACCAGCGCGACGTTGTGCTGCAGCGCCCAGGGCAGGATGCCGTCGCGGAATTCGGTGACCTGCTTGCCGTCGCGGACCACGATCGAGTCTTTGCCGACGAGATCGATACGGCTGATGTGGCTGTCGAGGTTGACGCGCACGCAGGGCCAGTTCAGCCGGGCGGCGACCTGCTCGATATGGGTGGATTTGCCGGTGCCGTGATAGCCGGTCACCATCACGCGGCGATTCCTGGAGAAGCCGGCGAGAATGGCGAGCGTGGTGGCGCGGTCGAAACGATAGTCGGAGTCAACTTCCGGTACGTGAGGATCGACTTCGGAATAGGCCGGCACTTCGAGATCGGTATCGATCCCGAACACCTGGCGCACCGACACCTTCATGTCGGGCAGACCGGAAACTTCCTCAACTTTGGACATGGCGGCGGTCGTCATCAATCCTCCGAGGTCCCGGGCGGTCCCGAAACCAGTTATTTGCACGTAGGCTGCGGCTGGGTGCGTCTGCGAACCTATCAGAGACAACGTGCTGGCAGAAGCCCGCGCCCCAATCAAAGTTCCGTTGTGTTTTCATTTAGATAGGCAAGGAACGCAGTTTTTGGAGGGCTGCGTTGCGAATCACGCTTGAATTTCGGGCGGGATGCGCGGCCTGCCCACGCGAATGGCAGTTTTGCCGCCGCTTCTTACTTTAAGTAGGGTCTGAACCCGAATACCCCGCCGCGAACACAGAGGCGACGTGACGTCCTTCCTCGATCCCTTCATATCCTTCGTTTCGGCCCATGCGTGGCTGGCCTATCTGACCCTGTTCCTGGCGGCGCTGCTCGAGGCCGTTCCGGTGGTGGGGTCGGTGATCCCGGGCTCGACCATCATTTTGGCGTTGAGCGCCCTGATTCCGGGCGGCGAGCTGAAGCTGCCATGGGTGCTGCTGGCGGCCGCGCTCGGCGCGGTGCTCGGTGACGGTTCGGCGTACTGGATCGGGCACCGGCAGCAGCGCGATATCCTCAACACCTGGCCACTGACCAATTATCCGCGCGTGGTCGAGCAGAGCGAGAATTTCTTCCACCGCTTTGGCACCTGGGCGGTGTTCCTTGCCCGCTTCGTGCCGCCGATCCGCGCCTTCGTGCCCGTCACTGCCGGCGCGCTGGGGATGGCCCCCGCGAAGTTCTATGCGGTGAACATCCCCGCGATCCTGGTCTGGGCCCCGGCGCATGTGCTGCCCGGCGTGCTGGCGGTGTCAGCCCTGCATGAATATGCCGGCCTACCGCACCATGGCCATGTGGGCAAGCATCTCTGGATCCTCGCCGTGGTGGCCGTCGCGATCGTGGCGGGCGTGGCGGTGTGGACCATTCGCCGGAGGCACGGTGGTGGAATCACGGAAGCGAAGCCGCGGGCCTGATCTGCTGCATCCAAGCACACCGCCCTCATCCCGAGGGCCCGCCAACGGCGGGCGTCTCGAAGGATGGCCGCGGGCGAGAGCCGGGCCTGCATGGTTCGAGAGGCGCGGTTCGTGAGGCGCGTGAAGGGCGCGCCCCTCGCCGTGAGGGTCTGGATTTAGCTCTTGAGCTCAGCCCCCGTCCTCCGTCCCGGCGCCGGCCCGACATACCGCGCCCGCGGCCTGATCAGCTTGCCGAACTGCAATTGCTCGCTGGCGTGGGCGATCCAGCCGACGCTGCGGGCCATGGCGAACAGCGCGAGCTCGCTGCCGGCCGGCAGGCGCAGCGCATGCACGAGCACTGCGAGCGCATAGTCGATATTGACGAGCTCGCCCGTCGCTTCAGCGATGCGCTCCGGCACCTCTTTGGTGAATTTGCGCGGTGCGCCGGTGCGGGATAGGGCATTCAGGAGCGACTGCGCGCGCCGATCGCCGCGCTTGTAGACGCCATGGCCGAAGCCGGCAAAGCGCTCGCCAAGCGCGACGCGTTCGCGGACCATCGGCTCGACGTCACGGTCGACCAGGGTCTTGACCAGCTGCGAGGCGAGCACACCGGCGCCGCCATGCTTCGGCCCCTTCAGCGCGGCGAGTCCGGCGATGACGGAATCATAGAGGTTGAGACCGGTTGACGCAGCGCAACGCGCAGTGAAGGTGGAGGCGTTCAATTCATGCTCGGCGAGCAGAACCAGGGCGCGGCGAATGAGATCGGCCGCGTGATTGCTGTCGGGTGCCCAGGCCCTGGCGATCTGCTGGTGCAAAGGCTCGGCTGACGGCTCCGCGTTAAGCATGGTCGCGACCAGGAGCCGGACAATGCGCGCACCGACCATCGCACGTCCATCATGCGCGCGGGTGAAGGCGCGCGGGTCGGCGCTCGATGCGAGTGCCAGCACGGCGATGGCGCGATCGATCGGTGCGGCACGGCGCGCGGCCTCACCGATCGCGCGCATCTCGTCGGAGACCACAGGACAATTGTCCGGCGTGAACGGATCGACGCCGGAGACGTCCCACAGCAGCGTCGCGGTGTGCTCCAGCGTGTCGCTCTCGGCGAGATCGACGCAGTTGACCCCGCGATAGATCGGGCCGTCCTCGGTGATGGTCGATATCTCCGTGTCCATCACCGGCAGGTCGGCATCGAAGCTGCGCAGGCCGCGCGGCTCCGGCGGCGGCACCCGGCGCTCCTTCAGCGCGCGGACGTCCTCGGCCCGGTAGCGGTTCTTGCGCGAATCCGGCGTCGGCTCGGAGCGGATCAGGCCGCGGCTGACATAGGCGTAGAGCGTGGCCGGCGAGATCGCGAGCTCGGCGGCGGCTTCCCGGGCGGAGAGGTACAGCTCCGGAGAATTTTTCATATTGATTTATGTAATCAAGATTGATCAATCCGTCGAGAGGTCCGACCTTTCCTCGTGCAAAGGAGATTTGGGCCATGAACATCCACCTCACCAAAAGCCAGATCGGGCTGGACGGCGTCCCCGCGGCCGAGACCGTGCTGAGCCATGTCGACGGCGAGCGCGGCGAGCTGATCATTGCAGGCGAGCATGTCGGCACGCTCGCCAGCCAGTCGAGCTTCGAGGGCGTCACCGCCCGGCTCTGGAACGGCGCCAGCAAGACCACGCTGAGCGAAGCCAATGTGCGGGCGCATCTGGGGCTCGCACGCGAGCGCGCTTTCGCGCGGCTGCCGGACCTGTTGCCGGCAACCCGGGGCACGGGCATCGTCGACGGGTTTCGTGCGGCGGTCGCGGGGCTTCGCGCCGAGAGCGGGCTGGCGCACGAAGCAACGATCGTCGGCGCCTTCCCGGTGATATCGGGCGCATTGGTCCGCCGCGCCAAGGGCCTCGATCCGGTCGCCCCCGATCCGGATGCGAGCCATGCCGCCGACACGCTGCGGATGCTGCGCGGCGCGTCACCGGAGCCGCGCGAAGTCGCGGCGCTGGATGCCTATTTCGTCACGGTCTGCGATCACGGCATGAACGCCTCGACCTTCACCACGCGCGTGGTGGCGTCCACCCAGGCCGATCTGTTCGCCGCCGTCACCGCCGGCTATTGCGCGCTGACCGGTCCCCTGCATGGCGGCGCGCCGGAACCGGTGCTGGAGATGCTCGATGCGATCGGCTCCAGCGAGCACATCAAGCCATGGGTCGATGCGGCGCTCGTGCGCGGCGAGCGGCTGATGGGCTTTGGCCATCGCGTCTATCGCGTGCGCGACCCGCGCGCCGACGTGCTCAAGGCCGCGATCGAGCGGCTTTCCGGCGGCGGTGCCGACCTGCCCTTTGCCGGCGAGGTCGAGGCCTATATCCGCGCGGCGCTGCGCAAGAAGAATCCAGACCGGCCGCTGGAGACCAATGTGGAGTTCTTCACCGCGATCCTGCTCGATGCCCTCGCGATTCCGCGCCAGGCCTTTACGCCGATCTTCGCCGTCGCCCGCGCCGCGGGATGGACCGCGCATGCCCGCGAGCAGCAGCGCACGGGACGGCTGATCCGGCCGAGTTCGTCCTATGTCGGGGCAGTGCCGTAATCGGGCGCCATGCGCGGCATAATACTCGCGGCATAATACTATTGTCGTCCAGGCAGGAACCGACAATCACAGGGCGGAGTCCTCGCGCGACATCGTGGGTGCGAGGACGGTCTGCATCTTCCCGCGATCACTTGGAACACCCGCTCTCCTGACGACTTACCTAACGTGCCCCGGTAGATCAGGAACGCGATGCTGGATTTGTTTGGACAATCGGACGAGGCCAGGATCGACCATATCGCCGCCGGCTATGCCGCCAGCCGGAGCGAGGCCGGGACGGATTCCGAAAGACGATTCCGCGATTTGCTTCAGGCGTTACCTGCCGCGATCTACACGACCGACGCAGCGGGCTGCATCACCTTCTTCAATCGCGCCTGCATCGATTTTGCCGGACGCACCCCGAAGATCGGCGAGATGTGGTGCGTGACCTGGAAACTCTATCTTCCCGACGGCACGCCGCTCCCCCACGATGAATGCCCGATGGCAATCGCGCTCAAGCAGAACCGGCCAGTGCGCGACGTCGAGGCCGTGGCCGAGCGGCCGGACGGCTCCCGGATCTGCTTCATGCCATATCCGACGCCGCTGCGCGACGAACGCGGCCGATTGGTCGGTGCGGTGAACATGCTGGTCGACATCACGGCGCGCAAGCAGGCCGAGCAGCGGATGATACTGCTCACCTCCGAGGTCGATCATCGCTCGAACAATTTGCTCGCAGTGGCTCAGGCGATGCTGCGGCTGACGAAGGCGGATACCGCAGAAGAGTTCCAGGCCGCATTTGCGGGCCGGCTCAGCGCGCTTGCCAACGTGCAGAGGCTGTTCTCGGCTTCGCGTTGGACCGGCGCGAATCTGAAGACCATCGTGGAAGAGGAGCTCCGGCCGTACGCAAGTCGAGACGGCGAGCGGATCAGAATCGCGGGAGACGACGTCCGCCTGCCGCCTACGCTGGCCCAGTCGATCGCAGTTGCGCTGCATGAGCTGGCGACCAACGCCGCCAAGTATGGCGCGCTGTCGATGCCTTCGGGAAGGTTGGAGATCCGCTGGGAGACCAATGGCGCAGAGCCTCTCGTGCTGCACTGGTCGGAGAGCGGCGGTCCTCGGGTCAACCAGCCGCCGACGCGCAACGGCTTTGGAATCGGCGCGGTCGATGGCATCATCCGGACCCTGCGCGGAAGGATTACCCGGCAGTGGAGGCCGGAAGGACTGGTTTGCGAACTGTCCTTCCCGGAGGCCTAGCCTAGGGCTCCCGCACCACCGTCTTCAGATAATTGTACGCCTTGATGATCTCGATCAAGCGGTCTTCGGTCGAGCGGTCGCCGCCATTGGCGTCGGGGTGGTGCTGCTTGACCAGCGCCTTGTACTTGGTCTTGACGTCGGCGAGCGTGGCACTGGGACCGAGGCCCATGACCTGGAGCGCCTTGCGCTCGGCGTTCATCACCTTGCGTGTTTCGGCCTTGGGCGGCGCCTCCGGACCCTTCCGCCAGCTGGCGCGGCCGTTGAGCTCCTGGAACATGCTGAACGGATCGAAGGCGCCGTCGATCTCGGCTTCAGCGCCCTTCTTGACGCCGCCATTGGCGCCCATCTTCCAGGTCGGACGGTGGCCGGTCAGCGCATCCTTCTGGTAGCGCGCGACGGCATCGGCATTCATGCCGGAGAAGAAATTGTAGTTCTGGTTGTACTCGCGCACGTGGTTCAGACAGAAGTGCCAGTACTCGCGCGAATTCTCCCGGCCCTTGGGCGCGCGGTGTGCACCCTTGTTCTGGCACCCGGTCCATTCGCAATTGACCACGGTGTCGCGCGGCTTCACTTCCGGCTGCTTGCCCCGCGGCTTGACACGGATGGAGTCGAAGAACTTTGATGAATCGATCGGCATGGCTGACTTTGACTACGCAATGCAAAAACCTTCAAGTCTTGACATTGCAATTAGCTACAAACCCCCGGCATTGACGGGGCGGGACCGCACGCATTAATGGCACTCATGGTTATGAAAGATACTATCAGCAACAAGTTGCGGGAAGCTTTCACGCCGGAAAGCCTGCAAGTCGTCGACGAGTCGCATTTGCATGAGGGCCACGCCGGCCATCGGCCGAGCGGCGAGACGCATTATCGCGTCTATATCGTGTCTCAGGCCTTCAAAGGGAAGAGCCGGGTCGATCGCCACCGCATGATAAATTCGGCGCTGGCCGCGGAACTCTCCGGCAGCGTGCACGCGCTCGCGATCCACGCCCAGGCGCCGGGGGAAGGCTAACGGCTGTCATGCCCGCGGAGGCGGGCATCCAGTACTCCGAGACGGCGCGGCTAGAATCGAGCTGCCGCGGCGTACTGGATCGTCCGCCTTCGCGGACGATGACCGCGTTCCGGAGCAAGCGTCAAAACGACGTTCCGGCCCGGCGCGGCTTGGCTTCTTCCAGCTCCGCGTCGCGCGGCACCGGGGAAATACGGAGCGCGGTGATGCGGTTGCGCTCGCGGCGCAGCACGCGGAAGCGGAAGCCGTGGAACGTAAAACTCTGGCCACGGTCGGGGATCGAGCGCGCCTCGTGGATGACGAGGCCGGCGACCGTCGTTGCCTCTTCATCGGGCAGATGCCAGTCCATGGCGCGGTTGAGATCGCGGATCGGCACCGAGCCGTCGACCACGACCGAGCCGTCCGGCTGGGCGCGTACGCCCGCGACCACGACGTCGTGCTCGTCGGAGATGTCGCCGACGATCTCCTCCAGAATGTCTTCCAGCGTCACAAGACCTTCGACTTCGCCGTATTCGTCGACGACCAGCGCGAAATGGGTCTTGCGGCGGCGGAACGCCTTGAGCTGCTCGGAGACGGGCCGCATCTCCGGCACGAACCAGGGCGGCAGCGCGATGGTGGAGGCGTCGATGCGCGAGGTGTCGCCGTCGGAAGCGCGGATCGCGCGCAGCAGATCCTTGGCGTGGAGCACGCCGATGATGTTCTCCGGCTTCTCGCGCCACAGCGGAATGCGGGTGTATTCGGTCGCCAGCACCTCCCGCACCAGCTCTTCCGGCGGCAGGTCGGCGTTGATCATCATCATCTCGGTGCGATGAATCATGACGTCGGAGACCTGGAGCTCGCGCAAATCGAGCAGCCCCCCGAGCATGTCGCGGTCCTGCTTCTCGAACTTGCCTTCATGGTGCAGCAGGTCGACCGCACCGCGCAGGCGCTCGGTCGGCGACAGGATCGCCTGATGCTCGCCGGCAAGGCCGAACAGGCGCATCAGCAGGCGCACCACGATCTCGACCACACGGAGCAGCGGCCCCAGCACGTACATCGTCAGCCGCATCGGGCGCGCGACCGCCAGCGCCATGCGATCGGGCGCGTTGATCGCGATGGTCTTGGGCAGGACTTCCGCGAAGATCACGACCAGCACGGTCATCAGGCCGGTCGCATAGAGCACGCCGACATCGCCGAACCAAGCCGTGAAGATGCTGGTGGCGAGCGCGGAGGCGCTGATATTGGCGATGTTGTTGCCGAGCAGCAGCGCGCCGATCAGGCGCTCGCGCATGTCGAGCAGCTGCGACACCACGTCGGCGTCGCGATTACCCTGCTTGGACAGCCGCAGCATGCTGGCGCGCGAGGCGCCGGTCAGCGCGGTCTCGCTCGCGGCGAAGAAGCCGGAGACGAGCAGGCAGAGAATGACGATGGTGAATCCGAGCCAGTCCATGAACCACTCAAATTTGTTGTTTTGACGCGTTTTCTTTACGCGAACCGGTACCCACTTCGCTCGAAAACGCTTTGGCGCCGTTCAGCCGCGCGTCATGCCTTTTGCGCGAGCTTCTCTTTCAGGAAATCGCGCACCGGAGTCGGCTCGATATCTTTCGCGATGACGGCGCGCCCCACAGCCCCCAGGAGGATGAAAGTCAGCTTGCCGCGCTTGACCTTCTTGTCCTGCGCCATCAGCGCCATCAGCGCGTCGGCATCGGCAAGCCCTTCCTGCGCGAAGCCGGCGATGTCCTGCAAGCGCGTCGGCAAGCCCGCTTCAATGAGGTGACGCTCGACGCGCGCCGCATCGGCCTCGCCGATCATGCCGAGTCTGGCCGAGAACTGCGCCGCCAGCGTCATGCCGATCGCAACGCCCTCGCCGTGGAACAGGCGATCGGAGAAGCCGGTCGCGGCTTCCAGCGCGTGTCCGAAGGTGTGGCCGAGATTGAGCAGCGCGCGCTCGCCGGTCTCGCGCTCGTCGCGCGAGACGACGCCGGCCTTGGCGCGGCAGGAGGTCGCAATCGCATGCTCGCGCGCCGAGCCGCCCTTGAAGATGTCGGAATGGTTCTTCTCCAGCCAGGTGAAGAAAGCCTCGTCGCCGAGCACGCCGTATTTGGCGACCTCGGCATAGCCGGCGCGGAATTGCCGCGGCGATAGGGTGTCGAGCACGGCGGTGTCGGCGATCACCAGCACCGGCTGGTGGAAGGCGCCGAGCAGATTCTTGCCCTGCGGCGAGTTGATGCCGGTCTTGCCGCCGACGCTGGAATCGACCTGCGCCAGCAGCGAGGTCGGCACCTGCACGAAATCGACGCCGCGGCGCAGGATCGCGGCGGCAAAGCCGGCGAGATCGCCGACCACGCCGCCGCCGAGCGCGATGACGAGATCGTTGCGCTCGATCTTCGCGGTGATCAGGGCTTCGCTGACCTTTTCAAGGCCGGCGTAGGTTTTCGAAACCTCGCCCTCCTCGACGACGACGCGCGATGTCGGGATGCCGGCAGCGGCGAGCGAGGCCTCAGCGGGTTCGAGCCAGTATTTCGCGACGGTGCGGTCGGTCACGATCGCGGTGCGCACGCCGGGGCGCAAGCGCGCGACGCGCTCGCCGAGCGAGGCCAGCACGCCGCGGCCGATGAGGATGTCATAAGCGCGGTCGCCGAGCGCGACCTCGACGTTGACAGGTTCGGAATGTTTCAACGGCACGGTCATCGTACGGCACTCGCAACGTCGGCAGGTGGTTCGGCGGCCTGCTTGCCGCAGAGATGGGCGCGCAGCGTCTCGATGGTTTCATCGACGATCCTGTCGTGCGGCACGTCGCGCGAGGCGATGGTGAGATCGGCCTTGCTGTAAACAGGCTCGCGCTCGGTGAGCAGGCGCGTCACGGTTCCTTCGGGATCGGCGGTTTGGAGCAATGGGCGATCGGCACGGCGCCGCACGCGGCGCATGATGACGTCGTGGTCGGCCTTGAGCCAGATCGAAACCGCCTTGGCGGCGATGCGCGCGCGCGTCTCCTCGCGCATGAAGGCGCCGCCGCCGGTCGCCAGCACGATAGGCCCGCCCTCGAGCAGACGCGCGATCACCCGCGCCTCGCCGTCGCGGAAATGCGGCTCGCCGTGGCGCTCGAAGATCTCCGGTATCGTCATGGTGGCCGCCGCTTCGATCTCGGTGTCGGCGTCCACGAATGGCAGTTTGAGCCGCGCCGCCATGCGGCGGCCGATGGTGGATTTGCCCACCCCCATCATGCCGACGAGCACGATCGAGCGGGCCCCGAGCGCCGACAAGATGTCGGCCTCTGGCGAACCGGGGATCGGCAACGCGGCGTCGGACATAGGTCTCGCTCGATCTGCCGCCGAAGGCGGCATGCTTTCGCCACCTATACGACCCCGCAGGGGGCCTCGCCAGAGGACTCTTGCCACGAAACGGCGAACATGTTGGATGATTTCATTGGTTAATTTGCCCGCCAAGCCCCTGACCGAGACTCTCTCCGAGATCCTGCCGATGCCCAGCCTGTTCCGCTTCCTGACGGTCGTCGCCGTGATCGCCGGCATCGTCTATGGCGTGGTCTTCGCGCTGGCGAACTTCGTGAGCCCCAAGTCCCGGGAAATGACGGTGACGATCCCACCGGATAAATTTCTCAAGAAATAAGAGCTAGCTTCCAGGGCATGCGCACTAAGCCCGCCGACACCAAGCTCACCGGCCTGTTCCTCGACATGCTCGCGGCGGAACAGGGCGCCGGCCCCAATACGCTCGATGCCTACCGCCGCGACCTCACCGATTTGTCGGAATTTCTGGGCCGCGTCGGGCACAGCTTTGCCGACGCAGAGACACAAGTCCTGCGCGATTACCTCGCTGATCTCGACAGCCGCGGCTTCAAGTCCACCAGCGTCGCGCGGCGGCTATCCGCGATGCGGCATCTCTACCGCTTTCTCCTGAACGAGCGCATCCGCACCGAGGATCCCGCGGCGATCCTGTCCGGCCCCAAGCGCGGCCGCGGCCTGCCCAAGGTGCTGTCGATCGCGGATGTCGACCGCATGCTTCGCCGCGCCAAGGAATTGAGCGAGGCGGAGGACGCCTCGCCCTCGAAGCAGCTGCGCGCCTTGCGGCTCTATTGCCTGCTCGAAGTGCTCTACGCCACCGGCCTGCGCGTCTCAGAACTGGTGGCGCTGCCGCGCACGGCGGCCAAGCGCGACGCCCGCATGATCGTGGTGCGCGGCAAGGGCGACAAGGAACGCCTGGTGCCGCTCAACGAGGCCTCGCGCCAAGCGATGGCCGATTATCTCGCGGCGACCGAAGCGGCAAAGGCCGAGAAGAAGACCAGCCTCGCCGCCTCGAAATGGCTGTTCCCCTCGTTCGGCGAGAGCGGGCATCTGACGCGCCAGCACTTCGCCCGCGACCTCAAGGAACTCGCGGTCGCCTCGGGGCTGCAGGCCCGGCTGGTCTCCCCGCACGTGCTGCGCCACGCCTTTGCCAGCCACCTCCTGCACAACGGCGCTGACTTACGCATCGTGCAGACCCTGCTCGGCCACACCGACATCTCGACGACCCAGATCTACACCCATGTCGTCGAGGAGCGGCTGAAGAGCCTGGTGCGCGACCTGCACCCGCTGGCGGAGAAGTAGCCGCTGCCGTAGCCTGGATGGAGCGCACGCTGCGTCCAGGCTGCGGGCAACCCATGAAACCGCCTTGACTTCGGCCACATCTCCGCAGAAAGAGCCGTGGCCTCACGCATGGTTTGGCGGGCCCGCCAAGAGCACACAAGCCAACTCATTGAAGAAGCTACACTTCTTTCCGCAGCTCCGAATCCACTTCGACGCTCCGCCCTGTCCTCCCTATATTGAGTTGATGCCAGACCAGATGCGCAGCTATCTCGATTTCGAAAAGCCCGTTGCCGAGCTCGACTCCAAGCTCGACGAGTTGCGCACGCTGGCGGCCTCCGGCAGCGACATCGCCGAGGAGATCGGACGGATCGAGGACAGGGCGGCGCAGGCGCTCGCCGACCTCTATCTGAACCTGACGCCGTGGCAGAAGACGCTGGTCGCGCGGCATCCGCAGCGGCCGCATTTCAACGACTTCATCAAAGGCCTGATCACCGAGTTCACCCCGCTCGCCGGCGACCGCAAGTTCGGCGAGGACGAGGCGCTGGTCGCCGGCTTCGGCCGTTTCCGGGGTGAGGCCATCTGCGTGATGGGCCAGGAAAAGGGCGATTCCACCGAGAGTCGCATCCGGCACAATTTCGGCATGGCGCGGCCGGAAGGCTATCGCAAATGCGTGCGGCTGATGGAGATGGCCGAGCGATTCGGTCTGCCGGTGCTGTCGCTCGCCGATTCCGCCGGCGCCTATCCCGGCATCGGCGCCGAAGAGCGCGGTCAGGCCGAGGCGATCGCGCGCTCGACCGACGCCTGCATGGCGCTGACCGTGCCCAACGTCGCCATCATCACCGGCGAGGGCATGTCGGGCGGCGCCATCGCCATCACCACCGCCAACAAGGTGCTGATGCTGGAGCACGCGATCTACAGCGTGATCTCGCCCGAGGCGGCGTCCTCGATCCTCTGGCGCGACGGCTCCAAGGCGCAGGAAGCCGCCAACAACATGAAGATCACCGCCCAGGACATGCTCCGCTTCGGGGTGATCGACGGCATTTTGAAGGAGCCGGTCGGCGGCGCCCATCGCGACCCTGCCGCCATGATCGCCACCACAGGCGATGCCATCGCCAAGGCCTTCGACGAGCTCCGCGGCCTGGATGGCGACGCGGTCCGCAAGCAGCGGCGGCAGAAATTCCTCGATATCGGCCGGAAACTGGGCTGATTCGGGCTGTCTTGGCGCCGTAGGGTGGGTTAGCCGCAGGCGTAACCCACCATTGGCCGTCCCCACGGACGCAAAAGAGGTGGGTCACGCTTCCGCTAACCACCCTACGCAGCTCCTGCAGTAACCCCGCATTAACCCTTTTTTTGCCCAAATCGGCGATCTCAGTGGTGGTTTGGCCGGTAGGCCCAAGTAGGCCCAAGTAAGGCCCAAAGTCGCGTCCATTTAGGCTTGGTTGACCATGCTACTGGGCCAACGTGCTCGTGATCCCCGCTCGGGTTGCGACCACATGACCCAGAGGTTAGAATTTTAATCAATGGCTTCAGGGCATAAGCGCTGGAGCGTGGTTCGAAAAAGCCCGTCACGACGGGTCCGGATCTCCGGTCGGATCATGCTTCGAGATTGGGGTTCGCGCTTCTTGCCCGGCACGGTGTGGGGTCCGTCTTGATTTCTCGTTCGCTCGCTCGCGCGCTTTTGGCTTCGGTTGCGCTCGCCGCCAGCATTGTGCTGGCCGGCTGCGACACCGACCAGGTTTCGCTCGCGACCAACGCCAAGGCCAACCAGCCGGTACCGCCAAAGCTTCTCGCCGCGATGGTCGAGAAGGACATGGACCTGCAATCGCCGATGCTAGTCCGCCTGTTCAAGCAGGAGGCCGAGTTGGAGGTCTGGAAGCAGACTCGAAGCGGCCGGTTCGCGCTGCTGAAGACCTATCCGATCTGCCGCTGGTCGGGCGATCTCGGCCCGAAGGTGCGCGAGGGCGATCGTCAGGCTCCCGAGGGATTCTATTCGATCAATCCCGGCCAGATGAATCCGCAATCGGCCTATTACCTCTCCTTCAACACGGGCTATCCCAACGCCTTCGACAAGGCGCTCGGCCGCTCCGGCTCGCAGCTGATGGTGCATGGCGATTGCTCCTCGCGCGGCTGTTACGCGATGACGGACGAGCAGATCGCGGAGATTTATTCGCTCGGCCGCGAGTCCTTCTTCGGGGGCCAGAAGGCGTTCCAGCTGCAGGCCTATCCATTCAAGATGACGCCGGTGAACATGGCCAAGCACCGGAACAATCCGAACATGGCGTTCTGGAAGATGATCAAGGAAGGCTATGATCATTTCGAGGTGACGCGGCAGGAGCCGAAGGTCGATTTCTGCGAGAAGAAGTACGTCTTCGACGCGGCAAAGGCGCCCGATGCGAAGCGCGACCTCGTGTTCGACGCCTCGGCAAAGTGCCCGGCCTACGTGATCCCCGAGGATGTCGCGAGCGCCGTGCGCGAGAAGCAGGCGAAGGACGAAGCCGAATACGCCAAGCTCGTCTCCCGCGGTACGCCGGTTGCGCGCATGAACACCGGCATCGACGGCGGCATGAACAAGATTTTTGCGGCGAAGATTCCCGAAGGCTCGACCGGCCTGTCGGAGGGCGCCGAAGGCAATACCCTCCAGATGCTGGCGATGTCGAAGGCGCCCGGCACGATCCCCGGTCACGTCAATCCGCCGAAGCCGAATCTCGACGGGGCCGCAGCTACCGCGCCTCAGGAAGAGCCGGTTGTCGCCGTCGCAGCCCCCGCCGCCAGCACCCGCGTCGCCGCGGCCGCGCCCGCCGAGAAATCCCAAGAGAAATCCCAAGAGAAATCGCAAGGCGGCTTTTTCTCCAACCTCGGCCGCAAGATGGGCATAGGCAGCGCCGACACGACGGCGACCTCGCCTCCCCCGCAAGCCACCGCGTCCGTGGCCCCGGCCACCACGACGTCGCCGCCCACCGCAGCGTCCCGGCTGAAAGCCGCGGTGACCCGGTTCGTGCCCGGCCGCGACACGTCCAAGGATGCGCCGAAGCCAGCCGTTGCCGTCGCCAAGCCCGCCGAACCTGCGAAGCCCGACACCCGCCTCGCCGCGACCCGCCCCGCGCTGAAGCCGTCGGTGTCGGATGGCGCGGGTGAAGCGACCCAGATCATGGGAGCGGCGCCGGTGGTGCAGTCGAACTCGTTCGACAGCCGGTTTGGGGCGGTGAAGTAAGGCGGGCGGCGGCTCTCGCTGTTTTCTGCCTTAAAGCCACTGCTGCAACTCCCCGGAGACCGTGCCGCAGCCGTTTAGCTCACGTGTTGCCGCTGCTCGCTACTTGCAGGAAATTATATCCTACCTATGATATACACATATGCACAGGATATCATGGAGGCAAGAATGCAGGTTTCCAAGTGGGGTAACAGCCTCGCGGTCCGCTTGCCCAAAGCGCTTGTGGAAGAGCTTGGCCTCAAAGAGGGCGACGAACTCGACGTCGTTGCCGCCCGTAAGAGTACGATCGAAGTCGAGACCAAGGAAGAACGTCGCCGGCGGGCGATCGAGAACCTCGCCTCGCTCAATTGGGTTCTTCCTGCCGACTACAAGTTCGATCGCGACGAAGCGAACGAGCGGTGAAGGCATTTTTTGATTCCAACATCCTCGTTTACACCGCGACATCCGATCCGAAAAACAGCAGGCCGCCGGCTGCCTCGCCCGCGGCGGCTATGTAAGTGTTCAGGTGTTGAACGAGTTCGTCCATGTCGCCCGCCGAAAGCTCCGCGCTGATTGGCCGCAAATCGAATTCGCTCTTCAGCAGTTTCGAGTTTCGTTTGTTGACGTCGTCCCGATCACGCTGAACACCCACGCGAGCGCTCTCGCCGTAGCCCGAAACCACGGCTTCGCATTCTATGATGCGCTCATCGTCGCTGCCGCGGTCGAAGCAGGCTGCGATATCCTCTATAGCGAAGACATGCAACACGGCCGCAGCATCGAGGGACTCACGATCATCAATCCCTTCCGGGAAGCCACGCTCTGAGTGCGGCAGACCAAGCGATTTGACGCGGCTGTGTTGCCTATGGCGCCAGATAGCGCACCAGCTCCGGATTGTCCCTCACCTCTCCCGCCCGCCCCTGCAGCGCAACCCTTCCGCGATCCAGCACGTAGGCGTAATCGGCGACGCGCAGCGCCAGATCGAGATGCTGCTCGACGATGATGACGGCGATGTTCTTGGCGAGCTCGATCAGGCGTTCGGTGATCTCCTCGATCACGCCGATCCAGACGCCTTCGGTCGGCTCGTCGAGTAGCAGCAGCTTTGGATCGCCGAGCATCGCGCGGCCGATGGCGAGCATCTTGCGCTCGCCGCCGGAGAGGGTGCCGGCGGGCTGGTCGAGGCGCTGGCCGAGTTTGGGGAAGATCGTCAGGACGTGGTCGACGGCGTCGGCCTTCCTGCTCGCGAGCGAGCCGACCGCGAGATTGTCGCGCACCGACAGGCGCGCAAACACCGAGTGCTCCTGCGGCACGTAGCCGATGCCGGCGCGCACGCGCTCCTGGGTTGCGCGGCGGCTGATGTCGCGGCCGTCGAAGGCGAGCTCGCCCTTCCACGTCGGCAGCTCGCCGACAATGGTCTTCATCAGCGTGGTCTTGCCGGCGCCGTTGCGCCCCAACACGGCGACGCCGCCGCGCCAGGGAATCCCAAGGTTGACGTCGAACAGGACCTGGCTGCGGCCATAGCCGGCGTCGAGATGCTTGATGTCCAAAAATTCAGGCACGGCGCAGATAAATCTCCTGGACGGACTTGTTGGCCTGGATCTCGGACACGGTGCCTGATGCCAGCACCTTGCCCTGGTCGAGCACGGTGAGACGGTCACAGATGTCGCGGATGAAATCGAGGTCGTGCTCGACGATGACGAGCGAGCAGTGCTGCTTGATCGGCTGGAGCAGTTCGCCGGTGACGCGCCGCTCCTCAAGGCTCATGCCGCCGGTCGGCTCGTCCAGCAAGAGAAGCTTGGGTTTACCCGCGAGCGCCATCGCGATCTCCAGCCATTGCTGCTGGCCGTGCGACAGCGCGGCCGCCGCGTCGAAGGCGCGATCGGCGAGACGGAACTGGGTGAGCATCGTCATGACCTGATCGTGCAGGAGCCTGCGCGTGCGCGAGAACACCAGGTCGAATAGCGATGACTGCGCCTGGAGCGCGAGCAGGATGTTGTCGTAGAGCGTCAGCGTCGGCAGCACGCTGGTGATCTGGAATTTCAGACTCATGCCGGCGCGGGCGCGCTCGGTCGGCGTGAACGCAGTGATGTCGGCATTGAGAAAGGAGACCTTGCCCTGCGTCGGCACCTCGGCGCCCGCAATGCACTTCATCAGCGTGCTCTTGCCGGAGCCGTTCGGGCCGATCAGGCCGTGAAACTCGTTCTCGCCGACGGTAAGCGCGGCGCCGTCGAGCGCGGTGAGCTTGCCAAAAATCTTCTTGATACCGGCGGCTTCAAGGAGCGGCATTGCGCTTCTCCTTTTCGGTCTCCTTGGCGGCGGCACCGAAGCTGCCAACCCGTTCGCGCTCTCCTGACACAAGACTGATCAGGCCGAGCGGCCGGAACAGGATCACGAGCAGCAGCAACAGGCCGAGAATGATCGGCCAGATGTCGCGGTAATTGTCCGACAGCCAGAAGCTGACGCCCTCGACGATGACGGTGCCGATCACGGCGCCGATCAGCGTGCCGGAACCGCCGAACAGCACATAGAGCACGACCTGGGTCGAGACCACGACGCCGACCATGTTGGGCCAGACGAACCCTTCATGGAAGGCATAGAGGCTGCCGGCAAGACCCGCGATCGCGCCGCCGATCGCGAAGATGATCGCCTTGAGATGCTGGGCCTTGTAGCCGAAGAAGGCGATGCGCTGCTCGTTCTCGCGCAGGCCCGCGAGCGCCAGCCCGAATTGCGAGCGCACCAGGAAGCGGCAGAGCAGGTAGACCACGACAAGAATGCCGAGCACAAGATAATAGAAGGGTGGCCCTTCCAAGAATTCGTAGCCACCGATGGTCATCGGCGCGATCGAGGGAATGCCGTTCTGGCCGCCAAGGTAGTACCAGCCGCGTGCCAGGCGATCGGCGGCGTAGGAACCGGTCAGCGTACCCAGCGACACGAAGATGACGCTGGAGGGATGCCGCCCGAGCAGCAGGAAGCCGCCGAGCAGCAGCGCAAAGGTGAGGCCGATGATCGTGCCGGCAGGCAGCACCAGGAAGATGTTGGTGATGTCGAGGTCGCGCGCGAGCAGCGCGACGCCATAGCCGGCCGAACCGAAGAACAGGGCCTGGCCGAAGCTCATGATGCCGGCATAGCCCCAGACCAGGTCGAACGACAACGCAAACAGCGCCAGGATGATCACGCGCGTCGCGAACACCGTGAGATAGTCCTGCAGCACCAGCGGCGCGAACAGCGCCGCGACGAGCACGACGCCTTCCACGATCGGCAGGACTCTTCGTCCTGTCTCGACTTGTTCCTTGGCCTGTCCCGCTGCCACGCGTTCAGCCATCGCATCGTCCGCTTCATCGTCGGCGATGGCCTCTCTTACCACACTCATCGACTTCAGCATTCCGCCTCAGCATTCCTTGGGATCGACGAGCCCGTCGCTGCGGCCGACGATCTCGTAGTTCCCGCCCTTGGCGACCGCGGTGTACATCTTCATCTTGCAGTGCCGCTTGCCCGGCACCATCTCGGCCGGTCCGCCAGGGCCTTCGGCAATCTTGGCGTGATCAAGCGCGGCGGCAACCGACTCGCGGTCGATCTTGCCGGCTTCCTTCACTGCGGCCTCCCACAGCTTCAGGCCGCGATAGGTGCCGGTGGCGGCGCTGCCCGCCGCAAACAGGAAGTTACCCGGAAAATCCTTCTCATAAGCCGCCTGGATCTTGGCGTCGAACGGGTTCTCCTTTGTCAGCACCTTGAAGTAATCGAGACAGCTTGCGAGCCCTTCGATCTCGTTCGCCTGGTTGATGTTGAGCGTGTTCTCGTCATAGTAGACGCAGGCCAGGCGTCCGCCGTTCTTGAGGAAACCCGCTTCATAGAGCTGCTTGAAGAACGGGCCGACGCCCGGCGGGATGACGGTGTTGAAGACGACGTCGACCTTGTTGGAGATGATGCGGTTGACGGTCGAGGAAAAGTCGACCTGGTCGAGCGGATAATACTCCTCGAATACGACCTCGCCGCCGTTGGCTTCGATCACCTTGCGGGCATAGACGTTGAGCGTGTGCGGCCAGACATAGTTGGCGCTCGGCAGCGCGAACTTCTTGCCGCCGTTCTTGATCAGCCAGGGAATGAACTCGTCACACTGCTGCGCCGGCGTCGGCCCGGTGCAGAACAGATAGGGTGTGCACTCCTTGCCTTCGTAGAGCTGCGGATAGATGTAGAGCGTCTTGCCGCGCGCCACGATCGGGTCCTTGATCGCGTTGCGCATCGACGAGGTGATGCCGCCCAGCACCATGTCGACCTTGTCGCGCTGGATCAGCTTTCGGACGTTGCCGACCGCGACGGATTCGTTGGAGGCGGTGTCCTCGATATAGAGCTCGAGCGGGCGGCCGAGCAGACCACCGGCCGTATTGATCTCCTTGATCACCATTTTTGCGACATTGGCATCGGCATTGCCGGCATAGGCGATCGGGCCGGTGAGGTCGGTCGCGATGCCGACCTTGATCGGGCCTTGCGCCGCGTTCGCCCAAGGCGCCGGGATCACCCAGCTTCCGACGCCAGTCGCGACCGCGCCGGACGCAAAGGCGACATTGGAGAGAAAGCGGCGGCGTGAGAGCTGAATACGATCGAACATGTGACTAAACCCCTCTTCCAGCGATGAGGCCCTGTGGCCGAAATTTGATGAAGACAATGGCGAGCACGAAGACGAGGATGTCGGCGACGACGGGCGCCATCACCCATGGCAGCGCGGCGCTGAGCGTGCCGATGACGCCGGCGCCCGCGACCGGTCCGATGAAGGAGCCGACGCCGCCGACCATCACCGCGACAAAGCCCTGGATCAGGAAGCGCAGGCCGAGATCGGCGTACAGGCTGAACACCGGGACGATCAGCGCACCGGCAAGGCCGGCGAGCGCGGAGCCAAACGCAAACGTGGCGCCGTACATCAAGGGCGTGGAAATCCCGGACGCGCGCGCCAGCGACGGGTTTTCCAGCGTGGCGCGCATGCGCAGGCCGAAGCTCGTGCGCGACAGCAGGAGGTAGCAGCCCGCCATCACCAGCAGCGTGATGATGATAATGGTGAAGCGCCAGGCCGAGATGTGGATCGTACCGATGTCGATGGAGCCACCGATCGGCTCGGGCACGGTCAGATAGAAGCCTCCGATCAGCCCGCGCACGACTTCGCGGATGATCAGGCCGAGCGCATAGGTGCCGAGCATCGCCACGATCGGCGCGGCGTAGAAGCGGCGGATGATCAGCGCCTCCAGCACGAAGCCGAGCGCACCGACCACGAAGGGCGCCGCGACCATGCCGGCCCAGATCGGCAGACCTTTGGCGTAGGCGAGATAGGTGATGTAGGCCCCGAGCAGGACGAACTCTCCTTGCGCGAAATTGAAGATGCCCATCATGCTGGCGATGATCCCGAGCCCCAGCACGATCAGGACGATGATCGCGCCAAAGCTCAGGATCTCGAACGCCGCGGCGAACGCGTTAGCCATACGCCAGAGCCTTTCCCGTTCCGATGAAATCGGAACGGGGCTCTGGATTCTTGTTTTGACGCGTTTTCTTGACGCGAACCGGTATCCACTTCGCTCGAAAACGCTCCGGTGTTCCGTTCGCCTGCATCAGTGCCTCGCTCACATCTTCTTCCAGTCGCCGATCTGCTCGAAGGCATGGGCGGCGCGGTAGATCGTGGATTCTTCGAACATGCGGCCGACGAGCATCAGGCCGACGGGCAGGCCGTCGACCATGCCGCAGGGCAGCGACATCGCGGGATGATGGGTGATGTCGAACGGGGCGGTGTTGGAGATCATCTCCAGCGCGCGGGCGACATAGTCCTCGCGGCTGGCGGTGGGCTCCGGCAACTTCGTCGCCTTCATCGGGGTCGTCGGCAGCAGCAGCAGGTCATATTCGCCGAACGCCTTGTCATAGGCCGCGGTCAGGCGACGCGAAATGTTGAGTGCCTTGCCGTAATAGCGGGGACCGAAGGTGTTGTTGATGTAGGTGCCGAGCAGCAGGAACAGCTTTGTGGTTTCCGACAGCGAATCCGCCTGCCGCCGCCAGCCGCGATGGAAGTCCATCAACGAGGTCGAATAAAGGTCGGAACGGCTGAGGCCGTAGCCGTCGCCATACATCATTGTCTGGGTCATGCCCTCCGTGCCGATCGGCGTCCAGATCGCAGGACCGAGGAGATGCATCGGGATCGAGACGGTTTCGACGGTGGCGCCGAGGTCCCTAAAACGCTTGGCCGCCTCGCGCACGCTTTCATTCACGGCAGACTCCGCGGTCGCCTGCTCAAAGCCTTCCTTGAGAATGCCGATCTTCATGCCCTTGACGCCCTGGCCGAGCGCCTTGGTGTAGTCCTCGACCTTCGGGGCCTTGATGCGGGGATCGTAACCGTCGTCGCCGGCGAGGACTTCGAGCAGCAGCGCGTTGTCGGCGACGGTCGCCGTCATCGGGCCGGTGTGGTCGACAAAGACCTCGATCGGCATGATACCGGTATAGGGGACAAGGCCCCAGGTCGGCTTCATGCCGTAGGTGCCGCAGAACGAGGACGGCATGCGGATCGAGCCGCCCTGGTCGCCGCCGATCGCCATGTCGACCTCGCCGAGCGCGACGACGACGCCGCTTCCCGAGGACGAACCGCCGGCCGAATAGCCCATCTTGTGCGGATTGTGGACCGCGCCCACGGCGTTGGTGTGGCTGCCGCCGGACATGCAGAAGGATTCGCAATGCACCTTGCCGGCGATTTCGGCGCCGGCATCGAGCATGCGCGTGACGATGGTGGCGTCGAAATCGGGAACGTAACCTTCGAGCGTCGCCGAACCGTTCATCATGGGAACGCCGGCGAGCATGATATTGTCCTTCAACGCGACGGTCTTGCCCTTCAGCTTGCCGCTGGCAGCGCCCTTCACGGTCGACTTGCGGTACCAGGCGTTGCGCGGGTTCTCTTCCGGCGAGGGCCGGTAGCCCGGCGTGCGCGGATATTTGACCTCCGGCACCTCGTCCGGCATCGCGCCGACGAGATTGTAGGCTTCGACCGAGCCCTGCATCAGGCCGCGAAACGAAGCGACATCATCATCGGACAGCGCAAGGCCGCACTGCTCTGCGACGCTGCGAAGTTGGGCTGGCGTGGGAAGGACAACTGTCACGGCGCTCTCCTGAAGTTTCTTTGAACGATCCCTGCGCGCGCGGCCGCGATTGGCGCGTCGCGCTCAGCGGCCTTTGCCGAAACATTCAAAACGGAAAAATTTTCCTTTTCAAGTATTATTTTAAAGTGCGGCTGTCCGGATTGCCGCGCCGGAATCGGACGCCAAGGTCAGACCGGCTTGATCAGCTTGAAATCGAGGCCGTCGGCCTCGGCGAGATACATCTGCATCCGGGCGTGGCCGTTGCGAACGACGACCGGGCCGCGCGCGCCGCCATAAACGATGTTGCGGCCCGCCGCGAGCATGGGCGCCATCGACAGCGAGCCGGCTTTTTTCGCCACGGCTTCGAGGAAACGCAAACCTTCATAGCTCGACTGGCCAAGCGAGCCGATCGGCGGGGCGTTCGGCCCGAACATCGCGCGATAGCGGATCTGGAAGTCGTCGTTGGCCGGCGAGCCGATTCCGGAGAAATAGCCGGATGCGCAGAACAGGTTCTCGCTGTTGTCTGCGCCGATCCCGAGCAGCACCGTCTCATCCATGGCCCCCGCCAGCCGCAGCGTCGTGGCGCCGAGGCCGCATTCGCCGAAGGCACGATTGAAGGTGATGCTGTCGGTGCCGATCAGCGAGATCAGCACGACGTCCGGCTTGGCGGCGCGGATGCGCGCGAGATGCGGCTCGTGGTTATCCTCGCCGAGAGGAACGAACTCCTCACCGACGACTTGGCCGCCAGTTTCCCTGATGTAGTTCTTCACGGCCCGGTGCGATTGCCAGGGCCAGACGTAGTCGCTGCCGATCAGGTACCAGCGCGATGCCTTCTTGACGTCGGCAAGCCAATGGATCGACGGCCGGCTCTGCCAGCGCGGCGTCTCGCCGATCGCCATCACGCCCGGCGTGCGCTCGCCGCCCTCATAGACGGGCGTATAGATGTAGGGAATGCGGTGGCGTGTGGTGACTTTGCGAAGGCCCACGCGGACTGCGCTGGTGTGCATGCCGACGATCAGGTCGACCTCGTCGAAAGCGACCGCCTGCTCGGCGCGATCCAGGACTTCATCGAGCGGGCCGCCCGCATCATAGATCGAAAGCTCGATCTCGCGTCCGAGAATGCCGCCACGCTTGTTGATCTCGGCCACTGCGAGTTGCGCACTGTTTGTTCCGCACGGCCCCCACACGCCGGGCGAGCCGGTGCAGCAAATGAAGCCACCGATGCGCAGCTTGTTTTGCGCGCCGCGGCGCTTGAAGAAATGCGCGTCGACTGGAGACAGGTCGACGTCGGCCGCCGACGACGACAGATTCCTGAACAGCAAAGACGGAGGCAACGCCGGGCCGCCGTGAGCCGGGAAATTTACCGTCGCGCGCACGCCAACTCCTGTCTGGGACCAGACTTGAAAGCACATTCAGCAGGCGGCCGCGGCTTCCGCCCTTTTGTTAGGCAAACATCCTATTTTGAAAATATTGAATATTCAAGAATTGAAGTGCATATAGATGCAGCATTGATTGCAAGACATTCACTCATTTGGGTCAAGACGAAGTCTTACCGTGGCAAAACCGTCGAAAGAAAACTCCCCGATCACCGAACACCTCGCTTATTTGCTCGCGCAAGCTAACCGGGAGATCAACCGGCAGCTCGAACTGCGGTTGAGCAAGGAAGGGGTCCCCGTCGAGCAATGGCGCATCCTGAAAGTCCTGTCGGACGGCAACGGCCATTCGATGGGCGAGCTTGCGGGCGCGGTGCTGCTCAACCATCCGACGCTGACCAAGATGATCGACCGCATGGTCTCGGACACGCTGGTCTATCGCGTGCAGGACCCGAACGACCGCCGCAAGGTGCTGATGTTCATCTCCGATCGCGGCAAGGTGCTGTGCAAGAAGCTCAACTCGCTCGCGGTGGATCAGGAGGAGCACATCCTGGAGAGCTACGGCGACAAATCGACGAGCGAATTGAAGCGGCTGCTGGAGAGCCTGATCGACAGCTCGAATTGAGTGGTGAAGCAGCCGCGCGTATCGCGCCTTGCTGGACGGCCGTAGCCCGGATGGAGCGCGCGCGCAATCCGGGTCTTTCTTACATAACGACAGGATTCCCGGATTGCGCTGCGCTCCATCCGGGCTACGGGCTTGCGTGAGCCTTGGCTTTCGCGGAACGACGACAGTAGAAAGTGAGGCGCTGGCGTTGCGTCTCACGCCTGCGGGGCTAGCTGCTAACCATACCGCCCATGACAATGCTTGTACTTCTTGCCTGAGCCGCACGGGCAATCCTCGTTGCGGCCGATCTTGCCCCAGGATGCCGGGTTCTTCGGATCGCGCAGCGCTGCGTCGGTGGCCTGCGCTCCGAGTGTGATGCTGGCGAGCGCCATTTCGTCCTCGCCGGTGTTCGGGTCGAGCTTGTGCGCTTCCATCTGCGGCAGCATCGGGGCTTCCTGCTCCGGCGGGACGATCTCGACGCGCATCAGCTGCGCGGTGACGGCTTCGCGCAAATGAGCACTCATCTCCTGGAAGAGATTGAAGGCCTCGGTCTTGTACTCCTGCAGCGGATCGCGCTGGCCGTAACCACGCAGGCCGATGACCTGGCGCAGATGGTCGAGCATGATCAGGTGCTCGCGCCAGAGATGGTCGAGCGTCTGGAGCAAAATGGTCTTCTCGACATAACGCATCACGTCGGGACCCCACTGCCCGACCTTGGCCGCCATGTGTTCGTCGGCGCGGGTCTCGATGCGGGCGAGCAGCTCCTCGTCGGCGATGCCCTCTTCCTTGGCCCAGTCCTCGACCGGCAGGTCGAGATCGAGCACGCGTTTCAGCTCTTCCTTCAGGCCGGCGGTGTCCCACTGCTCGGCATAAGCATGCTCGGGCACGTGCTTGGCGACGAGATCGTCGATGAAGGCGTGCCGCATGTCGGAGATCGTCTCGGCGACGCTCTCGTCCTTCATCAGTTCGACGCGCTGGTCGAAGATCACCTTGCGCTGGTCGTTCTGGACGTTGTCGAACTTGAGCAGGTTCTTGCGGATGTCGAAGTTGCGGGCCTCGACCTTCTGCTGGGCCTTCTCGAGCGCCTTGTTGATCCAGGGATGGATGATCGCCTCGCCCTCTTGCAGGCCAAGACGCTGGAGCATGCTATCGAGACGATCCGAACCGAAAATGCGCATCAGATCGTCTTCCAGCGACAGGAAGAATTTCGAGCGGCCCGGATCGCCCTGACGGCCGGAGCGGCCGCGCAGCTGGTTGTCGATGCGGCGGGATTCGTGACGCTCGGAACCCATGATGTAGAGGCCGCCGGGCTTCTTCACGGTCTTGGCGGGCTTGCTACCCTTCGCCGGCTCGAGCTCGACGGTCTCCTCGGCCTTCAGCACGATATCGCGGAAGTGCTCGATGTCCGCCTTGATCTGCTCGATCTTGCTGGCCTTCGCGGCTTCGTCCTCGATACCAGCAGTCTCCTGCTGGATGCGCATCTCCAGCGAGCCCCCGAGCTTGATGTCGGTGCCGCGACCGGCCATGTTGGTTGCGATCGTGATCGCGCCGGGCACGCCGGCTTCGGCGACGATATAGGCTTCCTGCTCGTGGAAGCGCGCGTTCAGCACCGCGAACAGCTTGGCCGGCTTGCCGGCGCGGGCCGCGGCGTACAGCTTCTGCATCGAATTTTCGTTACCGAAATCGATCTGCCGATAGCCGTGCTTCTTCAAATATTCGGCGATCACTTCCGATTTTTCGATCGAGGCGGTACCGACCAGCACCGGCTGCAATCGTGCATTGGCGCGCTCGATCTCGGCCAAAATCGCGGCATATTTCTCGTTCTGGGTGCGATAGACCTCGTCGTCCTCGTCCAGACGAGCGACCGGCAGGTTGGTCGGGATTTCCACGACCTCGAGCTTGTAGATGTCGAACAATTCGTCGGCTTCGGTCAGCGCCGTGCCGGTCATGCCGGCGAGCTTTTCGTACATCCGGAAATAATTCTGGAAGGTGATCGAGGCCAGGGTCTGGTTTTCCGGCTGGACCTGGACGTGCTCCTTGGCTTCCAGCGCCTGGTGTAGGCCTTCGGAATAGCGCCGGCCGGCCATCATGCGCCCGGTGAACTCGTCGATGATCACGACCTCGTCGTCGCGAACGATGTAGTCCTTGTCGCGGGTGAACAGCGTGTGGGCGCGCAGCGCCTGGTTGATGTGGTGCACGACGGAGACGTTCTCGACGTCGTAGAGCGACTCGCCCTTGAGCTGGCCGGCGTCGCGCAGCAGCGTCTCGATCTTCTCCATGCCGGCTTCGGTCAGCGTCACCGTACGCTGCTTCTCGTCGACGTCGTAGTCGGTCTTGTCGAGCTTGGGCAGGAAGCCGTCGATGGTGTTGTAGAAGTCCGAGCGGTCGTCGAGCGGGCCGGAGATGATCAGCGGCGTGCGCGCTTCGTCGATCAGGATGGAATCGACCTCGTCGACGATGGCGTAGAAGTGCGGGCGCTGGACCATGTCCTCGAGCCGGTACTTCATGTTGTCGCGCAGATAGTCGAAGCCGTATTCGTTGTTGGTGCCGTAGGTGATGTCGCAGGCATAGGCCGTCTTGCGCTCGGAATCGTCCAGACCATGGACGATCACGCCGGTAGTCAGGCCGAGGAAGCCGTAGATCTGGCCCATCCAGGCGGAGTCACGGCGAGCGAGATAGTCGTTCACGGTGACGACGTGGACACCCTTGCCGGCGAGTGCGTTCAGGTACACCGCAAGCGTTGCGACCAGCGTCTTGCCTTCGCCGGTCTTCATCTCGGCGATGTCGCCCTCGTGCAGCACTATCCCGCCGATCAGCTGCACGTCGAAATGGCGCTGGCCGAGCGTGCGCTTGGCGGCTTCGCGCACGGTGGCGAAGGCCGGCACCAGCAGATCGTCAAGCGTTTTGCCCTCGGCGATCTGCTTCCTGAACTCGGCCGTGCGTGCCTTCAGCGCCTCGTCGGAGAGGTTCGAGACCTCTGGCTCCAGCGCGTTGATCGCGTTGACGCGGGACTGATATCCCTTCACCCGCCGGTCGTTGGCGGAGCCGAAAAATTTGCGGGCGAGCGCGCCGATCATGCCTAGTTCCTGTGTTCGCGATTCAACCGCGGTGCAGCCAAGAGGTTGTCGCCCGCCTGCCCATCAACTCACCGTGACGCCCGATGGCGCCAGAGCCCGGACTGCGGGGGTCATCCGCCATATGGGTGGGAATTGGGCAAGTCTGGGTTCAACGGCCAAAAACGCAGCAAAATAAACGCTATCGCCATGGTCGCGACCGGGCAGAGATATGGCCCGGTCAGGGCCTTGTCAACGGCGGGCGCATTGCGGCTAATTCATCATTTTGACAGACTTTTCGCGTTGCCAAGCCCCCCTGAATTGGGCGAGTGTCCGCCCCGCTCGAGCAGCCCCCTGCTTCAACAAAAGGATTTTCCATGACCACCTCGTTCCCGGTAACCAAAACCGGCCTGCGCTTCGGCCTCGCCACCGCCCTCGTGGGCTGCCTTGCGCTGGCGCTGATCGCGGGTCCCGGCCGGGCTGCCGACGATCCGGTCCTGGCGAAGGTCAATGGCGCGGAAATCAAGAAGAGCGACGTCGCCATGGCCGAGGAGGAACTCGGGCCGAGCCTCGCCCAGATGGACCCGGCGAGCAAGGACGAGAACGTCCTGTCCTTCCTGATCGACATGAAGATCGTCAGCAAGGCCGCCGAGGACAAGAAGATCGCCGACGGCGAGGAGTTCAAGAAGCGCCTGGCGTTCGCCCGCAACCGGCTGCTGATGGACAGCCTGCTCGCGGGCGAGGGCAAGTCCGCCACCACCCCGGATGCCATGAAGAAGGTCTATGAGGAGGCCTCCAAGCAGATCACCGGCGAGCAGGAGGTGCGCGCCCGCCACATCCTGGTCGAGACCGAGGACGAGGCCAAGGCGGTGAAGGCCGAGCTCGACAAGGGCGCCGATTTCGCCGAGCTTGCCAAGAAGAAGTCCAAGGATCCGGGCTCCGCCGATGGCGGCGACCTCGGCTTCTTCACCAAGGAGCAGATGGTGCCGGAATTCTCGACGGTGGCCTTCGCGCTCGAGCCGGGCAAGATCTCCGACCCCGTGAAGTCGCAGTTCGGCTGGCACGTCATCAAGGTCGAGGAAAAGCGCAGCCGCAAGGCGCCGGACTTCGAGCAGGTCAAGGCCCAGATCGAGCAGTACGTGACCCGCAAGGCCCAGGCCGATTTTGTCGCCAAGCTCCGCACGGAAGCCAAGGTCGAGCGGCTGGACCAGCCGGCGGCTGACGCCAAGCCGGCCGACGCTGCCAAGCCTTCCGATGCCAAGCCTTCCGACACGAAGCCATCCGACGGCAAGATGGCGCCCCCCGCCAAGAAGTAAATCGACTTCGCTCTCGGACTTCAGTAGTTTGACGTCATGCCCGGGCTCGTCCCGGGCATCCACGTCTTAAGACCCTCATCAACATGTGCTGAAGGACGTGGATGGCCGGGACAAGCCCGGCCATGACGAATTCCATTTGTCCATAAGGCGCCCGCGATGTCCTCCTCCGTCTCCCCGCTCGCCCCCAAAACTGTTCCCGACATGCCCGTGATCGCGGGCGTCCGTCTCGCGACGGCGGAGGCCGGCATCCGCTACAAGAATCGCACCGACGTGCTGCTGGCGGTGATGGACAAGGGCACCGCGGTCGCAGGCGTCTTCACCAGGTCGAAATGCCCCTCCGCGCCGGTGGAATGGTGCCGCGCCAAACTGAAAGGCGGCAAGGCGCGCGCGCTGGTGGTGAATTCCGGCAACGCCAATGCCTTCACCGGCAAGACCGGCCGCAGCTCCACCGCGCTGACCGCGAAGATCGCGGCTAAGGCGGTCGGCTGCGGCGAGGACGAGATCTTCCTGGCCTCCACCGGCGTGATCGGCGAGCCGCTGGACGCGACCAAGTTCGACGGCGTGCTGGGCCGGCTCGCTGAGGCCGCCGAGCCCAGTGACTATCTCGCCGCGGCCAAGGCGATCATGACCACCGACACCTTCCCGAAGGTCGCGACCGCGACCGTGAAGCTCGGCAAGGCCAAGGTCACCATCAACGGCATGGCCAAGGGCGCCGGCATGATCGCCCCCGACATGGCGACGATGCTCTCGTTCATCTTCACCGACGCGCCGATCGCGCCCGCCGCACTGCAAGCCTTGCTCAAGAGCGGCGTCGAGGACACTTTTAACGCCGTGACGATCGACGGCGACACCTCGACCTCGGACACGCTGCTGGCCTTTGCCACGGGTGCAGCCGCCGAGCACGGCGCGCCGAAAATCAGCCGCGCCAGCGACCCCCGACTGAAAGCGTTCGTCAAGGCCTTCAACCAGGTGCTCGCCAACCTTTCCGAGCAGGTGGCGCGCGACGGCGAAGGCGCGCGCAAGCTGGTCGAGATCACCGTCGAAGGCGCCAAGACCAAGGCATCGGCGCGCAAGATCGCGATGTCGATTGCGAACTCGCCGCTGGTCAAGACCGCGATCGCCGGCGAGGACGCCAATTGGGGCCGCGTGGTGATGGCGGTCGGCAAGGCCGGCGAGCCGGCCGATCGCGACAAGCTCTCGATCTCCTTCAACGGCATCCGCGTCGCCAAGAGCGGCGCGCGCGATCCTGGCTACGACGAGGTGCAGGTGTCGGAGGCGATGAAGGCGCCGGAGATCGCGATCAAGGTCTCGCTCGGCCTCGGCAAAGGCCGCGACCGTGTGCTGACCTGCGACCTGACAAAGGAGTATGTGGCGATCAACGGGGATTACCGGTCGTAAACTCATGACCGATCTCAAGCTCACACTGGTGGTAGCCTGCGCGCTTGTCGACGCCGACAAGCGCGTCCTGATCGCGCAGCGCCCCGAGGGCAAAACGCTTGCGGGCCTGTGGGAATTTCCCGGCGGCAAGTGTGAACCCGGTGAGCGGCCGGAGCAGAGCCTGATCCGCGAACTGCATGAAGAGCTCGGCATCACCGTCGCCGAACCGTGCCTGGCTCCGCTGACCTTTGCGAGCTACGGCTACGAGACCTTTCACCTCCTGATGCCGCTTTACATCTGCCGGCGCTGGGAGGGGCTGGTCACCCCACGGGAAGGCCAGACCCTGGCCTGGGTCCGCGCCAACAAGCTGCGCGACTACCCGATGCCCCCGGCAGACATTCCGCTGATCCCGCATTTGATCGATTTGCTAATGTGAGTTGAAGCGGCCACCACGCTCTCGGCGTCATGCCCGGGCTTGTTCCCGGGCATCCACGATCTCGTGTCGGGCTGGAAGCCGTGGATGGCCGGGTCAAGTCCGGCCACGACGGAGGAAGCAGCCTACGTCTCTCCCGCCTTCTTCACCGCCTCCGCGAGACTTGCCTTGGCCGAACCGGGCTTCAGCGGCTGCTGCTGGCTCGCATGCGGGGCCCAGCCGGAGAGCCAGATGATGTCGAACGTTGCACGGATGCGGCCGTCGGCACCGGCAAAACGCTCGGCATAGACTTCAGCCATCCGCAGCAGCGTCGCGCGGCGCGTCGGTTTGCGGCGCCGCTCGATCAGCACATTGGCCGCGCCCATTCGGCGGAGATCCTGCATCAGCGCAAAGGCATTGGCGTAGCGCACCACGACACGGTCGACATCGGTGACCGGAAGGGCAAAGCCCGTCCGCTGCAACAGCGCGCCGATCTCGCGCAGATCAGCGAACGGCGCCACCCGCGGCGACACCCCGCCCTCGCATTCGGCCTCCGCCGCGGCAAAGGCCTGCCGCAACTCGGTCAGGCTGTCGCCGCCGATCATCGCTGCGAGCAGCAACCCGTCCGGCTTCAGCGCACGCCGCACCTGCGCGAGCACCCCCGGCAGGTCGTTGACGAATTGCAGCGCCAGCGCCGAGACGACGAGGTCCAGACTTTCGGGGGCAAAGGGCAGTTTTTCCGCGCCGTTCGCATCGAGCGCAACCCGCGCGGTAGAAGGAAGCCGCGCACGCAAAGCCGCAAGACCTTCGCCGGGCGTCCAGAGATCGGCTGGTGCGTGAAACTCGCGCATCACCGCGCCCAGCCGGTCCGACATGTCCTCGGCGACCCGATCGAGCAGGAAGGTCACCTCGCCCTGCGCCTGTGCGCGCCGCTGCCGCGAATGCAGCAGCGCACGATCGAACAGGGCGGGCGGAGTTTGCATGTTCTGAGCCATGCCGCTGGTTACGCCGATCACGACGGTTCTGGCAATCCGCTGTGGACGGCGCTAGTCTTCTCCGATGGAAGTAGAAGGCGCTCCCGCCCGTTCCATCGCCGCACCGCTGCGGGCCGCATGGACGGCCGGCCGCCACGTGCTGTCGCGCGCCGCACGGCTCGCGCTCGATATCGCGCTGCCGACGCTGTGCGTGTCCTGCCGCGAGCCGGTCGATGGCGAGGGCGTCTGCGCGGCCTGCTGGGCGCGGCTGTCGTTCATCGAACGGCCCTATTGCCCGCGCCTCGGCATTCCCTTCGTCTACGACCCCGGCCCCGACATGCTGTCGATGGAGGCGATCGCGAGCCCGCCGGCCTACCAGCGGGCACGCGCGGCGGTGCGCTATGACGACGTCGCGCGCACCCTGGTGCATGCGCTGAAATACCAGGACCGTACTGATTTGGCGCCGGCCATGGGCCGCTGGATGGCGCGGGCGGGCGGCGAGCTTCTGATCCAGACCGACATGCTGGTGCCCGTTCCCCTGCATTGGCGCCGGGCCTGGCGCCGCCGCTATAACCAGTCCGGGGCGCTGGCACAAATCATCGCGCGGCAGAGCGGGGTCAGGGTGCGCGGCGAAGTGCTGCGCCGGGTGCGCGCGACCGAGCAGCAGATTGGCCTGTCGCGGACCCAGCGCGCCATCAATGTGCAGGGGGCATTCCAGGTATCCCCCGACCGCCAGGCGGACGTCCAGGGTCGGCGCATTGTCCTCATCGACGACGTCCTGACGTCGGGTGCGACCCTGGATGCCTGTGCGCGGGCCCTGCTCCGCGCCAAGGCGGCCCAAGTGGACGTGCTGGTCTTTGCCCGGGTTGTCGAGGGCCGGTGAAGTCCCATATAATTCAATGAATTCATGACATGAGAGCGCCAGACACCATGACCGCTGCTGTCGAGATCTACACGAGGCCGGGCTGCGGCTATTGTTCCGCGGCCAGGTCGCTGCTGACCCGCAAGAAAGCGACGTTCACGGAGTTCGATATCGCCAAGAACCCGTCCTGGCGCCAGGAGATGTACGAACGCGCCGGCGAAGGTTCGACCTTCCCGCAGATCTGGATCGGCGGAACCCATGTCGGGGGGTGCGACGAGCTCTATGCGCTCGACCGCGGAGGCAAGCTCGACGGCATGCTCGGCAACGTGAAGGCGGAGTCATGAGCGAGAATCGGACCTTCACTGCGGCCATGGTGCAGATGCGCACCGGCCTGATGCCCGGGCCGAGCCTCGAGCAGGGCACCAGGCTGATCCGGCAGGCTGCGGCCAATGGCGCCGACTACGTGCAGACGCCCGAAGTCAGCAACATGATGCAACTCAATCGCAAGGCGCTGTTCGAACATCTCCAAAGCGAACAGGACGACACCTCGCTGAAGGCCTACCGCGCGCTCGCGGCGGAACTCGGGATTCACATCCATGTCGGCTCGCTGGCGCTGCGCTTTTCGGAGGAAAAAGCGGTCAACCGCTCCTTCCTGATCGGGCCCGAGGGCAATGTGCTCGCGAGCTACGACAAGATTCATATGTTCGACATCGAGCTGCCGGACGGCGAGAGCTATCGCGAATCCGCCAATTACCAGCCGGGCGAAACCGCCGTGATCTCCGACCTGCCCTGGGGCCGGGTCGGGCTGACCATCTGCTATGACGTGCGCTTCCCCGCGCTCTACCGTGCGCTGGCCGAAAGCGGCGCGTCCTTCATCACGGTGCCGTCCGCCTTCACCCGCAAGACCGGTGAGGCGCATTGGCACGTGCTGCTGCGTTCGCGCGCGATCGAGACCGGCTGTTTCATCTTCGCCGCGGCGCAGGCCGGCCTGCATGAGAACAAGCGCGAGACGTTTGGCCACTCGCTGATCATCGACCCCTGGGGCGAGATCCTGGCAGAGGGTGACGTCGAGCCCGGGATCATCATGGCCAAGATCGACCCGGCCAGGGTCGAGACCGCACGCCGGGCGATCCCGTCGCTCCAGCACGGCCGCCGCTTCGGCGTTGCCGATCCTAATGCCGGGCCGGACCATCTGCACCTCGTGCGGGGATCGGCATGATCCGCTACGCGCTCCGCTGCGATCGCGCCCACGCATTCGAAAGCTGGTTCCAGAGCTCGTCGGCCTATGAGTCGCAGGTGAAGCGCAAGCTCGTGACCTGCCCCATCTGCGGCTCGGCCAAGGTCGACAAGGCGATCATGGCCCCGCGCATCGTCGGCAAGAAGGGTCGCGGACCTGCAACGCCGCCGCCAGAGCCGACCACGACCGCCGCGCCCGAGGCTGCCGCATCAGGACCGACCTCGCTGATGATGGCGCAGGAGAAGGAGCTGCGCACCAAGCTGAAGGAGCTGCGCGATCACATCGTCAAGAACGCCGACAATGTCGGCGAGCGTTTTGCGAATGAAGCCCGTGCGATGCATTACGGCGACAAGGAGCACCGCCCGATCTACGGCGAAGCCTCGCCCGATGAAGCAAAATCGCTGATCGACGAGGGCATCGAAGTGTCGCCGCTGCCGACGCTGCCGGAAGACCGGAATTAGACCCCAACCAGCACCGCCACGCCAACCACGATCAGCACGATGCCGAAAATCTCGCGCGGCGCGATCGGCTGCTTGAATGAGTAATAGGCCACGGCTTGCGCGAACAGCACCTCGATCAAAGCGAGTGTGCGGACATTGGCCGCCGCGGTCAGCGCAAATGCCAGGAACCAGAATTGGGAGGCGAACGCGCCCATGAAGCCGGCGAGCAGCGACGGCTTCCACAAGCCGACGATCGCCTCAAGCACCTTCGGCGCGCGCCAGAGCAGATAGATCGTCAGGATCAGCGTCTGCACGAACAGGCCGAGCACCAGGGTGACCGATGCTGCCGTCACGAAGGAGACATCAGGCACATTGATGATGGCACCGCGGAAGCCAACGGCTGAGAGCGCAAAGGCGGCTGCGGCGACGAGGCCCGTGACAGTCGGCTTCAATTCCGCAAAGCTCTTCTCGCCACCGGGCCGCAACGCCGTGATGACGACGCCGATGGTCGCAATCACGATCGCCAGCACCTTGAGCCAGGTCAGGTGATCGCCGAGGAAGACGAAGCCGAAGATCGCGGTCTGGATCGCCTCGGTTTTCAGGTAGGCCGTCGTCACCACGAAGGAGCGGTCGTTCATCGCCAGCAGCATCAGGCCGGTCGCGACGATCTGGCTGAGGGCGCCAAGCAGAAGCCATGGCCAGAACACGGACGGCGGCATGCCGAGCCGATCGCCGGAGGCGATCAGCACCACCGCCAAAAACAGCAGCGAGAACGGGAATCCGAACAGGAAACGGATATTGGTCGCGCCCCAGGTCCCCAGCGGCTTCGTCAGCGACCGCTGCATCGCATTGCGCGCGACCTGGCCGAGCGCAGCGACGACGGTGAAGGGAATCCAGAGGCTGGCGATGGTGAACATGGGAGGGGGAGCGCTAAAGCAGGAAAAGATGCGTCCAACGTGCAAGCTGAGGCTCGCACGGTCAACCGCGGGAACGTCATGGGAGCGATGCTCGCGCCCTGTTCACGCCCCTCACACCATCCCTTCGGCCACCATCATGTAGTTCACGTCCATGTCTGACGAGAGCGCCCAATTGTCGGCGAAGGGGCTGTAGACGACGCCGGTCTGCTCGGTGATGACGAGGCGGTTGTCGAGCAGATACTTCGTCAGTTCATCCGGGGTGACGAACTTGTTCCATTCGTGGGTGCCGCGCGGCAGCCAGCGCAGGACGTATTCGGCGCCGACGATGGCGAGCGCAAAGCTCTTCCAGTTCCTGTTCAGCGTCGAGACCACCATCAGGCCGTTCGGCTTCAGCATCGATGCGCAGCGCTTCAGGAAAACGCCGACATCGACGACGTGCTCGATCACCTCCATCGCCAGCACGATATCGAAGCGCTCGCGCGGGTCGATCTGCTCCACCGTGGTGCAGCGGTAGTCAATCGCGAGATGGCTCTTGTCGGCATGCAGCTTGGCGGCGGCAATGTTGCTCGCCGACGGATCGACGCCGGTGACCTGAGCGCCGAGACGCGACAGCGGCTCGCACAACAGGCCGGCGCCGCAACCGATATCGAGCACGCGCAGGCCGCCGAGGCAGTTGAGGCTGCGCACGTTGCGCTCGAACTTGCGGCAGGCGGCATCGCGGATGTAGCCGAGCCGCAGCGGGTTGATCCGGTGCAGCGGGGCCATCTTGCCCTTGGGGTTCCACCACTCGGCCGAAAGTTTTGAGAATTTCGCAATTTCGGCGGCGTCGACGGTCGAGCCCGGCTGGGCGCTTGCGGTTGCGGAAGTATCTTGCTGCATGCTCATCGGTAAGCGCGGTCCTATCGCGCGGTGATCGAATTACGGAAGGCGAGCGGCGAGGCGATGGTCCGGATGGTTTCGCGCCCCTCGCCGACGCCGTTGATGGTTACGTCGCCATAGTTGAGAATACGTCCAAGAATCGTCTGGTTGACGTCGACGCTCTCGACCTTGTCCAGCGCCATCTCGAAGGTGCGGCGCTTGATAAATCCCGTCTTGTGGACGACCCGCAAATTGGTGACGTCGGTCTCCGTGGTGAAGCGATGGAACCAGCCCTTCAAGGTCCAGTACAGGGCGGCTAGCGCCACCAGGCCAGAGCCCCACAGGCACAGCACCATCAAGCTGTAGACGTCGATCTGCCGAGACGCGACGAATAGGGCCAAGGCCACAATCCAGGCCACGATGGCCGGAAAATAGAAGATCCAGTGCGCATTGGTCGAATACAGCACCCGCTCGCCCGGTTGCAGGATCTCGTCGATATAACGCGCCATGATCTCGGTTAACCCATACCCCCGGCTCGACCCAAAGCCTGCCCCCGCAGGAACCCGCTTGCCCCCGGCCCCGCCGCTATGTATACGCGCGGTCGGTATCCGCAGGCACCCGTCCAGTGCGGGTCACCATACTTATCCTTATGAGGGAATGCACGCGCCGTCATGAGCCGCCTCGTGATGAAATTCGGCGGCACGTCCGTCGCCAACATCGAACGCATCCGCAACGTCGCACGCCATGTGAAGCGTGAGGTGGACGCAGGCCATGAGGTGGCCGTGGTCGTCTCCGCGATGTCCGGCAAGACCAACGAGTTGGTGGCCTGGTGCACCGAAGCCTCGCCCATGCACGACGCGCGCGAATACGATGCCGTGGTCGCCTCGGGCGAACAGGTCACCTCGGGCCTGCTCGCCATCGCGCTCCAGGGCATGGGCATCCAGGCCCGCTCCTGGCAGGGCTGGCAGATCCCGATCAAGACCAGCGACGCCCACGCCTCGGCCCGGATCGAGGATATCGACGGCAGCCAGATCATCAACCGCTTCAAGGAGCGGAAGGAGGTCGCGGTCATCGCCGGCTTCCAGGGCATCAACGCCCAGACCAACCGCATCACCACGCTTGGCCGCGGCGGCTCCGACACCTCGGCGGTCGCGATCGCCGCCGCCGTCAAGGCGGACCGCTGCGACATCTATACTGATGTCGATGGCGTCTACACCACGGACCCGCGAATCGTGCCGAAGGCGCGCCGGCTCGACAAGATCGCGTTCGAAGACATGCTGGAACTGGCTTCCCAGGGCGCAAAAGTGCTCCAGGTCCGCTCGGTGGAACTCGGCATGGTCCACAACATGCCGATCTTCGTCCGCTCGAGCTTTGACAAGCCTGAGGATATCGACCCGCATGCCAACCAGCCGCCCGGCACGCTGATCTGCAGCGAGGAGGAGATCATGGAAAGCCACGTCGTCACCGGTATCGCCTTTTCGAAGGACGAGGCCCAGATCTCGGTCCGCCAGATCGAGGACAAGCCCGGCGTGGCCGCCTCGATCTTCGGCCCGCTCGCGGACGCCAACATCAACGTCGACATGATCGTCCAGAACGTCTCCGAGGACGGCAAGACCACCGACCTCACCTTCACGGTGCCGGCCGCGGACTACACCCGGGCCAAGGAGACGATCACCGCGGCCAAGGGCCAGATCGGTTATGCGCGACTCGACACCGCCACCGACGTCGCCAAGATTTCGGTGATCGGCAGCGGCATGCGCAGCCATGCCGGCGTCGCCGCCCAGGCATTTTCCGCCCTCGCCGGACGGAATATCAACATTCGGGCCATTACAACCTCCGAGATTAAATTCTCGGTTCTGATCGACGCCGCCTATACCGAGCTTGCGGTGCGCACCCTGCACACGCTCTATGGCCTCGATCAGACCTAGACGAATTTTCTCTTAGCGGCCGCAGCAAACGCGAAGGTGTATACACCTTTGTAGCTGGCAGGCGTTTTGCTTGGCAAAACAAGCCCCAATTCGCTATACGGCGAACAGGGTGGGCTGCCAGAAACTGTGCCCCGGTCGAGGCGGTGCCGATTCGGCTCAAGCGATCGCCTGGGCCGGCGCCGGATGAGCAGTTTGTTTTTCTGGATTTTCGGGCGAGCCGCCGGAGCCCCTTCGGGTCCGGCTGACGGAGGAGATTGACGGCACATGCGGAGCGCGTCGGGAGGTCCCCGCGTCTTGTTGAGACGGCTCCGCGAAACCATGGCGGAGCAGGTCTCGGCCCAGGAGCGGCTGGACAAGATCGTGGTGCTGATCGCTGCCAACATGGTGGCCGAGGTGTGCTCGGTCTACGTGCTGCGCATCGACAACACCCTCGAGCTCTACGCCACCGAAGGCCTCAACCGCGAGGCGGTGCACCACACCGTGCTCAGCGCCCATGAGGGCCTGGTCGGCCTCGTCGCCAGCGAGGCGACGCCGCTCAATCTGAGCGACGCACAGAGCCACCCGGCCTTCTCGTTCCGACCCGAGACCGGCGAGGAAATCTACCACTCCTTCCTCGGCGTGCCGATCCTGCGCGCCGGCAACACGCTCGGCGTGCTAGTGGTGCAGAACCGGGCCAAGCGCAACTATGTCGAGGAGGAGCTCGAGGCGCTCCAGACCACCGCGATGGTGCTGGCGGAGCTGATCGCCTCCGGCGAACTGTCCGCGCTGGCGCAGCCGGGGCACGAGCCTGCCGCGCGCCATTCCGCGCAGAAGGTCGGCGCGATCCTGTCGGAAGGCATCGCGCTAGGTCATGTCGTGCTGCACGAGCCGCGCGTCGTCATCAAGGACTATATCGCCGAGGACCTGCCGAAGGAGATCAAGCGGCTCGACACCGCGCTCGCCAAGCTGCGCGCTGATCTCGACCGCATGCTGGAGCGCGGCGACGTCGCCGACGGTGGCGAGCACCGCGAGGTGCTGGAAGCCTATCGCATGTTCGCCAACGACCAGGGCTGGTCGCACAAGCTGCACGAGGCGGTCGCCACCGGCCTCACCGCGGAAGCGGCCGTCGAGCGCGTGCAGTCCGACACCCGCGCGCGCATGCTGCGCTCGACCGATCCATACCTGCGCGATCGACTGCATGATCTCGAGGATCTCGGCTATCGCCTGATGCGGCAGCTGGTCGGTCAGGACCACGCGCCCTCGCGCGAGCAATTGCCCGACAACGCCATCGTCATCGCGCGCGCGATGGGCCCGGCGGCGCTGCTCGACTACGACCGCAAGCGCCTGCGCGGCATTGTGCTGGAGGAAGGCACCGCCAACTCCCACGTCTCGATCGTGGCCCGCGCGCTCGGCATTCCCGCGGTCGGCGAAGTCCCGAACGCGCCGGGCATCGCCGATCCCGGCGACGCCATCATCGTCGATGGCACCTCCGGCTCGATCTATGTGCGCCCGTCGCAGGAGGTCGAGGCCGCCTTCGCCGAGCGCGTGCGCTTCCGTGCCCGCCGCCAGGCGCAATATCTGGCGCTGCGCGACCGTCCCTGCGTCACCAAGGACGGGCAAAAAGTCGAGCTGATGATCAATGCGGGTCTCGCCATCGACCTGCCTCATATCGAGGACACCGGCAGCGCCGGCATCGGCCTGTTCCGCACCGAGCTGCAATTCATGGTCGGCCAGAGCCTGCCGCGCACCAGCGACCAGCTCGCGCTCTATCGCACCGTGCTGGATGCCGCAGGCACCAAGCCCGTCACCTTCCGCACTCTCGACATCGGCGGCGACAAGGCGCTGCCCTATATGGAAGCCGTGATCGAAGAAAATCCTGCTCTCGGCTGGCGCGCGATCAGGCTCGGGCTCGATCGCCCGGGGCTGCTGCGCGGCCAGATCCGGGCGCTGTTGCGCGCCGGCGGCGGCCGCGCGCTGCGCATCATGTTCCCGATGATCTCGGAGGTCGCCGAGTTCGATTCGGCGAAGGCGCTGGTCGAGCGCGAGCTGACCTATCTGCGCCAGCACGGCCATACCCTGCCGGAGCGGATCGACATCGGCACCATGGTCGAGGTGCCCGCCCTGCTCTACCAGTTCGACGAGCTCCTGAAGAAGGTCGACTTCATCTCGGTCGGCTCCAACGATCTGTTCCAGTTCCTGTTCGCGGTCGACCGCGGCAATGCCAAGGTTTCCGAGCGCTTCGACACCATGTCGGCGCCGATCCTGCGCGTGCTGTGCGAGATCGCACGGAAGTCCAACGCGGCAAAGAAGTCGCTGTCGCTCTGCGGCGAGATGGCCTCCAAGCCGATCGGCGCGCTGGCCTTGATCGCGATGGGTTATCGCTCGCTGTCGCTCTCGGCGACCGCGCTCGGCCCGGTCAAGGCGATGGTGATCGATCTCGATGCGAAAAAGGCCGAGGCGATGCTTGGCCCGTTGCTGGACGCCCCCGCCGGCAGCGTCTCGATCCGGCAGAAGCTGACGGAATTTGCCGAGGCCGAAGGCCTGGCGTTGTAGCGGGCCTGTCGCCCCTTCCCGCCGCCTCGCCCTTTTTCCGCACCTGAGACCAAACCGATGTCGTCACTCCCCGAAGCCAAACTGGACGTCCTGCTCGCGCATCACGCCTCGCTTGAGGCCGAATCGCTGGGACAGCTCGCCTCCGAGCGCTATGTGCAGATCACGCGCGAGCTTGCCGAGATCACGCCGCTGATCGAGGCGGTCAAGGCCTATCGCTCCGCCGTCAAGGAGCTCGCCGACGCCGAGGCGCTGATCGCCGATCCCGCGACGGATACCGAGATGCGCGGCATGGCGGAAGCCGAGCGCGATGAGTTGACGCCCAAAATCGAACAGCTGGTCCAGAAGATCCGCGTCGCGCTGCTGCCCAAGGACGCCATGGACGACCGCAACGTGGTGCTGGAAATCCGTGCCGGCACCGGCGGCGACGAGGCCTCGCTGTTCGCCGGCGATTTGTTCCGGATGTACGAGCGCTTCGCCAGCTTGCAGGGCTGGAAGGTCGAGGTGATCTCGGCGAGCGAAGGCACGGTCGGCGGCTACAAGGAAATCATCGCAGAGGTGCAGGGCCGCGGCGCGTTCTCGAAACTGAAATTCGAATCCGGCGTGCACCGCGTGCAGCGCGTGCCCGACACCGAGACGCAGGGGCGCATCCACACCTCCGCGGCGACGGTCGCCGTGCTGCCGGAGGTCGAGGACGTCGACGTCGATATCAAGAACGATGATCTGCGCATCGAGACCATGCGCGCGCAAGGCGCCGGCGGCCAGCACGTCAACAAGACGGAATCGGCGATCCGCATCACCCATATCCCAACCGGCATCGTCGTGATGATGCAGGACAGCCGTTCGCAGCACAAGAACCGCGCCTCCGCCATGAACATCCTGCGCTCGCGCATCTACGACGCCGAGCAGCAACGCGTCGATGCCGCCCGCTCGGCCGAGCGCAAGGAGAAGGTCGGCTCCGGCGACCGCAGCGAACGCATCCGCACCTATAATTTCCCGCAAGGACGCGTCACCGACCATCGCATCAATCTGACGCTCTACAAACTGCCGCAGGTGATCGCCGGAGAAGCAATCGGCGAGCTGATCGATGCGCTGACCACGGAGCACCAGGCTGCGCAGCTCGCAGCCCAGGGTGCGGGGGCCTAGATCTCGCGCCTCAACGCGCCTTGGCTCGGAACGCTCGCAGGATCTTGCCCAAGGCGGGTGCGGCGGCACTGAGCTCGTCCACATGAATGCGCGAGAGCGATCGCAGCTTCTGCTCGCCCTTGGCGGTCAGCTTAACCAGGACCCGCCGCGCATCCTCGGGATCGGCTTTCCGGCCGATCAGCTCCAGCTTCACCATGCGATCCACCAGCCCCACCGCGGTATGGTGCCGGATCAGGAGGAAGCGCGCGATGTCGCCGACGCTTGCGCCGTCAGGGTCGGCCAACCCTTTGATCGCCAGCAGCGCCTGATGCTGCTGCGGCGTCAGCCCGGCACTCTGGGCCGCGGCTTCGCTGAATGCCAGGAAGGTCCGGAGCTGATAGCGAAACTTTGCAAGCGCCGCGTAGTCGGCCTCGCGCATCGCGCCGTCCTTTGAGGGCGCCGCTGACGCGGGGCGTGTCGTCTTCCGTTTCGATCGAGCCATTCCGTGCCTGCCCTGCCTGCCCTGCCTGCCCTGCCTGCGACGTCGAGCCCGCCGATGGAGCGGGCGGTTGCTGCCGAGACTAGCAAGGAAGGATAGGCGGAACCAACGGAGCGGCGCCGCAGGTGCACAAAGATCGGGGCCTATTCGAAACTGGAGAGCAGGATCTCCACCAGGATGACCTGAAACGCGATCGGGATGCGAACGCTCTTCCGCCGGATCGAGCGCTGGAGCGCGCTGACGATCTCGGCGCTGGTCAAGGCACCCGCCGATGCGTTGGTCGTCAACTCGGCCCACATCTGCGACAGCGAGCCGCCGGGCGGGATCACCGGCTTGATGGTCACGCCGCAGCCCTGTGCCCAATCCACGATCTCCCGCATCGTGTGAGGACCGCAGTTGCGTGCGGTCGCAAGGCGCTCGGCCGTCAACACGCGTAGCAGCTCGCGCGAGGGCGACCACGCGCCCTTTGGCGGCTGCTCGCCGGTGAGCTCGACCGCTAGCTCCTTCAAGACGTTCTGGGCCCGCACGCTCAGTCTCTTCATCGGCCCCGGCGTACGCTTCGCCTGAACGGAGCCGACGGCCGGTCCCCGCTCGCCGGTCGGCCGATTGCGTGGCTCGGACATGCGGGTGGCATCACCGGACTGCGGCGTCGCGCGCTGGTCATTGACCTCCGCGGGCCACCCAGCCTCAGGCCGCTCCGCCTCCTGCAGCCAGGGCTGTAGCTTCCGGTCACCTGCCACTGTCGTCTGCCGCGCCATTTCTCTCGCCAAACCCGCCAGCCTCATAGTCACAAAGACTAATATATATCGTAATCCGATATGTTTTCACGACATAATTTTCGTCGTTCGACCAAAGGCGAATTTGACAGAAGGCGTTCACAAGCAATGTTTACGGCCAAGAGCTACACGCGGATGTGACGTGCCCGGCGCGGGCAGGCCTTCGAGGCCGAGCCGCCGCCGGACAAGTCGTGTTTTGCCTGCAAACAAGAACGATGTTCGGAGGAAACGACCATGACTGACGATCTCATCCGCCGCGGCCTCTCGCGCCGTGGCCTGCTCCAGACCACGGCGGGCCTCATCGGCGGCTCGGTGCTGCCAGCGATGCCGGCACTTGCCGACGACAAGCCGGCGATCGGCTCCTATCCCGCCGGCGTTTCGGGCTCCACAGCCTTCATCGGAATCTCAGTGCCGCGCACCGGCACCTATGCCGTGCAGGGCGAGGATGAGCTCAAGGGTTATCAGCTCGCGATCGAGCACATCAACAGCGGCCATGATCTGATCAAGAAGATCTCGCCGAAAACCAGCAAGGGCGTGCTCGGCAAGGAGCTGAAGTTCGGCGTTGCGGATTCCGCGGCCAAGCCGAACGAGGCGGTGCAGGCCCAGCAGCGCTTCATCAGCGAGAACAAGGCGATCATGATCACCGGCGGCACGTCGAGCGCAGTTGCGGTCGCGCTCAACAAGCTCGCTCAGCGCGAGCACGTGCTGTTCGTGTGCGGCATTTCCGGCTCGAACGACACCACCGGCAAGGATTGCGTGCGTTACGGTGTCCGTCAGAACTTCTTCGGCCAGACCGCAGCCGCAGCGATCGGGCCCGTGATGGTCAGGGAATTCGGCAAGGGCAAGAAGGCGGCGTATCTGACGCCGGACTACACCTACGGCCACACCGTCACCAAGTCGATGCAGGACTTCCTGGCGACCGCGGGCTGGACCACGGTGACCAACCAGGTCGCACCGCTCGGCGCCCCCGACTATTCCTCATATCTGCTGAACGTCGCGAACTCCGGCGCCGACGTGCTCATCAACGTCAACTGGGGCCACGACGCCGTGCTCTCGACCCGGCAGGCCAAGCAGTTCGGCGTGCTCGACAAGATGAAGCTGGTCGTCCCCTACCAAGTGCCTTTCATCGCGCGCGAGACCGGCGGCCTGATGCAGGGCGTCTACGCCGCCACCGACTATTGGTGGACGATCGAAGACAAGTTCCCGCTGGCCAAGATGTTCAACGAGGCCTTCGAGAAGAAGTTCGGCTACAAGCCGGAATGGGGCGCCGAGAACGCCTATGTCAGCTTCGCGCACTGGGCCCATATGTGCGAGCAGGCCGGCAGCTTCAATCCGCCCGACGTGATCAAGGCCTATGAGAAGGGCGAGACGATTCCCTCGCTGGTCGGCGACGTGCATTACCGCCCCGAGGATCACCAGTGCATTCGCCCGGTGATCATCGTCAAGGGCAAGATGCAGAAGGACATGAAGAACAAGGAAGACTGGTACGACGTCGTCGAGATCGTCCCGGGTGAAGGCCTGATGCAGAAGCCGGACGCGTTCGGCTGCCATCTCGGCGACTACACCTGAACCCGCGCTAACCCCTGTAACGCCGTAGGCCGCACTCTGGACCTGCGGCGTCACCTTTTTTGACGCAGCGCCATCGCGCGTCACAACAGCGATTGTCGCATGATCAGTTGGCCCAGTCTCGTTTCGCAGCTTTTCAACGGGCTCGCGCTCGGTGCCCTGCTCGCACTGATCAGCTCCGGCCTGACCATCATCTACGGCACGCTGGGCGTGCTCAACCTCGCGCATGGCGCGATGTTCATGATCGGCGGCTATGCCGGCTTCGTCGCCTACCAGTACACGGAATCGTTCATCCTCGCCGTCATCGCGGGCTCCCTGTTCGTGATGCTGCTCGGCATCGTGATGGAACGTGTCATCATTCGCCATTTCTATCACCGCCCGCACGAGGATCAGCTGCTCGTGACATTCGGGCTCGGCATCTGCTTCGTCGAGATCGTGCGCCTGATCTTCTCCAGCCAATCGCAGCTGGTGCCGCCACCGGCCATGTTCCAGGGCATCACCAATCTCGGCTTCATGTTCTATCCGACCTATCGCCTCGCCGTCGTCGGCATCATCGCGGTCGCGCTCGGCGCGCTGTTCATCATCCTCTACCGGACCTGGCTCGGCATGATCGTGCGGGCCGGCATCGAGGACTCGGTGATGGTCGATTCGCTCGGCATCAACGTCTACCGCGTCTTCATGGTCGTGTTCGGCATCGGCGCAATGGCCGCCGGCTTTGCCGGCATCGTCAATGCGCCGGTGGTGTCACTGACACCGGGCATCGGTGACGACATCCTGGTCCAGACCTTCGTGGTGGTGGTGATCGGCGGCGTCGGCTCATTCCCCGGCGCTATTCTCGGCGGCCTGATCGCCGGTGAGATCATCAGCGTCACCTCCATGTTCAACCCAGGCTACGCCTATGTGATGCTGTTTGCGGCGATGACGCTCGTGCTCGTGGTGCGACCGCATGGCCTGCTCGGCGTCCAGGGCCGCGAATAAGTGATCCGCTGATGCTCAAGCAACGCCCGTTCCTGATCGAGACACTGACGGCCATCGGCCTGATCGTGGCTCCCTTCGTGCTGCCTCATCTCGGCTTCGCACCCAACACGGTGAACCGGATCCTGGTCTGGGGCCTGTTCGGCCTCGGCTTCGATATCCTGTTCGGCTTCACCGGCCTGCTGTCGTTCGGCCAGTCCGCCTTCTACGGCACCGGCGGTTTCGTCGCCGCTTACCTCCTGACCCGCACCGGCTTCAGCAACGTGCTGGGCGCGCTGGTCATCGGCATGGTCGCGGCGGCAGCGACCGGCTATCTGATCGGTCTGATCGCGCTCCGCCGCACCGGCATCTATTTCGCCATGATCACGGTGGCGATCGCGGAAGTGTTCTTCTTCGTCGAGTTCAATCCGCTCTCGGATTTCACCGGCGGCGAGAACGGCCTGCCGGGCGTGCCGACACCGAGCTTCAATCTCGGCTTCACGACCATCCATTTCACCAATGGCTGGTCGCTCTATCAGTTCATCGCGCTGTGCTATTTCATCGGTGTCATCATTGCGCTCAGGATCGTGCGCTCGCCGGTCGGCGCGATTCTGAGCGCGATCCGGGACAATCCGCTGCGCGCCACCGCCGTCGGCCACAATATCCACGGCTACAAGCTGACCGCCTTCGTGATCGCAGCCGCCTACGCAGGGTTCGCCGGCGGCCTGCTCGGCGTGCTCCAGGCCTTCATGCCGCCCGACGCCTTCACCTTCGACACCTCCGGCCAACTCGTGATGCAGACCGCCATTGGCGGCCGAGGCACGCTGTTCGGCCCGCTGGTCGGCGCGGCGGTCTGGCTGTTCCTGCAGGACTTCCTCCAGGCCGCACTGGGCCTCGGGGCCGCCTGGAAGCTCGTGCTGGGCGTGGTGTTCGTGCTGCTGGTCTGCTTCCTGCGCGGCGGCATCATCGGCGGTCTTGTAGACCTCTATCGCCTCGTCTCGGGCAAGCGTGAGCGAAGGGATGCGGAGACGGAAGAACCGGAGGTCGCAGACGCCAAGGCGACGCAGCAACCCACACCGGCGCCGATGCAGGCCAAGGAGGTCGAACATCCCGCCTATACCGGGCCGATTCTGAAGGCCACGGGCCTCACCAAGCGCTATGGCGGCCTCGTCGCCAACAGCGACATCGATTTCAGCGTCGATCAGGGCGAGTTGCGCGGAATCATCGGCCCGAACGGCGCCGGCAAGTCGACCTTCTTCAAGATGTTGACCTGCGAGATCGCACCGACCTCCGGCCAGATCGTGTTCGAGGGCCGCGACATCACGGGATTGAAGGTCACCGAGGTTTGCCAGCTCGGACTTACCAAGAGCTACCAGGTTAACCAGCTCTTCACCGGGCTGACGGTGCAGCAAAACCTGACGATTGCCGCGCTCGCCGAACTGCGCGGGAAGTTCCGGCTCGATCTATTCCGCAAGCTGTCAGACGTGAAGGACCTGACGGAGCAGGTTGAGCACACGCTCGCACTGGTCAACCTGACCCGCCGCGCCGATACGCCCGTGGCCGAGCTCGCCTATGGCGAGAAGCGCAGACTGGAGATCGGGCTTGCGCTCGCCACCTCGCCGCGCCTGCTGCTGCTCGACGAGCCGCTTGCCGGCATGAGCCCGCGCGAGCGTATCGAGACCGTCAAGCTGCTCAAATCGATCGCGCGCGGGCGCACCATGATCATCATAGACCACGACATGGATTCGCTGTTCGAGCTAGTCCAGCGCGTGACGGTGCTGCAGGAAGGCAAGGTGCTGCTGGACGGCACACCGGAGGAAATCAGGACCAACGCCGCGGTGCAGGAAGCCTATCTCGGCGGCGTGCACGGAGAGATCGCCGCATGAGCCTGATCGAGGTCAATCGCCTGAACAGCTATTACGGCGACTCCCACATCCTGTTCGACGTCGCGATGCACGTCGAGCGGCACGAAGTGGTGGCGCTGCTCGGGCGCAACGGCGCCGGCAAGAGCACGACGCTCAAGAGCCTGATGGGCGTCGTGACGCCCCGCAGCGGCAGCGTGATGTTCGACGGCATCGATATCGCCGGACGCAAGAGCCACAGAATCGCGCAGGCCGGCATGCAACTCGTGCACGAGGAGCGTCGGGTCTTCGGCAGTTTGTCGGTGGAGGAGAACATCGTCCTCGCCGGGATCACCGCGCCAAAGCGCTGGCCGCTTGAGCGCATCTACGAGATGTTTCCGCGGCTGAAAGAGCGTCGCAACAACCGCGGCACCGAGCTCTCCGGCGGCGAACAGCAGATGCTCGCGATCGCCCGGGCGCTGGTGCGCGATCCCAAGATCATCCTGCTGGACGAGCCGTTCGAGGGGCTCGCGCCGGTCATCGTCCACGATCTCGTCAAGGCCTGCCGCGAGCTCGCAGCCGCCGGCCAGACCATCGTGCTGGTCGAGCAGAATTTGGCGGCGACGCTGGCGCTGGCGACGCGGATCTACATCATCAACAACGGCCACATCGTGCACGAGGGACCGGCGCAGGAGCTCAAGGCCCAGCCGGAGCTGCTCCAGCGCTATCTCGGTGTCTAGTCAGCCCCCAATTGCCGCAATCATCCGCTTGGCGTGATCGGCGAGCACAGCCATGTCTTCCTTGCGCGTCTGCGCCGGCAGCAGCTCGATTCCGGCCCTGACCGGGATGACGTGCATGTGCAGGTGAAAGACCACTTGCCCGCTGGCCGGCTCGCTGAACTGCTGGAGGATGATGCCCTCGGCGTCGAACGCCTTCATCGCCGCAATCGCGATCCGCCTGCCGGTTCGGGCGACCGCGGCGAGATCGTCATCCGCGATGTCGAGGATGCCACGTGCCGGTGCCCGGGGAATGACCAGCGTGTGTCCGGGCGAGCGCGGCATGATGTCCAGGAAGGCGAGGCTGCGGCCGTCCCTGAAAACCTCGAAGCAGGGAATCTCGCCGCGCAGGATCTTTGCGAAGACGTTCTGATCGTCATAAGCCGTCATGGATCCCTCCCTCGCTGCGAGGGGCGATCAAACGCGTTCCTTTCCGTTGACGCAAGCAATGCCGCCGATCTATCCACGATGCCAGGCAGGATGGCTCCATTGGCGACAGGTTTTGATCCCGGACACAGCATCGAGAGTGCGCGGCGCGCGCTTGCGGCACGGTTGCAATCGGCCGGCATCGAGCAGCCCGCAATTGATGCGCGCCTGCTCGTCGGAGCTGCGCTGAGGCTTGATTTGACCGGCATGGTCACGCAGGCGGCGCGCCAACTCACACCCGAAGAGGCTGCGCGGCTCGAAGCATATGCGCAGCGCCGGCTCGCGCATGAGCCGGTCGCCCGCATTCTCGGCACGCGGGAATTCTGGGGCCTGCCGTTTCGCCTGTCGGAAGCAACCCTGGTCCCGCGTCCCGACACCGAAACGGTGGTCGAACTCGCGCTCGAGCTATTTCGCGAACGGAAGGACTCTCATCCGCCGCGCATCGCCGACATCGGCACCGGATCCGGCGCAATCCTGCTCGCGCTGCTGCACGAAATTCCCGATGCCTTCGGCGTCGGCACCGATCTCAGCCTGACAGCGCTCGCTACTGCGCGGGGCAATGCGGCAGCCCTTGGCCTTGGCGATCGCTCCGGCTTCATCGCCTGCTCCTATGCAACAGCGCTCCGCGGCCCGTTCGATCTCATCGTATCGAATCCGCCCTATATTCCTTCCGCGGAAATTCCAAAGCTGAGCGTCGAAGTGCGCGAGCACGACCCGCATCTCGCGCTCAACGGCGGCAATGACGGTTACGATGCCTATCGCGCCTTGATCCCGCAGGCGGCCGAACGTCTGTGCCCGGGCGGAGCGCTGATCGTCGAGGCCGGGCAGGGCCAGGCTGGAAATATTGAAACCTTGATGGCGGCCACGGCGTTAGTGCTGGACAGGCCGCCCAAGTCCGATCTGACGGGCATTGCGAGGGCCGTTTCGGCCCGAAAAATGCCCCCATAAAAGCCGGATTGGGCTGCAAAATACCTCTTGGAATATCCTGTGGGAACGACTACGTTCCGGTCAACACATCGGTGCCGGCCCCGTAGACCTACGGGCGAAAGCCGGGCTCTCGGGCGAGAGCTTTACTGATAAAGGTTCCAAGCCGCAGGTCCTGTTAAGCGCGATGGCCATTCGAGCTGCGCTGCTTTCCGACCGCAAAGTGAACGAAAGCCAGATATTGCGCTTGAAGACTTACGCAACACAGCTGGGCCTGTTTCGGCAGGCGATATGAATGGGTTCGCTGGCGATGAATGCTGGCGGGTGGGGAACGCGTCTTTGTTGAACGCGACGGTCGACGGACATCGGCAGGGTTCAAGCCGCTCTTGCGCGCAATGCGTGCGGGACGTGTGAATTGCTGTCATTAGGTCACTCTCAGCAATCAGTAATGCGTGCAACCTTTAGGGCTGGAATTAAAGGCAGGACATGAGAAACGGTCAGAACAAGCAGCGGATGCGCAACCGTAATAACAATAACAACAATAACAACAACAACCGGCGCGGCCAGAACCCGATGACCCGGGTTTACGAATCGAACGGACCCGACATCAAGATTCGCGGCACGGCTTCGCATATCGCCGAAAAATATCTTCAGCTCGCGCGCGATGCGCGCTCCTCCGGCGACCCGGTCGCCGCCGAGAACTACTACCAGCACGCCGAGCATTATTTCCGCCTGATCGCGACGGCCCAGGAACAGTTCCGCCAGAACCAGCAGCCGCGCGGCGACGAGCCCGTCAGCAACAGCGGCGACGATAGCGAGGACGACGGCGAGAATTTCTCGAATTTCGGCCAGGAGCCGGGCTTCGTCCCGCAGCCGCAGCAGCCGCCTTTCATCCGCGAGGGCCAGCGCGATCACCACCAGCGCGATCATCAGCCCCGCGACAATCCCCCCTATCAGCGCGACAACCAGCAGCCGCGCGAGCACCGCGAGCGCGACCACCGTCCGCAGCCGCAATATCAGCCGCAGCCACAGCCGCAGCCGTTACCGCTGAACCAGCCGCAGCCTGTCGTTGCCGAGGCCGGCAACGTCGATCGCCTGCCCTCCTTCATCACCGGCGCACAGCCGCAGGTGAGCGGCGGCGAGATTGGCGGCGGCGGCGAACGCTTTCCGCGGCGGCGGCGCCGGCCGCATGGCCCGCGTCCCGAGCGCGAGGCTGCGCCGGCCGGCTCCAGCGACGAAGTGGCCCCCGGCGAGTAAGCCGTAAGCCTTTCGCCAGGTAAGGTATTCTGAACTGAATCGTCCCGGCCCCGCCGGGACGATTTGTTTTTAGGTACGCGTGACCGCGGTCGAGGACGGAACCAGCACGGGCTTCGTCAGCGCGGGAATCAGCCGCGCACGCTCGCGCTTGGCGGGGATCGCGCGATAGACCTGCTTGGTCGCCTCGACAATGTGCACGCCGGCAAAGGGCAACGACAGCGCCGCGCCCGCACGTTCCCACATGTGCGCCGATTTCAGCACCCAGCCGCCGGCATAGGGCGGCATGAACAGCGCCTCGCCCCAGGCGGTCGGCGTGAACCAGGTCTGGCGCAACAGATCGGTGATCTGCGAGCGCGAATAGGGCCGGCCGTGGCCGAACGGCGTGTTGTCGGAACGGGTCCACACCCCGCGCCGGTTCGGGATCACCGCCATGACACGACCCGATGGCGACAGCACCCGCCAGACCTCGCGCAAGAGCGCGGCCGGATCGTCCGACATCTCCAGCGCATGAACCAGCAGGATACGGTCGACCGCAGCGTCAGGAAGCGGCAGCGAGAATTCATCGACCAGCGAGGCCAGCGCCGGCCGTCCCGTCGGCCACTTCAAGACGCCCTGCGCCGACGGCATGAAGGCGATGCAGCGCTCCGCGTCCTCGCGGAACAGGCCGAGATAGGGCGTGGGATAGCCGAAGCCGAGCACACGCTGGCCCACGGCGGTCGGCCAGCGCTCCCTGATGCCGCGATTGATCATTTGCCGCGCCACAATCCCAAGGCGACGGGAGTAAAACTCGCGGAGGTCGACGACGTCGATGGTCATGACGGCAATGTAACATGCGCAAGGCCGACGCCGCGCGCGGAATATTGCATTGCCTGCGCAACCTTAACGCCATATCTGTCTGTCGGGGCTGAGCGCGATGGAGATGACATGGCCGCCGAAATTCGTACTTTCAGCTGTTTAAACGACAATTTCGGTTACCTGATCCACGATGTGGAAACCAAGGCGACCGCCTCGATCGACGCGCCGGAGGCCGGCCCCATCCTGAAGGCGCTGGAGCGCGAGGGCTGGCAGCTCACCGACATCCTGATCACCCATCATCATGGCGATCATGTCGGCGGGGTCGCCGAACTCAAGCAGAAATACGATTGCCGCGTCGTCGCGCCGCATGACAAGACGGCGAAGATCGCCAGCGTCGATCTGCGCGTGGCCAATGCCGACGTGGTGAAGGTCGGCGCCCTGCTGGCGCGGGTGCTGGAGACGCCCGGCCACACGCTCGATCACATCTCTTACGTGTTCGACACCGAGAAAACGCTGTTCGCGGCCGACACGCTGTTCTCGATCGGCTGCGGCCGCGTGTTCGAAGGCGACTACCCGATGATGTGGGACTCGCTTCTGAAGCTGCGGGCGCTCCCTGACGATTTCAAACTCTATTGCGGCCACGAATACACCGCGTCCAATGTCAAGTTCGCGCTCACCATCGAGCCCGACAATGCGGCGCTCCAGGCGCGCGCGGCGGAGGTCACCAAGCTGCGGGCCGAGAACAAGCCGACCATTCCCACACTGCTTGGTGATGAGAAGCGGGCAAACGTGTTCCTGCGCGCCGATGAGCCGTCGGTCGCAGCCAGGCTACACATGAAGGGCGCTGATGCCGCCGCGGTGTTCGGCGAACTGCGCGAGCGCAAGAACAAGTCCTGAAGAACAAATCCTGACGGGGATCGATGCCGACCGCAGCCGAGATCATCGCTCGCCTCGAGCTCCGTCCGCATCCCGAGGGCGGGCATTACCGTGAGACGTTTCGCGATCAGATCACGGACGCCAACGGGCGGCCGCGCTCGACCCTCATTTATTTCCTGCTCGCGCGCGGCGAACGCTCGCACTGGCATCGCATCGATGCGGTCGAGGTCTGGCACTATTATGCAGGCAGTCCGCTGACGCTGCGCATCGCACACGAAGGCTGCTCCCAGCACGAGGTGCGGCTCGGCACGGATCTCATCAGCGGCGAGCGGCCGCAGGCGATCGTGCCGGCAGACGCCTGGCAGATGGCGGAGACCACCGGCGAGTGGACCTTGGTCGGCTGCACCGTGGCGCCCGCCTTCGAATTCGCGAAATTCGAGCTGGCGCCCAAAGGCTGGGAGCCGTAAGGCGCGCTGTCATTCCGGGGCGCCGCATGGTGGCGAACCATGATGCGCAATTGCGCATCCGAGAATCCATCTCGCCATCATTGATACGGATGAATGGATTCCGGGTTCGCGCTCCGCGCGCGCCGGAATGACAATTATCTTTTTCGCAGCACCATATCCTTCGCCGCAATCAGGCCGCCGCCGGCGATCAGGATCGCGGCGATAGCGATGTTGGCGCTGGCTTTTGCAAAACCGGCGGCGATGAGGAAGCCGGTCGAGAGCAGCGGCGTGGCATAGGATGCGGCGCCGAGCACGCGGATGTCGCCGCGCTTCATGCCAATGTCCCAGGCGTAGAACGCGGCACCGACGGGACCGATGCCGAGGGCGGCTACCGAGAGCCATTGCAGCGTCGTCGCCGGCCACACCGTGGTTTCAAGCAGGCCATGCATCAGCGCGGCGAGGACCGCGGTGGCAAGGCAGAAGCCCGCAACCGCATCGGTCGGCACCGCCTTCAATCGCCGCGACAGCACCGAATAGGTCGCCCAGACGAACGCCGCGACGAACGCCGCGATCAGTCCCGGCAGCTGGCCCGGCGCGAAGCCGGAGGTGCTCCCGGCGAACAGCAGCACGGTACCAATGAGGCCGAGCACAGCACCAATGATATGATGCGCGGCAAGCCGCTCGCCCGGCAGGAACGACGAGAACAGCACGATCAGGAGCGGCCACATGTAATTCAAAAGCCCGGCTTCGGCCGGCGGCGCAAAGCGCAGCGCCAGGAAATACAGTGCGTGATAGCCGAACAGGCCTCCGACGCCGACGACCCATACGACCAGCGGCTGCCGCAGGCTTTTCGCCGCACCGCCGCGGCCGACCCAGGTGAGGAGGCCGACGAGACCACCGATCGCGAACGTCATGGCGGCGAGCTGGAACGCCGGGACCTGTCCGGTCGCCACCGTCATCACTGAGAGCAGCGACCACATCAGGATCGCGGTCAATCCAATCAGCGTCGCGGTGCGGGGAGTCATCGGCCACTACTTTCGTCATGGCCGGGCTTGTCCCGGCCATCCACGTTCTTCCGTGGCGACGGCTGTTGTAAGGCCGTGGATGCCCGGGACAAGCCCCGGGCATGACGAGACGTTGGCTTTATGATCGAACGTGATGCCGACGCATCACACCATGTACTGGCCACCGTTGACGGTCAGCGTCGAGCCGGTGATGGCGCCGGCTTCGTCGGCAGCAAGGAACACGACGGCGCGCGCGATTTCCTCGGGCTCGCCCAGGCGGCCGATCGGGATCAGCGGCAGGATCGCCTTCTCGAGCACATCCTTCGGTATCGCCTGTACCATCTCGGTGTTGATGTAGCCCGGGCAGATCGCATTCACGGTGACCCCGCCCTTGGCATTCTCCAGCGCCAGCGCCTTGGTGAAGCCAATCTCGCCGGCTTTCGCGGCCGAATAGTTCACCTGGCCGAACTGGCCCTTCTGTCCGTTGATCGAGGAGATGTTGACGATGCGGCCGAACTTGCGCCCGCGCATGCCTTCGATGACTTGGCGCGACATGTTGAACAGCGAGCCGAGATTGGTGCCGATCACGGCGTTCCATTGCTCCAGGCTCATCTTGTGGAAGGCGCCGTCCTTGGTGATGCCGGCATTGTTGACGAGCACGTCGATCGGGCCGACCTCGGCCTCGACCTTCTTCACGCCCTCGGCGCAGGCGTCGAAATTGCTGACGTCCCATTTGTAGACGGCGATGCCGGTCTCGGCGTTGAATTTCTCCGCCGCAGTATCATTGCCCGCATAGCTCGCCGCGACCTTGTAGCCGGCCGCCTTCAGCGCCTTGCTGATCGCCGCTCCGATGCCCCGCGTACCACCCGTCACCAGTGCAACACGTGCCATATCGTATTCCTTCCCTTGGACTCTGCGGACGTTTCTGAATGATCGTTTTTAGCGGTCGATTATGCGGTTGGTTTGACGGACATCAAGAACAAAACGCCCGGCTCAATGCCGGGCGTTTGTATTTAGTCGAGGCTTGCGCGGTTGCGAAGAATATTTGATTTGCAACCGCTGCCTTTTTAGTCGCGTGCAACGCACTCAGTCTGCGTGCAGCGCACGCGCAAATTTCACGTAAGCTACGCGTAAGCTATTTTCAGTCGCGCGCCAGACACATCGCGATACCCATGCCGCCGCCGATGCACAGCGTGGCAAGGCCCTTCTTCGAATCGCGCTTCTGCATCTCGTGCAGCAGCGTCACCAGCACGCGCGCGCCGGAAGCGCCGACCGGATGGCCGATCGCGATCGCGCCCCCGTTGACGTTGACCTTGGAGGTGTCCCAGCCGAGGTCTTTGTTGACCGCGCAGGCCTGCGCCGCGAAAGCCTCGTTGGCCTCGATCAGGTCGAGGTCTCCCACATTCCAGCCGGCCTTCTTCAGCGCGGCGCGCGAGGCCGGGATCGGGCCCGAGCCCATGATCTTCGGATCGACGCCGGCCTGCGCCCAAGACACGATACGCGCGATCGGCTTCTTGCCTTCCTTGGCCGCCTGCTTTGCCGTCATCAGCACGACGGCGGCGGCGCCGTCATTGATGCCGGAGGCCGAACCTGCGGTGACTGTGCCGTCCTTCTCGAAGGCGGGCCTGAGCTTCGCCATCCCGTCGAGCGTTGCGCCATGGCGCGGATATTCGTCGGCGCTGACGACGACGTCGCCCTTGCGGGTCTTGATTGTGACCGGAATGATCTCGTCGTTGAACTTGCCGGCCTTCTGCGCGGCCTCGGCCTTCTGCTGCGAGGCGACCGCGAACTCGTCCTGCTGGGCGCGGGTGATCTGCCACTGCCGCGCAACATTCTCGGCAGTGTTGCCCATGTGGTAGCCGTTGAAGGCATCCCACAGTCCGTCCTTGATCATGGTGTCGACGAACTCGACCGGGCCCATCTTGACGCCGCCGCGCAGATACTGGGCGTGCGGGGCCATGCTCATGGATTCCTGGCCGCCGGCGACCACGATCTCGGAATCGCCGTTGAGCAGTGCCTGGTAGCCGAGCGCGACGGTGCGCAGGCCCGAGCCGCAAAGCTGGTTGACGCCCCAGGCCGGACTCTCCACCGGAATGCCCGCGGCAATCGAGGCCTGGCGGGCTGGGTTCTGACCCTGGGCGGCGGTGAGGATCTGGCCCATGATGACTTCCGAGACCCGGCCGGGCTCAATGCCACCGCGCTCCAGCGCGGCCTTGATGGCGATGGCGCCGAGGTCATGGGCGGGAAGGGTCGCGAACGCTCCGTTGAAGCTTCCGACCGGGGTGCGGGCGGCGCTGACGATGACGACATCGTCTGACATGGGCATCTCCTGGTGTTGAAAAGGGGCAGGCGGGGCTGGGGAAAAGGCTCGCCAGTCTCGGACGGCATCCTGTTAACGTCCTTGAGGCATGTCAATCGGCCGGCGACCGAATTCGTGCCGCAGCGCATTCAAAATAGCGTTCTTGGCGCTTTCGCAAGCACGGTTTTGCTGCCCGATTAACCGTGGCGCACAAAACGGTAGCGTGACCCCTTTGAAAATGCTTATTTTGTTGCGTTGCGTACTCTTCCCGCCCTGCGGCATTGCCCGCCGGGTTCCCGTTCTCCGCGCTTGCAAGTGAGAGCCCATGGCGAAATCAGACCAACCCACCACGATCAAGAAATACGCGAACCGCCGGCTCTATAACACCGGAACGAGTACTTATGTGACGCTGGAAGACCTTGCCGCGATGGTCAAGGACGGCGAGGATTTCCTGGTCTACGACGCCAAGACCGGCGACGACATCACCCGCTCCGTGCTCGCCCAGATCATCTTCGAGCAGGAGAACAAGGCCGGCCAGAACCTGTTGCCGACCACGTTCCTGCGCCAGCTCATCCGCTTCTACGGCGACAGCATGCAGATGGTGGTGCCGAAATATCTCGAGCAGTCGATCGCAACGCTGACCCAGGAGCAGGAGAAGTTCCGCAAGCAGATCGCCAACTCGCTCTCAGGAACCCCGTTTGCGCCGCTGGAGGAACAGGTCCGCCGCAACATGGAACTGTTCCAGCAGACATTTTCGATGTTCAAACCGTTTGCCCCCACCCCGGGCCGTCCGGCGACGGCCACGCCGGAGCCCGAGCCCGATGCCAGCGCCGAGCCGGCAAAGGACACCAACATTGACGATTTGCGCCAGCAGATGAAGGACATGCAGGAGCGCCTCGAGCGCATGTCGAAGAAGGACGAGTAGGTCCCCTATCCGCGCCGGTCTGCTGCCGACGCGCGGTCCGCGGCCGGCCTAGTGCCGACTGTCCCGCAAGCTCGCCATTGACAGCGCCTACGCCGCCAGCTTCGCGGCATGCGCAAAGTCCCAATAGCTTGCGCGCCCTGCTGTAGAGCGGCCCCGGCTTCAGCTCGCGATCGTCGATGCGGATCACGGGGGCGACCTTGGCGAAATTGCCGGTGGAGAAGATCTCGTCGGCGGCAAGGAAGTCGGCATAGCGCAGCGTCTTCTCGATCACGGTGATGCCGTCGCCGCGCAGCAGGCTGATGACGCGCTGGCGCGTGATGCCGTTCAGGAACGTGCCGTTCGGCACCGGCGTGTAGACCACGCCGTCCCTGGCCATGAACACGTTGGAATTGCCGAACTCCGCGACGTTGCCGAGCATGTCGAGCATCAGCGCGTTCTGGAAGCCGCGCCCGGCGGCTTCCGCGAGCGCGCGCGAATTGTTCGGATAGAGACAGGCGGCCTTGGCCTCGACCGGCGCGCATTCGGCCGTGGGCCTGCGGAACGGCGACAGAGTGATGGCGTTGCCGACGGATTTCGGCATCGGCGCCTCGTAGATGCACAGGCACCAATTGGTCGTCTCCGGGTCGAACAGCACGCCGCCGCCCGAACCGTTCTGCGCCCAATACATCGGGCGGACGTAGAGCTCGGCATTCGCTGCGAAGCGCGCGATGCCTTCGTTTGCGAGCGCGAGCCAGGTGCCGGCGTCGACCACCGGCTTCAGGCCAAAGTTGATGGCGGATTGATTGGCACGGGCGACGTGACGATCGAGATCGGGGACGACGCCTTCGAACGCACGCGCACCGTCGAACACGACCGAGCCGAGCCAGGCCGCATGCGTGCGCGGGCCCATGATCGGCACATTGCCGTCGTGCCATTTGCCCTCGAAGAAGGTCCAGCTCGGCGAATATTCGATCGGCGTCTTGATCTCGGCCATGACCGGTCCCCTGGGAAATATCCGGGCACTATTGTCCCAATTCCTAAAGGATTTCCTGCGGGAGAATGGTGAGTTACCTTCTCCCGCGAGGGAGAAGGAAAGATCCATGCCGCTCGATCCGCTCGCAAGTCGTTTGTTGACCATGATGGCTGCGGCCGCGCCGCAGGCACGGAGCCGGCCGAGTGTGGCGGCGCGGCGCCAGTCGCTGGCCAAGCTGATGCAGTTCGCGCGCGCCGAGACGCCGGATGTAACGGCGTCCGATGGCGCACTGCCCGGACCCGGTGCCGAACTGCCCTACCGCCTCTACGTGCCTGCAAGCGCCGGTGAGCGCGCACCAGGCTTCGTGTTTTTCCATGGCGGCGGCTTGGTCGCCGGCAGTATCGCCACGCACGACCGCATCGCTGCCGCGCTTGCGCATGTGACCGGCTGTCGGCTGGTCTCCGTCGACTACCGGCTTGCGCCCGAGCACAAATTTCCTGCCGCCGTCATTGATGCGATCGCCGCCACCGAATGGGTCGCGCGGCAAGCCTCGTCGCTGGGCATCGACGCCGGACGTCTGGTGGTCGGCGGCGATTCTGCCGGTGCAACGCTGGCCGCGATCGTATGCCAGGAGGCGCAGCAAAGTGCAGGCCTCTCGATCGTTGCGCAATGCCTGATCTGCCCGGTGCTGGATTTCGAGGAGACTTCGCCTTCGCGCGAGGCATTCGCCGAAGGCCATCTGATCGACCGCGTCACGATCGAAGCCGATCTCGCCGATTATCTGCCCGAGGGCTTGGACGCCGCCGATCCCCGCATCTCCCCGTTGCGCGCGACGCGGCTTGCCGGTCTGCCGACGGCGATCATCCATACCGCCGAATTCGATCCGATGCGCGACGAGGGCAATGCCTATGCGCGCAAGCTGCTCGCCGCGGGCGTCGCGGTCGAGCACGTCTGCCATGACGGCATGGTCCACAATTTCCACGCCATGGGCGCAATCCTTCCGCAGGCGCAGCTCGTGCTGTCGCAGATCGGTGAGCAGGTCCGCCGGGCGGTGGAGACGTGACGGCGTCGCCGCTCCATTGCGGAGCGAATAGAAAGTGTCACGCTCGTGCGTTGAGTACGGCCTTGGCCGCCACCACGTATTCCGGCCAATGCGCATCCGCGTAGCGTTCGGCTTGACGCGCGCAGGTGACGTCGGGCGCATGCGCTACAGCGATCATGCGTGCAAAGCGTTCTTCGGCGACCGTCGTGTCATCGGCCACGGGCGCCGGCGCGGCTGCTGCGGCGCTTGGAGCGACGGCGAGTCCCGCCAGTCCGGCGAGCAGGATGCGGCGTGACGTCTTCATGGCTTCCATTTCCTATTGTCCTGCGCTTCGATTGTGAGCGGCAAATGCGTCATGATGGCATCGCCAAGATAGCGTTTTGCTTCGGTCCAGTCGAGAAGCCGTGGATGCGGCACGAACGCTTGCCCCCTCGCATCGCTTCCGTCGATCAGATACGCCGGTTACTCCGGCACCGGCACGTCGAAGGTGTTGAGCGTGACCGAGACCATGCAATAGACCCCGACGAGATAGGACAGCTCGGCCGCGCCGTGTTCGCCGAATTCCTTCACCGCGGCGCGCCAGGTCAGTTCCGGCAGCACACCGCCGCTGACCAATGCGGACGCCATGTCGTAGGCGACGGCCTCCTGCTTGGTGAGATCGACCGGCCGCTGTCCGGCGACGATGGTCGCGAGCTTCTCGTCGGAGAGGCCGCGCTGCTCGGCCACCAGAACATGGGCATAGAGCTCGTAGCCGGAGCGGAAATGCGAGCCGGTGACGAGGATTGCGACCTCGCGTACCGGCGCCGGCAGCAGCGGGTTCGACGCGACCGCCTTGACCAGCTCCCATACCGGCTTGCCGAAGCGCGGCTCGCGGAGCCAGGGATTCCAGGGCCCGAGCAGCGCGCCATCGTCGCGCATGTTCACGAAGCCCTTGAAGTGGTCCGTGATGCCCGCTCGCATGTCGTCATAGAGCGGCTTCTGTTCGGCACTCAGGTCTTTCGGATCGAGAATGGGAAGGCGCACGGCTGGATCTCCTCGTTGAGAAGACGCAACCGTCGCCCGCGCATGCGCGCAAGGCAAGTGAAGTTGCCGTGACGGCTCTGCTCAAAACTCCAGCGGCGCGTTGTCGACGACTTCCTTCATCACGAAGAAGGTTCGGGTCTGGCGCACGCCGGGCAGCGCGATCAGCTGCTCGCCATGGATGCGGTTGAAATCCTCCATGTCGCCGACGCGGATTTTCAGGAAATAGTCGAAGTCGCCGGCGACGAGGTGGCAATCGAGCACGAATTTGAGCCTGGCGATCGCCTGCTCGAAGATCGCAAAGCTCTCCGGGGTCGAGCGGTCGAGCACGACGCCGACCATCACCAGCGTGCCCTTCGCCACCTTCTTCGGCGCCACTATGGCGCGGACCGCGGCGATGAAGCCGTGCTCGAACAGGCGCTGGGTGCGGCGATGGCAGGTGGCGGGGCTAATGGCGACGGTTTCGGCCAGCTCGGCGTTGCTGAGCCGGCCGTTATTTTGCAGCAATCTCAGTATCTTGAGGTCAATGCGATCCAACCGAGACGACATGGAAGAAGCTTCCAATAGATTGGTAATTTGCGAGAGAAGGAGTAGCAAATGCAGCGATTTTTTGCAACAAATGGCGCAACAATGCCGCAGCATTCGGGAGCACCTTTCTTCCGGGAGATGGTAGCTCGCAATCCAGACATCAACACCAATCTGGGATGACCTGACGATGCTGGACAAATTCGCGCGCTACCCGCTGACCTTCGGCCCGACGCCCATCGAGAAGCTGGAGCGGCTGTCAAAGCATCTCGGCGGCCAAGTCGAGGTCTATGCCAAGCGCGAGGACTGTAATTCCGGCCTGGCCTATGGCGGCAACAAGCTGCGCAAGCTCGAATACATCATCCCCGACGCGATTGCCTCGAACGCCGACACGCTGGTCTCGATCGGCGGCGTGCAGTCGAACCACACCCGCATGGTTGCGGCGGTCGCCGCCAAGATCGGCATGAAGTGCCGCCTGGTGCAGGAAGCCTGGGTGCCGCACGAAGACGCGGTCTATGACCGCGTCGGCAACATCATGCTTTCGCGCATCATGGGCGCCGACGTCCGCCTGGTCGACGACGGCTTCGATATCGGCATCCGCAAGAGCTGGGAGGAGGCAATCGAGGAGGTGAAGGCGGCGGGCGGCAAGCCCTACGCGATTCCCGCCGGCGCATCCGTGCACAAATTTGGCGGCCTCGGCTATGTCGGCTTCGCCGAGGAGGTGCGCAAGCAGGAAGCCGAGCTCGGCTTCAAGTTCGACTACATCGTGGTCTGCACCGTCACCGGCTCGACTCATGCCGGCATGCTGGTCGGCTTCGCCGCGGACGGCCGTGCGCGAAAGGTGATCGGCATCGATGCCTCCTTCACACCGGCGCAGACCAAGGCGCAGGTGCTTTCGATCGCACAGAACACGGCCAAGCTGGTCGAGCTCGGCAAGGATCTCGTCGCAGAGGACGTCGTGCTGATCGAGGATTACGCTTATCCCGCCTATGGCGTGCCGTCGGAAGAGACCAAGGAGGCGATTCGCTTGACCGCGCGTCTCGAAGCCATGATCACCGACCCCGTCTACGAGGGCAAGTCCATGCAGGGCCTGATCGACCTCACGCAGAAGGGCTATTTCGAGAAGGGCGCAAAGATCCTCTACGCCCATCTCGGCGGCGCGCCGGCGCTGAACGGGTACGGGTATGCATTCCGGAATGGGTGAGGCGGCGCACTCAATTGGATGAGCCCGTAGCCAGGATGGAGCGCAGCGTAATCCGGGGCTCGAACATACTGAAAGACTGTCCCGGATTGCGCTTTGCTCCATCCAGGCTACGAATCAGAACGCCTACCGCGTCCTGATAATCTGCAGCAGCTCGTCGCCGTAATGCTCGAGCTTCTTGTCGCCGATCCCCGGCACGTTGCGCAGTTCGTCCAGCGTCGTCGGCCAGGCCCGGACGATGCCGTCGATGGTGGCATCGTGCAGCACGACATAGGCCGGCACGCCGCGCTCGCGCGCGATATCTGAACGCCAGGACCGCAGGCGCGTGCGCAATTCGGGATCGACATCGCCTTGTGGCGCATTGGCCGCAGGCGCAAGGTCGCCACGGCGGGATTTTCCCCGGCTGGCGCGGATGCGGGTGCCAGCGGCCTCCTCGCGCAGCCAGACCTCGGTCTCGCCGCGCAGGACACCGCGCGCGGACTCCGTCAGCTTCAGCGCGCCGAAAGCTTCGCTGTCGCTCTGCAAATGTCCCATCGCCACCAGCTGCCGCAGCACCGTGCGCCATTGTTTCTCGTTCAGCTCGCGTCCGATGCCGAACACCGACAGCTTGTCGTGGCCGAACTGCGTCACCTTCTCGGTCAGACGTCCGATCAGCACGTCGATCAGATGCATTGCGCCAAAGCGCTGGCCGGTGCGATAGACGCAGGAGAGCAGCTTTTGCGCCAGCACCTTGCCGTCACGCATCTTTGGCGGCGTCAGGCAGTTGTCGCAATTGCCGCAATTGTTCGCGGTCTCCGTCTCGCCGAAATAGGCGAGCAAGCGCTGGCGCCGGCACTGCGCGGTCTCGGCAAGTCCGACCAGTGCGTCGAGCTTGCCGATCGACACCCGTTTGAAATCGTCAGAACCGCTGGACTCGTCGATCATGCGGCGCTGCTGCACGATGTCCGAGAGACCGTAGGCCATCCAGGCCGCGGACGGCTTGCCGTCGCGGCCGGCGCGCCCCGTCTCCTGGTAATAGGCCTCGATGCTCTTGGGCAGGTCGAGATGGGCGACGAAGCGCACATCCGGCTTGTCGATGCCCATGCCGAAGGCGATGGTCGCGACGATGACGATGCCGTCCTCGTTGAGGAAACGGTCCTGGTTGCGCGAGCGTACGCTGCTGTCGAGTCCGGCGTGATAGGGCAGCGCCGCAATGCCGGCATCGTCGAGCGCGGCGGCGACCTCTTCGACGCGGTTGCGCGACAGGCAATAGACCACGCCGGCATCGCCCGCATGGCGCTCCCGGATGAATTCTTTCAGCTGCGACACCGCATTGCGCTTGTCGACGATCTCGTAGCGGATGTTGGGTCGGTCGAAGCTGGAGACGAACTGCGGCGACCCTGTTAGATGAAGCCGCTCGACGATCTCCTTCCGCGTCAAATCGTCGGCGGTCGCGGTCAGCGCGATGCGCGGCACGTCCGGAAAGCGCTCGGCGATGATGGACAGGCCGACATATTCGGGGCGGAAGTCATGGCCCCATTGTGAGACGCAGTGCGCCTCGTCGATCGCGAACAGCGCTACCTTCGCCCGCGCCAGCAGCGACAGGCAGCGCGTCGTCACCAGGCGTTCCGGCGCGACATAGAGCAGGTCGAGATCGCCCGCAATCAGGCGGCGCTCAATGTCGGAAGCCTCCTGCGGTGTCAGCGATGAGTTCAGCGCCGCGGCATTGACGCCGGCCTCGAGCAGGCCGGCGACCTGGTCGCGCATCAGCGCAATCAGCGGCGACACCACGATGCCGCAGCCTTCGCGCAGCAGTGACGGCAGTTGATAGCACATTGACTTGCCGCCGCCGGTCGGCATCAGCACCAGGCAATTGCCGCCTTCCGTGACGTGCCGGATGATCTCACCCTGTGCACCGCGGAATCCCGGCAGGCCGAACACCGAATGCAGCACCGACAGCGCGTCGCGGCCGTTGGACGGCGCAGGCAGCGGAGCGGCGGAGGGAGCGGACATGAGCGAGCAGGAACCACGGCCGTGAGATTCGTCACAAGGCCAGTCGCATGACCGCGCTAGCATGGCAAGACTGTTTGCGTGGCAGGCTGCGACTCTTCCCCTCTCCCCTTGTGGGCCCTTGTGGGCCCTTGTGGGAGAGGGTCTCGCCGCATAGCGGCGAGACGGGTGAGGGGTCTATCCTCGAGTCAAATGCAACATCGGAGCTCGCCGAGAGAACCCCTCATCCGGCGCTTCGCGCCACCTTCTCCCACAAGGGGAGAAGGAACAAGCGCCTACGCCCCGATCCTTCGCAGCGCTTCCGCGACCGTCACGATCGGCATGTCGCGCTTCCCGGCGGCCTCCAGCGCGTGGCGCATCAGAGCCGGCGTGCAGCCATAGGGGCTAGGCGTCCTTGCGACGTCATGGCCGTAGAAGATCAGCCATCCGCCGCTTGCGACCGCCTCGTCGAAATCGCGATCGATGCCCGCAATATCGATCTCGCAATCGACCAGAGGCGAGGCGCGCAGGAACTGGAGGTCGATGACGTCGCGATTGACGCCGGGAAGAATGCCGCGCGCCGATCGGAACGCCTTTGCGAGCTGCGGCTTGCGCCAGACCGAAGCGATCCCATAGGGATAGGCGAAGTTCTCCAGCCTGATCGAGGAATCGATGTCGCGGAAGTGGCTGCGGTTCCGCTCGATTTCGCGGGCCATGGCGGCCTCGTCGAGATTGACCGAGCACTGGTGCGAGAAGGTGTGGCAGGCGATCTCGTGACCGGCTCGGTGAAGCCGCACGATCGCGTCATTCGACACGCCGTGCCAGTGATCCGACGGACGATCGATCAGGCTGCCGGCGAGGTAGAACGTGCCGCGACCGCCATGCTGCTCCAGAAGCTCGGCGCCGCGGCCGGCGGCGCTATCGGGCGCATCGTCGAACGTGAAGCTCACCATCGGTGCATGCGCAGGCAGCCGGTGCGGCGCGGCGCGGAAATGCCGGGCCAGCCGATTGCTCACGCGTCCCTGGAGTGCCGACCACACGACCGCATTTCCTGTTTGCCCGATTCGCTCACTCAAGCATCCGTGCGTTGCCTGAGGCAAGCTTCACACTTGGTTAATCCTAACGCGTCCCCGTTGCTCCGACCGTGCAAGGGCCGACGCATCGGCTTCCGCGGCAAGATATTGCAGCCAGTTACGGAAAAGCGCCGCCGCAGCGCTGCCGGCCGCGATATCGGCTCGCAAAAACAGTCCGGGCAGCTCGTTGGCGAGAGCCGGATGGCGCTCGTGCTTCGCCCGCCTTTCGAATCGCGCGAGCTTCTCTTCCGTCGCTGCATCAAAATAGCTTACCGGCAGATGCGGATAATTCTCGCGCTCGCGCGCGAGATAGCGGCCGATGTCGCGCAGATATTCGCGCTGGAGCGACAGCGCATCGTATTCCGGGTGGCCCTGGAAGAACACGAAGCGGCTGGCATATTGCCGGGCGAAGATATCGACACCGGCCTTTGCCGAACGCGTCAGCACCTGGTAGCCGGCCTGCGCGAGATCGCTCTCCGCGATCTCGTTCAGGCGCGAATGCGAGACCTTGAGCGGCGCAGGCGCGGCACGCGTCAGGAAATCGGTCGCCACGACTTCGCAGTCGAAAATGCCGTGACATTTGGTCGGCAGCCGCCGCCGTTCGACACGGTCGAGATGCAGCACCGCCGCGTGCGCGGCGAGGCACGACCAGATCGTCGAGCGCGTGTTGACCTTGGCCCAGTCGATGAGATCGGTGAGATCGCGCCAGTATGGTTCCTGGCCAAGTTCGGGGGCGACCGGCTCGGCGCCGGTCACGATCAGCCCGTCGAACTTCTGTCGCCTGAGCTCGGTCAGGTCCGAATATTCACTCTCGACATGCCACTTCGCTTCCGCCGAGCGTTTCACCGAGGGCAGTGAGAAGCAGTGGAGGCGGATGCGGCGCGAACCTGCGGCGGCCTGGAGCAGCTTCATGAACTGCCGCTCGGTCGCCTTCAATGCCGGGTCCGGCATGTTGTTGATCAGGCCCACGGTGAGCTCAGCGCCACCGTGGTCGCGCGCGAGATCGCCCTCGGCCGGCACCAGCGCCGGGCTCGATATAACGTGATCCCTGTCGACCAAGATCGTCATCGGCGCGGCCGCCTACTCCGCGGCCTGGAGGCGTGCCGACGGGCAGGCCTTCGCGAGCGCCTGGTCGATGTCCTCGATGATATCTGCGGAATGCTCGATACCGATCGAGAGGCGGATCGTTTCCGGCAGCACGCCGGCGACGCGCTGCTGCTCGGCCGACATCTGCCGGTGCGTGGTCGACGCCGGATGGCAGGCCAGCGACTTGGCATCGCCGATATTGACCAGGCGCGTGATCAGCTTCAGCGCATCATAGAAGGACTTGCCGGCTTCCATGCCGCCCTTGATGCCGAAGGTGAACAGTGAGGAGGCGTTACCGTCCAGATATTTCTGCACCAGCGGATAATACGGGCTGTCCGGGAAGCCGGTGTAGTTGACCCAGGCAACGCGCGGATCCCCGCGCAGGAATTCGGCGACCTTGCGGGCGTTCTCGACGTGACGCTCCATGCGCAGCGCGACGGTCTCGATGCCCTGGAGCAGCAGGAAGGCGTTGAACGGCGACAGCACCGAGCCCATGGTGCGCTGATAGACGCTGCGGGCGCGCTCGATATAGGCGGTCCTGCCGAAGCGCTCGGCATAGACGAGACCGTGATAGGAGGCGTCCGGCTTGTTGTAGGCCGGGAAGCGATCGGCGTGCCTGGCCCAGGGGAAGTTTCCGGAATCGACGATGGCCCCGCCCAGCGTGGTGCCGTGACCGCCCAGAAACTTGGTGAGCGAGTGCACCGCGATATCGGCGCCGTAATCGAACGGCTTGAGCAGGATCGGGGTCGCGACCGTGTTGTCGACGATGAGCGGCACGCCATGCGCATGCGCGATTTTGGCGAGCGCCTCGATGTCGCAGACATTACCGGCGGGATTGCCGATGGTCTCGGCGAACACCGCGCGGGTGTTCTCGTCGATCAGCCTCTCGATCGCTTCGGGCTTGTCGCTCTCGGCGAAGCGGCCGGTGATGCCCTGGCGTGGCAGGATGTGCGAGAGCAGCGTGTGCGTGGTGCCGTAGAGCTGCGGCATGGAAACGATGTTGCCGCCGTGATCGGCGACGTTGACGAAGGCGAAGTGCAGCGCTGCCTGCCCGGTAGCAACCGCGAGCGCCCCGACGCCTCCCTCGAGCTCGGTGATGCGCTTCTCCAGCACCGCGCTGGTCGGATTGGCGATGCGGCTGTAGCGAAAACCTTCGGCCTCGAGATTGAAGAGCGCGGCGCCGTGATCGGCGCTGTCGAAGGCGTAGGCCGCCGTCTGGTAGATCGGCACGGCGACGGCGTGCGTGGTGGCTTCGGGCTCGTACCCGGCGTGAATAGCGATCGTCTCGTTGCGCATCGTGCCACCTCCGCGTGGAGCGGGCCGCACTTATTGGCCTGTATGAGGCATGTGCGTTGTCCGCCGTCCCTCTGTTAGAGGCGGGTGGTAAAGCGGACAATAATTCGCATAGAGATCGAGGAAGTAACCCTAACGCTTGCTGGTGAATTGGCTAAAATTCGAGTCGATTTTGATTAATGAATTGATGCGGCAAGCCACCCTCTCCCACACGTGGGCCCACGCGGGGAGAGGGTGAAATTGTCGCCTACTCCATCGTCTCCCAGAGCCGATGAGCGAGCACGCCGGCGCGCTTCTCGATCGCGGCCGCCGCATCGAGCGCGAGGTCCTCGCGATAGCGTCCCGCAACGAGCTGCACGCCGATCGGCTTGCCGTCATGCAGGGTCACCGGCACCACTGCGCCGGGCAGGCCCAGCACGTTGATGGCGGAGATGAAGCGGATCTCGCCCCAGAAGATTTCGCGCACGCGCTCGGCGCTGATGGTGTCGTCGCGCGGCCCCGGCGTCGGCTTTACCGTGGTCGGCGCCAGCACCACCGGATAGTCCTCGAAGAACAATTGCCAGGCGCGGATATGGCCGTTGCGTGCCGCAGTCGCCTGCATCCAGGCCTTGAGATCGAGCACGTTCGCCTTGGCCTTCATGCCGCTCCACGCCTTGTGGAAGTCCTCCGACGTCACCTTCAGCATGCCGGCTTCCTGCATCACCATCGTCTCGTTGGTGATGATGTCGCACCAGGTCTGCCAGACGCCGTTGATGTCGGGGACCTCGACCTCGCTGACGCGATAGCCGGAACGCTCCAGGTGATCGGCCGCCTGACGCAGCGCCGCGGCGACCTGCGGATCGACGTCCATATCCTCCGGGATCTTGGCCAGCGCGACCTTGACCGGCCCTTTCGGCTTCGGTCCGACCAGCGGCGCCGGCACCCACCAGGGATCGCGCGGATCGCGCTGGCTCATCACCTCCAACGCGAGACGGACGTCGCCGACGTGACGGGCGAGCGGGCCCTGCGCCGACATCAGATGCGCCAGCATCGGCCGCTCCGCCGTTGCGCTCTGGTTGAAAGCGGGGATGCGTCCCTGCGTCGGTTTGATGGTGGCGATACCGTTGCAATGCGCCGGCCATCGCAGCGACCCGCCGATATCGTTGCCATGGGCGATGGTGCCGATGCCTGCGGCGACCGCTGAACCCGCGCCGCCCGAGGAGCCGCCGCAGGTGATGTTTGGATCCCAGGGATTGAGCGTCAGCCCGTGCAGGGGGTTGTCAGTGAAACCGCGGAAGGAGAATTCCGGCGTGTTGGTGAGGCCGATGACGATCGCGCCGGCCTTCTTCAAGTTACGCACGACCGGCGAATCCGACGGCGCGACGAGGTCCTTGTTGGCGGGCACGCCGTTGAAATTGGGCCGGCCTTCGTAATCGACATTCTCCTTGATGGTGATGGGAACGCCGTGCAGAAGGCCGAGCTCGCCGCCCCTGCCGCGCTGCTTGTCGGCCGCATGCGCGGCGGCAAGCGCTGCTTGAGAGAGATCGACGACGACCGCGTTCAGCCGTGGGTTGACGATGCGCATCCGTTCGAGATGCGCTTCGACGGTCTCGACGGCGGAGATTGCGCCGGAGCGGATCGCGGTGGCTGTCTCAACCGCCGACCATTGCCAGGCCGGCCCCTTCGGGCGCCGTGCCGCGGCTGGCTTTCGCGGCGGCGCCTTCCCGACTGTCTTCCTGGCCACCTTCGCAACGGCCCCCTTGCGGGCGGCGCTCGTCTTGCTCGAGGTCCTCGCCGACTTCTTCGAAGCACTTTTCGTCTTGGTCGCCGTCTTCTTCGCCACGTCGCATCTCCTGAAATTGCGCCGCGAAGGTTATGGAGGGCGACGGAGCATGTACAGGTGCGTTTCTGCATGGCGCGTTGGCAGGAGCGGCCAATGCGACGAATTGCCGAGGATCGATGGCCTCACAGGCGGTGGATTCGCCCTACTCGGCCGGGCAAGCCGCAACGGCGGCCTGCGCGCGGTCGAGCCGAAGGCTCCACAGCGCCAGCACGAGGCCAACCGCCGTGATGCCGGCCGCGACCAGAGGCAGCGCGGAGAGGCCGAGCCCGCGGTCGATGGTGACACCGCCGGCCCAGGCACCGAGCGCGTTGCCGAGATTGAACGCGGCGATGTTGAGGCTCGAAGCAAGCGTGCGTCCACTGGGGCCGGCGGTTTCCAGCACGCGAAGCTGGAGTGGGGCGACGGTTGCAAAGGCCGCAATGCCGAGCAGCAGGATCAGCACGATGACAGGGATCTTGGCCGACAGCACGGCGGCAAGGCCGAGCAGCACGATGGCGAGCGCGGCGAGCGTTCCGATCAGCGCACGGGTGAGGCCACGGTCGGCAAGCTTGCCGCCGGCGACGTTTCCGATCGCGAGCCCGACACCGAACACCAGCAGGATCGGCGAGACCGCGGCTTCCGAAAAGCCGGTGAAGCGCGTCAGGATCGGCTGGATATAGGTGAAGACGACGAACAGGCCGGCGAAGCCGAATACGGTCATGGCGAGGCCGAGCAGAACCTGCGGACGGCCGAGGACCGATACCTCCTCGGCGAGCGAGATCGGCTTGTCGCCATTGCCGACATGGCCGGGCACGAGCGCCGCCACCACGGCAAAGGCGATGACGCCGATCACCGTCACCGCCCAGAATGCCGCGCGCCAGCCGAGCATCAGGCCGAGCCAGGCGCCGAAGGGTACGCCGAGCAGCGTCGCGACCGTGAGACCAATGAACATGGTCGATATGGCTGAGGCGCGCTTGTCCTCGGCAACCAGGTTGGTCGCCACCACCGAGCCGACGCCGAAGAAGGTGCCGTGGGCGAGCGAGGTCAGCACGCGTGCCGCCATCAGCAATTCGTAGTTCGGCGCCAGCGCACAAGCCGCATTGCCGAGCGTGAAGATCGCCATCAGCGCCAGCAGCACGGTTTTCCGCGGCAGCCGCCGTGTCGCTAGCGTCAGGACTGGCGCGCCGACGAACACGCCGAGCGCATAGCCTGATATCAACATACCCGCGACCGGAACGGAGACGTGCATGTCGGCGGCAACCTGAAGCAGCAGGCCCATGATGATGAATTCGGTGGTGCCGATGCCGAAGGCACCGGCGGCGAGGGCGAGGACGGCGGGAGGCATGCGTGGCTCCAATGGATGAGACGAGCCACGCAGATAGCCGCACCGGGGCAAAACGATTAGAATGTCCATAATCCAATCATTTGTGACATGAATTCAACATGGCCCGTTTCGACACCAACCGCTCCGCCGAGATGGAGGTTTTCGTCCGCGTCGTCGACTTGGGCGGATTCACCCAGGCCGCGCGAAAACTGCGCCTGACGCCATCCGGCGTGAGCAAGCTGATCTCGCGGCTGGAGGCGCGGCTCGGCTCGCGACTGATCAACCGCACCACGCGCAAGCTCACACTGACGGAGGAAGGCCAGGCCTTCTACGAGCGCACGGTGCGCATCCTCGCCGAGATGGAGGAAGCCGAGCGCGAGGCGGCCTCCGGCGCGACGCCGCGGGGCCGCCTCACGATCAACTGCAACATTCCTTTCGGCATGCTGCATGTGATGCCGCTGATCCCGCGCTTCCTTGAAAAACATCCTGACGTTACGCTCGATCTCGTGCTGACCGACACGCTGATCGACCTGATGCAGGAGCGCGCCGACATCGCCATCCGCGTCGGGCCTCTGCGGGCGTCACGTCTTGTCGCGCGAAAACTCGGCACCAGCCGCATGGTCGTGGTCGGCGCACCGGATTATCTCGCGCGCTTCGGCACGCCGAAGATTCCGGCGGAGCTCACTGAGCATCGCGGCATCGGCTGGACCTTTCCGCGCGCGATCCGCGGCTGGCGGTTCAAGCGCGGCGACCACACCGAAGAAGCCGTGCCGCCGCCCGTCGCGCGCGCCAGCGACGGCGAAGTCGCCCGCCGTCTCGCCCTCGGCGGCGTCGGCCTTGCCCGCCTCGCGCTCTTTCACATCGGTCCCGATATTGAAGCCGACCGCCTCGTGCCGGTGCTGCAAAACTACAATCCCGGCGACCGCGAAGATATCCACGCCGTCTATGTCGGCCACACCGCGCCCCTGCCCGCCCGCGTGCGCGCGTTCATCGATTTCCTGGCTGAGCATGCGCGGGTGAGCGATCCCGTGCTGAAGCGGGCGGGAGACGGAAGATGGAGGTTGGTGGGATGAGGCCCATGGCGGAGAGAGTCAATTCCCCATTGAAAGTTCAAGCATTTTCGACGTTCGCAGGCCAAAACCCACAATTTGAGCTACGGCCGAAAACTTCACACCGCGTCTCGGTTCACTTCAGCTTTGGGGTAGCGGTCGCACATGACGGCTTGACTAAAAGCCGAGCGAGAACCGCAGCCGTCCTTCCCAAATATCAAGCCCGCGTCAGGCTGCCGGTCACAGCACCAAAGCGTGTGTCCGCGAGTGCGTCCTGGTCGGTATCAATTGAGTAAGATGTCGCAATTGCTATCGAATGATTGTCTACTACCGTTCCATTCGGTTCCGATGCAATGTAGAGTTGCCCTTATACTTCGGTATCCGATGTGCACCCGACGGTCGCCGTGACGCCCCGTTCCGCGGCCATAGCGCAAGTGTTTCGGAATTTTTGCGCGGCCAAACATGACATTCCGCCTCACCTTGACCGCTTCGCTCATGCTGATGATCGGCGCATTGGCCGCGCTCCTGATCTTCGTCCAGGATCGCACTCTCAAGCTTGCGACCGACGAGGCCGCAACATCGACCATGGACGGCGTGAGCGCGCGGACCATAATGCTCCTGCGGGAGCAAGTCGCAAATCTCTCGCGCGCGACACGAACGCTGTCGATCAGCCCATCATTGACGGCGCCCTCCGAACTCGACGTCGGCAGTCCGGCGACCGGCCTTGTGAAAGGCGCATTGATCGAATGGCCGGCGCTTGACAGCATCTACGTCGGATATGGCGACGGCCGCTGGCTGCAGGTGCAACGTGTGGAAGGACTGAAGGGCGAGCAGCGGCAACGCCTTGGCGCACCGCCCAATGCGTCGTTCGCCATTGCACTGGTTCATCCAAACAGCGACGGCGGACTGGCCACGACGCGCATTTTCCAAGACAAGGATGGCAAACAGATCGAACGGCGGGAAATCCTCGGCCACGGTTACGATCCTCGCGAACGCGTCTGGTATCGATCCGCCTTGAAGGCAGGTGAACTGGTGGTCTCGGCCCCATATTTATCGTTCAGCCTCGGCGTGCCGATGATCACGTTCAGCGCGCCGTTACAAGGCAAGGTTCACGGCGTCGTCGGCGCCGACCTCAAGCTGGACGCCTACAGCACATCCGCTGATATCCTCAAGTTCGGAGACGACGGCTACGTCGTGCTATTCGATTCCAATGGCACGGTTATTGCCCACCGGGACTACGCGTCGATGTTCGCGCGCTCGAGCGCAGACCCCGCTGGCCCCAGGCTCCCCAGTACGCTTGACCTTGCAGGCAGCCTTGAAGGAAAGGTGATCGTGGATTGGGACAAATCGAGCCGAACGCGAGGAAAGCTTCGCTGGACCGACGACAATAGCTACTTCTATCGGCTCGAAAGCATTCCATTGGGACCGACCCTTACAGCCAATGTCCTGCTGGTTGCAGTCGAGCAGGAATTCGCCGGCAGCATCCGCGATCTGACTTTCCGATCCCGGATATTCGCGCTGGCATCCTTTCTCCTGTTCATCCCGCTGGCCTGGATTTTCGGCACCAGAATGTCGAAAAAAATAAATGCGATCACTGATCAGGCGGCGCGTCTTCAGGTGATGGGAGCGCCGCCGCCAAAGCCGATTGGTTCTTTCATTCGCGAACTGCAGACGCTGGGAGGAACGATCCACAACGCTCAGCGCGCGATCTGGTCATTCGCACGGCTGGCGCCGCGGGAAATCGTTCGCGGTGTTCTCGACAACTCGATCTCGACGGAGCTGGGAGGTGCGCGGCAGGAAATTACAGTTCTTTTCACCGACGTTCAAGGCTTCACCAGCCTGTCGGAAGCTGCCGATCCGGACGTGCTGATGCAGCAAACATCGCGATACTTCACCGCACTGACGGATGTCATCATAGCGCAGGGCGGCACCGTCGATAAATTCATCGGCGATGCAGTCATGGCATTCTGGAATGCACCGAACCTGCAGGAAGATCACTGCGATCGCGCCTGCCGCGCCGCGCTTCTGGCGAAGGAAGCCAACCAAAGGATCAACCGGCAATTCGAGACCGAAGGCTTGCCGCCGTTCTACACACGGTTCGGCATACATGGCGGCGAAGCGGTCGTGGGCAATCTCGGTTCGGCCGAACGCATGAATTATACCGTGCTCGGCAATGTCGTGAACCTGGCTGCCCGGCTCGAAGGACTCAACAAGCAGTACGGCACCGATATCCTGATCAGCGAGGACATATTCACGCGAGTTGGAAACCGCTTCCACTGCCGATACGTCGACAGTGTGGTCGCCAAGGGGATGGTGGCGCAAACGCGCGTCTACGAGCTGCTGAGGGAAATCCAGCCGGGAGTGACCGACCATGGCAGCAACGCACAGTCATCCGCTGATATCCTCAATCACTGACCAGGTCGCTGGAACGCCAGGGCTTGGGCATCGTACGGAACCTTGAGAGTCGGCATCTCGACGTCCCGGACGCTAACAGCAGCTCAAAATGGATTGACGTAGTTTGTGATCGCGATCTGGCGAAGCAGCACCTTGCGGATGATATGGGCCAGCTTGACGTGCTCGGTGAAGATCGCAGCGTCACCGGTGCTTCCGGCCGGAAAGCGCCGGGCAATCTCGGCATCGTCGAGCCGGATGCGAACGACAAACTGCGCCGAAGCAACAGCCTTGGACGCTACCGCCGCTCCCGATGTTTGCACCTGGCCGGACGCGACGGCCTGCAAAACGCTCTCGACCTTTCCGGCATAGACCTGACCCGGCAGGAACTTGAACGTCACCTCAACGGGTTGACCGGCTTCTACATAGCGGGCGTCGATCTGGGCGATTTCTGCGCCGATGATCGTATCTGACGTGTCGATGAAAGCCATCACCGGGGCCAGCGGCAGATTGGCCACCCGTGCGCCCTTGCGCAGCCCGAGGTTGGTGACGTAGCCGTCGGCCGGCGCGCGTACAGTGGTCTTGTCGAGATTCCACTTCGCACTTTCAAGCTGGGCCTTGAGCTGATCGACTTCGGACTGCCGCTGCTCGACATCGAAGCCGCGGCCGGAATCGCGCTCGAACAATTGCGTCATCTGGGCAAGGCGTGTCACCGACAGTTTTAGCTGCGCCTCGATCGCCTTGACTTGCGCCTCGTACGGCACGGGATCGATGCGGAACAGGATGTCGCCGGCCTTGAGCGGCTTGTTCGCCTCGACGGGAACGTCGATCACCTCGCCCGCCACGTCAGGCACGATCGAGACCGAGTTGCGCAACAGCAGCACCGATCCCTGCGGCGCGCCCCACCCCATCGGGATAAACAGGCCGATATTGAGCAGCAGAAGAACAATGAAGGGCGACGCCTTCCAGAACAAGTTGAACCTGATGACACCGAAGTGAACCAAGGTGAACAACAGCACCAGATAGACGCAGAGCATCGCGATGATCATTGGCGCGGCTCCGTCTGTCGTGGCGCCGGCACGTCGACATAGGCCCAAATCAGCGCGACCGGCCACAGCGCGAAGCCGCAGATCAGGGTGACCCATCCGGCGACCGTCACGGCTTCGGCCCAGGGATGCCCGCGGGTCTTGGCGATGTGTCCTGGCAGCCAGCCGGCGATGCAGAACACGGCGACCACGCAGGCCACCAGAATGATCAGGACGATCCAGGCGAAGATATCGAAACCGCTCATGAGATCCCTCTCCGCAGGCTGCTTCCAACTCCGGATGTTCAACCTGCGGCACTCATTTCTGCGGCTTTCGCTGCCAGTTGCAGCTCGGCAGCTGCCGCTGCTTGGGTCACTTCTCCGAAGGAAAAATCGACTTCCAGTCCTGTTTCATATCGACGACCGTCCATTTCCGAGCTGCCGCCTCATCCAGCGCCTTGCCGAGTTTTCCGACCTTCGACTGCCGGTCGTAGGCGTATTCGCGATCCGCATCGGTGTGGTGGACGAGACCTGCGAAGCGAATCCCCTCGCCGGCGGCGGTCCATTGCAGCATCTGCAGATCGCCATCGGAATTGCCGAACGCAAATATGGGACGGCGTCCGATGAAGCGGTTAATGCCGACCGGCTTGCCGGGGCCGTCATCGACGAATTCGATTTTGGGTGTCTTCAGCAACGAAGGCTTGGCGCCGGCATCCATCCGAAATTTGACGACGCCGGACGAGCCGGCCACCTGCTCGGGCGGAATGCCGTAGACCTTCTCTGCAAACACACGCATGAACTCGACGCCGCCGCCAGAGACGATGAAGGTCTTGAAGCCGTTGGCGCGGAGGTAACCGAGCAACTCCAGCATCGGCTGGTAGACGAGGCTGTTATAGGGCCTGTTGAACCGCGGATGACGCGCGCTCGCGAGCCATTCGGCAACGATCTTGTTGAATTCGGTCGTCGTGATGCCGGTGTGAGTGGCGGCAACAATTTCCAGCAATCCCTTTTCGCCGGATGCCGCCAGCGCCGCCGGGTCCTTCTCCAGTACCGCCTTGAACGGCTGCCGCGTCTTCCATTCCGGATGCTGCGGCGCCAGTGCCTTGATGCGATCAAAAGCGAACGCGGCCTGAAAATAGAACGGCTGCTCGCACCAGAGTGTGCCGTCGTTGTCGAAGGTCGCGATGCGCTGCTCGGCGGGAACGAAATCGGCACCACCTTGCGTCGTGACGCGCCCGACGAATTCGGTGATGGATTTCTTGACTGCGCCATCGTTCCAGGAAGGCAGCGGGTCGGATTGTGCGAAGGCACTTGTTTGGAGGAACGCGAGACCGAGGATAGACAACACAGCCAAAGCCGTCCGGCGAGGTCTCCAAGCCAGGAAAGCGAACATGCGACAATCCTCTCACGTGAGCTTGACTGCACGTAGCTTTGATCTGCCGGCCCGCTCGAGGGCGGGCCGGCTCAAAGGTGCCTGCCAATCAGCGAGCCTCAAGCTGCTGCTGGATGATCTTGTTCAATCCGGCGCGGACCTTCTCGACGTCGATTCCCTCCGTGAGCGCTTTCTTTTGCTTGATGCCGTCCATCATGCCTTCCAGAATGTTGGCCGGATTGAAACTCGGCGGGAACGAGCGAGGCGGGAAATCCTTGAACGTCGCCACGAATTTGAAGACTTCGTCCATCATTCCGTAGGCCCCACCGACGTGGTTCAAGTTCCAGTCCCAATAGGTATTCGACGTGACGTCGGCCCGTTCGAAAGGATCCTGCATCAGGTTGTAGATCTTCTGTAGGCGGAGCGTCGTGAAGGGTTCGGCCCAGACGCCCATCGTGCCTTCCTTGCGCTGTTCGGAGAAGACGTATTTGTAGTCCCCCTGCCGCATGCACACCAGCAGGCCGTCATCGTCGGAATAAAAGAATTTGTCGCGCGCGCTTTTCGTGCCGTTGTTGGTCGCTGCGCTTCCGCTCACGTTGCGCAGGAACGCCGACTGGTCGTAGCCATCGAGATGGACCTTATAGTTGATGCCGTTGGCGGTGTAGCCGGCTTTGAGCTTGTTGACGATGTCGGGCTCGCCGGCGATCGAGCAGAAAGTCGGTATCCAGTCATTGTGACTCATCAGCTCGTTGCTGACGGTGCCCGGCTTGATTGTGCCGGGCCAGCGAACCAGGCAGGGCACGCGGAAGGCGCCCTCCCAATTGGTGTTCTTCTCGGAGCGGAACCAGGTCATGGCGCCGTCGGGCCAGGTGTTCATGTGAGGCCCGTTATCGGTGGAGTAGACGACGATGGTATCGTTCGCGATGCCCATGTCATCAAGCGCCTTGAGCAGGTTGCCGACGATATCGTCGTGTTCCTGCATGCCGTCGATATATTCGCTGTCACCGTGGGTGTAGCGGCCGCGATGCTCAGCGCGAACGTGGGTGCGCAAGTGCATGCGCGTCGCATTGAACCAGCAGAAGAACGGCTTGCCCGCCGCCTGCTGTCGTTTCATGTAGTCGATGGCCGCCGCCGAGGTTTCGTCGTCGATTGTCTCCATTCGCTTCTTGGTCAGGGCACCGGTATCCTCGATGGTCTGCTTGCCGATCTTGCCGAAGCGCGGATCGACCGTGGGATCGTCGCGGTCGGTCGCCTTGCACCTCAGAACGCCGCGCGGACCGAATTTGGCACGGTAGGCCGGGTCCTTGGGATAATCCGGCAGTTCCGGTTCTTCCTCAGCATTGAGATGATAAAGGTTGCCGAAAAACTCGTCGAAGCCGTTCACGGTCGGCAGCGATTCATTGCGGTCGCCGACGTGGTTCTTGCCAAACTGGCCGGTGGTGTAGCCGAGATTTTTCAGCAGGCCGCCGATAGAAGGATCGAGCTGGCTCATTCCCATTGGCGCACCGGGGAAGCCGACCTTGGTCAGCCCGGTGCGAATGCCGTGCTGGCCAGTGAGAAACGCGGCGCGGCCAGCCGTACAAGACTGCTCGCCGTAATAATGTTGCATCTTGATGCCTTCGCGGGCGAGGCGATCGATGTTCGGCGTCTCGTAGCCCATCAGACCGTTGGAATAGGCGCTGATGTTCGCGATCCCGATGTCGTCGCCCCAGATCACCAAAATGTTCGGCTTCCTGCCGGATGCCGGGGCAGGAGCGGCCGGCGCCGAAGGCGCCGCCTTCTGGGCCTGTGCCAACGCGCCTGAGGTCAGCGTCACCGCGGCAACCAGGCTCGACGTTCCAAGCAGGATATTGCGACGGCTGACGGTGCGGCTGCCGGTATCGCCGGTGAAGGCTTCGCTATGGTCGTTTGCCTTTTCTTCGCTGGACATTTCAACTCTCCGTTCATTGCACGACAGTAAAAATCATCGCGTAGCTGGGCTCCTGACGACGCACCGGAACCCGAGGTGGCTGGTGGAGGTATCGATCGCCTCGGCATGCCGCGCCGCCGGGCGATAACGTCGGCAATAATTCGGCGCGCACAGGTGCGAGCCGCCCTTGATGACCTTGCGCGGAATTTTGATGTTCGGCTGGCCGGGATCATAGCTGCCGTTCTCGCGCCCGCCGCGGGGATTCTCCGGAATACAGCACGCCTTCGGCGCATCGGCCTCGTGTTTGGGCGCATACCAGTCGGACGTCCATTCCCAGACATTGCCGATCATGTCGTGGACGCCGTAGCCGTTCGGCGGAAAGGCCGTCACCGGCGAGGTGCGCTCGTAGCCATCCGTGTTCAGATTCTGCCCTGGAAATTCGCCCTGCCAGGTATTGGCCATGTGCGCGCCAGCGGGTGTGAACTCATTGCCCCAGGCGAATTCCGCACCATCGAGCCCGCCGCGCGCGGCGAATTCCCATTCTGCCTCGGTCGGCAGCTCCTTTCCCGCCCATTGCGCATAAGCGAGCGCATCGGAGAACGAGACGTGCACGACCGGATGGCGGTCGAGCGCATTGATGTTGCTCTTCGGCCCATAGGGATGACGCCAATCCGCGCCTTTCATGAAATCCCACCACTGGCTCCAGTCGCGCAAATTCGTCACCCGCGGCGGCGGCGAGAACACCAGCGAGCCAGCATAGAGCATGTGAGGCAGTGCGCCGGGATAGTCCTTCGGGTCGGGCGGAACCTCGGCAAACGTCCGATGGCCGGTCGCCCTGACGAACTCCTTGAACTGGTGGTTCGTCACCGGCGTGCGGTCGATCCAGAAATCGTCCACCGTCACGCGGTGGACCGGCGCCTCCTCGGGATAATGATCGTTCGAGCCCATACGAAACGTACCGCCTGGAATCCCGACCATGTCACGGGTTCGGTCATCCTCCGACGGTCGTTCGTTCGGCCCGATCTCGGTCCGCTGCAATGCCATGGCACCGGCTCCAGATAATGGCGCGCTACCCGCAATAGTCCCAGAAGCCCTGGGTGCGCGACGGGTCGGTGTAATACCAGCACATGCCCGGAGCGGGAGCAGCGCCTGCCCAAGCAGCGGCCGTAGCGGCGGTTACAAAGCCGATGGCAGCGCCGGCGGCGATGGCTCCGCCCCTCGGCCAATAGTACCGACCCGGCCGTGCCCAACGCACGCCGCCGCCGGCATATCCCGGGCGAACCACGGCGCCACGGCGTACGACGGTGCGGCTCGCGACGCCGCCGCGCGGTCCTATGACAGTGGTGCGGCGCACCGCTCCGCCGCGCCGCACGACAACGACGTTGACGACAGAACTCTCCTGCTTGATCTGGTATCCCAGCATACCGGCAGTGCCAGTATTAATGGCCGAGGCCGTTGACGACGCGATGCCGAGGGTCGCCATACCCAAGATAAGTGCAAGACCCGATCGGCGAATCGCTCTTGATCGAGCCACTTTTTTGAAGACAAACCGCATTTCTACACCTTTCCACATTCATCTTAAGTTGAGCACGTGGCGAGATTGGTCGGGTTCCTTCCTTACTCCTGGCCGATTAGGCCAGTTCCCGACCATAACCTAACTCAACACGCCTGTGATGTACGATTTGTGCCAATCTTCGAAAGCCGCGATTCATGCCCTAAAAACAGGCTGGTATGACACTGATCATTCGGCGTCGCTCGCGCCGATTTGTTGGACAATTCAATTCAAAGCGACACAAATGCCACAGCATCGCTGTTCGAACGTTCGCTTATAAATTGAACGGTTGTTGTCACGCCGGAATGCCGGATAGAATAACAGGACTGCGGTTTGCGATCAGCCGCTTCGCTATCGCGAATGGAGGTGGGCCAATGCGACATCATGTCGCCGCCGCACTTATAGTCGGCGCACTGCTTTGCCTGAACGATGCACCGGCGCTTGCGGCCGAAGGCGGCATCGGCACCTACCTGATGGGATCGCGCTCGAACGGCGCCGGCATTACGCCTCCTCCTGGCGTCTTCTTTAGTGACGACACCTATTTCTATGACGCAAAAATCGGTGGTGGAAAATCGCTCCCGTTTGGCGGATTGCTGGTCGCGAATGTTTCGGTGCAGACTTGGCTGAATCTTCCCACCACGCTTTGGGTGACGCCGGCGAAAATCCTCGGCGGCGATCTCGCGTTTTCCGTGACGTCGTCGGTCGGCGAGCCGCGCGTCAATGCCGGCCTGTTGGTCAATTCTCCGCGGTTGGGCCCAATCGGCGTCAACGTTACCGACGCCAATGCCAATCTCAGTGACTTCTTCGTGCAATCCTTTGTCGGATGGCAGGCGGGCAACTTGCACTGGCAACTGGGAATCGCCGGCGTGATTCCGTCGGGCACCTATGTCGCGGGACAGCTCTCGAACGCCTCGCTGAACCGTCCGGCGATCGATCTGTTCGGGACCGTGACATGGCTCGATCCGGCCGCCGGCTGGGACTTGTCGGCCGCCGCGGGATTCACCTTCAACCAGACCAACACTGCGACCGACTACAAGACCGGCGACGAATTCCACCTGGAGTGGGCCGCGACCAAATATCTCAGCAAGGAGTTCACGATCGGCCTGGTCGGCTACTATTACCAGCAGCTCACACCCGATACCGGCACCGGTGCACGCCTGGGCTCATTCGAAGGGCGCGTGGTCGCGCTCGGCGGCGCCATCGGCTACACATTTGAAGTTGGCAAGCTGCCGGTCTCGACGCGACTCAAAGTCTATCGCGAGTTCGACGCCGTCAACCATCTGGAGGGAACGGCGGGCTTCTTCACATTGTCCTTGCCGCTGGCCATTGACGCCTCGGTCGCTACAGCAGCCGCAGGAAAAAACATAAAGGCCAAATTCTAGACAACTTGGCGGTGAACTCTGTCGGTTACGCCGCCGGGGATAGGTACCGTTGCCTCGTCTCGGACAGACAGGAGTCCGGGGTGATGGGCCAATCCAGTCCGATGCAGGTGCAGGTGCGCAGCCTCGAAAGTTTCGAGGAACTGAATGACGCGGTTCGCGGCACCAACAGGGAGGTCGTGCAACTCGGTCGAGGACGCCTTCGTGGGCATCTGGCGCACTTCGCAATCGATGAATTGTCGTTCGACGTCGGGGAATTCTCGGTCGGCATGCGATCGCGGGGTGTCCCGAGCGACCATAGAGTATCCATCGGAATGCTTACAGGATGTACCGACAAGGTCACACAATGGTCCCGCGAGATGCATGCGGGGGACGTTATGGTTACGCCGCCCGGCGGCGAGCACGACGCTCGCTACTTCGGAGGCGCGTCTTTCGCGGTGATCTCCCTTTCGTTCGCCGACATATGCTCCTTCTTTGCAAGCGAACCGCGAGCGCAAGATGCGAATTCCTGGAGACAGAACATCTTCCGCGCCGCCCCCCAATCCACCAGCCTCCTCCTTTCTCGCTTGAACGGTCTATTGGCGCGGCTGCGGGATCAAAACATCGCGCTGACCAGAGAGGCTGCACAATTCTGGAGGCGATCGATCATCGAAGCGATGACCGCCACTGTTCTGCCAAACGTTCCATCTGATGACGATCGCTCGCTTTCATCGGCCTCGAAGATCGTCAGGAGAGTTGAAGAATACCTCGATCGAGCAGGAATGGTGCCCATCCATATTTCCCAGATCTGCGGCGATCTCAACGTCTCCAGGCGCACGCTGCATCGAGCGTTCCACGATGTGCTCGGAATAGGTCCGGTGGCGTTTCTTCATCACAGACGGCTATGTTCAATCCATTCGGTTCTTCGCTGCAGCGATCCGACCACGACAACAATAGCAGACGTTGCCCTCCAACATGGCTATCTGAACCCGGGCAGATTTTCCGACTACTACCGTTCACTTTTCGACGAGTATCCCTCTCAAAGTTTCGGTCGGAGGTTTGTTCGCTCCGTATCGATTGAGCGAAAACACCGTCCAGCATTCACGCATCGGCGTTGAAGCCGTATCGTTGCAACGAATGTGACCGCTGATTTTGACTAAGCGCTGGCCACCGGAAGCCTGAAGGAGAACACCGCGCCACGGGCGCGGTTCTCGGCCCACAGCTCGCCGCCGTAGCTTTCGAGTATCGTTCGCGCGATGGGGAGTCCCAACCCCGTCCCTTGCGGCTTCGTTGTGACAAACGCATTGAAAATGCTGGCCAATTTGTCGTTGGGAATGCCCGGGCCGGAGTCGGATATTCGGGCCTCGACCGCGTCGGTAGCAGCCAGGTTTGTTCGGATCGTCAGATGATGCGGGTTGGCCACCCCTTCCATCGCGTCCACGCCGTTCATCACGAGATTGATGATGACTTGCTGCAGATGAATCGGATCGCAGCGCACCCGTAGTGGCTCCGGCGCAAGAATGGTACGTAAAATCACGCCCCGCCTCGTCACTTCAGGAGACACGATCTTGACGACGTCGCGCACGGTGTCGTTCAAGTCGAGCGTCTGCAGATCGGCGTCCGTTCTGTTGTTGAGCAAATTCCGCAGGCCGCTGATGATCTCGCTCGCACGTTGCTCATCCCGGACGATATCGGAAAGGATTTCGTCAAGCTGAGCCATGTCGAGTGGATGAGCCTTGAGCAGCATCTGCGCGGCCTCGGTATTGCTCAAGATAGCTCCGAGCGGCTGATTGAGTTCATGAGCGATCGAGGACGACAGAACGCTTGCGGTGGTGACCCGATTCAGACGGACGACCTCCTGACGGCGACTGGTCGCCTCCGCTTGGGCGACAAGGCGTCGCCGCCGCTCGTCAAGCAGCAATGCAATGATGCCCGCCTGCAGCAGGATGGCCGCCATAACAGCAGTCAGTTGCGGGCGATACTGTTCCCAGAGGCTGGGCACGCGAAAAACAACTTCGCTGCCGGGCGGCAGCTGGCTTTCGCTGATATTCCAGCGCTTCAGCTCCCTCCAGTCATATCTGGGCGATGCCGCTGTAATCGGAGGCGTCTTGATGCTGCCCGGCGACTCTCCGCCCAGAATGCGCACGGCAACTGCGGCGGTCTGGCGGCTGACGTCGGATATGTTCGTCATCCGGCCGCCCACGATTCCTCGACCGAAGAACGCGTCCTGTTCCGAAAAGATAGGCGCATTGGCAACTGCGTGGATACGGTCTATGGCTCGCTTGCCTTCGTGCACGACGCCGGCGGCGTCCACCAGCATCTGCCCGTAGACGATGAAGCTCCTGGGTGGCAGGATAGCCACCTGCTCGAGAATCTCTTCCAGCGACAGTTCATTGGAATAAATGATCTCCAGCCGGCTTGTCAGCGGTTGGAACAGCTTGCGCATCTCCTCCAGCCACAGCTTCTCGATCGGAGAAGCTCCCATTACGATGAAGATCTTGGTCGTCTCCGGAACCAACTTCAGGATCTGGTCGGGAGTGCTTAATACGTCGACAGATACCGAAACCATTGCATCGGTCGCCGGTGCATTCGAAGACATCTGCTGCGCGAGAGCCGCGTACAAGGTGGGGATCGACGGAAAAATCAGCTGGCGGTTTTGCTGAAAGAATCTTGCCGCGGGGCCGCCGATCGTGATGATCAGGTCGAGTTTGCGCTCGGAAAACACCGCATTCAAATAGCTGACAAAGGCGTCTTCGTTCCCGTCAGGGAAGCGGGCCGTCGACAGCGAGACCTCGAAGATATCGATGGAATCTTTCGACTGAAGCCTCAACTCCTCGCGGATCATTCTTGCGTAGTCATCCCAGGGCGAGAAATCGCGGCCGACGGAATGGACAATCAGCACCCGCTTTGGCTGGGAAAAAGCCGTCCCGGTCATCGCCAGGAGCAGAACGACCGAACTGAAAAATATTCGAATTTTCATGCGATAAGGCGGCCGTTGAAGCGGGACGTCACAATATGACCCGAAACCCGATCCTAGTCGACTTTCCCGGTACCTATTCCTGCAATCGCTAGAGAATTAGGCGCCGTTCCTCAGGGAATCCTGCCGACAGCATCGATCAGCAGTTTTGACAGGAACGGCTTCTTCAAATACGCAATGCAGCCCGCATCAAATGCCTCCTGCCGGGTGACCTCACTATCGATGGCCGTCATCATAATGACCGGTAATTCCCGGCCTGACGCGATCAGCTGCCGTTGCAGGTCGATGCCTGAGATTCCGCCAAGGTGAATATCCAGCAGCAGACAATCCGCTTCGCACTCGGCATGGGCCTCCAAAAACGACTCCGCCGATGCAAACGTCCGGACGCGGAAGCCATGGGCCGACAGAAGGCGGTTTAGACCTTGCAGCATGCTGGGATTGTCATCGACGACAGCTATGGTGCGCATGGCGAAACGATCATTGGCTGTTTGCAGTCATCCCTTCGGCAAGCAAAACGATTCCCAGTTACGGATCGCGATCAGGACTGGCTCCCGGCATCGGCCCTCCCTGGGGACACTATGTACAATCCGCCCCCCGGCCAAGGATCGCCGAGATCGTTGTGAAGTCACTAAGGCTTCATTTCGATCCCCAGCTTCGCCCGCATGTCCTTGAACACGACGGCAACCGCCTCGATGATCAATTGACCAGGGTTCGCCTTGCAATAGACAATGATTTCGTGCTCGGCCTCTTTGGATTTGACGATGTCCATGTAATGCTTGCGAGCAAGTCCGTTGTACCAGCCGCTGTACCAGGCAGTCAGGCGGTCGGCATCGCCTTGCCAAGTCCCCGCGAGTTGAGCGCACGTCAATTTCTGGACGTTTAAGAACCCGTTGGGGTCGGCATAAGTGCTGAGATCGATTTGGGCGCGGGCAACCGGAATCGTCGTCGCAGACAGTATCGTTGCGAAAATCAGGGCTCTGTACATCTTGCACTCCATTCCATTCTCCTGCTGAACTCCTCGCCTGGTCGCTGAATCGAAGCGGGAGAAGCCAGCATCTCCCCCGCTTCCTCTCTTAGTAGAACGCGGCAGCGGTAGTAGCCGCACACAGGCCGCGCGTACGCTCCCATTCGGTCTAGGCCATCAAGGCCTGGTACGACGGTGCGATGAAGAGCTTCATCCGCGCGGCGAACGAGGCCGCTCCACTGACCGCGAAAGAAGAGAAGAAGCAGCCCGCAAGAGACGACATCCTCCGCACAGGTGCGGAGCGGCAAGCGCCTGGCCCGCCGCTCCGTTACCGCATCACGGCATCAGTTCGATCTCGCCCGGCTTCCATGTCTTGTCGAACCATGGCTCCAGCGGACCGTAGAGGCGAAGGATCATGAACCAGCCCTTGCCTGGAATCGTCTGTACCCAGTTGTTCTCCATTCCCGCCGGAGCCTTTGGTCCGAAGTAGACATCCACCGAGCCGTCCGTGTTGACCTTGACTCCCTTGTTCTGGCTACTGACGCTAGGGGCTTGCTGGTCGGTTTGCACCATCGAGCGGGTCTGGTTGTCGTAGACGATGACCGACCAGAAATCCTTGACCGGGATATTTGGCGGCAGGCGCAGCTTGTAAGTGTTGGCGCCATCAAAGCGATTGCCCTTCGCATCCTGAACCGACCAAGGATATTGCGAGCCCCGGCCCACCATCTTCTCCTCCATCGCCGGCGTGACGCCGATGGCGAAGTAATAGTAGAAGACGGCACCGTCCAGGTTGCTGACACCGGGCGCCGACTCGAACTTGTAGCCCCCGAAAAACGGCAGGCGCCACGTGCTGTCCGGATAGAAATACGCATCCTTCGCGCGCACCTTGAAGGCGATCGTCCGCGCCGTCACGGCGCCAATGTTGGCGGCGTCGATGAGGATCTTCTTCATCCGCTCATCGGGATTGAAGGGATGGCCCTTGACGATGCCGATCGAGGCGAACAGGCCCAGGGTGGTGGGATCGGAACCGTCCGCCGGCTCTTCCTGGATGACCTGGTTCAACAGACTCCAGAACGAGTAGTCACCCGGCGAGACGAAGTTCGAGGGAATGCCGGAAGCATTGACGAACTTCATCGGCGGCGGGTTGGCGGCCTCGGCCAAGGGATAGATCCGCAGGTTCTTCTTGACCGAGTCAACCCCGGGTCGGGTCGAACCGTCCACAACGAAGGCGCGAAATACGAGGTAGCTGCCGAAAGTGCTCGGCCGCACGACGTGATACCCCGGTGGTATGTCGCCCTTGAATCCAGGCGGCAATAGGAGGTATTTGCCGCCCTCGCCCTTGTCGGCCCCGGTGATGCCGATGTCGGCCACCCACTTGTACCAGAAGTCGTCGATCATCCCCAGCACCTTGGGCGGAATCTCGGCCACCAACGGTCCCTTGCTCGTGTCGACCCACATGAAGTTGTAGATCGTGTTGTCGTTGCCAGTCAGGGCGACCGTCTTCGAATCGAGCAGATTTTCCCAGATCACGTTGGTCTGGTTATCGGGTCCGAACTTGCGCAGCGAGTCGCGCATGCCGGCCTGATTGACGATCGGAATCGCGAGCAGATAAGCCTGGAGTGCGCGCGAACGGTCCAGGTTGTCGTAGATCTTGTCGACGGTATCCGCCGACGGGTAGCCGTAGTCGAGGTTCAGCGTCCCGATCGAGGACTCGACCTTGTCCGGCACGGCGACGCCCGGCGCGACAGGCGTCGTCATCTTGTAGGTCTGTGCGGAGGCGGCGCCCAAGCCCATCAGCACCACCGCAACGGTGGCGCAAAGCAGTCTCGTCGTGCGCATCACGGCTCTCTCCTCGTCGCCAGCCACTGCAAGAGTAGCGCTGACCAATCCCAGGTAGCGTTTCATGAGCTTTCATTCCTTGTTGCAGTCCGGCTTGCGCGGCGCCTCATCCGGCACCGTGCATCGGCGGGTCGCAGATAATTATTATGCGGCAATGATACCGGGCGGCTGCCATGTCCCTTTGCCGACCGGCAGAATTGAAGGCGCTTCTGTTTTCGGCCAGTAGAGCCGCATCACGAGGTAGATCGGACCGTCCGGCGCCGGCAGCCAGTTCGATTCCTTGTCTGCACCCGGCGACTTGCTTTGGATATAAAGCGTCAGCGACCCGTCCGCGTTCTTCTTCATGGCCGGGAGCATCGGCGAATTGATCAGGTAACGGCTGATCGGGTTCTCGATCAGCAGTTGGGTCTTGCCGTCGTACATTGTCACCGACCAGAAGGCGTTGACCGGCGGCAATTGATCGGGCGGGAAGGTGAGCGTGTAGTTGTGCTTGGCACCGTCGAGGGTCTTGCCCTCAGCGTCGATGCGCGTAAGCGGATAGACCGCCTCCACCGAATCGTTGCCGTAGATGCCCGCCTTGGCACCCGCGGCGCGCTTCAGCCAGTCGCCATTGAAGAACGCGGCATCGCCAAAGAACGAGTGGACCTGCCATCCATTGAGCGATACGCCGCCCTTCGCGACGGCCTCGTCCACTTTTCGTTCGCCTTGCTTCATTCCGACGAGAATCTCCGCCTTGTGCTCAAGCGGGAGATCCTTGAAGCTGAAGGTCTTTCCAGGCCCGACACCGATGCGCGCGAGCTTTGCGCGGATATCCTTCTCGCTCTCGAGTGCCGGCGCGAACTGCAGGCAGAAATCGAGATACTCGAAGAAGTTCGTTTTCGCGAGTTCCTTGTCGATCTTCGGAAAATTCACGGCCGGCGGAGCGGGCGGGGCCGGCTGCTTCAGATAGACGGAAAGCGGCTGCGCCTTATAGCCGGCTTGCACCTTCATCACGTTGTCGATGTCGCCCGCGTCGAAAAGCTGGGTGCGAAAGAGAACGAATGAAAACTGCGTCGTCGACTGGAACACCTTCTTGACTCCGGGGGGAGTTGCTCCCTTCCACTCCGGTCCGACGACCATGTAGTCGCCAGCCTCGCTTCCCGTGGCGCGACTGCCGATATAGCCGTAGTTGAATGTGTTACCGTCGATAAGCTGGACAGCGTAGTAGCGCTTCGGGTCCACCGGCGGGACCGAAACCACCATCGGCTCCGCCCTCAGGTCCACCCACAAAATCGAATAGGGCGTGTCGCTGTTCGGCGTAATGACGGCGGTATCTTTATAAGTAGCGACGTGGGACAAGTTGTTGATCTGATTGAACGGTGCCTTGAACTGCCCCGAATTCCGGTCGACGGCAAATTCGTACATGGTGGCGTAGTTCATCATGATCGGCAGGCCGTAAATGAAGCCTTCTTCGGCGATGTCCTTGGCCTCTAACAGCCTGGGCCAATCGGCTTTGTTCTGCGCAATTGCCGGGGTGGACTTCGCCGTTGTGACGACGAGCGCAGTCATCGCAGCAGAGCGAAGCAGTTCGCGTTTCGTCAACATGGGATGCTCTCCTTTATCATCGTCGTTGTTTTGTGCGGTCGGACGCCAGCGCCAAAGCGCCGGCGTTCAGTAGCAGGGCGGATACGGGTAATAGCCGCAGGCCGGACGGGGGTACGCGTATGCGTATGGATGGTAGTACGCAGCCGCGCCATACGCTGCCGCCCCGACGGCGCCGGCGTACATCGTGCCCCTGAACGCCGTGCGGCGGGCAACGCCGGCAAACGACAGCGGCGTGAACGGCCGGCCAATGATATCGATGAAGAGCGCGGCCGCGCCGTCGGCGCCGGCCAGATCGCCTTCAAGGACCTGGACGTTGAAGGTGAGCTTGTCGCCCTCGAGCTTCGGATTCTTCAGCACCACAACGGCGTCCTTCACCGAGCCGTCCTTGCCGAGTACCGACACGGTCGCGTTCGGCGGGTTCTTGGTAAAGCTGTCGTCGCCTGATCCCCATTCCGCGATCACGTCGGCGGTTGACTGGTGACCCGCGGCGCGCACCGGGCGATCCGCAAAGATGATCGAGCTCGGCGTTACTCCCGTCATGGTCAGCGCGTCGCCCTGCAGGGTAGCACCGCGCGAATTGAGCACGAACAGCGACGGCACGAGCTCGGATTTGGCCTGCCCTGAAGCTGCACCGATTGTTTTCACGTTCTGGGGTGCCGGAGCCGTCTGTCCGAAGGCCGCACCCGGACCAATCAACGCCGAAATCACGAGCAGTCCCGCAATTTGTGCCAGCCTTGCGCGATTCATGTTTATCTCTCCTGTTGTGAATGGGATGACCACGCCTCGGATGATCACGCTCGTCCACGACTATGAAAAGGCTTCGCGCGATCGGCTATGCAAAAAGCGGCAACGCAAAGAATTTGCTGAGACGATCTGGAAATAAAGAGTTCTCACCGCGGGCCGATTTTGCATAGCGCGTCCCGGCGCACGTCCGGCAAATGAGTGGTTGGCGTCGCGACACAAGAGAGGGGCCGCCCGTGGTTATTATCCTGTGCCTTTATGTGCTCGCGATGTGGGCGGTATTCTCCAGGTTCAAGCTCGTGCGCTGGGGTTGGCTGTCGGGGACGATTTCGATACTGATCGGCGCGTTCATTCTCGCGATATTCCTCGCGCTGTTCAATAATTTGACACCGTCGGGAAAGATTACCGTCGCAGGCCGGGTGATCGAAGTGACGCCGAACGTAACCGGTCAGGTGATCGCTATCCCGGTAAAGCCGAACGTATCGGTGAAGTCGGGTGATATCCTGTTTCAACTCGACCCGGCGCCGTTCCAGTACAAAGTGGCGCAACTGCAGGCGTCGTTGGCCGCGGCGAAACAGCAGACCCAAATATTGAAAGCAAATTACGATCAGGCGACCGCGAACGTCGCCGGGCTCGAGGCCCAGTACAAATACAATGCGAGGCGCCTGGACGATATTCAGAAACTGTACGCCAGCGGATCCAACACCGAGTTCAAGGAGCAGGACACCCAGGTGCAGTTCGAGACGGTTGGGGCGCAACTCAATGTCGCCAGGGCAACCCAGCAAAGTGCCAAATTAGCCTTGGATTCGGAGATTGGTGGCGTCAACACGACGGTCGCGCAAATGCAGGCGCAACTGGAGAACGCCGTCTGGGAGTTGGCGCAAACCACCATCCGCGCGCCCGCCGACGGCTACGCAACGGCAGTGGCCCTGACGGTGGGCGATCGCGCCTCGCAATTGCGGTCAGCAATGTCGTTCATCGTCGAGAATGAGATTACAATTGTCGGGATGTTTTCGCAGAACGGCTTTCAGACCATCAAGGCCGGCGCCCCCGTCAATATCGTGTTCGATAATGTTCCAGGCCGGATCTATCACGCCAAAATCGCTGAAATTCCAAGAGGGATAGGTCAGGGACAGATTGCCGCATCCGGGACGTTGGCGCGGACCAATGCGATTGGCGGCGCGTCGGTTTTTCCGGCGGTGATCTCCATTCCGGACGAAATGAGCCGAGACTCGCTCCGGCTGGGGATGTCCGGAAGCGTCACCGCGTTCGCTGCAAATGCGGGCGTTATTGGCCTGTTGGCATCGATACTGGTATGGGTCAGCTCGTATACGGCGTACCTGTAGCCGGCCTGCGGCCGGCTGGCACTGCATATTCCGGCAGCCCGACGAGACTTGCATATTGCATACATGCACGCTCCGCGTTGACCGCCCTGGGGGTCACCGCTTATTCTCGCATTTCCGGTTTTCCTTGCGCTACTGCGGGCGCGCTCGCAGCGGATTGCATCCGGAGTTTGTTCGGGACTCGGCCGGCGGGCCACGACGAGGGCAAGAGATTGGAATGACGGGCCCGCCCGCAGTTTATATTGTGGACGACGACGCATCGTTTCGCAGCGCGATTTCGCGGGTATTGAAAGCTTCGGGTTATGCCGTGATCGACTTCGATTCGGCGGCCGGCTTTTTGCAGAGCATCCGCGGCGCCAGGCCGGGCTGCCTTCTCCTCGACGTGCAGATGCCTGCAATCGGCGGTCTGGAGCTTCAGCAGGAACTGGCGAAACTGTCGCATCACTGGCCGATCATCTTCATGACAGGTCACGGCGATATCCCGACGAGCGTTCGCGCCATCAAGGCCGGCGCGGAAGACTTTCTCTCCAAGCCGATCCCCAAGCAGACGCTGCTGGAAGCGATCGATCGCGCGCTATCGCGCCTTGAGGAGGTTCAGCAGAATCAAGGCCGCCTCGATGCACTAAAGGCGCTGATCGTGAAACTAACTCCCCGCGAAAAAGAGGTTTTTGCGCTGATGGTCCGCGGCAAGATGAACAAGCAGATTGCGCATTTGCTGGGTACTTCCGAGCGAACCATCAAGTATCATCGACAGACAGTCATGCAGAAGCTTCAGGTCGGATCGTTTGCCGAGGCAGTCTCGGTGGCGGAGCGAACCGGAATCCTGACGCCCCAGCTCTCGCCCGACGTCAAGAGCGCTTCATAGCCGTCGCCGCGCGAGCGCCCCGGCCGCGCCCCGCTGACGGCCGTTCAACTACCGGTTTGCCCTCAGGTACAGTAGCGCGCCGTCGCGCATGATGCTGACTTGCCCCCAAAGTCCAGCGCTTTCACCGCGATCGCAGAATCGGGGGGCATTAGATGACCATCCGTTATTTGTCAGTAAATCTCTCAGACGTTTCCCGCCAATCGACGATCAGAACCTGGCGCGATCTCGTGGTCCAAGCCGAGGCGATCGCTCTGGCAGAACTCGATTCACCGCTGCACATTTCGGCTCTCTGCAACGCTCTTGCCGTCAGCGAGCGCACGCTGCGCAAGGCATTTCACAATGTCCACGGCGTCCCCCCTTGTCGCCATCTTCGCATGCAGCGGCTGTTGCAGGCGAGGCGCGCACTGTTGTCCTCCGACAGCAGCTTCACGACCGTTACAGAGGTTGCGACCTGCTATGGTTTTGCGGAATTGGGCCGGTTCTCGGTTGAATATCGCAGTGTATTCGGCGAAAGTCCTTCCGAGACTCTGCAGCGGGCATCGCAAGCCGAAGCCAGTGCGTCGTCTCAATCGCCGGAAAACTCAGCCGCGCGACGAGAACATCGGCTCTCAACTGCGGCCCGGCCCGCGTTTCCAACGGTTAGGGGTGACATTACGGCAACAACTAACACAGAAATCTTAAAACCGGGCCGAATCTGCATAGCGGCGGCATCTGGCGTGGCATTTCCTCGCTAGGCTGACCCAAAATAGACTTCGAGGGGGCAAACAGATGACGCGTGAACGATCTCAACAAACCACAAGCTTGCGTCCGAGGCATACCAGCGCAGCCGTAGTGATCGCGCTGCTGGCTTGCCTTCCGAGCGTGTCCCGCGCCGACGAAGGCGGCGTTTCGTACTGGCTGCCTGGCCGTTTTGGCAGCCTCGCGGCCGCCCCCGCCGTGCCCGGCTGGTCGATGGCTGCGGTCTACTATCACACCACCGTCGAGGCGGGCGGCGCGGTGGCCGCGGCAAGGCAGATTCAGATCGGCAGGATCCCGGCCAACGTCGCTGTCAGCCTGAACGCAAATCTGAATGCGCAAGGTGATCTCATTCTGCTCAATCCCACCTATACGTTCGCAACGCCGGTGCTCGGCGGACAACTGGCGATCGGCGTCACCGGCCTGTTCGGGCGTTCGAGCGCCAGTGTCGACGGCACGCTGACGGCAGCCGTCGGTCCGCTGGCGGTGACCCGAACCGGCTTCATCCAGGATTCAATCACGTCGGTGGGCGACCTGTACCCGCAGGCAACACTGAAGTGGAATGCCGGCGTGCACAATTTCATGACCTATCTGACCGGCGACATCCCCGCGGGCGCCTATAGCTCAACCCGGCTTGCCAATCTCGGCATCGGTCATGCCGCCATCGATGGCGGCGGCGGCTATACCTATTTCAACCCGGCGGCGGGCCAGGAGTTTTCGGCCGTTGCCGGATTTACCTACAATCTCAAGAATGACGCCACCAACTACCAGAACGGAATCGACTTCCATGTCGACTGGGGCGTCTCGCAATTCCTCTCCAAGCAGTTTTTCGTCGGTCTGGTCGGATATGGCTACCAGCAGGTCACCGACGATTTCGGCCAGCATCCGATCCTCGGAGGTTTTCGATCGCGCGTGCTCGGTATCGGCCCGCAGGCCGGCTTCCTGTTTCCCGTCGGCGACATGCAGGGATACCTCAACCTGAAAGGCTACGGTGAGTTCGCGGCGGAGAACCGGCCATCAGGATGGAATACCTGGCTGACGTTCTCGCTCTCGCCGATGGCGCCGACCAGCACCGTGACGCCGACGAAACATCGAATTGTGAAGTAGTCCGGCAGACCTATTCTACTGTCGGGAGGCCGCTGTCGAACGGACCAGCACCCGGCGATGGCTCATCAGATACTGTAGCCTGTGGGCCGCGAGGCCTAGCGCGGCCATCTCGGCGCTGTCGGCGCTCTCGCTCGCGCTCCTGGCAAGCTCGCCCTTCAGGATATCGTCAATCCGCTTCTCGATATCCTCGAGTTCGCCTTCGCTCTTCGCATTCCTGATTTCGTGGCCGAGTTCGTAAAGCGGCTCCAGCTTGCTCTCGGGCGCGGCGCCGGATCGGGCGAAGCGCCAGCCTGCCACGAGGACGGAGATCAGCGTGCCCAGCAGCAGCGAAGCGTAATAGAGCTTGTCATCATACTTATCGAGAAAACTCTGCTGGTTGCCGTTGTAATAGGTTGCGGCGCCCGGATGGATCGGGATCAGCGCGTCCGCATCCATGCTAGGTGCTCCGGCCTGGGCCAGTATCGGAAACTGCGACAGCAGGTCCCGTTTCGCATCGACCAGCGACTGCGTCAGGTCGGTAACGGCGTCGGCGCTTACGGCCTTGTTGGCGACGAGAAAGTACGAAACGCGCAGCGACGTCAGGTCATCGGAGGGGACCGGCGGTGCACCCCGCAAGGTTCCCTTCGGAATGTCATAGCTCTCGTAGTACTGCGCGACATTGGCGACCGCGCCGGCCGATTCGATCTCGATCAGCTTTGCCGCCGAGCCCTTGGCGCGCTCCTGCTGAAAGAATTGCCTGGCCTTCGCGAGGTATTTTTCCGTCAGCGGAATAACCGCCAGCAAGGCGTGAACTTTTCCCGACGCGAGCGCCGCTGCGGCGTCGTTGACGGCAACATCCTGAAAACTGACCCTGGCGCGGTCGAATTGATACACCTGCTTCAGCGCCTCGACTGCCGGCTGGTTGATCGCTCCGCCGATGACGCCGACCGTCGTATTGCGGAGATCGCCCAGACTGTCGGCGCTTGCAGCTGATGGGGTCATGATCAAGACCACGCCGTGGGTCAGGAGCAACACACTCCTTGCATCGGCCAGACCACCTGTGTCGCCGCGGACAACGGCGAGGTCCACCTTGTGCGCGGCCAACATTTCGGCAGCCTTTGCCGATGTACCGGCATCGCTCACCTTCAACCGGACATGCGAGTTCGATGCCGTCAGCCGCGCTGATATCGCCGAGATCAGCGCCAGCGCCTCGCCATCCGCCGACCCGGCGGCCACCGTAAGCACAACGGGCCTGGCGAAGTGGCGATACGCGAACCATCCGCCGCCGATCGCCGCGGCTGTCGCTGCTCCGACAATCGATATCCTCAGCCATTGCGGCCACAGATTGAGCGCTGGGCTGGCCACCGGGTTCAGGGCGCCAAAGCCAGCGTGAGGCCCGACACACCCAGCGATACATTCAAACCCGTCTGCCCCTCGACCGATAATGGTTGCAGGGCAATCGTCCGGTTTGAGCCGCCAAACAGGACGTTGGCTCCGACCCCTACTCCGACCGCAATGTCGCCGCTGGCGCCCACATACTCGCCGGCCAACGCCCCGATCGGCGCTCCGTGACTAGGAGCAAACACGCCCCATGCCATCACTCCACCTGCGCTGATCCCGAGTTCGAGTCCGACCGTATTCATGACCCCGTTATAGTCCTGAGGCGGATAGGCCCCGTTGGGTACATACCTGCAACTCATCTGCTGCCTCTCGGCGACAATCAGACCGATGCTCGGAGCAAGGTTACAGGTCAGCATGCCGGCCTGGACACCCGGCGGCGGCTGCTGAGCCGACGCACACGCGGGAGCCAGAAGTATCGTCGCGGCGAGGCTCATGAGCCGAAAGCAACAGTGGCTGGGCATGGTCGGTCACTCCCTGCGAGACTTGCACCGCTCGCTGCTTTAGATGAGCCAACTCGGGCTGATGTGCGGGAGTAGCTATACGAACCGGCGCAGTCATCTGCCTATGCAAAATCGGCCGTGATCAACGTGCAGTGCTATTGTTTGTCCCGATGAATCGAGGGCCAATGCGGTCGGCGCCGTTTCTGCATAGTCGATCCATCCGATGGTGCCTTACATGACGGGGAACAAGTCGGGCAACCTAAACGACCCGGCCTGATCTTGAACCCGGAAGCCGCTCGATGCTGACAGACACGCCATCCGTAACTCAGCTATCTCACGTCATCTCCCAGTCAGCGGCCCCCGCCTTCCTGCTGGGCGCAGTGGGCGCCTTTATCGCTATCCTGATCTCCCGGCTGAACCGCATCATTGATCGGACCGCGATCCTGAACGGGATCCCCGATGACGATACGATCCGATGCCGACTCAAGACCGATCTGCCGCGTCTCATGAAGCGCGCGACGATGATGAACCGGGCGATCTTCTGGGCAGTGATCTCAAGTATCTCGGTGACGCTTCTCGTGATCGTCGCTTTTGTAACAGCGTTCTTTCAAATACAGCACGAACGCGGAGTCGCCATCTTCTTCATGATTTCGCTCGGCGCGTTCACAATCGCGCTGGTCGATTTTGCCCGTGAAGTCCGGATTGCGCTGAGCGAATATGATCACTACGGCTGAGCTTGCTATCGCAGCCACTGCCCCATTTGGAGGCAAGTCTGCAAACTGACGTAACTCGGCGTGCCGCCAATGCCCTCCTGCGAGACACAGCTTGCCCGGCGCGGGGCAGAGAATTTCGACCACCCGCTGGCGAGTTGCTGCTTGGCTTTCTGTTCGTCACTCATGCAACTCTTTAGCGGCTGACCAACGGACAGCCCGGCGGTGGCAGCGACATCGAGCTTGCAACTCCGCGCGATATCGAATTTCGGCACACCGTCAGCCACCGGCATGGCCAGCTGCGAACTGAGAACAATCATTGAAATCGAGATGGGCATCTCCTGGATCCTCTTTCGTGTTTTGGCTCAACGGCCACGACGAGACCGCGTCCGCCGATCATGTCTATCGAGGCATGGCCTCGTCTATGCAAAATCCGACCACAGGACGACGACTCCACGATATTGAAAAGAAAGGCTAGGAGCCCATCAGATCGGGATTTGATTTCTCTCACTCGAAAAATTTGGCCCCGGCAGCTTCCGGCCGGGACGCACAAAGTGACAAGGTGTAGCGTCCGGATAGCGTATCAAGATACTCCTGCTGTTCAGGCTCCGCTTCCCAGAATCGCCGGCGGAGGTAACTGCCGTGACGACCTTGTCCGATTTGCTCGCCCCAATATCCAAATCTGCGACGCGTACGTAGTCACCTGCACCAAGGGGGTGTGTGCACGATATCTTGGTGTGAAGGGTCCAGAAACGACGGCACAGCGCAACTGAGCCTGGCTCTCGACCTTGTATCATGGATATGGCGGAGAGAGTGTCAGTCAACTCCCATTGATGTACCGGCTGTTTTTCATTCCAGTTCGTGGGAACCTACGGTCCTGGCCACCAGCAATTGGCCCATCCCGTGTGCCCGCTGCGCCCCAACCCTCCGCGCATCTTCCGTCGACCTGGACGCGGGGGCCGACGAGGCAATACAGGAGCGGGCATCACCACGCATAACGCACCGTGCCCTTGCCGGCGTAGGAGCGCGTCACGTTGGAGAACTCGCCCTCGAAGCTTGCCGCCGTCGACCAGCCGTTCAGCCACTTCATTTCGACGGAGGCTGTGGTGAGCGCGGAGTCGCTTGCAGCCCGAGCGCCGTTGACGACGAAGCTCGCGCCGGGCAGCGCCTGGAATGTCGCGGCGACCGAATGATCCGGATTGAAATCATGCGCCCAGGCGGCGCGCCCGCGCAGGGTGAGGATGCCGTTCGCCTTGGCGAAGGATTTGTCGGCGCGCAGGCCGAGCTCGCTGCGCGTGTCGGTGACGCTCTTGGCGGCATAGCTCAGTGCGAACCCGCCGCCGCCGGAGACGACGGACTCCGCATAGGCCGGCAGATTGAACGTGGTGAACTGTCCCGCTGCATAGGGCGTGATGCCGATGCCGCCGATCCATGGCGCAATGGTGCGATAGCCGCCTTCGAGACGTCCGCTCCAGGCATTGGCGTTGAACTCGGCACGGAGCCGGTCGACGCCGGCGAGCGTCACGGTGCGATCGGTGGTGACGTCCTGCCAGCCATAGGCCAGCGCGGCGGAGATGTAGCTCGGGCCGTTGGTGTGGCGCACGTAAGCGCCGGCCTGGAAGAGATCGGAGCGACCGGTGCCGCCGCCAGTCACGGAGAAGTTGGTGCCGCCACCGGCCAGCGCGAAGCCGGCGAGCGTCTGTGGCGAGAACCAATATACTGCACCGGCGGCGGTGCCGAACAGACGGCTTGTTCCGCTGTTTGATCCCTGCGCGGTATTGCCATCCGTCGTCTGCGAGCCGCCGAAGCCCGCGGCCCACACGTTCCAGCGCTGCTCGAAGGTTTTGGCCGGTGGCAGCATGGCGAAGGCGTCGCGCGCGGCGGCTGGCGGCGTGCTGTCGGCATAGGCTGGCGGCGCGGATGCGCCGGTCTCGCGGCCGGCGCTGGAGGGATCGGTGAGCAGGCCCATGAACTGGCTCATCGCCTGGAAGGTGGTCTGCTGCGAGCCGGCGGCAGTTTCACCCGAGGCCTGCGTCAGGCCGGCGGATGTCAGCCCGCTATAGACCAGCGAGATGCCACCATTGCGGTTAAAAGAGTCGATGATGGCGTTGCCGACATTCTGCTGATTGCCACTGAGGCCGTGGCCGGGGGGCGCAACGAAGTTCAGGATGAGATTCAGATAGGCGTGGGTGCCGTCATAGCTCAGTTCGGTGTGAAAGTTCGAGGGCAAATTGCTATTGGCCAGCGAACCGAATGTGCCGCTGACGCTGCCGGCCGTCAGGATCGTGTATTGCTTGGCGACGTAGCTGCCCGACGCGAACACCGCATTGACGGTGGCGCCGCCCAGTGTCGCCGTACCCGATACGTTGACAGAGGAGGCCGTCGCCGGATTGACCTGGACGAGATAGTAAGCACCGGACTGGAACGCGAGACTGCCGGAGATCGCAAGCGAGGTGCCGGCGGCGCCATTGCCGCCGAGCAGCGCGCCGCCGCTGTTGATCGTCGTACTGCTGACCGTACCCGTGCCCATCAGCGCGGCGTTCGCATTCACCGTCACGCTGCTCGAGGTCGCGATCGAGCCGTCCACGCGCAGAACGCCGCCGTCGACTATCGTCGCGCCGGTATAGGAGTTGATGCCTGCCAGGTTCAGGGTGCCGGTGCCCACCTTGATCAGCGACGTTCCAGTGAATTGCCCGGCGCCGGTGATCACGCCGGTGACGGTGGTCGACAGATTGTTGCTGCCAACCGTCAGTTCTGTGCTGTTGAGGTCGAAGCGGCCGTTGCCAGCGATCGAGCCGGCGCTGAGCTTGCCGTCGCTGTTCAGGCCGGGGGTGAAGAAGTTGATGACGGCGGTGGACGCGGTGTTGATGAGCTGCGCGTTGTCGGGAGTCGAATCGCCATCGAACAGCACATTGCCGCTGTTGATGATGACGGCGTTGCCTGCCGTGGAGTAACCGTAGAAATTCAGCTGACTGGCGTTGGTGATGGTGGCGTTGCCGGCCGTTGCATTGGTGGCGAAGGTCAACTGACTGTTGTTGGTGATGACCGCATTGCCGGCCGTGCTATTGGCGTCGAACACCAGCGTGCCGGCGGAAACCGTCGCGCCGGAAAAACTTTCCGTGCCGGTCAGGGTCAGCGTGCCGGCGCCGGACTTGGTCAGCGCGCCGCCGCTGAGATTCTGGCTCAGGATGAAATTGTTGGCAGCGTCCGCAATGTCGAATGTGCCGCCGCCAGCACCCAGATTGATGGTGCGTGCGGTGGTGTTGAACGTCGTGCCTGATATCTGGAGGGCGCCGCCGTTGAAGATCAGGCCACCGGCCGCGTCACCCAGATTGGCGTCCGACGAAACGCTGACCGTGCCGCCGGCAAAGGTGGTGCCGCCGGCATAGGTGTTGGTGCCGGTGAGCGTCAGCGTACCGGTGCCGGTCTTCACCAGCGAAGCGCCGGCGCCGCCGCTAGCGCCGCCATCGGCGATCACACCGCTGACAGTGGTCGACAGGTTGTTGCCGCCGGCCGTCAGCTCGCTGGCGCCGAGATTGAAAGTGCCGTTGCCGGCGATCGAGCCGGCGCTGAGCTTATGGTCGCCGTTCGGGCCAGCACTGCCGGAAAAATCGAAGCCCGCGTTGGCCGCGTTGTTGATCAACTGCGCATTGCCAGCGGTAGCATTACCGATGAAATAGGTCGTGCCTCCGGCATTGTTGACAAGGGTGGCATCGCCCGCCGTGCTGGTGTCGTTGAAATATGTCCTGAAGCCGTTGGCGATGGAGGCGCTTCCCGCCGTGCTGGTGTTGTCGAATTCCAGGATGCTGTTGTTGGTGATGGTGGCATTGCCGGCCGTGCTGGTGTTGAAGAATTGCAGACTGTTGTCGTTGGTGATGGTGGCATTGCCCGCCGTGCTGGCGTCGTTGAAAGACAGATTGGTGTTGTTAGTGATGGCGGCATTGCCGGCCGTGCTGGAGGCGAAGAATGACAGATAGCCCTCGTTGGTGATCGTGGCGCTGCCGCCAGTGCTGCTGTGGTAGAAATTCAGCGTACCGCCAAGGTTGTTGGTGATGGTGGCGCTGCCGGCCGTGCTGGTTTTGCGGAAGTTCAGCAAACCGGCGTTGGTGATGCTGGTGATGCCCCTTGTGTCGGCGTGGACGATTTCGAATGTGCCCCCGCTACCGACGGTGACCGCCCCCAGAATGGAGCCGATCAACCCGGTACTGCCAAGCTGCACTGTGCCGCCGTTGATCGTCGTGCCGCCGGTATAGGTGTTGGCGCCGGACAGGGTCAGCCAGCCCGAGCCGGTCTTGACCAGCGAGCCGCCGGCGCCGGAGATGACGCCGCTCACCTCGGTTGAGAGATTGTTCGATCCGACAGTCAGTTCGTTGGCGCCAAGGATATAATTGCCGGCGCCTTCGATCGAGCCTGCGGTCAGTTTACCGTCGCCGTTCGGGCCGCCGCTGTACGCGAAACCGACCGCGCCGCCGGCATTGTTGACAAGGGCGGCATTGCCCGCCGTGCTGGCGTTGTAGAACGTCAGGAAGCCGTTGTTGGTGATGGTGGCGCTGCCCGCCGTGCTGGCGTTGTAGAAAGACAGAGCAGCGCCGCTGCCGTTGGTGATGGCGGCGCTGCCGGCCGTGCTGGTGTCGTAGAAAGACAGAGCGTTGTTGTTGTTGATTGTGGCGTCGCCCGCCGTGCCGGTGTTGTAGAAATCCAGGCTACCATTATTGGTGATGGTAGCGCTGCCCGCCGTGCTGGTGTCGAAGAAATACAAGGCGCCGCCGTTGTTGATGGCAGCGCTGCCCGCCGTGCTGGTCTCGCGGAATTGCACGAGGCCGCTGCTGATGTTGGTGATGTTGGCATTGCCCGCCGTGCTGGCGTTGTAGAAAGACAGAGCGGCGCCGCTGCCGTTGGTGATACTGGCGCTGCCCGCCGTGCCGGTGTCGTAGAAGTTCAGAGTGCCGTTGTTGGTGATGCCGGCGCTACCGGCCGTGCTGGTGTTATAGAATTCCAGGTAGCCGTTGTTGGCGATGGTGGCACTGGGAGCGCTGGTGCCGTTGCGGAAATAAATGGAACCAGCGTTCGAGATCGTCGTGATGCCGCTCATGTCGGCGTTGAAGACATCGACTGTACCCGCACCACCGACGGTGAGGGTCCCCAGAATGACGCCGATTCCGCCGGCATTGCCGAGCTTTAATGTGCCGCCGTTGACGGTGGTGCCGCCGGCATAGGTGTTGGCGCCGGACAGGGTCAGCGTGCCCGAGCCGATCTTGACCAGCGAGCCGCCGATGCCGCCGGTGCCGGAGATGACGCCGCTCACCTCGGAGAAGAGATCGTTCGAGCCGACCGTCAGTTCGTTGGCGCCGAGGTAATAGCTGCCGGTCCCGGCGATCGACCCCGCGCTCAGCCTGCCGTCACCGTTCGGGCCGGTGCTGACCCCAAAATCGACCATGCCGCCGGCATTGTTGATAAGGGCGGCATTGTCCGCCGTGCTGTTGCCGTAGAATTGCAAGACAACGTTGTTGTTGATTGTGGCGTTGCCGGCCGTGCTGGTGTTGTAGAAGGACAGGTAGCCATCGTTGGTGATGGTGGCGTTGCTGGCCGTGCTGGTGTTGTAGAAATTCAGGCTGCTGTTGTTGGTGATGATGGCGCTGCCCGCCGTGCTGCTGTCGAAGAAGCTCAGGTAGTTGTTGTTGGTGATGACGGCATTGCCCGCGGTACTGGTGTTGTAGAAATTCAGGCTGCTGTTGTTGGTGATGGCGGCGCTGCCGCCATTGATTGTGATGCCGGTTCCCGTAAAGTTCTGCGTTGTCGCCAAGGTGAATGTGTAATCCGAGGCCCCGGTGTTGAACGTCCAGCCGCCGAAGCTGCCGGCGGTGCTCATCGCCAGCCCGGTCGTGTTCGAGGCGCCGAACGTCGCCGTGCCGGTCGGCACGCTGTTCGGGCTCCAGTTGTTGGCGTCGTAGAAATTGCCCGAGCCCGGATTGGCGAGCCAGGTGGCATCCAGCGCCTGCGCCGGCTCCGCGGCCGGCAGCATCCAGGCCAAGGTCAGCGCCGACGACGCCAGCAGCGCGGCCCGCAGGCGGCGGGTCGCCACGAAACAATCTTTCCTCAACATGCCCCTCATCGCGCGTCAGCGAGTCCGTCTCCGACACAACTCTTCTCATTGGCTGGGGGTTGGCGTCCTGATAAGGGGGCGGCAACTTTCTGAAGCTTTCTGATATTTCCGTTTCAGATCCGTTTTTCGGGCATTTTGGGCAGACTTCCGATATACCAGCCGCCTTGAGAGACGCTTTGGGGGATCATTTGCTTCGTTTCGCCGGTTTCGAGCTGGACCAGCAGGGCGCGGAGCTGCGCGGGGCCGATGGCACGCCGATCAAGCTCAGGCCCAAGACCTTCGAGCTGCTGCGGTTGTTCGCGACCAGCGGCGGCCGGGTGCTGGGCAAGCAGGACCTGATGGAGGCGGTCTGGCCGAACGTCCATGTCGGCGAGGACAGCCTGTTTCAATGCATTCGCGAGCTTCGCACTGCGCTCGGCGATGACCGAAGGCAGATGATCAGGCTCGCCTCCGGCGGCGGCTATCTGCTGACGGCGGAGGTTGAGGCCGAGCCGGAAGTCACGGCAGGCGCCGAGGCCCCTCCGCTCGCCCAGACCGTGGAGGCCGGACCTGCGGCGGCCGAAGGTGTCCCGCTACAGGCGAGGTCACAGCGCTCCATCTTCGGTATCAGCCGGCGGGCCATGGTCGCCGCAGTGGCCGGGCTCGGTGCGATCGCGGGGCTTGCGGTGGCCGCACCGGTGCTGAAGCCGGACCTGTTCCGGCGCACGCCGCCTCGGATCGCCGTGATGGCGATCGTTGATGTCAGCAACGATTCACGCGGTGCGGTGATGGCAGCCGAGGTCACCGGCCGCCTCACGGACGGTTTTGCCAAGATCCAGAACATCAGCGTGGTTGCGTCGAGATCGGCAGCGGTTCCGGGCGTCGAACGCGCCGGGCTGTCTGCCGCATCATCCGATTACGAAATTCGCGGTGAGTTGCAGCATAACGATCAATCCTGGACGCTGCGGGCGCACATGATCAAGACCGCCACCGGCGAGGTTCAGTCGGTCGCTGCCGCTTCGGTCAACGCGGATGAGGCGGACGTGCAGCTTCAACAGTCCCGGCTCGTCGCGGGCGTTGGCCATGTTCTTGCCCGACGCCTCAACGAAATGCTGGAGCCAAGCGCGGCTTCGTCCTCAACGCGCCGATCGTCCGCGGGCGGCGACAAGGTTGCCGTCGAGCAGGCGCTCGCATCGATCAATCAAACGACGCGCGAGCGCTTCGGCGCGGCGCAGTCGATCCTGCAAAAGGCGCTCACAGATGATCCCGACAATGTCGATCTTGCCGTCGCGCTTGCCTCGCTGCAGATGCGCGGCATCCAGATGGTCTGGTTCAGCCCGGACGATGCGATCGCCGTCGAGGCCAACGCCAGCGTTACGCTCGAGCGCGCCTTACGGGCAAAACCCAATTCGCTTCCCGTGATCGAGGCCTCTTGCCGCTTCCTCAGCGCGACCAACCATTTCGTGGAAAGTCTCGTCACCTGCGCCAAGGGAATGAGCTTCGATCCGTGGGACGGGTCTGCGCTCTATCTGATCGGCCTCGGGCAGGTCTTTCTCGGCCGCTTCGACGATGCGCTCGCGACATTCCGGCAAGCCGATCGTTACGATACGCCGGCGGCCTCGCGCTGGACATGGTTGCTCGGCGCCGGCTTGACGGATCTCTTGATGGGGCGCGACGAGGAGGCGTTGCCGTGGCTGCAGCGTTCGATCGGCGTCACGCCGGCGACAGGTCGCTCGCACATGCTGCTCGCCGTCGCCTACCAGAGATCGGGCCGGTTCGAGGAGGCGAGGATGGCAATGCAGGAGGGACTGAGGCTACGGCCCGGCACGACGAGGCTCAGCGTCTCGCCGCCGATGAAGAACGCCAGTCCGGTTTGTCTCGCTGCCTGGGATCGCGTCGTTCAGTCCATGGTCGACGCAGGATTGCCGGAGCAGTGAGCAGAGTGGCGTTCAAACTCGCCGGGAGCGATGCCGCCTGCCACACGTAACGCACGGTGCCCTTGCCAGCGCAGGAGGGGTGACAATCGAGAACTGCCCCCGAAGCATTACGGTGACGGTGCACTCAACTCGGCCATCGCTGCGACGCCTCGCTGAATAAGCCGAACTGGCCGGATCGCAGGCGCCTACTCTGAGCGAATGGCGGGCCCGTGCGGCCTGAGGCGGTCCCGCGATCTTTCCGCCAAGCAAAAATGCCCGCGCGAGGCGGGCCATTTCTCATCGGAACCGGTAAAGTCCGAACTTGGTTGCGGGGATAGGATTTGAACCCGTAGTACAACTCGCAAGGTCTGCCGAACCAAAAGCGCAGACCTTCAGCGACGGACAAAGCGCCCATGAAACTGGCGTGCACGACGATTGGGGGGTATGAAATCGCAGGCCATCGTATTTTGGCGTACAAAATCGCGCAAATGGCGGAGAGAGTGGGATTCGAACCCACGGTACGGTTTCCCGCACACACGCTTTCCAAGCGTGCGCCTTAAGCCACTCGGCCATCTCTCCGGAGCGCTTCTCTTGAAGGGGCGCCGGTGATTTTGCAAGGGATCGCGGGGAAATCGGATGAATTTTCCGTAAGATGTTGTATTTACGAGATAATATCTGGCGGCACTCATACCCTGATCGGTCTGCCGGCTGAACCGAAGGCTGGTTTGGCGCGACGATTCACGACAGACCGCCAACCCGACCGGGCACGCCATGACCATCCGCAAAACGATCGCCGCCCTCAGCCTGATTTCGGCCCTTGGCTTCGCGTTCGCCGGGCCGGCCGCCGCGCAGGTTTGCACACGGCAGGGCATCGACGTGAATTGCGACGACGGGCGGCGCGGGGTGCTGTCGGGCGATGCCATCATCTGGCCGGACGGGACGCGCTCGAGCGCCTCGCCGCATCCGAGCGTGATCATTGGCAACAAGAACTCAGTGCATGTCGGGCCCGGCGTGTTCGTCGGCCAGGGCAAGAGCATGGTGCCGCTGGATAGTCCTAACGCGCCGAACAAGCGGCAGTGCGCGATCCTGGACGGGGTGTCGTATTGCTGAGGCTCGTGTCGCTCTTCCTTCTCCCCTCTGCGGGAAGATGGTGGCGCGAAGCGCCGGATGAGAGTGCAGTCCAGGTCTGTCACCGCGCGAACTCACTTGCGGGTCATCCGCAGAGAGAGACCCCTCACCGGTCGCGCCGCTGCGCGGCGAGCCACCCTCTCCCACAAGCGGCCACAAGAGAGTGAGTTGGAGCAAGCTTCCTGGATCTTAGATCAACCGCACGCCCGAGATCGCCGACTTCAGCCAGCGCAGTGCTTGCGGCGGCTGTGCTGCAAGCGGCGCCACTGCGGCTTTGTCCCTCCGGCACTTTTCAAGTTCAGCGACGAAGTCGGCGGACCATTGCTGGATGGTGTGGCCGCGCAGCTTCTTCATCATCGCGTCCCAACGCATCTTGCGCTCGGTGAGCGGCATCGCGGCCGCGACCGCGATCGTGCGCGCCATGCCGTCGATGTCGTGCGGATTGACCAGCAGCGCCGCATCGAGCTCATTGGCCGCGCCCGCGAATTTCGACAGCACCAGCACGCCGGGATCGGACGGGTTTTGCGCGGCGACGTATTCCTTGGCGACCAGGTTCATCCCGTCATGCAGCGGCGTCACCACCCCGAGCTGTGCGGTACGGTAGAGCCCCGCGAGCACGGCCTGGCTGAAGCCCTTGTTCAGGTAGCGGATCGGCGTCCAGTCGACTTCGCCGTGGCGGCCATTGACGTCGGTGACGAGGCGCGCAACCTCGTTCTGGAGATTGCCGTAGGCCTCGATCGCACCGCGCGACGGGTTGGCGATCTGGAGCAGGGAGATGCTGCGCGCAAACTGCGGCTGATCGGTCCAGAGCCGGTCGAACGCGCTGATGCGGTTGACGAGACCCTTGGAATAGTCGAGCCGGTCGACGCCGATCGCGAGCCGCTCGCCATTGAGGCTGCGGCGCAGCCGTGACACGTCGGGATGCGAGGCCGACTTCGCGGCGTAAGCTGCGAACTTCTCCGCATCGATGCCGATCGGAAAGACTTCGCATCGTGTACGGCCATGCTGCGAGATCGCGACGCCGTCTTCGACGGCGAGGCCGAGTTCGCCCGCGACATAGCCGAGAAAATTCTGGCAATCCTCATTGGTCTGGAAGCCGAGCAGATCGTAGGCCAGCATCGCCGTGATCAGCTCGCGATGATTGGGTACGCCCTGCATCACCGCGGCGACCGGCCATGGCGTGTGCAGGAAGAAGCCGATCGGGTCATTCACGCCGAGATCGCGCAGCTCGGCGCCGAGTGCGAGGAAATGATAGTCCTGCACCCAGAACGCCGTCTGCGGCTTGCGGAAACGCATCAAGGCGCGCGCCATGAAGGCGTTGACCTCGCGATAGCTGACATAGTCGTCCCGCGAGACGCGGATCAGATCGCTGCGCGAATGCAGGGCCGGCCACAGCGCTGAATTTGCGAAGCCTTCGTAATAACCGCCGTAATGCGCCGCCGGCAGATCCAGCGTCGCAATCGCGCCCGAGCCCAGCGCTTCGATCTCGGCGAACGGCTCCTTCTGATGGCCATCGCGCACGCGGCCTGACGAACCCACCCAGATGGCACCCGAATGTTCCACCACGGGAAGCAATGCCGCAGCGAGGCCGCCCGTCATGGGCTCGTTGGGTTTACCGCGCGCAACTCGATTTGAAACGACGATCAAGTTCACAGGTCGTCCCCTCCTGTTCATTCCACCCCGTTTAACTGCCGTTCATCAATATGGTTCCTGATCATCATTTGTCCGAATTGAAACCAAAATCAGGCGCGCGCGTTGGAACCAGTTTTCCTTCAGGGAACCCGGCGATTCCACTCAGCAAAGTCAGTTTTCGTGGCTGTCTTGCGCAGCATGATTGCGCGCACAAGGGAAATACGCGAGCGACAATGTGGCTCTGAGGTGACGACGCCTTATTCCAACCTTGTGTCGTCGAGCAGGTGCGCGAGGAACGCGCGCACATCGTTCGGCGCATCGAAATGGCCGTTGACGCCGATGGCGCGGCGGCCGACCGAGAAGGCGAGGCCGTCCATGTCGGGCATGATCGCAAACACGGTCTCATCGGTAACGTCGTCGCCGATGAAGATCGGACGGCGCCCTTTGAAGGGCTCGCGCTTCATCAATTCGCGCACGCCGGTCGCCTTGGTAAAACCGGAATGCTTGATCTCGCAGACGAACTTGCCGGGCAGCACTTCGATTGGCGCATTGGGCAGATCGGCGCGGATCAGCGAGACGGATTCGTAGATCGCCTTCTCCGCATGCGGCGCAAGGCGATAATGCAGTGCCAGCGAATAGCCCTTGTCCTCGAGTAGAATGCCGGGGCTGAGCTTTGCGATCGCGGCCAGGCGTCGCTTCAGCTCCTTGTCCATCGGCGGCGCGTGCACGTCGTCGGCTTCATTGTCAATCGACAGGCGCATCTCCGCGCCGTGTCCGGCGACGGCACGAAACACATCGGGCGCGAAGATAAGGTCGATGTCGTTGAGCGAGCGGCCACTGACCATCGCCAGCGCGCCCGACGTGCGCTCCGTCAACCGGTTCAGCGTTTCCGACAAGCCCGGCGGCACCCAGACCTCGCGTGGCGTTGGCATCAGGTCGAGCAGCGTGCCGTCGATGTCGAGCAGAATCGCGGTTTCGCCCAGATGCGGCACGAGCGCATGCGGCACCGGCACCGAATCGGGGGCTTCCTCGTCGAGCATGGCGGGCTTCTGGTCCAGTTCCGCGAGTTCCGATTTCATAGTCTACTCCATAAAGGCAAGCGGCCGCGCGATTTGTTCGAGCGATTTTCGTTCCGCGGCGACGGCGTAGCGCCACGCCACGATCGCAGCCGCGATCATCAGGAAGGCCCCCAGCAAATAGCCCGCGAACACGCTGGTGCGTGATCCCGTGTCGATCAGCGCGCCGAACAGCGCGGGTCCGATCACGCCGCCGATGCCGGTGCCGACCGCGTAGAACACCGCAATCGCCAGCGCGCGCACCTCCAGAGGGAACGTCTCGCTGACGGTCAGGTAAGCCGCGCTCGCGGCGGGCGAGGCAAAGAAGAAGATCACCATCCAGGCAATCGTCTGCCCCTGTGCGCTAAGCGCGCCGATCGAGAACAGATAGCCTGAGAGCGCCAGCAGCACGCCCGACGCGCCGTAGGTCAACACGATCATGACGCGGCGGCCGAGCGTATCGAACAGGCGGCCGAGCAGCAGCGGCCCGAGGAAGTTGCCGGCGGCGAACGGCAGGAGATACCAGCCGACATGATCGGCGCTGATGCCGTAGAAGTCGGTCAGCACCAGCGCGAAGGTGAAGAAGATCGCATTGTAGAAGAACGCCTGCGCGCTCATCAGCACGAGGCCGACCAGCGCGCGCTGGCGATAAGCGGAGAACAGCGTGTGCACGACCTCCCTGATCGGAGTGTGATCGCGCATCTTCAAGCGGATTTTCGTGAAGCGGCCGTCGCTCGCATCATGCTCACGTCCGATCACCGAGCGCTCGATCTCGTCCACGATGGCGTGGGCCTGGTCGGGACGACCGTGGATCATCAGCCAGCGCGGGCTCTCCGGAATCCACATCCGCATCAACAGCACGACAAGGCCGACGGTGGCGCCGATGAGATAGGCGAGCCGCCAGCCGAGATCGGGACCGATCACCGCGGGATCGAGCAGCACGATGGCCGCCACGGCGCCCATCGCCGCGCCGATCCAGAAACTGCCGTTGATGACAAGATCGGTCCAGCCGCGATACCGCGCCGGCACCAGTTCCTGGATCGTCGAGTTGATCGCAGTGTATTCGCCACCGATGCCGGCGCCGGTGAGAAAACGAAACAGCGCGTAGCTCGCGACATTCCACGACAGAGCGGTCGCGGCGGTCGCAGAGAGATAAAGCGCCAGCGTGATGAAGAACAGCTTCTTGCGGCCGATGCGATCGGTGAGCCAGCCGAAGCCGAGCGCGCCGAGCACCGCACCGGCAAGATACGCGGAGTTGGCGAAACCGAGATCGAGATTGGAGAAATGCAGCAACGGACTCTGCTTCAGCGCGCCGGAGAGCGCACCGGCCAGCGTCACCTCGAGCCCGTCGAGAATCCAGGTGATCCCGAGCGCCAGCACGACACGGGTGTGAAAGCCGCTCCACGGCAGCGCATCGAGCCGCGACGGAATGCTGGTCTCGACGATGCGGTCGCTCGCGGCCGCCGCCGAGATCGCAGATCCATAGTTCAGCACTGGGGTTTGCTGCAATTCCATCGCGTTGTTGGTTTTGACCAATGAAAGCGGCCCGGCTCACATGATGTGGACGGGAGCTATCTGATCATGTGGTGCGGCATTTCGCCTGCCACCGGTGACAACGTCGACGGCAAGGCCGGGTTCCCATGGGAACAGCGCCCAAGGCCGTCCGTTTCCGATGGAGGCCAAGGAGTTGACGCATGGCTCATGTCAGAAAGACGACACATTCGCGAAAAGCCAGTGCGGGAAAAGCCGGGGCGCGAAAGACGGCGCACCGGAAGACCAGCACGAGGCGCAGCACCTCTGCGCGCAAGAGCACCAAACGCGCCACACCAAAACGCTGGTCGCAGCGCGTGACGAAGGAGAGCGATGCGCTCGACCTCAAGCAAGGTGTCTTCAAGTTGACCAGCCCGAAGAAGATCGCGGTCTCGCTGAAGCGCTCGGCCGAGCACAGCTCGCGCCGCAAGACCAACGCTTACCGTTCAGCGCTGTCGATGCTGACCTTCTACATCAACCGCGCCGGCAAGACGCTGCCGAAGACCCAACGCACGCGGCTGGAGCAGGCCAAGGTGGAATTGAAGCGGGCGTTCGGGAGGGAGTGAGATTCAGGCAGCTTCTCGCTGGTCGTCCCGCGCAGGCGCAGCGGCTGGCAGCGCAGAGCGCTGTCCCGTAGCGGAGCGCAGATCCGGGACGACAGCGACAGCGGAGCGTGCGGGACGGCAGCGAAGGCTTCAGCCGCGGAGCGCCTGACGCCCAGCGACCTTACGCCGCCCGGATATTCCCCATGAAGCGATCGAGCTCGGCGCGAAGGCGGGTGCTTTCCGATGACAGCGTCTTGGCCGAATTCAGCACCTCTTCCGAGGCCGAGCCGGTTTCGGCGGCGCCACGGTTGACCTGGCCAATGTCGGTGGCGGCGGTTTGGGTGCCCTGCGCGACGGTCTGGACGCTGCGGGCAATCTCCTGCGTTGCTGCACCCTGCTGCTCGACTGCGCTCGCAATCGACGTCGAGATCGACGAGATCTGGCCGATGGTGGCACCGATCTCCTTGATCGCGGCGACCGACTCGGCGGTCGCGCCCTGCATCCCCATAATGTGGGAGGAGATTTCGTCAGTCGCCTTCGCGGTCTGGCTCGCCAGCGACTTCACTTCGCTGGCGACCACGGCAAAGCCGCGGCCGGCGTCGCCGGCGCGCGCCGCCTCGATGGTGGCGTTCAGTGCGAGCAGATTGGTCTGCTCGGCAATCGCCGTGATCAGTTTTACAACTTCGCCGATCTGCTGGGCGGCATGAGAGAGCTTGCCGATGCGGCCGTCAGTTTCCTTTGCCTGCACCACGGCAGTTTCCGCAATGCGACTGGAATCGCGGACCTGACGACCGATCTCCTCGACCGAGGCCGAGAGCTCTTCCGTCGCGGTCGCGACCGACTGCATGTTGCTCGAGGCCTGCTCGGACACGCCGGCAACCTGGCTCGACAGCGTCTGGGTGGTTTCGGCGGTGCGGGTCAGCGTGGACGCTGCCGCTTCGAGCTGCACGGCGGAAGCCGAGACGTTGGACACGATGGCGCCGACGGCGCTTTCGAAATCGTCGGCAAAGCGGATCAGCTCGGAGCGGCGGCTGGCGGACTGCTCTCTGTTCTGGGCTTCGCTGGCGGCAGCATCGCGCTCGGCCTTGGCCACGGCCTGAACCTTGAACTCCTCGACCGCACCGGCCATCTCGCCGATCTCATCCTTGCGGCCGAGACCCGGCAGCACGACGTCGAAATTGCCCGAGGCAAGCTCGCGCATCGCCTTGCACATTGCGATCATCGGACGCGAGATGCCGTTGCCGAGCATCAGGGCCAGCACGGCACCGATGGCGAGGCCACCGAGCGCCATGCTCAGCATCAGCCGCTCGGTTTCCCCGATCGTCGCATTGGCGCTCGCCTCGATGCGCTGCTGGTCGGCGGTCAGGTCCGATCGCAACTCGCTCGAGAGTTTCACGATGGAGGCAGCCGTCTTGGTCATCTCGCCGTTCAGCTTGACGATGACCTTCACGTTCTCCGACAGCTTTGCGAAGGAGGTGCGGTACTGCTTCAGCAGATTGCCGAGCTCGGTAACGCGGTCGGTGATCTTCTGGTCGTTTGCATAGATCGAGACCAGGAGGGTCTCCAGGAACTTGATGCGGGCGATCACGCCGTCGGCGGTCTTCGGCTCCGGCTTGGCGATGAAGGCGCTCACCGAGGTAGAGACCGCCAGATATTGCGAGGTGACGTCCTTGGCCGTGGTCTGGACCGAGTCCAGGCTCGCCAGGGCCGCGGTATCGGCGAGATCGTCGAACTTGAAGCGGATCTTGTTGCCGACGCCATTGAGCTCGTCCGCCGCGATCTTGTTGTTCTCGCGGGTCAGTATGATGATTTCACCGAACACCTTCGTGAAGCGCTGGAATTCGGCTTCGAGCTTGCCGACCTGCTCGCGACGGGCGGCACCGGGAGTGGCCGCCACCGACTTGGCGATTGCGCCCTTCAGATTCTCTTCGGCCGCTTTGGCCGCGGTCTCGTCATCCGCCGAGCCGGTCAGCGTATAAGCCCGCGCCAGGCCCTGGTAAGCGATCAGATCGCGATCGACCGTCCGCGCGAGGTCCGCTTCCGACACGCTGGCCCGGTAGGATGCCACGGCGGCCTGGATCCGCTCGAAGCCGAAATAGGCAAAAGCCATGCTGACGGCGAGAATGGCGAGTACCGCCACGAAGCCGAGTATGATTTTTGCACGAAAACGCAAGGTGAGCAGCTTCGATGTGTTCGGCTTCGACTTGACGGGCATTCCCCACACCATTCCATTCGCGGAAAACCAGGCGCAGCCCGGAAGCAGCCCGCTTCCCGACTCATCAGCACGGTAAAGTGCAAAGGATAAGCGGCGGTAAATTTGCGGCCACGCAACTTGCGGTTCGGTGACGCGGGGGAGGCAGCGCGGTCGTCCCGGACAAGCGCGCCCAAAGCGCGCGCCGATCCGGGACCCATAGCCAGAGGTAGGAGTTTGTTGAAGACTTGGAGTTGCCGGCCCGTGCCACGACTCCTCCCTGTGACTATGGTCCCGGGTTCGCTTCGCGCCCCGGGACGACGCGAAGGTGACAGCGAGGACTTCAGGCGCAGTCTAAGCCTTACGCCGCCCGGATATTTCCCATGAAGCGGTCGAGCTCGGCGCGCAGACGGTTGCTTTCGCCGGAGAGGGTCTTCGCCGAATTCAGCACCTCCTCCGAGGCCGAGCCGGTTTCGGCGGCGCCACGGTTGACTTGGCCGATGTCGGTGGCTGCAGTCTGGGTGCCCTGCGCGACGGTCTGGACGCTGCGGGCAATCTCCTGCGTCGCTGCGCCCTGCTCTTCCACGGCGCTCGCGATGGACGTCGAGATCGACGAAATCTGGCCGATGGTGGCGCCGATCTCCTTGATCGCGGCGACCGACTCGGCGGTCGCGCCCTGCATCCCCATAATGTGCGAGGAAATCTCGTCAGTGGCCTTCGCGGTCTGGCTGGCCAGCGACTTCACTTCGCTGGCGACCACGGCAAAGCCGCGGCCGGCGTCGCCGGCACGCGCTGCCTCGATGGTGGCGTTGAGCGCCAGAAGGTTGGTCTGCTCGGCTATCGCCGTGATCAGTTTTACCACCTGCCCGATCTGCTGGGCGGCGTGCGAAAGCTTGCCGATACGACTGTCGGTCTCCTTGGCCTGCACCACCGCAGCTTCCGCAATGCGGCTGGAGTCGCGGACCTGGCGGCCGATCTCCTCGACCGAGGCCGAGAGCTCTTCGGTCGCGGTTGCGACCGACTGCATGTTGCTCGAGGCCTGCTCGGAGACGCCGGCAACCTGGCTCGACAGGGTCTGCGTGGTCTCCGCGGTGCGGGTCAGCGTGGACGCCGCCGATTCGAGCTGTACGGCGGAAGCCGAGACGTTGGACACGATGGCGCCGACGGCGCTTTCGAAATCGTCGGCAAAGCGGATCAGCTCGGAGCGGCGGCTCGCGGACTGCTCTCTGTTCTGGGCTTCGCTGGCGGCAGCATCGCGCTCGGCCTTGGCCACGGCCTGAACCTTGAACTCCTCGACCGCGCCGGCCATCTCGCCGATCTCGTCCTTGCGGCCGAGACCCGGCAGCACGACGTCGAAATTGCCCGACGCGAGTTCACGCATCGCCTTGCACATCGCAATCATCGGACGCGAGATGCCGGTCCCGAGCAGGAAGGCCAAGATTGCGCCGAGCAGCGTGCCGCCGACGGCCAGCATCAGCACCAGTTGCTCGGTCCGCTCGATGGTCGCTTCCGATTCGGCATCCAGCCGCTGCTGTTCGGCGACGAGGTCGGCCTTCATGGCGGTGGCGCCCTGAAGGATCGCGCCGGCCGAACCGCCCATCTCGGTGACGAGTTCGTCGATCATCTTGGCGTTCGCGATCAGCTTCTCCAGCGATTCCCGATAAGCACCGAGTAATCCTTTGGCATCCTTCAGGCCGGCGACGATCTTGTCGTCCATGGAATAGATTGCGCCGAGCGAGTTCTCGACGAATTTCAGCCGCGCCAGGGCGCTGGTCGCGATCGCCTGGTCGGACGTCAGCACGAAATTGGTCGCCGCCGCGCTCGCAGTCTGGAACTGGGCATTGACCTGCTTGGTGCCGAACTCGATCGCCTGCGCCTCGGAATCGGAGGCATTGTTGCCGATGTCGTCGAGCTTGTATTTCAGCAGGTTGGCGTTGCGCGTGAGCTGGTTCTGCACCAGCAGCGCACTGTCACGCTTGGCCTGGAGGACTTTTGCGAAGGTCGCGGAGAAGTTGGAAAATTCCTTGGCGAGCTTGCCCAGGCTCTCCTGCCGCGCCGGCCTCTTGGCACTTTTGACCGCCTGGTCGATGGCACCCTTCAGGTTGGCCTCGGTGTCGAGCGCAGCCTTGGCATCGTCCTCCTTGCCGGTGACGACGAAATAGCGGACTGCCGAGCGGTAGGCGAGCAACTCACGGTCGATGTTGCGGGCAAGATCGGCCTCCGAAACGCTGCTGCGGTAGGACCCGACCCCGGACGAGACCCGCTCGAAGCCAACATAGGAGAAGGCCATACTGCCAGCAGAAATCACCAGCACTGCGGCAAAACCCAGGATGATCTTGGCGCGGAACCTGAGGGTCGGCATGATTGTGCGCTTAGACGGCGACGCGATACGGCCGGACATTCCCACCCCCATTTTTATTCGACCCAGATCCGGAGGCGCCCCGCTCCCGGACCTGGCTGCGCAAAACTAGGGCAGAATTGATAAGGGGCGGTAAATTCAGCGTACCCGCAGATTTTCCAGCTCTATCGGCCAACCGGGGAGCTGGCATCCCACGCCGAACCGGCGCAGCGTCCAAATCCTGTCGGCTCGCCCCGCAAATCGTCGCGGGCCTGTCTGGATCAATGACTTTTCCATGACCAAGGCGACCAAAATCCTAGTTGCAAAGTTCCGGGTCGCTGTCTCTAATTAGAAACAATCAAAATCAATCCCGGGAGGACTTCACCGTGTCTACAGTCAAACTGACAGTGAACGGCAAGGCCGTCGCTGTCGACGTCGAGGACCGCACGCTGCTGGTCCAGCTCCTGCGCGATCACCTCAACCTCACCGGGACCCATGTCGGCTGCGACACCAGCCAGTGCGGCGCCTGCGTCGTGCACATGGATGGCAAGGCGGTGAAATCCTGCACCATGCTCGCAGGCCAGGCCGACGGGGCCAGCGTCACCACCATCGAAGGCATCGCCAAGGGCGACGAGCTGCACCCGATGCAGGAGGCGTTCCGCGACAATCACGGCCTCCAGTGCGGCTACTGCACGCCGGGCATGATCATGTCGGCGATCGACATCGTTCATCGTCACGGCGGCCAGCTCGACGAGGCCACCGTCCGCCAGGAGCTCGAAGGCAATATCTGCCGCTGCACCGGCTACCACAACATCGTCAAAGCCGTGCTGGATGCGGCCGGACGCATGAAGGTTGCGCAGGCCGCCGAGTAGGCGGCCCGCCTCGAACAGAGAACCACCGCCGCTTTCGATCGACAGCGCGGTCAACAAAATTTTCGGTCGGGAGGACCAGACATGGGTGTTGAGGGCATTGGTGCACGCGTCGTGCGCAAGGAAGACAAGCGTTTCATTACCGGCAAGGGCCGCTACGTCGACGACATCAAACTGCAGGGCATGACCCATGCCCATTTCATCCGCAGCCCGCACGCGCATGCCAGGGTGAAGGGGATCGATTCCTCCGCCGCGCTGAAGATGCCGGGCGTGGTCGCAGTGCTCACGGGCCAAGAGATCGTCGACGACAAGGTCGGCAATCTCATCTGCGGCTGGGCCATCACCTCCAAGGACGGCAGCCCGATGAAGATGGGCGCATGGCCCGCGATGGCACCGGAGACGGTGCGTTTCGTCGGTCAGGCCGTCGCGGTCGTGATCGCCGAGAGCAAGAACCTCGCGCGCGACGCGGCCGAGGCCGTCGTCGTCAGCTACGAAGAGCTGCCGGCAGTCGCCGATGTCCATGCCGCGATCAAGTCCGGCGCGCCGCAGCTTCACCCCGAAGCTCCCGGCAACCAGGTCTATGATTGGGTGATCGGCGACGAGGGCGCAACGGATGCCGCCTTCGCCAAGGCCGCCAATGTCGTCAAGCTCGACGTCACCAACAACCGCCTCGCGCCCAACGCGATGGAGCCGCGCGCGGCGATCGCCGATTATGACGCGGCGGAGGAGCATTTCACGCTCTACACGACGTCGCAGAATCCGCACGTCGCCCGCCTGGTGCTGTCGGCGTTCTACAACATCGCTCCCGAGCACAAGCTGCGCGTGATCGCGCCCGACGTCGGCGGCGGCTTCGGCTCGAAAATCTTCATCTATCCGGAGGAGATGGTGGCGCTATGGGCCTCGAAGAAGGTCGGCCGCCCGGTAAAATGGACCGGCGACCGCACCGAGGCCTTCCTCACCGACGCGCATGGCCGCGACCATGTCACCCATGCCGAGATGGCGTTCGACGCCAACAACAAGATCACCGGGTTGAAGGTGAAGACCTACGCCAATTTCGGCGCCTACATGTCGCTGTTCTCGTCCTCAGTGCCGACCTATCTCTACGCGACGCTGCTGTCGGGCCAGTACAACATCCCGGCGATCCATGCCGAGGTGGTCGGCGTCTACACCAACACCACGCCGGTCGACGCCTATCGCGGCGCTGGCCGCCCCGAGGCGAGCTATTTGATCGAACGGTTGATGGAGACGGCCGCGCGGCAGTTGAATGTCGATCCGGCCGCGCTGCGCAGGACCAACTTCATCACCCAGTTCCCGCACCAGACGCCCGTGATCATGGCCTATGACACCGGCGACTTTAACGCCTCGCTCGACGCCGCAATGAAGGCGATCGACTATGCCGGCTTCGCCGCGCGCAAGGCCAAGGCGAAGGCGGACGGCAAGCTGCGCGGCATCGGCGTGTCCTGCTACATCGAGGCCTGCGGCATCGCGCCGTCGAAGGCGGTGGGCAGCCTGGGCGCCGGCGTCGGTCTGTGGGAATCCGCCGAGGTGCGCGTCAACCCGGTCGGCACCATCGAGATTCTCACGGGCTCGCACAGCCACGGCCAGGGTCACGAGACCACGTTCTGCCAGCTCGTCGCGGAGCGCCTCGGCGTTCCCATCAGCCAGGTCTCGATCGTCCATGGCGACACCGACAAGGTGCAGTTCGGCATGGGCACCTATGGCTCGCGCTCCGCGGCCGTCGGTCTCACCGCGATCCTGAAGGCGATGGAGAAGATGGAATCCAAGGCCAAGAAGATTGCGGCGCATGCCCTTGAAGCATCGGAAGGCGACATCGTCATCGAGAACGGCGAATTCAAGGTGGCCGGTACCGACAAGGCGATTGCCTTCCCGATGGTCGCGCTCGCAGCCTACACCGCGCACAATCTGCCTGACGGGATGGAGCCGGGCCTGAAGGAGAGCGCCTTCTACGACCCGACCAACTTCACCTTCCCGGCCGGCGCTTACATTTGCGAGCTCGAGGTCGATCCCGGCACGGGCAAGACCTCCTTCGTCAACTTCGTCGCGGCCGACGATTTCGGCCGGCTGATCAACCCGATGATCGTCGAGGGACAGGTCCATGGCGGTCTCGCCCAGGGCATCGGGCAGGCGCTGCTCGAGCATGCGATCTATGATGCCAGCGGCCAGCCGGTGACGGCCTCGTTCATGGATTACTCCATGCCGCGCGCCGACGATTTGCCCTCGTTCAATCTCTCCCACACCACGACGCTCTGCCCGGGCAATCCGCTCGGCATCAAGGGTTGCGGTGAGGCCGGCGCGATCGGCGCCTCTGCGGCCGTGATCAACGCCATCACGGACGCGATCGGTAAGAACAATCTGGAAATGCCCGCAACCCCGGACCGGGTGTGGCGCACGATCCACGCGGCTTGAGAGGGAGAAACGAAGATGTATCAGACCATTTATCATCGCCCTTCCTCGGTCGACGAAGCCGTCAGCCTGTTCGCAAAGGGCAGCGAAGCGAAGTTCCTCGCCGGCGGCCAGACGCTGCTGCCGGTCATGAAGCAGCGCCTCGCCAGCCCCTCGGATGTGATCGACCTCGGCAAGATCAAGGAGCTGCAAGGCGTCGAGCTGTCGGGCGACGTGCTGACCATCAAGGCCGGCACGACCTATTTCGACATCATGCAGAATGCCGATGTGAAGAAGGCGATCCCCGCGATTGCCTATCTCACCTCGGTGCTTGGCGATCCCGCCGTGCGCTATCGCGGCACGATCGGCGGCTCGATCGCCAACAACGATCCCGCCGCGGACTATCCCGCCGCGCTGCTCGCGCTCGGCGCCACCGTGAAGACCAACACGCGGTCGATCGCAGCCGAGGACTTCTTCCAGGGCCTGTTCACCACGGCGCTCGAAGACGGCGAGATCATCACCGCCGTGTCGTTCCCGGTGCCGGCGAAGGCCGGCTACGAGAAAATGCGGCACCCGGCCTCGCGCTTCGCGCTGACCGCCGTGTTCGTCGCGCAGATGAAGTCGGGCGAGATCCGGGTTGCCGCGACCGGCGCCTCGCAAAGTGGCGTGATGCGGGTGCCCGCGATCGAGACCGCGCTGAAGGCGAACTGGTCGCCGGCAGCAATCGACGGCGTGAGCATTTCGGCGAGCAATCTGCTGGCCGACATCCACGGCACGGCCGAGTACCGGGCCAATCTGATCAAGGTGATGGCGCAGCGCGCGGTGGCCGCCGCGAGCTGACGATCGCACTTAGCGCCTGAACACAAATCTTCCGCGGCGCGCAGCAATGCGCGCCGCCTTTGTTATGCGCCTATGCATGAAAAGCGCTTGCCTCGCTGGCGTGAAGGCGAGAAAAGTTAATCAGCCAATTAACTCGCCCCACAGAGGAACGTCCCGGACGCTTGGCCGTACCATCGGCATCCGCCCGCGACCCGAGGAAACAACAACGTGCTCGATAAATCAGCCCAAGACTCCTCCGTCCGCACCTCCGGCCCGCTGTCGGGCTTCCGGATCGTCGAATTCGCCGGCATCGGACCCGGCCCGTTCGCCTGCATGATGCTGGCCGACATGGGCGCCGACGTTGTCACGCTCGATCGCGTTGGCGCCAAGAAGAGTATGAAGTCGGTCGCGGGCCGCGGCCGCAAGGTGATCGAGCTCGACCTCAAGGACAAGGCGGCGACCGCAGAAGTGCTCGACCTGCTTGCCAATGTCGACGCGCTGGTCGAGGGCTTCCGTCCCGGCGTGATGGAGCGGCTTGGGCTCGGTCCGGACGTCGTGCTCGCGCGCAACCCAAAACTCGTCTACGGCCGCATGACCGGCTGGGGTCAGGAAGGCCCGCTCGCGAACGCCGCCGGCCACGACATCAACTACATCTCCATCACCGGCGCGCTCGCCGCGATCGGACCTGAGGAGGCGCCGGTGCCGCCGCTCAATCTGGTCGGCGATTTCGGCGGCGGCGCGCTCTATCTCGTCGTCGGCGTGCTCGCAGCACTGCTGGAAGCCTCTAGGTCGGGCAAGGGCCAGGTCGTCGATGCCGCGATGTGCGACGGCGCGGCTTCGCTGATGTCGTTCTTCTTCGACATGACCACGATCGGCCGCTGGACCGAGCGCCGCAACCAGAACTTCCTCGACGGCGGCGCACATTTCTATGGTGTCTACGAATGCGCCTGCGGCCATTTCGTCTCGATCGGCTCGATCGAGCCGCAGTTCTATGCGCTGCTCCGCGAGCACGCTGGCCTCTCCGATGCCGATTTCGACGCGCAGATGGACCGCAAGGCCTGGCCGGCGCTGAAGCAGAAGTTGCAGGCCGTGTTCAAGAGCAAGACACGTGAAGACTGGTGCAAGATCATGGAAGGCACCGACATCTGCTTCGCACCGGTGCTGACCATGTCGGAAGCGACCGAGCATCCGCACATGGTCGCCCGCAACGTCTTCGTCGAACGCCACGGCGTGAAACAGCCCGCGCCCGCGCCGCGCTTCTCGCGCACGCCGTCGGCGGTTCGGGAGCCGGAGGGGGCGGATATCGGGGCGGTGATGAAGGCGTGGAAGGCGGAAAGATAAGATCTTTGCTGGAGCACCAATCTCCGCTCGTCGTCCCGGACAAGCGCAGCGGAGCAGAGCGCTGATCCGGGATCCATAGCCACAGGATGTGGTTGGCAAAGACTTGGAGTTCTGTACTCCTGCCGATCGCGATCGATGGATTCCGCGGTATGGGTCCCGGATCTGCGCTTCCGCTTGTGCGGGACGAGACTTGTTTTGACGCGGCAATGTGCCGGAACGCGCGACTTACGCCGCGTTATCCACCTTCAACACGCCGCGCCGGATCTGATCCTCCTCGATCGATTCGAACAGGGCCTTGAAATTGCCCTCGCCAAAACCGTCGTCGCCCTTGCGCTGGATGAACTCGAAGAAGATCGGGCCGATGGCGTTGGCCGAGAAGATCTGGAGCAGCACCTTGGTCTGGCCGCCTTCGACCACGCCCTCGCCGTCGATCAGGATGCCATTGATCTGAAGCCGCGCGACGTCCTCGCCGTGCTTGGGCAGACGCGCGTCGATTCGCTCGAAATAGGTCGCGGGCGGAGCCGGCATGAAGGGCAGCCCGGCTTCGCGCAGGCTCTCGATGGTACGGTAAATGTCGCTGCAGCCGCAGGCGATGTGCTGGATGCCCTCGCCGCGATAGATATTCAGATATTCCTCGATCTGGCCGGAATCGCCGGCGTCCTCGTTGATCGGAATGCGGATCTTGCCGTCAGGGCTGGTCAGCGCACGCGAGAACAGGCCGGAGGCGCGGCCCTCGATATCGAAGAAGCGGATCTGGCGAAAGTTGAAGAGCTTCTCGTAGAAGCCGGTCCACACGTCCATGCGACCGCGATGGACGTTATGGGTGAGATGGTCGAGGTAGAACAGGCCGGCCCCGGCGGGCCGCGGATCGCGCGCGCCGAGCCATTCGAACTCGCCATCATAGGCCGAGCCCTTGGCGCCGTAACGATCGACGAAATAGAGCAGACTGCCGCCGATGCCCTTGATTGCGGGCACATCCAGCGTCTTCTGCGCCGATGACACATCGGCAGATTCCGCACCGAGTGAAATCGCGCGGTCATAGGCGGCCTTCGCATCAACGACGCGAAATGCCATCGACGGCGCGCAGGGACCATGCGCGGCAACGAAGTCGTAGCCGTGGGTGCCGGGCTCCTCGTTGACGAGATAGTTGATGTCGCCTTGGCGATAGACGGTGATTGACTTGGTCTTGTGGCGCGCGACCGGCTCATAGCCCATCAGCCTGAACAGCGCGTGCAGCTCTTCCGGATCGGGATGCGCATATTCGACGAACTCGAACCCGTCGGTGCCCATCGGATTGTCGACGCTGATCGTGGCCGGCGGTGCATCGTGCGGAAACGGACCCATGGTGCTCTCCCAAATTGCTGCGGACCTGAACTATCCTTCATGGGGCATGCAATGGGCGTGCAAACGGGATGCGCCTTGGCTATTATATGCACGATCCGTGCATGAACAGGGTATGTGACGCATGATTTCGGTAGACGCCTTCGACCTCAAGATCCTCGGTGCGCTCCAGGACGACGGTCGGCTCACCAACCAGGAGCTCGCGGATCTCGCCGGCCTGTCGGCCTCGCAATGCTCGCGGCGGCGGATGCGACTGGAGGAGGAGAAGGTGATATCAGGCTATCACGCCGATCTCTCCAGCGAGGTGCTCGGCTTCGGCGTGATCGCCTTCATCCAGGTGACGCTCGCGACGCATTCGCCGGACAATGCCAAGCGCTTCCGCGCGCTGGTGGGCCGCATCGACGAAATCCAGGAGGCCTATTCTCTGACGGGCGACGCCGACTATGTGCTGAAAGCGGTGCTGCGCGACCTCAAGGGGCTCTCCAACCTCGTCAACGACGTGCTGATGCCGCACCAGAGCGTGGCGCATGTGCGCTCCTCGATCGTGCTCGACCGGCTGAAGGAGAGCACCCGGCTGCCGCTGAAGGGTTTGAAAGCTGGCTGAAATCGAGGGAAATGCGCCATTCGCGCTGCGCGCCTGTTCTGCGATCATCCCGGTCAATCCGGGAGACGAAAGCCATGGCCCTCCAGCTTCGACCGAACTGCGAATATTGCGACCGCGACCTGCCGCCGACCGCGACGGATGCGCGGATCTGCTCCTATGAATGCACGTTCTGTGCGGACTGCGTCGAGACAAAACTTTCCAACGTGTGCCCAAACTGCGGCGGCGGCTTTGCGCCGCGTCCAATCCGCCCCACGCAGGAATGGCGGGCGGGCGTGTGCACGACCAAGCAGGCGCCATCGGACAAGCGGGTGCATCTGAAGTACAGCCTGGATGATGTCGCGGCGCATTGCGCGAGAATACGAGAGGTGCCGCCGGAAAGGCGGTAGGTCTCGTAGATTCCATGGGGCGGTGAGCGGGCTCTTTCCGATAGGTTTGGGTTTCCACACTCGAACCATCGGAGAGTTTGATGCAAGCATCGATCGAGAGCACGCCCACCGCCGGGCATATTGGCACAATTTTCGTTGCGATCGAACTGAGTCAAAAGACCTGGCTGGTGACGCTGCACAGTCCGGATCGTGACCGGATCTCACGCCACAAGATTGAGGGCGGCGATCACGCCGGGCTGCTGGCCTTGCTCGAGAAGATCAAGGCGCGAGCG
>NZ_JADPKS010000068.1 GCF_023074175.1 Bradyrhizobium sp. 139
GGCCACCCGAGCTGGGCCGCCGATCGATCGGATCGATGCCCACCGAAGCCTTGAGGGCTGCGTTTCGTAGCAAGATCGCGGTCGGCACTTCATCGGGACCCGCATGGTTGAACGAACTTCAGGTTCGCATTCACAAGGGAGGGTCGAGGAAGATGGCCAAGCGTATCACGATCTGTGCCGGGATCGATACCGGCAAACACAGGCTCGACGTGGCGATCGACGGCAGCTCGGATCAGTTGCGGATCGACAACACGACGGAAGGCCACCAGGCGTTGGTGGAGTGGCTGAAGGGCCGCAAGGTCAAGAGGATAGGGATCGAGGCCAGTGGAGGCTACGAGCAGGCGGTGGTCGCCGAGCTTCGGCGCAAGCGGTTCGTCGTCGTCCTGTTTCAGCCGAAGCAGGTCCGTGCTTATGGCACGTTCCATCAATTGCTGGCCAAGAACGACAAGATCGACGCGGCGCTGATCGCGATGTGCACCGCCGCGGTCAAGACGATTCATTCCGCTCCGGATCCGCGGCTGCAGCCCCTTGCCGGGCATCTGACGATGATCGACCAGATCACGGAAGATATCGCAAGGCTCAAGAACCGACACGAGAGCTGCCGCGACAAGCGGATTCAAGAGGTTTGGAAGGCGCAGATCGCGCTCCTGGCCAAGTCCAAACGAGCCGCACTCAAGGCGCTCTTGGCGGCGATCCGCAAGCACCCTGATCTCGCCGCACGGCTCGATCTGATCCACAGCGTCGGCGGCTGCGGCCTGCCCACCGCGGTTGCCGTCCTGATCAGGATGCCAGAGATCGGCAACATCACGCGCGAGAAAGCCGCAGCTCTCAGCGGACTGGCGCCTTACGACGACGACAGCGGCGATCGCACCGGTGCCCGTCACATCGAAGGTGGCCGCGAACGCCTGCGCCGGGCGCTCTACACCGCGGCTTTTCCGGCATCCTTCCGCTGGAATCCGCAGCTCAAGGCTCTGTACGACCGGCTGATCGCCGCCGGCAAGGGGCACAAACGCGCGCTCGTCGCCTGCGCCAGGAAGCTGCTCGTCATCATCAACGCCGTCGTTGCCCGCGGAACGCCGTGGGTCGCCCAAGCGCCACACATCGCCAAGCTGCCGGCCGCCTGACCGCGTTTCTTTGTTCGATCAGGCGACCGTTTCTTCGTCCCGACCTGCCGATCCAAAGACGCCGTGCGCCGCAGCCGTCAAGGCTGGCCGTCGCTCAAGCCTCTCCTCACATCCGCTGCCGACAGGCCACGCCTTGACGGCCGCAAGCGCGGCGTCATGCTTGCGGAAATCGGGGGCCATACTTAATGGTTGCTACG
>NZ_JADPKS010000057.1 GCF_023074175.1 Bradyrhizobium sp. 139
TGTCCAGCGGATGGATGGGTAACAGAACAGACCGGATGGATGGGTGACATTGGTTCATGGTTTGGTCGGCTGCGGCGCTGCGCTAGCGCAGCGCCGCAGCTTGCGTGTTTTCTGGTCGATGATGCCGATCGGCACGTCGAAGAAGCGCACTTGCCAGTATCCGTCCTCGGTTTCCTCGACGGCAACTGTTTCACCGTCGAGAGCGCTGCAGATGTGGATGAGGTCGCCCCGCCATTTGATCTCGCCGTTGGAGCGGACCTGGCGCACCGCGGCTTCGGCTGGATAATCCGGCTCGGGAAGCCGCCTTGGCATCGCACGAGGCGAAGTCTGATAGACGCTGGCAGGTGGGCGTTGGCCAAGCGATTCGTGCGGCCGTTCTTTGTTATAGTCGCGCACAAACGCCGCGAAGCGACGGGCCTGCGCGGCCTGGGTTGGCGGCGGTGGCCGCATGGCTTCCAGAAGCGTGAGGTGAAAACGCTCGTGTCGGCCGTTCTGCTGCGGATGGCCAGGATCAATCCGTTCATGGCGGATGCCAAGCTTGATCCACCATACCGACAGCGCCGTCAGGCCCGTGGTCCCGGTCGAGGCGAACGGCGAGCCGTTGTCGGAGCGGATTATCTGCGGCAAGCCGTACTCGCGAAACGCCCGCTCCAGCGGCGGTTGGCACTCGGCATATTGCGTGCTGCCCGTCGCCGCCAGGCTAATCAAATAGCGGCTGAAGCCATCGGTCACCGTGAACGGTTCAACGCGAGAGCCGTCGCCCAGTCGAATCCAGCCCTTGTGATCGAGGGCCCAGACGTGATTGGCATGCTGAGGCACCGTCAGTTGCCCCATACGCGGCGGCGCACGTCGCCGAGTCCGACGGCTGCTGACCAGTCCCGCTCGTTTGAGAATCTCGCCTGCCGTCGAGGCCGACGCCAATCGACATCCCCTTGGCGAGCCTCGAGCTTGCTTACGATCTTGCGCGGTCCCCAGCTCGGCCGCTCAAGCCGCAGCCCCACAATCGCATCCACGATGTGCTGCGGCGTCGCTCGCCCATGCACCCGCGCGGCGTGGGAGCGATCCGCAAGCCCTCCAGCCCCTTCCAACCGGTAGCGGTCCAACCATTTGTAACCGGTCTTGCGACTGATCTCGTAGTGATCGCACAGCTCCGTCATCGTCCACAATCCGCTTCGCTGATCCGTGATGAAGCTAACCCGTTGGTCCATTGCGCAGCTCTCTCGCCAAGGCATCGGCTGATCCTCCCAGCCGACAGAGAACTGTCACCTATCCATCCGGTCTAGTGTGTTACCTATCTATCCGGTCTGGACA
>NZ_JADPKS010000064.1 GCF_023074175.1 Bradyrhizobium sp. 139
GAACGAGACTAGCAACATTGTCCCGCTTCGTCAGCCCGACGAGATCGATGATCCACTGACCAATATCCTGCGAGCTGGTGCGCGGCAGCTTCTGGCGCAGGCCGTGGAGATCGAAGTCGAGACGTTTCTTGCCACGGTGAAGGATTTGAAGCTGGCCGACGGGCGCGCCCGTGTCGTGCGACATGGTTACGGCCCGGCGCGAACGATTGCGACCGGCATCGGACCGGTCGAGGTCGCGCGGGCGAAGATTCGGGACCGCGGGGCGGCCGGCGATAGCGAGCGGATCCGGTTCAGCTCGGCAATCCTACCGCTGTGGGCGCGGCGCACCCGGAGCCTGGATGCGCTGTTGCCGGTGCTGTACCTGCGCGGCATCTCGACCGGCGATTTCCAGGAGGCGCTGACGGCCTTGCTGGGCAAGGACGCGCCGAACCTGTCGCCGGCGGTCATCTCCCGGCTGACGGCCGAGTGGCAGGGCGAGTATGAGCGCTGGCAGAAGCGCGATCTGTCGGCGCGACGCTATGTGTATGTGTGGGCCGATGGCGTCTTCCTGCAGGCGCGCATGGAAGACCACGGCGAATGCATGCTGGTGCTGATTGGCGCGACGCCGGAAGGCAAGAAGGAACTGATTGGCTTTCAGGTCGGCGTCCGGGAGAGCGCGCAGAGCTGGCGTGAGCTCCTGATCGACGTGAAGCAGCGCGGGTTGCAGATCGCCCCGGAAATTGCCGTTGGCGACGGCGCGCTCGGCTTCTGGAAGGCGCTCGACGAGGTCTTTCCCGGCACACGGCACCAGCGCTGCTGGGTGCACAAGACCGTAAACGTCCTGGACAAGGTCCCGCTCTCGGTCCAGGCCAACATGAAGAAGGACCTGCGCGAAGTCTACTGGGCGCCGAACCGGGCGGCCGCCGAAGCGGCGATCGGCGCCTTCGCCGAGAAATACCGCGCCAAGTACGGCCGAGCGGTCGAATGCCTCGCCAAGGACCGCGACGCGTTGCTGGCCTTCTATGACTTCCCTGCCGAGCATTGGGATCACTTGCGCACGACCAACCCCATCGAAAGCGTGTTCGCGACCGTGCGGCACAGAACGGTGCGAACCAAGGGTTCGTTGTCGCCAACCACCGCCAAGCTGATGGTGTTCAAGCTGGTCATCGCGGCATCAAGGACCTGGCGGCGGCTCAAAGGCACAAATCAGTTGCCGAAGGTGATCGCAGGTGTCAGATTCAACGACGGCATCGAGGTCATCCACATGCCGGCAAACCACGCCGCCTGATCACCTCGTCACCCAAAATCCCGCATAGCTC
>NZ_JADPKS010000079.1 GCF_023074175.1 Bradyrhizobium sp. 139
CTGCACAGTCCGGATCGTGACCGGATCTCACGCCACAAGATTGAGGGCGGCGATCACGCCGGGCTGCTGGCCTTGCTCGAGAAGATCAAGGCGCGAGCGGCCGAGAAGCTCGGATCGCCGCCGCGGGTGGTGAGCTGCTACGAGGCCGGTTATGACGGCTTTTGGCTGCACCGGCTGTTGCAAGCGGCCGGGATCACCAACTTCGTGTTCGATCCGGCCAGCATTGCGGTGGAGCAGCGGTCGCGGCGGGCGAAGACGGATCGGATCGACGGCGAGCTCATGCTGCGGACCCTGATGGCCTATCTGCGGGGCGAGCCACGGGTGGTCCGGATCGTCCGCGTTCCGAGCGTGGCCGAAGAGGATACCCGGCGAGGGAGCCGGGAACGGGATCGTCTGGTCAAGGAGCAGACGGCCCATGGCAACCGGATCAAGGCGCTGCTGCGTCTGTTGGGCGTGGCGGTCGGCAACCCGCGCCGACGGGACTGGCTCACCTTTCTGGAGCAGCAGCGCGATTGGCAGGGGCAGCCGCTGCCGCCCCATCTGCTGGCCGAGGTGAAGCGCGAGCACGCGCGGCTGACCATGGTACGGGAGCAGCTTGCGGCGCTGGAGCAGGCCCAGGCTGTGCAGACCTGTCCCATTCCAGCGCCGATGGCGGAGCGGCGATCGAACTTGCAGCGGCTCAAGGCGCTCGGCCCCGCCTTCACCCCAGGGCTGGTGGACGAGGTGTTCTACAAGGACTTCCACAACCAGCGCGAGGTCGCCAGCTATTGCGGGTTGGCGCCTAGTCCCTGGAAGAGCGGCGGCATCGATCGCGAGCAGGGCATCAGCAAGGCCGGCAATCGGCGGGCGCGCACCAAGGCGATCGAACTGGCCTGGCTGTGGCTTCGCCATCAAGGCGACAGCGCACTCAGCCGCTGGTTCCGCACACGCACCGCCAACGCCGGCAAGCGGGCCAAACGCATCGCCATCGTGGCTCTGGCCCGCAAGCTGATCGTGGCGCTGTGGCGCTATCTCACCACGGGCCTCGTTCCTGAGGGGGCAATCATGAAGGCATAAAACAAACCGCCATCACGCGTCGCGGCCTCGCCGCGTCCCGTGCGGGATGGATGATGACCGTGCCACCCTAGGGCTTCAAACGTCGTTTTGTAGATGGGTCTCATCCTCGCCAGGCTTCCTCGCCGCAAGCATGCGGAAGGTGGGTACGGATCAAACGATCCGACCGGATATGAGGTGATGCAGTGAGCTGCAGAAAACTTCGGAAGCCAATCCTCGCCCGGAACACGGTCGTCGCGCT
>NZ_JADPKS010000099.1 GCF_023074175.1 Bradyrhizobium sp. 139
CGTGCCGGAAATCAGGATCAGGAGCTTCCTGGCGTCCGGGCTGCCAAAATACGCCACATCCGTGAACAGAGCCTCGCCTGATGGCCCCTTTGAGCTGCATAAATACGATCTCGACGTGGGCACCGCGGCCACGAATTTTTTCCGAGCTTCCAAATAAGAATCGGAAAAAACGACAGAAGCGGTCTGCTGTGCGATGTCAAAATTCACGCTGTTTACCTCCACCCTCATTCGCCTCTGGATGCGTGACGAACAGTCAACACCTCGCGGCGACTTGCCCTGAATCGTACGCGATCCACCAGCATACCTTGAGGGCCGTCAAATTCGCGACACCTTGATCAAGTTGTCAGCCACCCAACGCTACCGACTCCATAAGCCGAATTTCTGCAATGTAAGTCGTCGCGCTCTCGAAATACTGCGCCCGCATGCTGGAACACGAAGCTTCTTACGATCTCTGCGTTAGGCTCGAGTCTGCTACGGCTGTGGCATAAGGAAGTTCTCAGCTTCATGCGACGCCATATGTTACCGAATCTCGGTGGTCATCAGGCAGAATTTGAACTCCCTGTAAGGCCTCTGCGGCTTGCTGAAACGCATTGCTTATTTCCATCATTAACAATTATTACCGACTTCGATTCTTCGGTACCCTTTTGATTCACTCGGTGAAATGCCGGCATGATTATTTTTACAATGATGCTCTCATATCGCAGAATTCTTCCAGCCTGGAGGTGAGTCTATCTATCTTTAGCTGCACCAACACATTCCGGCCACAGCGTGCACCGCACAACACTGCGATGCGTAGATCATCGAAGGTTGAAAGACTATCGGTCGCAGCCACAAGTCCTAGGCTCTAGTTCAAACCGCAGGAAAGCAGTCAGACCAAACGCCGGTTGACTCACTCAGATAGCCGCGCATGCTCGAAGGAGACCACTGCGCCACTAAAGTTGCTGACCTGTCTAAACTGAAGCAATCCGCAGCTCATCACAGGTTTTTGGCCTCTGACATGGGATGACGCATGAAATCTGCGGAATTACATTCAAACAGCACAATAACAGCGCACGCACAGGTCTACGATCCCGACGTCGAAAAGCAACTAATCGCCAAGGACTATGGGGGCCCTCGATTCATGCCCGACCGCCACATCAGGCCGTTGGAAAGCGAACGATCGCGGCACCCGCCGGTTCAATTGGCCTCAGAGGTATGAGATGACGAAATCAAATTCGCTAGTCGCAATGGACCTAGCAACTTCGCTCCACCCGTCCACCGATGCTCGCGCATTGGAAAAG
>NZ_JADPKS010000171.1 GCF_023074175.1 Bradyrhizobium sp. 139
TGAGCTGGCTCCGCAAATTTGAACAGGAGGATAAGTGGAATTTCTGCCTGACGGCGGCGATAATCGCCGCGAACAGGAGAGACCATGAGCAGACGACCGCGCCGGAACCACACGCCGGCTTTCAAGGCCAAGGTGGCACTCGCCGCCGTGAAGGGCGACCGAACGATAGCTCAACTGGCCGAGCAGTTTGACGTCCATCCCAATCAGATTACGGCGTGGAAGACCCAGCTCGAGGGCGGAGCTTCGGAGGTTTTCGGATCTGGAAGTGTGACGCCCGCCGCGCCGGCCGTGGACGTAAAGTCGCTGCACGCAAAGATCGGCGAGTTGACGCTGGAGAACGATTTTTTAGAAAGCGCGCTCACCAAGGCGGGATTGCTGAGCGCAAAACGATGATCGACCGCGAGCACGATTTGTCGATCACGAAACAAGCGGAAGTGTTGCAGATCAGCCGTGGCAGCGTCTATTACCTGCCGCGCCCGGTGTCGGACGCCGATCTCACGGTCATGCGGCATCTTGATCGGCTGCATCTGGAGTTTCCTTTCGCCGGTTCGCGGATGTTGAGAGGCCTGCTGGCTGCCGAGGGGTGCAAGATCGGCCGCCGGCATGTCAAAACGCTGATGCGGCGGATGGGGATAGACGCGCTCTATCGCCGTCCTCGGACCACGAAGCCGGAGCCCGGCCACAAGATCTATCCTTACCTACTGCGCGGCATGGAGATCACGCGTCCGAACCAGGTCTGGGCGATGGACATCACTTACATCCCGATGGCGCGCGGCTTCGTGTATCTCGCTGTCGTGCTCGATTGGGCTACCCGACGTGTCTTGTCGTGGCGGTTGTCGATCACGATGGAAGCGGCCTTCTGCGTCGAGACCCTGGAGGATGCCCTGGCGCGGCACGGCCGGCCTGACGTCTTCAATACCGACCAGGGTTCGCAGTTCACCGGTGCGACCTTCATCGCCGTGCTCGCCAGCAACGGCATCGCCATCAGCATGGACGGCAAGGGGGCTTGGCGGGACAACGTGTTCGTCGAGCGGTTGTGGCGCAGCGTCAAGTATGAGGAGGTGTATCTGCGGGCCTACGAGACCGTCAGCGAGGCGCGCGACTCAATCGGCCGATATCTCGACTTCTACAATCGCCGCCGTCCCCATTCGAGCCTTGACGGCAGCACACCGGATCAAGCCTACTTCACCCCGCTGCCAATCCGCTTGGCAGCCTAACCCCGGCAGAGGCTCCACTTATCAACGCGGAAAATCTGTTCAGACAACCGGGACCAGCTCAC
>NZ_JADPKS010000037.1 GCF_023074175.1 Bradyrhizobium sp. 139
GCTTGCCTTCCAACCAAGCCGCGCGACGCGCGCCACAAATAGCGCCGTAGCTAGCGCGGCTTGGCTGGAAGGCTGCCCGGGGCCCGTTACCCCATCTACGGCAAAAAACGCTTCAGCATCGGCATGAAGAAGATCCCGAGATTGATCGCAAAGCCGATGCTCCAGAGGATCGAGCGCAACCTCGGGCGGTTGCCGAGATAGGTCAGCACGTAGGCGATCCGCACGATCAGGAACAGCACGGCGAGCTCGTCGATCAGCCGCTGCGGTGAATCCCGGAATTCGGCGAGCAGCACGGCGAAGGCGAAGAACGGAAAGGTCTCGATGCCGTTCTGGTGGGCGCCGAGCGCGCGCTGCGCGAGGGCGTCCTCGAAGAAGGCGGGGTCGCGCGGCCGGGAATTGTCGAAGCGGCGAAATCTGATCCACTTGATCGAGACGATCGTCGCCAGATAAAGCAGCAGCGCTCCAAATACGCACCATTCCGCGAGTGTCATCTTCCCTCCCCGCCCGGGTGCGAGCCTAGCGAAATCGGCCTCATCTTGACAAGATCGGGGTAACGCGCGACGCAACGGACCATGTCGACAATTGCCCCCATCGCAGCCGCGAGGTCGGCCTCCCGGTCCAGTCTGCCGCGCGTCGGCGTGCTCCTGGTCAATCTCGGCACGCCCGATACGGCCGATGCGCCCGGCGTGCGGGTCTATCTGAGGGAATTCCTCTCGGACGCCCGCGTCATCGAGGACCAGGGTCTGGTCTGGCAGCTCGTGCTCAATGGCATTATCCTGCGCCGCCGTCCCCGCACCAAGGCGCTGGATTATCAGAAGATCTGGAACAATGAGCGGAACGAATCGCCGCTGAAGACCATCACGCGCGCGCAGGGCGACAAGCTTGCAGCCGCACTGTCGGACCGCGACCACGTCGTTGTGGATTGGGCGATGCGCTACGGCAATCCCTCGATCAAGTCCGGCATCGACGCACTCATCGCAAAAGGTTGCGACAGGATCCTCGCCGTGCCGCTCTATCCGCAATACTCCGCCTCGACCTCGGCGACGGTTTGCGACGAAGTGTTCCGTGTGCTGGCGCGCCTGCGCGCGCAGCCGACGCTGCGGGTGACGCCGCCTTATTATCAGGACGAGGCCTATATCGAGGCGCTCGCGATCTCGATCGAGACGCATCTGGCGACGCTGCCGTTCGAGCCGGAGCTGATCGTCGCCTCCTTCCACGGCATGCCGAAATCCTATGTCGACAAAGGCGATCCCTATCAGAGCCACTGCGTCGCCACGACCGAGGCGCTGCGCCGCCGGCTCGGCATGGACGTCACAAAGCTGCTGCTGACCTTCCAGTCGCGCTTCGGCAACGACGAGTGGCTCCAGCCCTACACCGACAAGACAATGGAGCGGCTCGCCAAGGAAGGCGTGCGCCGCATCGCGGTGGTAACGCCCGGGTTTTCCGCCGACTGCCTGGAGACGCTTGAGGAGATCGCGCAGGAGAATGCCGAGATATTCAAGCACAATGGCGGCGAGCAGTTTTCCGCGATCCCCTGCCTCAACGACAGCGATCCCGGCATGGACGTGATCCGGACGCTCGTGCTGCGCGAGCTTCAGGGCTGGATCTGATGGCATGTCCCATGAACCGCCGCGGGATTCTGGCGCTTCTTGGGACAATCGCCGCGCGGCCGGCCTCAGTGCTGGCGCAGCAGCCGAACCCGACGCGACGGCTCGGCGTGCTCTCGGTCACGGCCGCGGATGACGCGATCGGGCAGGCCCGCAGCACGATCCTGGTCGAGGCGCTCGCCGTCCAAGGCTGGAAGGAGCACAACAACCTCAGCATCGATTGGTGCAACGGCGCCGGCGACCGGGAACGCATCGCGCGGCTCGCCGACGAACTCGTGGCGCTCAAGCCGGACATCCTGCTCGCGGTCGGAACGCCCTCGGTAGAGGAACTGCGCCAGCGCACCACGACGATCCCGATCGTGTTTGCCGTCGTCACCGATCCCGTCAGTCAGGGTTTTGTCCAGAACCTCGCCCATCCCGGCGGCAATATCACCGGCTTCACCGATTACGACGGCCCGCTGGCCGGCAAATGGTTGGAGATGCTGACGCAGGTTACGCCAAAAGTGTCACGCGTCTTCGTCGTCTACAATCCTGCCACCGCGCCGTTCGCGCCCCTGATGCTGCGCACGATCGAGGATGCCGCACGGACGCTTCATGTGACGGTCGAGGCAGCACCAGTTCACGACTTGGCCTCGATCGCCGCGCTGGCTTCGCGGCAAGACGGCGGCCTGCTGATCCTGCCGGACTTCTTCACCATGGCCAATCGTGCGCCTCTCCTGGCTGCAATCAGCGAAGCCCGCCTGCCGGCGGTGTTCTGGAGTCGCACCTTCGTGGGCGAGGGCGGGCTGATGTCCTACAGCACAGACAGCGCCGAGCAGGTCCGCCGCGCCGCCTCTTACATTGATCGTATCCTGAAGGGAGCACAGCCTGCCGACCTTCCGGTCCAGAATTCCACCAAGTTCGAGCTCACGATCAACCTGAAGACGGCCAAGGCGATCGGCGCCACACTTTCATCGAGCCTGCTGGCAATCGCGAACGAGGTCATCGAATAGGCTTGTCGGGTGACAGGCGGTACGGTCAGAAACGTTAATGCCGGCGGCTAAATCTGCGCCTGTGCGCTTTCAAGAGCGCTTTGCAAATACTTAATCGTGACCGTTCCCTCTGCGTACGTCTTGTGCAGAATTGCGCGGATGCCGACGTGAGTCGCGACCGCTGAACCGGTAGGGTCGTGATCCCGACCAATGACAGCGCGGGAAATGTTCTTTTCCTGCCTTGGAGGATATATGAGCGGTTTCGACGTTTTCGCGATTGTGCTGGTGTTGCTCGTCATCGTTACGCTCATTGCGGGCGTGAAGACGGTGCCGCAGGGCTATGACTGGACCATCGAGCGGTTCGGCAAATACACCCAGACGCTGACACCGGGGCTCAATCTGATCGTGCCCTATTTCGATCGCGTCGGACGCAAGATCAACATGATGGAGCAGGTGATCAACATTCCCGAGCAGGAGGTGATCACCAAGGACAATGCCACCGTGACGGTGGACGGCGTCGCCTTCTTCCAGGTGTTCGACGCGGCCAAAGCGAGCTATGAGGTCTCCAACCTGGAGCAGGCGATCATCGTGCTGACCATGACCAACATCCGCTCGGTGATGGGCTCGATGGATCTCGACCAGGTGCTGTCGCATCGCGACGAGATCAACGAGCGCCTGCTGCGCGTGGTCGATGCCGCGGTCTCGCCCTGGGGCCTCAAGGTCAACCGGATCGAGATCAAGGACATCGTGCCGCCGGCCGACCTGGTCGAAGCGATGGGACGGCAGATGAAGGCCGAGCGCGTCAAGCGCGCCGACATCCTGCAGGCCGAAGGCGCGCGCCAGTCCGAAATCCTGCGCGCCGAGGGCGCCAAGCAGGGCCAGATCCTCCAGGCCGAGGGCCGCCGCGAGGCCGCTTTTCGCGACGCCGAGGCGCGCGAGCGCCTGGCGGAGGCCGAGGCCAAGGCGACCCAGATGGTCAGCGAGGCCATCAGCAAGGGCGACGTCGCCGCGCTGAACTATTTCATCGCCGACAAGTACATCAAGGCATTCGGCCAGCTCGCGGACTCGCCGAATCAGAAGATCATCATGCTGCCGGTGGAAGCGATGAGCATGCTGGGCTCACTCGCCGGCATCGGCGAAATTGCCAAGGCGACGTTCGGCGAAAGCGCGGCGTCCGCGGCGGCTGCCGTCCGTCGCGGTTCGGTGCCGCCGTCCAGCCCCACGCCGCCGGCGGTGCCGCCGCGGTAGGGAAAATGAAAGAGGTCGTGTCATGACCGACATGTTCGTATCGCTTGGGACCTGGAACTGGCTGATCTTCGGCTTCATCCTGATGGCGCTGGAGGTGCTGGCGCCGGGCGTCTTCCTGTTCTGGCTCGGGCTCGCCGCGCTCCTGGTCGGCCTGATCTCGTTCGCGGTCGCTGTGTCCTGGCAGTTGCAGCTCGTGATGTTCGCGGTGTTCGCAGCCGCTGCCGTGCCGGTGTGGCGCCGCCTCGCCCGGCCGAAGCTCGGTGCAAGCGCCAGCCCCTTCCTCAACAAACGCACCGAGGCGCTGCTCGGCCGCGAGTTTACGCTGGAGAAGCCGATCATCGACGGTAGCGGCACGGTCCGTATCGGCGACACCGTGTGGCGCGTCGCCGGCCCGGATATTCCGGCGGGGACAAGGGTGAAGGTCGTGCAGGTGGACGGTGCTAATCTGACGGTCACGGCGGCGTAGCCTTTTCTTACCTCGCCCCGCTTGCGGGGAGAGGTCGGATTGCATCGAAGATGCAATCCGGGTGAGGGGGAGTTTCCGCGAGTCCATCTCTCACCTTGTTTGCAGAAGCAGCCCCTCACCCCAACCCTCTCCCCGTAAGAACGGGGAGAGGGAGGCAACCGGCGTCTCAGCTCTTCTTCCACCTCTCCGCAAACCGGTGCAGCGGCATGAACGTCTCGCACAATTCCCGCCCGAGCGCCGTCAGGCCGTAACCTCCAGTTTCGCCCAGCTCCACGAATCCCGCCTCGCGCAGCTCCGTCAGCCGCGCTTGCAGCACCGTCGGCGAAGCCTCGTCGCAGGCGGTGCGCAAGCCGCGGGAGGTGAGGGGTTTTGCGCGCAACTCCCACAAGATACGCAGGCTCCAGCGTCGGCCCAGGAGGTCGAGCAGTGCCATGATCGGCCGCCCGGTGCGCGAGCCACGCACGGTCCGCCCCTTTGATGCTGCCTGTTTCGCCATCCTCACCCTCTTGCGTGATGCTACAAATAATGTAGCATTCTGCTACAATAATGGTAGCAATGGAGACAGCTGATGTCCCTGGCCACACCACGCATTGCCCCGCTCGCGCCGCCTTATCCCCCGGAGATCCAGGCCCAGTTCGACCGTATCATGCGCGGCGCGCCGCCGCTGGTGCTGTTCCGGGTGATGGCGGGCCACGCCCGCGCCTGGGACAAGTTCCGCGCCGGCGGCCTGCTCGATCCCGGCCCGCTGTCGCTGCGCCAGCGCGAGATCGTCATCGACCGGACCTGCGCGCTGACCGGATGCGAATATGAATGGGGCGTGCACGTCGCGATTTTTGCGGGACCTGCGCGGCTCACCGCGGAGGAGGTGCACGCGACGGTGCTGGGCGATGCGATGTCACCGTGCTGGTCGCCGGCGGAGCAGGCGCTGATCGCCGCCGTCGACGCGCTGCATCACCGCGCGACATTCGATGACGAGGAGTTCGCCGCGCTGTCGGCGCATTACGACGAGGCGCAGATCCTGGAGATCATGCTGCTGTGCGGCTTCTACCGCACGGTGTCGTATCTGGCGAACGGGCTGAAGCTGCCGCTGGAAGAGACCGCGGCGCGGTTTGCGCAGGCCTGATCGCTGCCATTGCGAGGAGCACCGCGCCCTCGCTGTCATTCCGGGGCGCGCGAAGCGTGAGCCCGGAATCCATCGTGCAGCGACCTCGGTGTGAGATCGATTCCGGGCTCGCGCCAAGTGGCGCGCTCCGGAATGACGAGGCGTAGAGGCGGCGCGCCCTACGCCACGCCCGCCCGCAACAGATCGTGCAGATGCACGATACCCACCAGCTTGTCCGCCGCGGTCACGACCAGCGTCGTGATCTTGCTTGTGTTCAACACCTCGATCATCTCGGTGGCGAGCATCGAGGGCGGCACGGTCTTCGGCTGCTTCGTCATGATATCGTCGACGGACGCGGTCAAAAGATCCGGCCGCATGTGGCGGCGCAGGTCGCCGTCGGTGATGATGCCGGCGATCTCGTTGCCTTCCGTGACGATGCAGACGCAGCCCAAGCCCTTGGCGGACATCTCCATCACCGCGTCCGACATCTTGGTACCGAGCGGCTTGACCGGGATCTCCGCGCCCGTGCGCATGTAGTCGCGGACGAATTTAAGCATCGCGCCGAGCTTGCCGCCGGGGTGGAAATGCGCGAACTCCAGCGCGGTGAAGCCGCGGCCTTCGAGCAGCGCGATGGCGATGGCATCGCCGATCGCGACCTGCATCATCGTGGAGGTGGTCGGCGCCAGATTGTGCGGGCAGGCCTCGCGCGCCTTCGGCAGCTCGATCACGATGTCCGCCGCTTGTCCAAGCGAGGATGCCGCGTTCGACGTCACCGCGATCATCGGGATTGCGAAGCGCGCCGAATAGTTCACGAGCGTCTTCATCTCCGGCTGCTCGCCGGACCAGGACAGTGCCATGATGACATCGTCGGTCGTGATCATGCCGAGGTCGCCATGGGCGGCTTCGGCGGTGTGCACGAAGAAAGCGGGCGTGCCGGTCGAGGCCAGCGTCGCCGCGATCTTGCGCGCCATGTGGCCGGATTTGCCGAGGCCGGTGACGATGACGCGGCCCTTGGCGTTGCGGATCAGGTCGACCGCCTTGGCGAAGGTCGCGCCCAGCGGACCGCGCAGCGCGGCGGCGAGCGCATTGATGCCGCCGCTCTCCGTCTCCAGCGTGCGGAGCGCGGATTCGACGCTGTCGGGGATGGAGCCGGATGATTGGGTCATCAGCGGTTTCGAGCTCGGCATGTTCAGGTCCAGGGAGGAGGGGCATTCGCCCGTTGGCGCCTGCTTAGCATGCCGAGACCTGCGAGGCGACGCGAGCGACCAAGCCCTCAACCGGTCATTAACCATAATTGTTTTAACTCTATTAACGATGGTTCCCGCCAACCGGCGGAGGTCGTCGTGAAAGTGTTTGATTTCGTTGAGGAATTCTATCGTGGGGTCGCCTCCAGGCATTGGCCGGAGCAAACGCGCGCATTTCCTGCGCGCGGCTTTGCCGTGTCTTGTGCTGACCGCCCTCGAAAGTGCGCCGGCGGCTGCCCAGAGCCTCACGCCCGACCTCTTCAATCCGAACCGCGGCGGCTTTGCCTCGCCTGACACGCTGCCGACGCGTCGCACGGCGGGCGTGCCGCTTGCGCCGTCGGATGCGCTCCCGGCGCTGCCCGATCCCAATGCCGCGCCGCGCGGGCGCCAGCAGGCGCCGGCAATCTCGCGCGTCGGCCAAACCCCGGCCAATCAGGTCCCGACCTATGGCCTGCCCGCCGCCAACGGCGCGAGCAGCTCCGGCTATGACTCGCTGAACCGCAAGCGGCAGCAACCGAAGCTCTATCCGGGTCAACCGAAGTCGAAGCGCGCTGCCGGCCCCGGTTCGCCAGTGCCATCCGCAAAGCCGCCGGTGTCCACACTCGGCTTGCCGCGGATCGCGCCGCCGCCATCCGAGACCGCGAACAAGGCGCCGGTGCCGGCGGCGATGGCGGGCACCGTGCCCGGTCAGCCGCAGCGCCGCCGCCTCAGGCCCGACGACGAACCGTTCGGAGCTGTCGGCGATTATGCCGGCAGCTTCCTGATCAAGGGCGGGCTCGAGCTCTCCGCCGGCTACGACACCAATCCTGCGCGGCTGAACAAGCCGGTCGGCTCGCCGGTCTATGTGGTCGCGCCCGATCTTCTCGTGGTGTCAGACTGGAAACGCCACGCGCTGGTCGCGGATTTGCGCGGCTCGTTCTCCGGCTACACCAACAACATGCCGGCCACGATCGACGGCTTCGCCTCGCCGTCGCCGGTCGAGATCGATCGCCCCGATTTCACCGGCCATGTCGACGGCCGCCTCGACGTCGACCGCGACCTCAAGCTGACCTCGCAGCTCCGCCTGCGGCTGGCCACCGACAATCCTGGCAGCCCGAACGTGCAGGCCGGCCTGCAGAAATATCCTGTTTACGCGAGCTATGGCGGCACCTTCGGCTTCGACCAGACCTTCAACCGCTTCCAGGTCGCGGCCGGCGCCACCGTCGATCGCACGGCCTACACCAACTCCAAGCTCACCGACGGCTCGACCTTCAGCAACGACGACCGCGACTTCAACCAGTATGGCGGCGTGGGGCGCTTCTCCTACGAGCTGAAGCCGGGCTTGAAGCCGTTCGTCGAGATCCAGGGCGACACCCGCGTCCACGACCAGGCCGCGGACCGCAACGGCTACTTCCGCGATTCAAACGGCGGCTACGCCAAGGTCGGCTCGTCCTTCGAGTTCTCGCGCATCCTCACCGGCGAGGTCTCGGTCGGCTACTCCGCGCGCAACTATGTCGACCCGCGCCTGAGCCAGCTCGCAGGCTTCCTCACCTCGGGCTCGTTGATCTGGAGCGCGAGCGGCCTGACCACGGTGAAATTCTTCACCGACACGCAGATCGCCGAGACCACCGTTCCCGGCTCCTCCGGCGTGCTGGTGCGCACTTACGCCGTTGAAGTCGATCACGATTTCCGCCGCTGGCTCACCGCGGTCGGCAAGTTCACCTACGGCACCTACGACTATCAGGGCCAGAACCGCAACGACAAGACCTACTCGCTCGAAGGCAATTTGATCTACAAGCTCAACCGCAACCTCTGGATCAAGGGCACGCTCCGCCACGACATCCTGGACTCGAACCAGCCGGGATCGAGCTCGCAGGGGACCGTGATGATGGTGGGGGTGAGGCTGCAGAACTGAGGGCTGTGGGATGCGCCAGGAGTGAGATGAGGCGCGAGGGTGCGGGCCTCTCCGCTCGTCATTCCGGGGCGCGCCACTTGGCGCGAGCCCGGAATCCATCGGGCCTCAGGTGGCGTGGATGAATGGATTCCGGGCTCGCTCTTCGCGCGCCCCGGAATGACCGGCAGCGGAGCGAGCAGCTACCGCGGCAGGTCCGTCCTCCCCATCAAAAACGCATCGATCGACCTTGCGCACAGCCGGCCCTCGCGGATCGCCCACACCACCAGCGATTGCCCTCGGCGCATGTCGCCGGCCGTGAACACGTTCGGGCGCGAGGTCTGATAGTCCAGCGTGTTGGCCTTGACGTTGCCGCGCGGGTCGAGATCGACCGAGAGCATCTTCAACAGGCCCTCGTGCACGGGGTGCACAAAACCCATCGCGAGCAGGACGAGGTCGGCATCGAGCTCGAACTCGGTGCCGGCAATCGGCTTGAACTTGTCATCGACGCGGACGCAGTGCAGCTTCTTGACCTTGCCGTTCTCGCCGGAGAACTTCTGGGTCAGCACGGCGAATTCGCGGACCGCGCCTTCGGCCTGACTGGAGGACGTGCGCATCTTCAGCGGCCAGTTCGGCCAGGTCAGGCCCTTGTTCTCGTGCTCGGGCGGGGCGGGCATGATCTCGAGCTGCGTCACCGAGAGCGCCCCCTGGCGCAGCGAAGTGCCGATGCAATCTGAGCCGGTGTCGCCGCCGCCGATGACGACGACATGCTTGCCGCCGGCCAAAATTTCGGTGACGCCGCCCAGCGGCTCGCTGGAGACGCGGCGGTTCTGCTGCGGCAGGAAATCCATTGCATAGTGGATGCCGTCGAGCTCGCGGCCGGGGATCGCCAGGTCGCGCGGGGCTTCGGCGCCGCCGGTCAGCGCCACGGCGTCGTACTCGTTGAGCATCTCGCGCGGATCGACGTTGCCGTCAGCCCCGACATGGCTGTTGTAATGGAAGGTAACGCCTTCACCCTCCATCTGCGCCACGCGGCGGTCGATCACGTTCTTTTCCATCTTGAAGTCCGGAATGCCGTAGCGCAGCAGGCCGCCGGCCTTGGCGTACTTCTCGAACAGATGCACGTCGTGGCCGGCGCGCGCGAGCTGCTGCGCGCAGGCCATGCCGGCCGGACCGGAGCCGATCACCGCGACCTTCTTGCCGGTCTTGACGGCAGCGACCTCAGGCGTCAGCCAGCCATTGTCCCAGGCGCGGTCGACAATCGCGCATTCGATGGTCTTGATGGTGACAGGGTTGTCGTCGATGTTGAGCGTGCAGGACGCCTCGCACGGCGCAGGACAAATGCGGCCGGTGAACTCAGGGAAGTTGTTGGTCGAGTGCAGGTTGCGCGAGGCCTCTTCCCAATTGCCCTGGTAGACAAGGTCGTTCCAGTCGGGGATCTGGTTGTTGACCGGGCAGCCGGGCGTGCCGGGCGCGACCGAGCCGGTGCCGTGGCAATAGGGAATGCCGCAATTCATGCAGCGCGCGGCCTGGTCGCGCGTTTCCTTCTCGGAGAGGGGAACGACGAATTCGTGAAAATGTTTCACGCGCTCGGCGACCGGCGCGTACTTGCTGTCATGCCGTTCGATTTCGAGAAAACCCGTGATCTTGCCCATCAAACCCGAAGTCCCTGCCGTTTAAGTTCGCTTGTTCTCTCTCCCCTCATCCTGAGGGGCGGCGCCCTTAGCGCCGCGTCTCGAAGGATGAAGGCCTCGCTGGTGACCTCATGGTTCGAGACGGCGCTTCACGCGTCCCCACCATAAGGGCTTTTTGTTTACGCCCCGATCGCGATTTTCGGCTCGGCGTCCGCGTTGGCGGCCATTTCGCGCAGCGCGCGCCGGTACTCGACCGGCATCACCTTGCGGAATTTGGGCAGCCAGTCCTTCCAGTTGGCAAGGATGTCGGCGGCGCGCCTGGAGCCGGTCGCCTTGGCGTGGCGCGTGATCAGGACGTGCAGGCGCTCGACATCGGAGTCGAGCAGGTCCTTGAACACGTCGACCCGGCCATGCGCCTCGAGGTCACCGGTGTGGTTATAGGTGCCGGCGTTGATCATCTCTTCCGACAGCACCGGCTCGAGCTCGACCATCGCCATGTTGCAGAGCTTGTCGAAGTCCCCGGTCTCGTCGAGCACATAGGCGATGCCGCCGGACATGCCCGCCGCGAAGTTGCGCCCGGTCTTGCCGAGCACGACCACGATGCCGCCGGTCATGTATTCACAGCAATGATCGCCGGCGCCTTCGACGACGGCAACGGCTCCGGAGTTGCGCACGGCAAAGCGTTCGCCGGCGACGCCGCGGAAGTAGCACTCGCCCTGGATCGCGCCATACATCACGGTGTTGCCGACGATGATGCTCTCTTCCGGCACGATGGCGCTGTTGGCGGGGGGCTTGACGATGATCCTGCCGCCCGAGAGACCCTTGCCGACATAGTCGTTGGCTTCACCTTCGAGCTCGAAGGTGACGCCTTGCGCCAGCCACGCGCCGAACGCCTGGCCGGCCGTGCCCTTGAGGTCGACGTGGATCGTGTCGTGCGGCAGGCCGGCATGGCCGTAGATCTTGGCGACCGTACCCGACAGCATGGCGCCCGCGGAGCGGTTGGTGCTGTTGATCGCGGCCTCGATCTTCACCGGCGCGCCGCGGTCGAGCGCGGGCGTCGCCTTCTCGATCAGGGTGCGGTCGAGCACGGCCTCCAGATGATGGTTCTGGCGCTCGGAGTGATAGATCTTCTGGCCCTTCTCTTCCTTCTGCTTGACGAACAGCTTCGAGAAATCGAGGCCCTTGGCCTTCCAGTGCGCGACCAGCTTGGTCTGGTCGAGCAGCTGCACCTGGCCGATCATCTCGTTGAAGGTGCGGAAGCCGAGCGAGGCCATGATCTCGCGGACTTCTTCGGCAACGAAGAAGAAGTAGTTGATGACGTGCTCGGGCTGGCCGGTGAAGCGCTTGCGCAGCACCGGGTCCTGCGTCGCGACGCCGACCGGGCAGGTGTTGAGATGGCACTTGCGCATCATGATGCAGCCCGCCGCGATCAGCGGCGCGGTCGCGAAGCCGAACTCGTCGGCACCCAGCAGCGCGCCGATTACGACGTCACGGCCGGTGCGGAAGCCGCCATCGACCTGGACCACGATGCGGCTGCGCAGCCGCTCGCGCACCAGCGTCTGGTGCGTTTCGGCCAGCCCAATCTCCCAGGGGCTGCCGGCGTGCTTGATCGAGGTCAGCGGCGAGGCGCCGGTGCCGCCCTCGAAGCCCGCGATGGTGACATGGTCGGCGCGCGCCTTGGCGACGCCGGCGGCGACCGTGCCGACGCCGATCTCGGAGACGAGCTTGACCGAGACGTCGCCGGTCGGGTTGACGTTCTTGAGATCGTAGATGAGCTGCGCCAGATCCTCGATCGAGTAGATGTCGTGGTGCGGCGGCGGCGAGATCAGGCCGACGCCCGGCGTCGAGTGCCGGACCTTGGCGATCGTCGCGTCGACCTTGTGGCCGGGCAACTGGCCGCCTTCGCCGGGCTTGGCACCCTGCGCCATCTTGATCTGCATCATGTCGGAGTTGACGAGATACTCCGTGGTGACGCCGAAGCGGCCCGAGGCAACCTGCTTGATCGCCGAGCGCATGCTGTCGCCGTTCGGCATCGGCTTGAAGCGGTCGGCTTCCTCGCCGCCTTCGCCAGTGTTCGACTTGCCGCCGATCCGGTTCATGGCGATCGCGAGCGTGGTATGCGCCTCGCGCGAGATCGAGCCGAAGCTCATCGCACCGGTGGCGAAGCGCTTGACGATGTCCTTGGCCGGCTCGACCTGGTCGAGGGCTACAGGCTTGCGCTTCTCTTCGTCCGCGTTCTTGATCCGGAACAGGCCGCGCAGCGTCAACAACCGTTCCGACTGCTCGTTCAGGATCTTTGCGAAGGCGCGATAGCGCTCCAGCGAATTGCCGCGCGCGGCGTGCTGAAGCAGCCCCACCGACTCGGCGGTCCAGGCATGGTCCTCGCCGCGGCTGCGATAGGCATATTCGCCGCCGACGTCGAGCGAGGTCTTGTAGACCAGCGCCTCGCCGAACGCGTCGGCATGACGGCGCACGGCCTCTTCCGCGATCTCGGACAGGCCCACACCCTCGACGCGGGTATGCGTGCCGGCGAAGAACTTTGCGACGAAGTCCGCCTTGAGGCCGACGGCGTCGAAGATCTGCGCGCCGCAATAGGACTGGTAGGTCGAGATGCCCATCTTGGACATCACCTTCAGCAGGCCCTTGCCGATCGACTTGATGTAGCGCTTGACGATCTCGTAATCGTCGAGCGAGCCGGGCAGGCGGTCCTTCATCGCAATGATGGTCTCGAACGCCAGATACGGATTGATCGCTTCGGCGCCGTAGCCGGCAAGGCAGGCGAAGTGATGCACTTCGCGCGGCTCGCCGGATTCGACGACGAGCCCGACCGAGGTGCGCAGGCCGGTGCGGATCAGATGATGATGCACGGCGGCGCAGGCCAGCAGCGAGGGAATCGGCACCCTGTCGGTGCCGACCATGCGGTCGGACAGGATGATGATGTTGACGCCCTCGCGCACCGCGCTTTCGGCGCGCGCGCAGAGTTCATCCAACACCTGGTCCATGCCGGCCGCACCGAGGCCGGCGTGGAAGGTGGTGTCCAGGGTGCGCGACTTGAAGTGGGATTCGGCCACGTCCGAGATCGAGCGGATCTTTTCGAGATCCGCGTCGGTCAGGATCGGCTGCCGCGCTTCGAGGCGCTTGGTGGTGGCGAGGCCCTTCAGGTCGAACAGGTTCGGCCGCGGTCCGATGATCGAGACCAGGCTCATCACCAGCTCCTCGCGGATCGGGTCGATCGGCGGGTTGGTGACCTGCGCAAAATTCTGTTTGAAATAGGTGAACAGCGGCTTGGCCCTGTCCGACAGCGCCGAGATCGGCGTGTCGTTGCCCATCGAGCCCGCGGCTTCCTCGCCGATCGAAGCCATCGGCGTCATCAGGATCGTGATGTCTTCCTGGCTGTAGCCGAACGCCTGCTGGCGATCGAGCAGCGACAGGTTTGAGCGCACGCCGGTGGTCGGCACCTTCGGCAGCTCTTCCAGCACGATCTGGGTCCGCTCCAGCCACTCCTTGTAGGGATGGCTCCTGGCGAGCTCGGCCTTGATCTCGTCGTCGGGGATCAGGCGGCCCTGCTCGAGATCCACCAGCAGCATCTTGCCGGGCTGAAGCCGCCATTTGGTGATGATCTGGTCCTCGGGGATCGTCAGCACGCCCATCTCGGACGCCATCACGATGCGGTCGTCCTTGGTCACGAGATAGCGCGCCGGCCGAAGGCCGTTGCGGTCGAGCGTGGCGCCGATCTGGCGGCCGTCGGTGAACGCGATCGCGGCGGGGCCGTCCCACGGCTCCATCAGAGCGGCATGATATTCGTAGAAGGCGCGGCGCGTCTCATCCATCAAGGGATTGCCGGCCCACGCCTCCGGAATCATCATCATCACGGCGTGCGGCAGCGAGTAGCCGCCCTGCACCAGGAATTCGAGCGCGTTGTCGAAGCAGGCTGTGTCCGACTGGCCTTCGTAGGAGATCGGCCAGAGCCGGTTGATGTCCTTGCCGTAGAGTTCGGAGCTCACGGAAGCCTGGCGCGCCGCCATCCAGTTGGTATTGCCGCGCAGCGTGTTGATCTCGCCGTTATGCGCGATCATGCGGTAGGGATGCGCCAGCGACCAGGCCGGGAAGGTGTTGGTCGAGAAGCGCTGATGCACCAGCGCCAGGGCGCTCTCGAAGTCCTTTTCGTGCAAATCGGGATAGTACTTGCCGAGCTGGTCGGCGAGGAACATGCCCTTGTAGATCACGGTGCGGCAGGACATCGAGCAGGGGTAATAGCCGGCGAGGCCGCGGTCGCGGCGCTGGTAGATCGCCTGCGAGATCGACTTGCGCAGGATGTAGAGCCGGCGCTCGAACTCGTCCTCGGTCCTGGCGGTGCCGTTGCGGCCGATGAACACCTGCATGCAGGCGGGTTCGGTCGGCTTCACGGTGACGCCGAGGGAGGAATTGTCGGTCGGCACGTCGCGCCAGCCGAGCAGGGTTAGGCCTTCTTCTTTGATCTGGTCGGCGATGATGCTCTTGATGACGTTGCGCCAAGCGGTGTCGCGCGGCATGAACAGCGCGCCGATGGCGTATTCGCCGGGGTTGGGCAGCGCGAAACCGAGCTCCCTGGCCTTGCGGCTGAAGAAGGCGTGCGGGATCTGCACCAGGATGCCGGCGCCATCACCGGCGCGCGGGTCGGCGCCGACCGCGCCGCGATGCTCGAGATTGCAGAGGATGCTCAGCGCGTCCGCGACGATCTCGTGGGACTTCTTGCCCTTGATGTTGGCGATGAAGCCGACGCCGCACGAATCCTTCTCCAGGCTCGGATCGTAGAGGCCTTCGGCCGGCGGGCGCGAATTGTGTTCCTGAATCGGATCGGTCGTTTTCGATGCGACCGTCGCCGACAGTTCGTCTGCCACGATGTTTGCGCGCTCGAATTGCGACCCGTTCATGGTTCCTGTCCTCTCCGTGCGGCAAGCTGCCTCACCGCCATCTTCGGCGCACCTTGGGCGTTCCGCGGCACCCGCTTCTGGGTCACCGCTCGTCCGCTGCGAGCCGCATTTTCTTAAATTCAGGCCTAGGCGTTCTACGTCCCCGAGAACGGCTTTGCCTGATACCTTCCTGGCGCTCGAAAGCACCAACTTTCGCTGCAATCCCTGTGCCGGAACCGCGAGCAAAATTGAGACAGCTTTCCTGTCCTAACCATCACCTTGCCAAACTTTTGTCTATCACACAAGCACGCGGAAGTCCCGATTCCCCACGTGTCAATCAGCTGTCAATCGCGCTTTCCGCATGGCGCGCGGCCCCGGTTTTGAAGCAAACGCGCCCTGATCCGGCCCTGCCGACGCCGAAATCCCGAATGAAGCTTCGGATCAGCCCTTCGAAAGGCGCACCACGCCGCAAGAAGCGAAAGAGCGCGAGGCATTCGGGGGCCTGACAGGAGCGTGTCGACCATGAAGTTTTTCACAGGATATGTGGCCGCTGCCACGCTGGTGCTAGCTGCGACCGCAGCACCAACGCAGGTTTTTGCGCAAGTCCCGGCGAATGGTATCGTGGGCGGGGCCACTATCGCGGTGTCGGATTTTGACGGCCCCTATGCGCCGCCGGAAGCCGCGCCTCCGCCGCCGCGTTATGGCTACAGCTATGAAGAGCGCGGCCCGGCGCCGGTGCTGCTGCCGTCGACGGAGGTTTACGCGGTGCTGCGCGAAAACGGCTTCTCGCCCCTCGGCATCCCGCGTCTGCGCGGCAGCGTCTACACCATCGCGGTGATCGATCGCCGTGGTGACGACGGCCGGCTGGTGATCGATGCCCGCGACGGAAGAATCTTGCGCTTCATGCCTGCCGCCGATGCCTACGGTATGGCGCCTACCTATGAGGTGCCCGCGGTTGCACCTTACCGCCCACAAAGCGCGCTGCCGCCGCCGACTATGGTCCGCAGCGGCCCGCCGCGCCCGCCGGCCCTGATCCCGCATGTGGCCAGCCGCACCGTGCCGCTGCCCAAGGCCGCCCCGCGCCGTGGCGAGGCGCCTGTCGCCGCCGCTGCCAAGCCCGCCGAGCCTGCGACGCAGCAGGCACAAGCGCCGCAGGCACAGCCCACACAACAGGCGGCCGCCGTGCAGGCAAAGCCCGCCGAGGCCGCACCGCCAGCCATCGCTCCAACCGTTGACCAGGCCAAGCCAGCCCCGACGATGCTGCCGACGCAGGAGATGCCGGCGGCTCAGGGGCTGGAGTAGCGCACGCCAACAAAAAGCGCCCGAAAAACTCGGGCGCTTCTGCATGCCAGCAACTGTGCCTCAGCTCCGCGCAGAACCCGCTGCTTCGAGGATGAAGTTCGCCACCTCCTTCGGATGCGACACCAGCGAGAGGTGGCCGGCATCGAGCTCGATCGTGGTGGCGTTCATCCGCTTGGCGAGGAAGCGTTCGAGATCGGGATTGATAGTGTAGTCGTTCTTCGACACCGCGTACCAGCTCGGCTTCGTGTGCCATGCGGCTTCCGTGGTGCGGCCGGCGAAGATCGAGGCCGCGGTCGGCCATTGCACGGCATACAGCTCCTTGGCCTGCTCCGGCTTCACGCCATTGGCGAAGTACTTCAGGAATGCGTCTTCCGAGAGCTTGGTATAGCCGTCGCGCTCGACGACGCCGGCGCGTACCGGTCCCGTCGGAAATTGCTTCGACAGCGCGACGAAATCCTCGTTGGCATCGGGCGCACGTGCGGCGACGTAGACGAGGCCGGTGACCTTCGGGTCGGTGCCGACCTGGCTGATCACGGTGCCGCCCCAGGAATGCGCGACCAGCACGGTCGGACCATCCTGCTCGGCCAGCACGCGCTTGGTCGCCTCGACGGAGTCCGCAAGCGACGACAGCGGGTTTTGCACGGCGGTGACGTGCAGGCCTGCGGCCTGGAGGATCGGGATCACCTCCGACCAGCTCGAGCCGTCGGCCCAGGCGCCGTGCACCAGCACAACGTTCTTGGCTTTCACCGTCTGCGGTGTCTGCGCGTGAGCAAGGCTGATGGGGGCCACCAAAAGGCTCGCGGCGACGAAAAGGCTGCGCCAAAGTGTCATGATCGTTCTCCGTCTTGTTTTGGGTTCGATGCCCAAAGGACGGAGCGCGCGGCAGCGCTGTTACGCCTCTTCACCGCTCTGTGATGCAGTGCAAGACGAAAAAACGCCCCGGGGCACCGGGGCGTTTTCGCAACCTGGAAGTGGCGCGTGCTTTAAGCGGCGGCCTTCGCGGCCGAGCTCTCGATCACCTGCGCGCCTTGCGCACCGGTGTTGATCGTGATCTGGCGGGGCTTCTTGGCTTCGGGAATCTCGCGTACGAGATCGACATGAAGCAGGCCATTCTCGAGCGAGGCATCCTTGACCTGCACAAAATCGGCAAGCTGGAAGGCGCGCTCGAAGGCACGCGCGGCGATGCCGCGGTAGAGCACCTCGTTCTTGCTGTTCTCGTTGGCGACCTTCTCGCCCTTGATCGTCAGCGTGTTTTCCTTCGCGACGATGGAGAGCTCATCCTTGGCAAAGCCCGAGACCGCAACGGTGATGCGGTAGTCGTTCTCGCCAGTACGCTCGATATTGTAAGGGGGATAACCGGGGCTGCCGTCCGAACCGGCCTGGTCGAGCAGGTTGAAGAGGCGGTCGAAGCCGACGGTGGAACGATAGAACGGAGTCAGATCGTGGGTACGCATGGTCAAGTCCTCCATTGAGCGACTGTTGCATTGAGCGACTGTTGGTAACCCGCCCGCCAATCGGGCCGGGCTTTAGTCTGTGTGCAGCCTGATGTTCCGGTTCCGAAACACTGGTAGCGGCCTGCACCATGGTGATATGGGTTCAGGGGAACGGCGTTCAAGAGGCGGCAATTCGCGCCTTTTCGGCGCTCCCGCCCCTTGGTTTGCAGTCCTTCGCGCCTAACCACTTCCAATCATGACGCTGGTCTCGATTCCGTCCAATCCCGTTCCCGAAGACGTCGTCAGCGGCACCGTCAAGACTCCCGACGGCGCCGAGCTGCGCTTTGCGCGCTGGGCGCCGCCGGCGAACCGCAAGGGCACGGTCTGCGTCTTCACCGGACGCAGCGAGCAGATCGAGAAATATTTCGAGACCGTGCGCGACCTGCGCGACCGCGGCTTTGCGGTGGCGATGATCGACTGGCGCGGACAGGGCCACTCCTCGCGCCGCCTGCGCGATCCGCGCAAGGGCTATGTGCGCGACTTCGCCGATTTCGAGATCGACGTCGAGACCTTCGTGCAGCAGGTGGTGCTGCCGGATTGTCCGCCGCCCTTCTTCGCACTCGCGCACTCCATGGGCGGCACCGTGATGTTGCGGGTAGCGCATGCCGGCAAGCGCTGGTTCGATCGCATGGTGCTGTCGGCGCCGATGATCGACCTGCCCGGTCGTGCCACCTCGTTTCCGGCGCGGACGCTGCTGAAGACGATGCGGGCGTTGGGGATGGGCGGCCGCTATGTCCCCGGCGGTAGCGACCAAATCACCGGGCTCAATCCCTTCATCAACAATCCGCTGACCAGCGATCCCGTGCGCTATGCGCGCAATGTCGCGATCCTGGAGGAGGATCCGACGCTCGGGCTCGCCTCACCGACGGTCGCCTGGGCCGATACCGCCTTCCGCGCCATGAACACCTTCAAGGGCAAAAACTATCCGTCCGAGATCCGCCAGCCGATCCTGATGCTGGCGGCGTCCAGCGACACCGTGGTCTCGACCGCGGCGATCGAGGAGTTCGCGTATCATTTGCGCGCCGGCTCCCATCTCGTGATCGCCGGCGCCAAGCACGAGATCCTCCAGGAGCAGGACCGCTACCGCTCCCAGTTCTGGGCCGCCTTCGACGCCTTCGTGCCGGGCACGCCGCTGTTCAAGTGAGGCCGAAGCGGCGGTGCGCTCCCTCGCCCCGCTTGCGGGGAGAGGGTTGGGGTGAGGGGGAGTCTCCGCGGGGACGGTGAGAGTTGAGTTTGCGGAGAGTCCCCCTCACCCGAATTCGATCTTCGATCGACTTCGACCTCTCCCCGCAAGCGGGGCGAGGTGAAGAAGACCTCGTTTCACATCGTCAACTACAGCGTCTTCAGATACTCGATCAGGTCGTAGCGCTCGTTATCGTCCTTGAACACGCGGCCGATGACGCCGGGGCGTTTCGGCTCGCCCTCCTTGCGCTCGAAGGAATGGCCGAGCACGCTGTTGCCCTGGATCGGCTTGCCGTCGGAGCCGGTCATTGAGAACTGCGTTTCGCCCGTCTTGCAGCGCTCGTCGGCGGTGACCGCAAAGCCGACGGTCACGGGATCATAGTCGCGGCGGCCCATGCAGAATTTTTGCGGACGCTCGTTCTGCGGCTTGAGCAGCCAGTAGAGCGAAGGCACCGAACCGTTGTGCAGATAGGGCGCGGTGGCCCAGATGCCGTTCAGCGGCCGGGCGCGGTAGCGCGGCCCGGGCGCCGGATTGAGACAGTTCTTGCGCGCGAGATTCCACAATTTCGCCCGCTCGGCTTCCGGAGTCTTGTCGTCGTCCATCCATTTGCGAGCAACGAGATCGACGACGGTCATGAGGCCGAGCGCATAGACCATTTCGGTCGGCGAACTCGCGGTCGGGATATCGCATTGCCACCAGGTCTGGAGGTCCGCCGTATTCACCTTCAGGAAGCCAGGCAGGTCGACGATCCTGTTGCTGAGCACGAGCGACTGTTCGGGGTCCGTCTTGATCTCGTCGAGCGGGATCGTCACCGCGTTCAGCACCTTGCTGTCGCCATTCGGCTCCCAATGTCCCGAGGACCAGAAGGCCTTGGTGTCGACGGCCGGCAGATGGCATCCAGAGCACATCTCAGTGTAGATCTTGCGGCCATTGTCGACCTTCTTCTGGTCGATCCTCCATGCGTCGCCGAGGATGTGCGAGGGCCATTGCGGTGCCAGCAGGCCGCCGAATTTCGGATCGGCCGAGGAATCGGCCGGCTTGAACGGATCGGGGCCCCTGAGCATGTCCTCGATCCAGCCGAGTGTCTTGATGTGAACCGAGGACCGCCAAAGCCTGTCCTCCGGATAGGCGCCTGACAGGTTGAGCAGCGCGGTAACGCCGAGGGCTTCGCCGGCGTTGCGGATCAGCGGCTGCTCGATCGAGGCGTCGTATTGGGCGAACTTGAACCACGGCACGGTCCAGATCGCGGGGAAGCTGACCGGCGCGTCCTGGGCATGCAGGTTCTTCTCGAAGCCACTGATGCCGCTGAGCGCGAGATCCTGCGAGAACACCTGGTTGCCGATGCGATTGAGGGCGTCGAGGCGGCCGAACCCTTCCTCTGTATCCTTCTGCTGCTTGCCGTCCCAGGTCTTCTTGCCTTCAATCGTCTTTTCCTGGATTTTCGCCCAGTCGATCAGGAAGTTGCCGATGACGCTGAGCTTCTGCTTGAGCGCATCGCGGTCCGCCTTGCCGGCTTCGGGTCCGAGCACACGATCGGCGAAGCGCTGGAAGCGGAACGGGACGTATAGCGTGTAGGCGATCGACAGGCCGGTGGAGAGCTCGAGCTTCTTCAGGTCGGTCATGGCCGGGCCGCCGTCGAAGCGGACGTCGATGCCCTGGTAGTGGATCTGGCCGGTATGGCAGGCCGCGCAGGTCAGCCCGATCTTGTCCTGTTCGCGATGGCCCGTTGCGGGATCGGTGACACCGGTCATCCATGCGAATCCGACCGGCAGGCCATCGACGTTCTCGGCGGGGGTCCACCTCGTCGACCAGTCCGGCACCTGCTTCGTCTCATAGACATTGGCGTAGCCGAAGCGCCGCAGCGTCGTCGCGTCGGCCTGGATCGACTGCGGGCTCGGGATGAAGCCGAAGCGCTCGAGATAGGCGCTGTCCTTCATCATGCCCGGCCGGGAGAACAGATGAAGGCGCGGCTGCTCCAGCGCCATGAACCAGTCATAGGGCACCGGAAAGGTCGCAGTGCCCTGGCTGACGTGATGGAACCAGTGCCGGTCCTTCAGCGACCAGTTCTGCTCGAGCCAGAAGGCGGCCTTCGTCTCGGGGACCGCGGGCAGGGGCGGCGGCAGAAGCTTCACGAGGATGCCCTTCTGCGGCAGCATGGCGCGGACCTCGTTGGGGAATTCGGCGACCGCTACGAGGGCGGCAAGACCGAGGCCGATAACGAGCCCTGCGAGTGCGAACGCCCAGCGAAACCTGAGCTGGCAGGCCGACAGCAGCGGCTGCGACAATACCCGCTGGCTGATACGGTCGGGGAATTTGCGCTCGTTGAACAACGTGCGCACGTCGGCCACGCTGAGATAGCGGTCCTCATCCTTGCCTTTGCCCTTGCCCACGATCTTCAGCAGGATCGGCCACTCGAACTTCATCAGCAGCGGGTAGTACCAGCGCGCGGCGCTGCCGGCGCGCTTCAGGTTGTCGTGCATGAAGGTCTTGATTTCCGCGGCGTTGAGGCCGGGCTCGCTGCTGCCGGTGTTCGGATCGACGTAGGTCCGGCCGAAGCTCGCAAGCCGCGCGATCTCATCCTCGTTGACCTTGCCGTCGACGCCGAGGATGCGCGAGCCGGCTCCGCGCTTGTCGAGAGGGCCGCCGCGCAGCGCATCGAGCTGCGCGCCGGACCAGATGCTCTTCAGGATGTGAGCGAAGCCGTTGGCGATGAGCGCCACCCCGCGGACCTGGATGCGGGCCGAGACCTTCTTCAGCCCGCTCTCGCCGCTCGCATTCGCGATGGTCTGCGACAACGTGATGAGGGGGACGGTCCCGCCGTCGACGAAACCTTCGCCGACGAGGCCACGCAGGAAAGGGCAGGGATTGTCTGGCGAGACCTGGATCGAGGGATCGAAGCGAGGCTTCGAGGCGGGGTCGTTCATGGCCCAAAATCCTGAAAACAGCGAATCGTGAAATGAAGACGCGCCGATAGAGCGAGGAAAGTCCTCGCAAATCAACAGCAGGCTATACTACTTCAGCGTGTAGCGGAGTGTGGCGGAATTCACTGTCGTGTCAATAAAAGCCGGCGCGAGGTTGTCGGGGGACTGCGTAGCAACCGAGAAGGCCCGCGGCCTTGTCAGGACTCGGCGGCGCGTTTGACGTCGCTTTGCACCAGGGTCAGCTTGCCGAGCGGCACGCCCGCATTCAGAAGTCCCTCGCGGTAATGGGCAAGGTCCTCGGATCGCTTCCAGTGGAAATTGCGCAAGTGACGGTCGACATTCAGGGTCGGGTAGTTGCGCATGAGCACGCAGGCGGCCTCGGTCGCCTCGCCGTCCCGCCCCAACTGTGCCAGCGCCGCGGCGCGGATCGCCAGCGCCTGCATGTGGTTCGGGTTGATGTAGAGCTGCTCGCGGGCCCAGGACAGCGTCGCGTCGTATTGCCCCAGCAGATAGTGGCTGAAGGCGTTCAGCGCGGCCCATTGATAGCGCGGGTCGCTGTTGTCGCGCTGCGCGGCCATCGAGAACAGCTCGATCGCCTCGCGGTGCTCGCCGATGACGAAATGGCAGATGCCAAGCACGCCGCGCGCGCCATTGTCGTAGGGGTTGAGCGCGACCGCGCGCTTGGCGGCGTCCATCGCGGCCTCGTAATGTCCCTCCATCGCGTGGGCCCAGGACAGGATCGAGAACGCGAAGGAGGAGCGCGGGTCGAGCCGGACGCTGGTCTCGGCGAGGTTCATCGCCTCGGCCCACATCTCGCGCGTGCCCTTGACCCAGCCGAACTGGATGCTCTGGATCTGGATCGTGGCGAGATAGGCGTGCGCGATCGACAGCTTGGGGTCGAGCCTGATGGCTTCCCGGAACAGGTCGACGGCGGTGGCAAGGTCCTCCTTGGTGTGCCGATAATAGTGCGACAGCCCCTTGAGGAAGCGGTCCCAGGCGGTCACGTCGGTGGAGAGCCGCGCCGGCGCCGAAGCCTCCGCCCGGACGATCTCGGTGGCGATGGCGGCGGACAGGTTGGTGGTGATCTCGTCCTGCATCGCGAAGAGGTCACCGATGTCGCGATCGTAGCGTCCGGTCCAGAGTTGCTCGCCGGTCTCCGGCGCGATCAGCTCGGCGGACACGCGGATCTTGGCTCCGGCACGCCGCACCGAGCCCTGGATCAAATAGGTGGCGTCGATCTCGCGCGCGATCAGGCGAGTGCTGGTGTTCTTGCCCTTGAACGCGAAGGTCGAGTTGCGGCTCAGCACGCGATAGAAGGATTGCAGCGACAGCGCGTGGATCAGATCCTCGGTGAGGCCGTCGGAGAAATATTCGTCCTGGGCGTCGCTGAGATTGGCGAAGGGCAGCACGCCGACGATCGCGGTCCGGTACTGCTGCGAGAGGGTGGACGCCTCCCTCAGAGCGGGCGCGAGCGCCGGTGCACCCTCGTGCGTCCAGGTCCAGACACCGACTGGATCCTTGATGTTCTTGAAGCGGTGGTTGCCGGCATCGACCAGCGGCACGGTCAGGTGCTTGCTCGCCTCCCGATAGGCCTTGGCCGAGATCGCGAAGCCGCCGGGGCTCGCCACGGATTCGAGGCGGACGGCAATGTTGACATCGTCGCCGAAGACCTCGTCCTCGTCGGCGATGACGTCGCCCATGTGGATGCCGAGGCGAAACTGCATGGCGCGTTCCGCAGGCAGGTGGTGGTTGCGCTCCGCCATCAGCGTCTGCATCGCGATCGCGGCCTCGGCGGCGCTGACGATGCTGGGGAACTCGAGCAGGAAGCCGTCGCCGGTGTTTTTGACGACGCGGCCGCCATGATTGAGGATGATGGGATGAATCGCGCTGCGATGGGCCTTGAAGGCGGCATGGGTGCCGGCCTCGTCGCTGCCCATCATGCGCGAATAGCCGGCGACATCGGCGCAGACGATGGCAGCGAGGCGTCTTTCCATATCCTCGGAGCTCCAAGGGAGGGCGGACCGGCCACGGCGTGGCAGTCGCCTCGAATCCCGCATTGCAAGAACCCTGCCTTTATAGAGCAGATGAGGCCGAGCGAAAGTATGATCCGCATTGCAAATTCGAGGCAAATCCTACGCAATCCCGGCGGTGGACTGCGGCGGCCGGACCGACTAAGTGAAATCAAGACCGCCCGGATGGGCGGCGGGGGCACCTTGCATGCTGGGCATTCACGAAATCTGGCTCTTCATCCTGTCCGGCGTGCTGCTCAACATCACGCCGGGGCCGGATAGCGTCTATGTGATCGGCCGCAGCATGCAGATGGGCTGGCGAGGCGGCGCCGCGGCCGCGCTCGGCATCAGTTGCGGCTGCTTTTTCCACGTCGCGGGCGCTGCGATCGGCCTTTCGGCCCTGCTGATGGCCTCATCGACCGCCTTCTCGATCCTGAAGCTGGTCGGCGCGGCCTATCTCGTCGTGGCCGGACTTCAGATGCTGTGGTCGCGTCCGGTGCTGGCGGCGGTCAGGAACGAGGCCGAGCGGAACTCGCTGCGGCGGGTCTTCCTTCAGGGCGTCTTCACCAATGCGCTCAATCCCAAGGTCGCGCTGTTTTTCCTGGCCTTCCTGCCGCAATTCGTCGCAGCCGATTCACCGCACAAGCCGCTCGCCTTCCTGACGCTCGGACTGATCTTCATCTTTACGGGAACGCTGTGGTGCCTGGTGCTGGCGGCGTTCGCGGCAAAGGCCGCCCACCGCTTGCGGACCTCGGAGGGCGCAATCGCCTGGGTCAACCGCGCCCTCGGCGGCCTCTTCATCTATCTCGGCATCCGCGTCGCTATGCTGGAGACGCGGTAACTTCCTTCAGGCAAATTCCTTCAGCAGCGCGCTGGCGGCGAGGTAGAGGCCGAGCAGGACCATCGCGATCAGGAACCAGTGGCGAAACGCTTCCGCCGGCATCCGCGCCCGCACCGACTGGCCGATGAACATGCCGGCAAAGGCCATCGCCATGGCGATGGCGCCGGGTACGGCATTGGCCGGCGTGAGCAGGCCGCCTGCGGTCAGATTGAAGGCGAGCGCCAGGGTGGCTGTCGTGAAGAACACGCCGAGCGCCTGCACCAGCTCGTCCTTCTCCATGCCGATCGCCTGCATGAACGGCATCGAGGGGATCACCTGCACGCCGGTCGAGGCCGAGATCACGCCGGTGACCACGCCGACCACGCCGCCGACCCATTTCTCGTTCTGCGGCGCGACGCGGAACTGGAATTTGTTCAGACCGATCACGGCGTAGATGACGAGCAGGGCGCCGAGCACGATCGTGCCGTAGCGCGCATGCGGGCCGGTCAGGGCGCCGGCATTGAGCCAGCATCCGATCACGGTGCCGATCATCAGCGGCCACAGCCGCCTCAGGATGTCGCGCAAATGGGGGCCGACAAAAGTCTGCCAGATGTTGGTGACGATGGCGGGCACGATCACGATGGCGATCGCACGGCTCGGAGCCATGCTCACCGCAAGCAGGCCCATGGAGACGGTCGGCAGGCCGAGCCCGACCACGCCCTTGACGAATCCGGCGATCAGGAAGACGGCGGCGACGACGATGAGGAGCGGGTCGATCATGCCGCGCACATTGACCGAACCCGTGCGCCGGCACAATCTGAAGGATGCGGAGACAGCCTTCGTTCAAGACGAAGGCTGAGGAGAAACCCGCCATGCGCTTCGATCTCGTCGACCTCCAGCTTTTCATCGCGGTCGCCGACCAGCGCAGCATCACCCGCGGCGCCGAGCGATCGCATCTGGCGCTGGCCTCGGCCAGCGCGCGCATCAAGGGACTCGAGGCCGCGCTCGGCGTCGTCCTGCTCAAGCGCGGGCGCCGCGGCGTCGAGTTGACCGCGGCCGGCGAGAGCCTGCTCGATCATGCGAGGGTCGTCATCCACCAGATCGACGCCATGCGCGGCGATCTCGCGGGCTTTGCCAGCGGCGTGCGCGCGAGCGTGCACTTGCTCGCCAACACGTCCGGCCTGTCGGAGCATCTGCCGAAGGCGCTGGCCGGCTTCCTGCGCGAGCACCGCGACGTCGCCATCGACATCGAGGAGCGCGAGAGCACCGACATCGCGGCCGCGATCACCGCGGGCGCGGCCGATCTCGGCTTCGCCGCCGAGCACGCGCTGCCCGACCATATCGAGCGCTTCGCCTTCAGCGAGGATCGCCTGACGCTGGTGACATCGAAGCGCGGTCCATTCGCCGGCCGCCGCCAGATCGACTTCCAGGAGGCGGGGGATTGCGAGTTTGTCGGACTGACCAGCGCCACTGCGCTTCAGATGCATATTTCAAAGCACGCCGCGCGGCTCGGCATGCGCCCACATTTCCGCGCGCGGCTGCGCGATTTCGATGCGATCTGCCAGATGGTCGCCGCCGATGTCGGCGTCGCGCTGGTGCCGGAATCCGCCGCCCGCCGCTGCGCAAAACTGATGCCGCTCGCGATGGTCCGCCTGCGCGATGCGTGGGCCAACCGCCGCCTCGTGATCTGCGCGCGCAGCTTCAAGACGCTGCCGCGGCCGGCCAAGATGCTGGTGGAGCATTTGCGCGCGGCGGCGGTGTAAGGGCCACGCGGGCGGTCGGCTCACCCTCCCGTTTGCGGGCAGGGGAATCGCATTTGGCAGCTGAGAGCTTGCCGGCGTGCTCGGCCTGCATGGTTCGAGACGCCCGCTTTGGCGGGCTCCTCACCATGGAGAGGGTCCGATATCTTGCCGCGAAACGCGACCTCATCCTGAGGGCCCGCCGTAGGCGGGCGTCTCGAAGGATGGCCGAAAGCGAGCTTCCCGCCTGTTTTTCTTCATATGCGATAGCCCTGCGCTTGCGGGGGAGGGTCGGGGAGTGGATCGTAGGCGAGACCGCCCCAGAGGATAAAGCCCTCACCCGGCGCTCTTGCGAGCGCCGACCTCTCCCGCAAGCGGGAGAGGTGAACAAGCAGCTACTTCGCCGTCTCTACCCCGGCATCCTTGATCACTTTCGCCCATTTCGCGGTCTCATCCGCGATAAACGAGCGAAAATGCTCCGGCTCATCGCCGATCAGCGTCGCGCCCTGGGCGGCGAGCTTTTCCTTCACCGCCGGATCCGCCATGGCTTTGGTCGCCAGAGCATGTAGCGCGGTGACGATCTCCTTCGGCGTGCCCTTGGGCGCGACCATGCCGTACCAGTTCTCGATGTGCAGGGCGGCAAAGCCCGCTTCCGCGGTGGTCGGAACATCAGGCGCGGTCGGTGCGCGCGCGGCTGAGCCGACCGCGATCGGCCGCAGGGCGCCGGCCTTGATCTGCGGCAGCAGCACCGGAAGATCCAGGAACGTCATCTGCACCTGCTGGCCGAGCAGATCGTTCACGGCGGGCGCAGCGCCGCGATAGGGCACATGCACGATGTCGATCTTGGCCGTCAGCTTGAACAATTCGCCGGCGAGATGCGGCAGGCTGCCGGGGCCGGAGGATGCGAAATTGAGTTTTCCCGGTTGCGCCCTGGCGAGCGCGATCAATTCGGCCATGTCTTTCGCTGGTACGTCATTCGCGACCACGAGCATTTCCGGCACGGTCGCAACCAGTGTCACCGGCGTGAGATCATTGAGCGTGTCGTAGGCCACCCTCTCCATGCTCGGGCTGATCGCGAGCGCACCGGCGCTGGAGATCGCGATGGTGTAACCGTCAGGCGCGGCCTTCGAGACCGCGTCGGTACCGAGCACGCCGCCCTGGCCGCCGCGATTGTCGATCAGCACCGGCTGTCCCGACAACTCGGACATGCGCTGGCCGATCACCCGCGCGATGATGTCGTTGGGCCCGCCGGCCGGGAACGGCACGATCAGCTTGATCGGCTTGGCCGGGAAATTCTGCGCGGAGGCGAGCGCGGGAAACAGAAGCAGGGCCGCGAGGACGAGCTTGCGCCAGTTTTTCATCCAGGCTTCCTCTGTCGCCTATCCGTTGAGCAGTTTCAGCGCTTCTTCGTGAATGCGGGGATCGCCGGCCGCGATGATGCGGCCGCCGCCCTGGGCCGGCTTGCCTTCCCAGGTGGTGACGACGCCACCGGCGCCGGTCACGATCGGGATCAGGGCTGCGATATCGTAAGGCTTCAGCTCGGTCTCGACTACGAGATCGACGTGACCGGCCGCCAGCATGCAATAGGAATAGCAGTCGCCGCCATAGCGCGACAGCCGCGCGCCCTTTTCGATGCGGCCGAAAATGGCGCGGTCGCGCTCGTTCATCAGTAGCGGGCTGGTGGTGTAGGTCGTCGCTTCCGAGAGCGAGGCGCAGCGGCGGACCTGGAGTCGGCGCTCGCCGGAGGGGCCTTTATAGTTGGCCGAACCATTGTCGCCGGAAAAACGCTCGCCGATGAAGGGCTGGTGCATCATGCCGAACACCGGCGCGCCCTTGTGCAGCAGCCCGATCAGCGTGCCCCAGATCGGAAAGCCGCCGATGAAGGATTTGGTGCCGTCGATGGGGTCGAGCACCCAGACATAATCGGCGTCCTCGCGCTCATTGCCGAATTCCTCGCCGACGATGCCGTGCTGGGGGAAGCTGGCCTTGATCAGCCGCCGCATCACCGCCTCCGCGGCGCGATCGGCTTCGGTGACGGGATCGAAATCCTTGGTCTTGCTCTTGTCGTCGATCGACAGCGAGGTGCGGAAGAACGGAAGGATGGTTTCGCCGGAGGCGGTGGCGAGCCGTCCGATGAAGGCGGAGAAGTCGATCACCGTCACGGCATCTCCTCAAAGCGAAAGTTAGGTTGAAACTCGCATCTGCCTATCTCAATTCGCCTGTGACGTGCAGCGCTGTCTTGATTTGCGGCCTGGTATTTTGGATGCCGCGCCTGTCTGTCTCAGATGAGCCATAGGCTGGCCAAATATCGATCACAGAGTTGAAACCTTGGTTCCGAACATGCCTCGTGCGTATGCAAATGACTATCAACCCATTGAATTTCCTTATCAAAGAAACTGAATCTGGGTTTCGCTAGGAGCAACTGAGCCATGTGTGTTTTGCATGGGAAAGCGCTCAAAAGCTCTTGCACTTTGTGCGTCGCGGTCGCATATTGTTGCGGTGCGGTAGCGCTTTGCGTTACCGCTGCCCTCCTTGGGCGTTTCCTCCCTAGACTTGGGCCGCTTGTTCATAACAAGCGGCCCTTTTTTCTTGTCGCCTCTGTTTTCGTTTTGGCGCGCGTTGGGACGCGACGCGAAAACGCACTCGCGCCACCCGCGACCTGTCCTGCGAAAAAGAAAGTCGCGCCTATTCCGCCGCGGCCTGGAACGGGCCGAGATCGCCGAACGGGATTGTTGTCGCCAGCACGTCGGCGAGCACCGCGAAGTCGGAGGCGACCTGCGCAAAGCGCGGACTGCGCTCGCGCCGCCGCTCGTCCATGTAGATAGCACGATTCAGTTCGAGCTGCACCGCGTGCAGGCCGCTCGCGGGGTTGCCGTAGTGCTCGGTGATGAAGCCGCCGGCATAGGGCTTGTTGCGGCCGATCGAATAGCCGAGTCCCGTCATGGTCTCCTCGACCCTGTCCGGAAGGAGCGGTGTGCAGCTCGTGCCATAGCGGTCGCCGATCACGACGTCCGGCCGCCGCGGTTCGTCGCGGGAGACGCCGACCGAGGGCATCGAGTGGCAGTCCACCAGCACCACGGTGCCGAACATCTGGTGCACCTTGTTGATCAGCCTGCGCAGCGCGCGATGATAGGGCTTGTAGAGCGTCTCGATCCGCGCCAGCGCATCGTCGACCAGGATGCGGTCGCGGTAGATCTCCTGGCCGTCGCCGACCACGCGCGGGATGGTGCCGAGGCCGCCCGCGACCCGCATCGAGCGGGTGTTGGCAAAGCTCGGCAGCCGCCCGGTGAACATGCGCGGATCGAGCTCGTAGGGCTCGCGATTGACGTCGACATAGGAGCGGGGAAAGTTGACCCGCACGGTTGGAAAGCCGCGCGCGCTCAAGTGGCCGATCAGCTCGTCCATGAAGGAATCTTCGGACCGCCGCAGCGTCGGCAGGTCGATCCGCGAGGCGCTGAGGAATTGGTCCGGATAGGTCGAACCGGAATGGGGCGAGTTGAAGATGATAGGCGCGCGCCATTGCGCGGGCTCCACGATCTCGAAGGCTGGCGACACCTCGCCGTCAAACCGGGTCATCTTCTCGGGCTTCGTCCCTTCACGCCGCAAGGTTTGGCGCCTCACGATCCGGCATGGGCTCGGATCGAATGATTCGGCCGGTGGAGCGGCTCTTATGTGTCGTCATTGTCCGGAATCGCAACCATTCTGCCAAGCGAAAAGATGTGATCGGTGCTGGAACATGTCTTAACCCTGCGGGCAGGGAAGCGGGGATCGCAGCGCGCGGCTCGATTGCTTCGTGACGCATTCCGGTTCACAAGGGACCGGCAGCGCAGCCAGCCCAGGGTAAAGATTTTCACCCCAAATTTACCCTCTGTCGGGCTTAGTGACCTCTGCTGATATCCTCTGGGGATGCGACGTTTCCTGCCATGCCAAAAATCCTGCTCGCCGAAGACGACAACGACATGCGCCGTTTCCTGGTCAAGGCGCTGGAAAACGCCGGTTTTCAGGTCTCGTCCCATGACAACGGCATGGCCGCCTATCAACGGCTCCGCGAAGAGCCATTCGAGATGCTGCTGACCGACATCGTGATGCCGGAGATGGACGGCATCGAGCTCGCCCGCCGGGCCTCGGAACTCGACCCCGACATCAAGATCATGTTCATCACGGGCTTTGCCGCGGTCGCCCTGAACTCGGATTCGGATGCGCCCAAGAATGCCAAGGTGCTGTCCAAGCCCGTGCACCTGCGCGAATTGGTCAGCGAAGTGAACAAGATGCTGGCGGCCTAAATCGGCCTGTTCCGTCCTTGCGCCGGCTCCTTTGAGCCGTTATAGGGACCCCACCCGATCTAGACGACTCTAGGGCACGTAGCTCAGCGGGAGAGCACTACCTTGACATGGTAGGGGTCACAGGTTCGATCCCTGTCGTGCCCACCATCCTTCGCTCGCGGTAGCCGAGAGAAGGATGCCGCACCGAAACCCAACGGGCGCAGGCGGGCTGTTACCGCGAGATTGCGGCGGCCAGACCCCCCGATACGATATATTGGAACAGCCCGGCTTTATTTGGCATTGATGCGCCATGCCCAAAAGCGCCGGAAAACGGTTTGCTGTCGGCGATCACGTGAGCTGGAATTCCGAGGCCGGCCGTGTGCGCGGCCATATCCTGCGCGTGCACACAGGGGACGTCGATTACAAGGGCTACGTCCACCACGCCACGCCGGACGACCCGCAATACGAGATCAGGAGCGACAAGACCGATCATGTCGCCCTTCACAAGGGCAAGGCATTGCGATTGCTGCGGGGCCGAGTGGCACAAAAGTGAGCAGACAAGGCATCCCATGGCTCATCCCTTCTTCACGATCGGCCACGCCACGCGTTTGATCGAGGAATTCGTCGAATTGTTGCAGGGCAGCTCCGTTACCTTTGTGGCCGACGTTCGTACCGTGCCCCGCTCGCGTACCAATCCGCAGTATAATCGCGAGACACTGCCGCAATTGCTCGCGCCTGCTGCGATCGGCTACGAGCACATCGCCTCGCTCGGCGGCCTGCGCAGCCGCAAGCGCGAGGTGCCGCGTGAGACCAACGCCTTCTGGCAGAACGGCAGCTTTCACAACTACGCCGACCACGCCACGAGCGCGGCCTTTCACGACGGTCTCGCTCACTTGCGCGAACTTGGACAGACGCAGCGCTGCGCCATCATGTGCGCGGAAACCTTGTGGTGGCGATGCCACCGGCGGATCATCACGGATTATCTGCTCGCCGCCGGCGAGACGGTGTTTCATATTCTCGGACCCGGGCACGTCAAAGAGGCCGAAATGAATCCTGCGGCGCGGGCTGTTGCTGGTGGCCGCCTGGCCTATCCGGCGTAAAGTTAGCCAATCGCCGCTAGCGCAGTTATGCTTGCCGCAGTCCGTAGAGCGGATGGAGCGAAGCGCAATCCGGAATGAATCCCCTCGGCTGCTGTCGCGGATTGCGCTGCGCTCCATCCGGGCTACGCTCCTCGATCTGAGACGTGAGCCCGCCCATGAGCGTTTCCGTCATTGAGCAAGCAAAAATCCAGGCGCAGGTGCTGGTGCCGCTGGTCAAGGCGCTCCAGGCCGAGCTTGGCGAGGCGCGTGCGAATACGCTGGTGCGCAAAACGCTCGGCGATCTCTATCGCGGCTTCGGCGAGGAATTCTGGAAAGCGAAGAACGAGAGCAATCTCGGCAAGGCCGTCTCGTCGGCGTTCAGGACCTATGCCCGCGACGACGCGCTCGCCTATGACGTCATTGCGCAGACCGAGGACGTCTTTGCGTTCGACGTGACGCGGTGCGCCTATGCCGAGTTCTACAAGGCGCTGGGCGAACCGGAGCTCGGCTTTCTCCTGGTCTGCACCGCCGATTTCGCGACTGCGGAAGGGTTCGGCCCCGACATCGAGCTCACGCGCACGCAGACCATCATGCAAGGTGCCGATCATTGCGACTTCCGCTACCGGCGCAATGTGGTGGGATCACGGTGAAGGGAATGCAAATGATGCGGGCGAACTGTCTTGCCATTGCGGTATTGGGGCTGATTGCGTCACGCGCGGACGCAGCGATGATCGACTGGCAGGCCGAACTCCAGCGCTGCCGTGCGCTACGCGAGAATGTGGCGCCGCTGCTTCAGGCCGGCGAGGGGATATCCGCTGTCGGTCGCTCCAATAGATCCGTCCGGCGCTGCATCTGGATCCAGCGCATGGCGGTGCGCAAGAAGATCCCCGGCGCTGAACCGTGGTAGCAGTGGTCTCCGGCGCCCGCGATCAGGCGGCGACGAACCTATATCCCGCCCCGCCAGAACGCCGTTTGCAGCGGAAGCTGGTGCCGGATCATCGCGACGCCGTCGATGACCTTCAGGCCGCGCGCGGCGCAGGCCTCCATGAATCCGGTGCGCCGGGCCGCGATGATGTCGAACACCGCACAATCCTGCGGCAGCCTGGCCGGATCCATCGGCAGCGCGTCGGTCGCATGCAGGCCGAGCGAGGTGGCATTCACGCAGAGTCCAGCGTCGTCGAAACGCGCCTCCAGGTCGATATCGAGGTCCGGGAATTGCCCGCGCAGCTTTGCCGCGAGCGCCTCGACCGGGCCGGGCACTTCGTTGAGGATCCGCAACCGCTTCAATCCGCCCGCGGCCAGCGCGTGGCAGATCGCACGGCCGGCGCCGCCCGCGCCGATCACGACCGTGCAGCGCTCGGGGTCAAAAATGCCGGCCTCGCGCGCGGTATTCAGGAATCCGCCGCCGTCGAAGGATTCGCCGACGAGCTTGCCGCCGGATTCGATCCGGATGGTGTTGACCACGCCTTCGAACTTTGCGGCAGGTCCGACCTCGTCGCAGAGCTCGAACGCGGCCGGTTTGTGCGGCATGGTCAGATTGAAGCCGGCGGTGCTTGGCGATTTTGCCAGCGCGCGGATCGTCCCGGCGAGATCGTCCGGGTGCACGTCCATCGGCACCATGTGCCAGTCGAGGCCCTGCTCTTCGAAATAGGGCGTGTAGTATCTGGGGGCACCGACATGGCCGGCGGGATGGGCGAAGATGAAGACGGTGCGCGAGGCGCCGGTCGGAAGCTTCATGGCGTTAGCCCTTGACCGCGCCGGCCGTGAGTCCGGAGACGAGATAGCGCCGCACCGCCAGCGAGAAGATCAGCACCGGCGCCATCACCAGCGAGCCGCCGGCGGCGATCTTGCCCCATTCCCAGCCCTCGTAGTTCATGAAATTGACGACGGCGACCGGTGCGGTGCGCGCGTTGGTGCGGGTCAGGATCAGCGCGAAGAAGAAGTCGTTCCAGGCATAGAGAAAGCAAAGGATCGCGGTCGCGGCGATCCCCGGCGTCACCATCGGCAGGACGATCTTGGTGAACACCGTGCGCGTCCGCGCGCCGTCGACGAGGGCCGCTTCCTCCAGCGAGACCGGGATGGTGTCGAAGAACGGCTGCATCATCCAGATCACCAGCGGCAGGTTGAAGCTGGTGTAGACCAGCACCAGGCCGGTGATGGTGTCGAGCAGGCCGATCCAGCGGTAGAACAGGAAGAAGGGAATCGTGAAGGCGATCGGCGGCGCCATGCGCGTCACCAGGATCGCGAAACTCAGCGCATGCTTGCCGCGCCCGGCCCAGCGCGACAACGCATAGGCTGCGGGCACACCGAGCAGCAGCGCAAACGCGGTCGAGAACGAGGCGCTGAGCAGGCTGTTGACGAAGGAGGCCGAGAACGCGCTGTGCCAGAGCGAAATGTAGTTCTCCAGCGTCGGCGTGAAGATCAGGGGCGGCGGGAATTGCAGGATCTGATCGTTGGACTTGAAGCTCATCTGCAACAGCCAGAGGAACGGCGAGAGCAGGACGAGCAGCGTCACCGAGATCGCGACCAGCCGTCCAGGTGTCGCACTGCGCGCGGAAGGTTCGCTCATGACATCGACTCCCGGCGCCGGCCCATCCAGACCAGGCCAAGGCTGATGCCGCAGACCAGCAGCAGCATCACCACCGTCACCGCGCTGGAATAGCCGATCTCGTTGGTGTCGAAGGCGAGCAGATACGCATAGTAGTTCGTGACTTCAGTGACCGTGCCCGGCCCGCCGCCGGTCAAGAGGAAGATCAGCGGAAACGCCTTCACGCTGTCGATCAGGCGGAACATGCCGGAGATGACCAGGATCGGCATGATGAAGGGCAGGGTGACATACCAGAAGATCTGAAGCGTGCTGGCGCCGTCGACGAGGGCGGCTTCCGAATATTCGTCCGGAATGGTCTGCAGCGCCGCCAGCACCATCAGGAAGGTGAAGGGCAGCCACTCCCAGGTATCGGCGATGATGATCGCGGTCAGCGCGAAATCGACGCTCGAGGTCAGCGCCGGCATGGTGACGTGCAGGGCTTGCGCTGCGTAATAGAGCGGGCTGATGTCGGGCGTGTAGATCAGCTTCCAGATTACCGCAACCACGATCGGCGGCAGCACCATCGGGATCAGGAAGAAGGTGCGGGCGAATTCGACGAAGCGCGACGGCACGTTCAGGAGCAGCGCCAGCGCCATGCCGATCAGCACCTGGAACAGCACGCCCCAGAACGACAGTTTTGCCTGCACGAGGAGCGAATTGACGAAACGGGGATCGCCGGGCAACAGGTCGTAATTGCGCAACGGCGCGCTGAAATCGGTGGCCGAGCCCGGCGTCGTCAGCTGGAACGGCGTCAGGCTGGTCATGACGAGATAGATCGCCGGCAGCACGGCGATCGCAAACAGCACGATCAGGCTCGGCGTGAGCGCGAAGGCGATGAAGCTGCGCCGCTCTTGTTCGATTCCACCCTGGCTCAAAGCTGGGTCCCGGACCTGCGCAGTGCCGCGATGGCCTGGTCCTGCGCCGCGTTCATCGCGTCCTTCGCCGGCAGCTGGCCGGTTGCGACCTGCTCGAACGCCTTGTTGAGGACGTCGCCGACGATCGGGAACTCCTTCACGGTGCGATAGGCCATGTAGTTCTCACGCTTGGCTGGCAGCTCCAGCACTTCGAGATAGAGCGCGCCGAGATCCTGCCCGTTCACCGTGTTGAGCTTGCGATAGGCCTCGCTGGTGATGATCGAACGCCGGCATACCGAGGAATGGCCGTGCTCCTTGACGAGCCGCATCGAGATGTCGGGCGAGAGCGCCCACTTGATGAATTCCCACGCCGCCTTCTTGTTCTTGGCGTTCTTGGGAATGCCGAGGCCCTGGCTGTTCGAGGCCGGATAGTCGTGCACCGGGCCGGCGGGCGAGCGCACCACGCGCGAGGTTTCCTTCACCTTGCTCTCGTCGGAGAGCAGAATCGGCGTCACCCAGGAGCTGGAATGGATGAAGATGTTGGAGCGTCCTGTCAGCAGCGACTGCCGCGCCTGGTCCTCGGTGTAGGTGAGCACGCCCTTCGGCGCGCTCTTCAGCAGGTTGGCGTAGAACTCGATGCCCTGAATGGTCTCCGGCGTGTTCAGCGCCGGCATGATGTCGCCGGGCGGCTTGCGGAAGATGTTGCCGCCAAAGCCCTGGATGTAGGGCGGCAAATTCCAGTGATGCAGCTGGAACGAGGTGATGCCGCTGGCGCCGTCGGTGCCGTTGATCTCGGCGCAGACCTGCTGCAACTCGGCGAAGGTCTTGGGGATTTTCAGCCCCTTCTTCTCCATCAGGTCCATGCGCGACAGACCCATCAGCATCGCGCCGCCTTCCCAGGAATAGCCGTAGGTCGCTCCCTTGGCGTCGCGATAGGGCACCTGCGCGCCCTCAACGAAATCCCCGGGATTCCACTCGGCCGGCGTCAGGTTTGGATCGCCCGTGAACTCGTCGAGATTGGCGAGCAGGCCGGCGGCGACCCAGCGCGCCGCGAGGATGAAGGTGACGTTGACGAAGTCGTAGGCCGAGCCGCCCGAGGACAGCTCGAGATTGGCCTGCTGGTTGTAGACCGGGAAGGCCGAGAGCTGGAGGTCGACCTTCATGCCGGTTCTCTCCTCGAACTCGGGAATGTATTTCTGCAGCAGCGTGAAGAAACGGTGCTGGAACGAGGCGCCGTGCAGCGTGACGCCTGCAAAGGGCTTGGTCTGCGCGATCAGCGGCGCAGGAAATGCGGCGAGTGCGGCGCCGGCGGCGGTCGCTTTCAGCAGTTTACGGCGGGTGAGCGAACTCGCGCGCGGTGCGTTCTTCATATTGTCCTCCCTCGATATTGTTTGCCGGTTTCAACGCGCCCGTCTGGTGCGGGCATTCTCGTCCTCGGCGTCCTTTTTCTTCTGGCGCGACATGGCCGAGACGATGTTCTGTTCGGTGAGATCCATCAGCTTGTGCATGGCCTGGCGCGCACCGTCGGGATTGCGCGCCCAGATCTCGTCCAGCACCGTGCGATGATAGGGCAGGCTCTTGCGCGGTGCGCCCGGATTGGTGCTCGACAAATTGAACGACATCCGCAGCGCGGCTGCGACCGTGGCACCGAACGCGATCAGGAAGTCGTTGCCGGTGGCGATGAGAATGCCGCGGTGAAACTGCAGGTCCGGCTCGGCATAGGCGACGCGGTCCATGCCGGCGGCGTCCATGCCGCGATAGGCCCGCTCGATCCTGGCAAAGTCCTCATCCGTGCCGCGCACAGCACAGATCGCGCAGGCCTCCGGCTCGACGATCCTGCGGACCTCCATGATCTGCTTGGCGAACTCCTGCGTCGGCAATGCCAGCAGCGTCCAGTTCAGCAGCTCCTCGTCGAGCATGTTCCAGTCGAAGCGCGCGCGCACATGCGTGCCGGCCTTCTGCCTCGAGGCGATCAGCCCCTTCGCCTTCAGCAGCGACAGCGATTCACGCATCGACGCGCGGCTGACGCCGAAGCGCGACGCAAGCTCGATCTCCCGTGGCAGGGTCGTGCCCTCGCGCCACACGCCGGTGAGGATCAGCCGCGCCACCTCCCGCGCGACGTGACCGCTCGATTGCTGATTGTCTTTGCTCTCGGCCTTTGTCACGGCGATCGGCTCTGCGAGGTTAAATGTCTGATTTATTGCGGGTGCGAAGAGATGGCCGCATGAATCCGGCAGTGCCGGAGGATAATACGACCGCGCGCGGTTTGACAAGAATTATTATGTCAGACATATTTTCTGCGAACTCAACGCCGCGTAGGACAAAGCAACCGTGACAAAACCCCACATCGTCCTGGTCATGACCGACCAGCAACGCTTCGACACGATCGCGGCGACCGGGCATCCCTACATGAAGACGCCGAATCTCGATCGCCTGGTGCGCGAAGGGGTCTATTTCGACAATTGCTTCATCAACGCGCCGAGCTGCGTCCCCTCGCGCGCGGCGCTGTTCTCCGGCCTCTACCCGCATGCCTCGGGCGTGCTGAAGAACGGGCAACACTGGCAGAAGACCTGGGTCAGCAATCTGGCCGAGGCCGGCTATCACTGCGTCAATGTCGGCAAGATGCACACGATCCCTTATGACGCGAAGGCCGGCTTCCACGAACGCTTCGTGGTCGAGAACAAGGATCGCTTCCTGGAGGGACGCTGGTTCGCCGACGAGCTGGACAAGGCCTTTGCGGCGCACAAGCTGACCAAGCCGTCACGCGCCGGCTATCGCAGCCTGCCGGATTACGGCGACCGCATGGGCGCCTTCACCTGGGAGATGCCGAAATCGCTGCATCCGGACATCTTCGTCGCGGAGACCGCGATGTGGTGGGTTCAGACGCGGCCCAAGCCCGACGCGCTGTTCATGCAGATCGGCCTGCCCGGACCGCATCCTCCCTATGATCCGCTGCCGGAATATCTGGAGCATTATCTCGCCCGCAACGACCTTCCGGTGCCGCAACCGACCGACGCCGAGATCGAGGGGCTGCCTGCATATTTGAAGGAGAAACGCCGCCACGACACCGAGGTCGATCACGACGCGGTGTCATGGAAGCTCAAGCCGACGCATGAGGAGATGCGGCGCCTGCGCGCGCATTATTATGCCAACGTCACCATGATCGACGAGCAGATCGGATGCCTGCTGCAAACGCTCGAAGACAAGGGCTATCTCGACAATTGCGTCGTCATCTTCATGTCGGACCATGGCGATAATCTCGGCGAGCACGGTCTCAGCCAGAAATGGTCGATGTACGAGCCCGTCACCCGCATTCCGCTGCTGTTCTGGTCACCCGGGCGTATTTCCGGCGGGCGTCGGATTCGCGAAAAGTGCCAGCTGTTCGATCTCGGCCCGACGATTCTCGATCTCGCCGGCGCACAGCATCCAAAACTGTTCCAGGCCCGCAGCCTGCTTCCGGCGCTGAAGGGCGAAGATTGGAGCGGCCGCGAGTTCGTGTTCAGCGAGCAGGCCGGCGACGTCGCCATGACCGGTGCACGGCTGATCACCATGGTGCGCGATAACAGGTGGAAGGTCGTGTTCATCCACGGCGCCGAGGACGGGCAGCTGTTCGATCTCGAGACCGATCCGCTCGAACAGCGCAATCTCTGGGGCATGCCCGAGCATGCCGGAATCATCAGCCGCCTCAAGGACGCCTTCATCGACTGGCGCCAGAACAGCCTGCTTGAGACGATGGATCTGAACGCGGCGGCGCGATAGGACGTACACCTCCAAAAGCTGCAAACGTCAGCTTCCGGTAGGTCACCGGAAATCCTGTAATCGATCGGATTGATACTGCTATTGACCATTGCCGACGTGCGAGGCGATCCGGCACAAATGTCTGCAATGATCGTCATCACCATCACTGTTGGCGGCATCATCCCCATCATCGTCGCCGCCATCATCATAATCATCATCACGGCTCGTACCGCGATCACGATCACCACGATAGCTAGAATTATCATCACCACCATCATCACTATCGCGACTGACGAGTGATGATGTTGCATTCACTCAATCATGTTGCCGGCGTGCACGATGTAGATAAGCTCAATCTATTTCTTGGCTTCCCAGATGGAGTCTTTGCAAATGAGATTTGCACTTGCAAGCGGTCAACGTGTTGAAGCCTACCCCGGCGGGAGAGCGAAGTGTCGCCGTTGCAACGGCGAGGTCATTGCCAAATGTGGCACGCACAGAGTCTTCCACTGGGCGCACCGGGGAATGCGGGATTGTGATACGTGGGCCGAAAAGGAAACCGACTGGCACCGCGCGTGGAAAAACAACTTCCCGGCCGAATGCCAAGAGTTTGTCCAGCACGATGAGCAATCCGGCGAAAAGCACATCGCTGATGTTCGTACCCCACCTGGCCTTGTGATTGAGTTTCAGCATTCGCCTCTCGATCCGCTAGAACGGGCTACACGCGAGCGTTTTTACGGAAATGTGGTGTGGGTTGTTGATGGCACCCGCCTAGAACGAGACTATCCACGGTTTGATAGGGGAAAGGGTGATCTCAGGCCCACGAAAATTCAGGGATGCTTCCTCCTCGCATCCCCTGATAAGTGCTTTCCCGCGATGTGGCTTGATAGTTCAGTACCCGTCATTTTTGATTTCCGGGGTGTGGATGAGAGTCAGCCACCGGATGCGCATAGAGACGGGCTTTGGTGCCTACTTCCAGGACGTGCGGGAGGGACTGCTTGGGTTGTTGGAATGTTGCGCGAACAATTTGTAGAGGTGGCACCAAGCCGTCCTCAGTTGCCTGTCGTTCAAGAGATCTTAGCTCTCATGACAGAGATACGCGGCGGAGGCGCTTGAAGCCCGACGGTTTGCTGGAATGCCTGGTGGAAGGGGACCACAGCGGCGATATGCGCGTTTTTGAACTCATCGAATAATGTCGGCTGTTGGCCCATCAGCGAAGTGACGGCGCGCGATTTTTGAGGTCCGCTCAGTGAGGCATGGCGGACCAGATTTGCTCCGCTTGAGTTTTTGGCGTTTGACCCGGAGCGGAAGTCGCAGACGGTCCGAACTTCTGGCACGGACACCAGCCTACGAATCCGGCGGTGGCGCAAATGTGAAGTGCCGCGGCGTGTACTAGGGCGACCTTCGCGTAGACCAGAGGATAGCGTTCGTGAGGATTCGCTGGTAGCGGGCGTCCTGCCAAACTGACGGCTCGTGGCCTAGCGCTGAATAAAATACTCGTCCCTCGCCATAGAATCGGGTCCAGGTGAGAGGCCAGCCATAGAATCGTTGATGTACGCCAGTCTTGCCAAGATCCACCGAGCTTGGGTCGAGGCGCAGGAGCACGCGTGATCCACGATAGTCGAAGTCGCTGATTTGGTAGATCTCGTCCTCGACTTGCAACGAATTCCCGAGAAAAGCCACCAGGGGATCGCCAGCATCAACCACCTCGATCTTCACGGCCTGATGCCAAGGATGACCATTAAAGTAGCCGCCGACCAGATCGAGATAGTCCGGCCAATTGTAGAATGTGTCCGTCGCCGAATGAACGCCGAGGAACCCGCGGCCCGAGCGCACAAAGTTGAGAAGAGCTCTCTTTTGCGCGTCGCTCATCGGAAGTTCTCCGGTTGTGTAGAACATCACCGCTGCGTAGCGCTCGAGGTTTTCGGTAGAAAATTCAGACGTGTCTTCCGTTGCAGTGACTTCAAAGACACCCGAATTGCTACCGAGCTGGGTCAAGATGACCTTGGAAAGCGGTATGACATCATGCCGGTAGCCGGCGGAGTATGTGAAATAGAGGATGCGCTCTGGCGGACGCTCCGCATGCGCGCCGAGTGGTCGGATTGCCGCCGCGCCGCCGAGGAGCGCGATGAACTCACGTCGCCTCACAATCGCCTCCGCCAAAACCAACCAACCATGTTTTGAAGAAGCCTAGCACAGATCAGCCCAGCGCCGGCCCTGGGCATCGCCCTCTGGCGTCCTATGCAACGCGATGGCCCATCAGTGAAGTGGCGAACCGTCTCATTGAGGTCCGCTTCGGGGGTGGCAACGGACTAGTTTTGTCAGGCCGAGTTCTTCGCACTTTGACCGAAAGGCGACATCGGGCTCGTCGAGGGACGCCGTATCGAGCATGGGAACCTAGTGGGTCACCGCATTCCTGACTCCCCGCCAGATTTGATCCTTCAGAGCAATCAGCGGCGGTGGCGGCCGTGTCTCCGGCGGCTCTGCTCGCCTGGCGCCGTCAACGACGAGACTGGCGATGTCGATTTCGCCGTCTGTGTAGTAGCGATCGCCTTCGCCATTTCGGCCGAGCAGTGTCGGGCCCGTTCCGGAAATCTGAAAGAAATTTCTGACCATGTCCGCCTCGCGCAAACCCCGCATCAGCAGATCGCGCTCGGCATCGATATCGGGCGCGATGTGATGAGTTACCTGTCCCGTGTCGTGGCTCAAGCCGACCCCACGGTCAAACGTGACCGAGCCGAGCCATACCGGACGGCCATCGGTTCCTTTTTCAAGGACCAACCACAATCGAACGTGATGTCGCTTGTCGGCGCTCCCGCCGTCGGGTTTCTCAAAGGCAAGCTGTTCTTTTTTTCCCTCATAGTAGAGAGGGCTGACAGGCGCATCGTGGTATGGCCGGTCGAGCACCACGCTGCCGACGATCTCGATACTCGTGCGCAACGTAATTGGGTCGGCCGGAAACCAGTCCGCCGCGTGCATGGCGCGGAGCACATCTTCTTTGCTGCCAACGAGCCCGACATTGAGCGCATCTCCCGGAATGCCGCTGCTCGTGCGGGTCACCATCGGCAGAGAGGCCAAGCCGGGTTCATGCTCGTGATGGGTCCAGAGGGCAGGAAGCACAACGTAAGCCAGCACGAAATAGATGGCTACCACAGCCGCAAGAACCAGAAGCCATCCTCGTCTGACTGGGAACTGCTTTGTCATATTGCTCTCACGGGATGATATTCGGAGCGCACATTCTGTCCAGCGCTTCGTCTGCGCCAGGCATAATCTGGCTCCGAGCCGCCTGAGTCGGTGGCCTGTTTCATATCCGCTTTCATATCAGCTTAAGATCGCAATATCGCTTTCTGGCCCTTGGCGGACCAACGGTAACGTTGCCTATCGCGCCGGTGTTGGCGGCACGGCAGACCTCAAAGCACGGACCTGGGTCTCGCCTTCAGCCCGTCGATCACGCGACCAAATACCTCTTCACCGCCGCCTCATCCCAAGCAATCCCGTTGCCGGGCTCCTCGCCCGGCAGCGCAAAGCCGTCCTTGATCGTCAACCGTGTCGCCAGCACCGCGTCGGCCCAATCGACATATTCCAGCCAATGCGCGGTCGGCGTCACGCACAGCAAATGCGCGCTGACCTCCGAGAACAGATGCGTCGACATCTCGATGCCGGCGGCATGCGCCAAGGATGCGGCGCGCAGCCAGCCGGTGACGCCGCCGATGCGCTGCACGTCAGGCATCACGTAATCGCAGGCTTCCGCAGAAAGCGCGGCCTGCATCGCGAAAGCGCTGTCAAAGTTCTCGCCGATCTGGACCGGCGTGCGCAGCGCGTCCGCAATGCGGGCACAGCCGGCATAGTCGTCATGGCGGATCGGCTCCTCGATCCAGGTCAGGCCCTCGTCGTCGAGCATCTCGCCGCGGCGAATGGCCTCGGTGACCGTCAGCGCCTGGTTGTAGTCGCACGTCAGCGTCACCTGATCGCCGACGGCTTTGCGCACCGCGCGTACCACGGCGAGATCTTCGCGCGCATCGGGCCGGCCGACGCGGATCTTTGCCGCCTGAAAACCCTCAGCCAGCAGCTTGTGCGCCTCCTCCACCGCGGCGCCCGCCGGCATGATTCCGAGCCCCTTCGAATTGTAGGCCCTGACCGGCTTCGGCGCGCCGCCGAGCAGGCGCGCGAGCGGCAGGCCTCTGCTGCGCGCCAGCGCGTCCCATGCCGCCATGTCGATGCCGGATTGCGCCAGCCGTTGCAAGCCGGCCAGGCCAAGCAGCGTGAAACGCTGGGTCAGCTTGCGCTCGATTTCGAGCGGCAGCAGCTCGTCGCCGCCGAGCAGCTCCGACATTTCCATGACCATCGCCGTCAGCGGCTTCAAGGCCGACGGCGTGATCGAGAACAGATAGGCATGCCCCACCGCGCCCCGATCGGTCTCGCAGTCGATCAGCACCAGCGGCGCCTTGGCGACCGCGCCAGTCGAGGTCTGGAGCGGCAAATTCATCGGCACGATCACGGGACGCGCGACAAAGCGTTTGATGCGAATGGTCTCGGTCATCTAGAGGATCTCCCGGCGAGTGGATGCAGGTCCGGCCGATCTTAAACAATAGTGGTGAAACGAAAAGGCGCTTGCTTCGGCCAACATGGATTGGCGTTGAATAAGCTCTGAGCGGACTTATGTCGACCGGCGGTGATGAAATCCGGCGACGCGCGCGGGCTCGAAGGTGCGCTGGCCTTGCTCAAGCCGACGTGAGGCGGCTCATCGCGCCGTGCCTTCGCTGAAGGCGGTTTCGATCACCTCGCCGAAGGGTTGCCAGGAACGGCCGTCGAACTGGACAAGCCGCATCTGCTTGATCGGCAGGTAGCTGTTCGGCGAGGTATTCATCCTTATGTTGGGCAAGGCAACGGAGGGCTGATGGTCCCTGAGCGAGGCCGCCTGACGCATGATGTTCTCTCGCGACAGGTCGTCACCGCATTGCTTCAGCACCTGCGTCAGCGCCTCGGCCGCGGCGTAGCCATAGACCGCGGCGCTGTTGTTGGTGCTTTCGACGTGATGATATTTGTCCATAAAGGCGAACCAGTCCTTCATGGCAGGATCGTCCTTCCATGCGGGATCGCTCGGATCCTTCAGAAAAGCAGCCGAGATCACGCCGGCGGAATTCTCGAGGCCCGCGGGCGCCATTGCATTGGCGATTGAGGCGGAGGCATCGTTCACGATGATGACCGGCCGCCATTTGAGTGACGCCGCCAGCTCGATCACCTTGGACGCAGTCGACGGCACGCCGAGAAAGACGAAAATGTCGGCGCCGGCGCGCTTGAGGATCGAAACGTGTCCTTCGAGATGCTCATCGGCGATGTCGAAGGCGATGTCGACAAGGACAAGACGATTCAGATCGCCAAGTCCTTCCTGGATGCCCCGATAGAGCATGCGCCCGAACTGGTCGTTCTGCCAGAGCACGACGATCTTCTTCCGCGGATAATAGGCCTGGATATAATTGGCGTAGATGCGCCCCTCCGACCGGAACGACGGCTGCCAGCCCATGGTCCAGGGAAACGCCTTGGCCTGGCTCAGCTCCTCGTCGCCGGAGGCGACGAAAAGCTGCGGGATTTTCTTTTCGTTCAGGTACCAGCGCGTGGCGAGATTGCCGGGCGTGCCGAACGAGCCGAACATCAGGTGCACGTCGTCCTTCTCGACCAGATTGCGCGTCAGCTCCAGCGCGGTCGCCGGATCGGAATTGTGGTCGCGCGTGATGAAGCGGATCTTGCGACCGTTGACGCCGCCGCGCGCGTTGACCATGTCGAAATAGGCGGCCTCCGCCTGGCCGATGGCGCCGAATTCCGAGAGCGGACCCGAATACGGCATGACATTGCCGATGCGGATTTCGTTGTCGCTCGCCGATTGCTCGGCACGTTGCTGCGACATTGCGCCGAGCGACGCGAGTGCGATCATCAAAACGAACAGCAGTCTGCCAGCGACGCGCATGTTCGACACCCCGATATTGGTCCGTCAGAGAGGGTTGCCTCGACCTGCACCAAGGCTGGTTGATCTAGGTCAAGCGTTTGTCAATCCTGTGGCTCGACGGCTGCTTTCGACGTTACGTCCTGCCAGACGAAACGGCAGGTGGGCTGACGCGCTCTCAATCCGCAGAGTGTACCGTGTGGCACGCTTCTCCCTAGCCCTCCGTGGGCAGGGGAGGGGGATAGCCCAGCAAAGGGTGAGAGTTGGTCGTCGCGCCATTACGGCAGCCCCCGCGCCTCCAACTGATGCACCAGCAGCAGCGTCGGTTCGGCGAGGCTGTCGCCGGAGCCGTCGAGGCCGAAGGCGCTCGCGATGCCGTCGCGGCTGCGCAGCAGCGTGCTGCGCGGGCAGTGGCCGGCGCCGCAGAGCGTCTTCTTCAAGATCTCGCCCTGCGCCACGAGGCTTGCGGGATCGTTCGCGGCCCAGGCCAGCAAGATCGGCGCGTCGACGTTGAGGATGCCGGGAAAGACCGAACGCTTGTCATATTGGGCGGGGTCAGTGCCGAGATAGGCCTTCTCGCTGTCGCTCGCGTCCTTGCCCGCGCGGTAGATGCCGGACACCAGCACGACGGCCGCGACATCGGCCCGGTCGGTCTGGAACTCGGGATGCGCCAGCAAGGTGGCGACATGGAAGGCGCCGGCACCATAGCCGACCGCGACGATCTCGCGGGCGTCGCCATTGAACAGGTCGATATTGCCGTGGACCCAGGACAGCGCTGCCGCCACGTCGGTCGCCCCCATCGGCCAGGCCGCCGAGGGCGCAAGGCGATAGTTGACGCGCACGCCGATCATGCCGTTGCGCGCGGCAAAGCACATCGCCTGGTCCTGGATCTCGCGGGACAGGTCCGGAGCGCCGCGGTCGCCGGTGAAGGTGTCGCCGGCCACGAACAGCAGCACCGGCCGGGGCGTGTCCGCCTTGGTCTCGCTGCTGGTGGCGACGTCGAGCACATTGGCCTCGCTGTCGCCGTAGCGCAGCCCGCGCGAGAAAGAGACCTGCTCGCACAGCCGCGCGGTGCCGCCGGCGGTGGTGTCGCTGTCGGTGAGGCCCACCCGCACGAGATCGGACGGCACTGTGAGCCGCGCCGGCAACGGACCGTGTGCGGAGGCTGCCGTCAGGCTCAGGATGAGAAAAAATGCGAGATAATTCTTCATGACGGTGTCGGCCCTGCGTGCCCGATATGGGCTCGCACGTTTGGCCTGTCTTTCCAAATCGCCTTATTAGTTCATTCGTCTTGAGGCGATTTCACGGCACCCGGTTTCGTCCCCGCGCGCAGTTCAATTCCGCGGCTGGAACGTGCAATCCGCCCGCTGCCGTCCTTCCGGCGGATGGCATTGGGGTCGATCGTGCAGCTCAGCTTGTTCAGGCTCTCGAAGTTCGATCCCGCCGCACCATCGGGTGGAATGCCAGCGAGCGCTTCTGTCGCAAAAATTTCATTGGCCGTCGAGCCGTTCACGGTCCTGGTCTTCTTGCCGAAGGTCACCTCGCAATTTCGCATGGTGATGTCGACATTGCCGGTGCGGCAGACGATTCTGTCCGCGATCACGACGATCGGCTTCTTGTAGGAAACGTCGCTGGTCGCGGCGAACAGCATCGCCAGCGCCTTCTTCTCAGGCCCCGTCAGGTCCGGCGACAGCGGCGCGATCACGCCGGCGAGCGCCAGCGCCGTCGCGCCCGACACTTTTGCAGGCGTTGCGCCGGAGGCCCCCGCGGCGTTGAAGGCGCCGGCAAGAACGAGAGCAGAGACGATGCAGGCCCGAATCCGGGATCGGGACCATGTCGCGAACGTCATTCGCGTCGCTCCTGTCCCGGTCACGGCTTCGATGCCGCAAGGCGCCCGAGCCTATGACAGAATTGCCGCTGGTGGCAGAGCCATGTGCTTCAGGCTGCCGCCCTGAAATCCTGCAACGTCGGCTGAAAATGAGCCGGCTGATAGAATCGAGATTAACTTTTACGGGAGATCGAGTGGCGGCTTCTCTTCCGCCCGACTTCTCGCCCCCTGGCCCGCAATCGAGGGAGAATCCGCGAACCGCGCGACGATTGCGCGGTGCGGCTGTTTTGGTCAGACGTTCCAAAACGGTTGGGGTGCGCGAGCCCTGCCGCAGGCCGGCGGCGCGTTCTACTTTGCATGGGGTTGTTTTCGCAGTTTTAGTTTTAGACCGGCCCGTTACGCCGGCTTCATCGTCCGGAAGGTGATGGAATAGCGCCGCGCCTCGACCGGCGGGATGCTGTGCTCCCATTGCGCGCGCGCTTCGCCGTCCATCATGTAAAGCGAGCGCGGCAGGGCTTCGAGCGTGTGGCGCTCCCATCCGTTGCCGCTGCGGCGGCGGAAGCGGAATTTGCAGGGCGAGCCCAGCGACAGGCCGAGGATCTCTTTGAAATGCGGCTTGTCGCGGTGCCAGCCGATGCCGACACCGACGTCATATTCGGTGCAGAGCACCTGCCGGATGCTGCCGCCGGCAAGGCCCGCCCATGCCTCGGCCTGCCGCGCGACGGGCAGCACCCAGTCCGGGATCGGCTCGGCCTCGGCCAGCCGTTGCAGCGAATAGTCATAGCGATAGCCGAACGACGCCACCCGGCGGTTGCCTTCGAAGGCGCCGAACTGGAAGCGCTGGAGCGGCAATGCCGCGATGCGGCCGATCAAGACCTGCTCGACGGCGGCCTCGACGAAGTCATCGCTATAGCGAAGCCCCGCAGGGCCCGCTTGCCGATCGGCGAATAAACCAAGCTGCGTCATTCCTCGCATTTCCGTGATGGAACCTAATGGAGGCTGATGCGACTTACATATGACGCGGGAAGAAACGTGCGAGGCTGTCATGGCAGAGAAGCATACCGCCGATCCGGCAGAGATCATGCGGGCGACCGGTCATCCTGAGCTGGAATATGCCGCCGGCTGGACCATCGCCGGCCTGGTCACCATCGGCACCATCGTCGCCGCCTGGGTATTCGCGATCTAGGCGCCGTGCGCCAGTTCGCGCCCGGGATTTTCTCGATCGACGCCTTGATGCCGATTTTTGCGAGACTCTCCTGGATCGGGATGGCGGTCGGCTCGCCGACCGTGGCGGTGCCGGTGTCGAGCGACAATGTCGTCTCCAGCCCGGATTCGAATCCGGCCTCCTTCATCAATGCCCTGGCCTTGTCGAGATCGGTGACATAGGGGAACGGCTGCGCCCAGACCGGCTTGAGACGTCCGCCGCGCCGCCATACATGGGAACGGCGCGTCCGAAGAAGGCGCTTGCCTGGATCTGCTCATACGGCATCGCCCAGGCGATGGCTTGGCGTTGTCGAACGGCGGCTTCGCGGTGTTCAGCGCAACGTACCAGAGCGCATTGGGGATCGGCACGCCCGAAACCTTGACCTTGCCTTCCTTGATGATCTGCTCGAAATCGCGCGGCGCGAAGCCGCTCGACAGATCCGCATCGCTCCGTTCCAGCAAAGGTCCTCAGCGGTTGCATTCTTCTTGGCAAGTTCGGAATTGATGATGAAGGGCACGACGACCGCGACGTTGAACAGCAGCATCTTGTCCTTCCGCACATAGTCGACGCGGAAGGTGTGGTCGTCGACCACCACGAACTGCTCGGGCTTTTCGAGCGATCCGGCCGACATCTGAAAGGTCGGAAAGCCGCCGACCTTGACCGCGCGGTCAAACGACCATTTGACGTCCCTCGCCGTCACCGGCGTGCCGTCGTGGAATTTTGCGTCTGTCCGCAAGCTGAAGCTGCAGGACATGCCATCTGCGGCGACCTCCCAGCTCTCGGCCAATTCCGGCGCGAGCTTCTCGCGGTCATAGGACAGCGTGCCGTCCGGCAGCGTCTTGGAGGCGTAGGTCAGCAGGCGATCGTAGCAATTCCAGGACGGGCCGTTCACGGTCTGGTTGGAGCCGACGCCCTGCATGTCGAGCGAGTTCGGTCCCAGCTCCTGCACCACCAGCAGCGTCTCCAGGCGTCCTTGCGCCCAGGCAAAGGGCGGAGCGATCGCCGTCATTCCGGTGACACCGAGGCCGCCGAGCACCACATTGCGCCGGCTCATATGGAAAGACGAAACGCTCATGGTTGCCCCTGTCAGAAAGTTGTCGGAGCTCGAGAGGCAAGGTGTATGTCATCAGCGCACCTCAAGGTGTCGCATGCCTGAGCCCGGCATCTATGAACGGTCGCGTGTCGGCGAGATGCTGCGATGCCCCTGGCATGGCTGGGAGTTCGACATGCGTAGCGGCCAGTCCTGGTTCGACCCGAAGCGGTCAAGATAAGGTCATATCCGGTCGCGGTTGAGCGCGGCGAGGAGTTGCAGAAGGGGCCATATGTCGCCGAGACCTTTCCGGTGCATGTCGAGGCAGCCGTTTCGGATTGTGATTTCGAGGCAGGTGCGATAAGCCTCGCCCGCATTTATGGCGGAGACGAGCTTTGTCGAAACAATCCCTGCGAGAGGAGGCCGAGCGCCTGATCCGCGAATCGATGGAAAAGAAAACCATCGTCGTCAAGCAGGGCTCGACCCGCATCGAGGCCGTCTGCGGCAAGTGCGGCGCGCCGAACCGGGTTCAGGCGGAAAAAGGCCAGAGCCGCGTCAAGTTCGCCTGCAAAAATTGCGGGCATCAGCAAGAGACGCTGTAGGCGCTCGAGTGCGATCAATGCTTTGACCCTCATCCCGAGGAGCCCGCTGAAAGCGGGCGTCTCGAAGGATCGAGGCCCGAGACGGACCACATGGTTCGAGACGCGCGCTCTGCGCTCCTCACCGTGAGGCCGCGCAGCGGAACTAGCTTCCCTTCACGAACCCCGCGAATGCATCGGCATAGTCCGGATGCCAGCGCGACAGCGGCGGACGGTTCTCGACGATATCGCCGACGGCCCACAGCATGCGCTTCTCGTCGAGCGCGCGGGGCACGTCGTTATCCGGGCACAGAATGTAGAAATCGCCGGCTTCCAGCCGTGCCAGCATGAAATCCACTGTCTGCTCCGGCGTCCAGGCGCCGGCCGGCTTCTCGGTGTGGCCCTTTGCGGTGAGGCCGGTGAACACGAAGCCGGGGATGAGCAGATGTGCGGTGATGCGGCAGTCCTTCGTATTGCGCAGCTCGTGCTGGAGCGCCTCGGTGAACGTCTTCACGCCGGCCTTCGAGACATTGTAGGCGGGATCGCCGGGCGGCGCGGTGATGCCTTGCTTGGAGCCGGTGTTGATGATCAGGCCGCACCTGCCGCGCGCGATCATGTTGGGCGCGAAGATGCGCGACCCGTTGATGATGCCCCACATGTTGACGCCGATGATGCGCTGCCAGTTGTCGGGTTCGTCGAACAGCGTGCTGCCGGGCTGGATGCCGGCATTGTTCATGAGGATGTCGGTGCCGCCGAAGCGCTCGCGCACGGCGCGTTCCAATTCCGTCACGCTCTCGGCCTTGCTGACGTCGACCGCGAACGTCATCACATCTGTGGCGGCTGCGAAGGATGACAATTTTGTTGCGGCTTCCGACAGCCGCACCTGATCGACATCGGCGATGCACACCTTCATGCCGGCGCGCGCGAAGGCCAGCGCGGCAGCCAATCCGATACCGGACGCGCCACCGGTAATTACGGCGACGTTGTCGTTGGCGATGACGGGATGCGGCATGGGGCGTCTCCGGAGAGGGGCTTGATAGAGCTATAACATGGCGCACGCGCGACCCTGCACAAGTCGGCATGGGAGGTCTTCGTTCCGCGCCGACTTTACGCCTCTCCGGCATCGCAGTATTCTACCAAGTTAACGATCCCGCCCAGATCGAACCAATCAATCATTGGACAGGGAGTGCAGCCATGGCTGTGTCGCAGGCTATTCCGATCACGCGCCATCCGTTCGCAAACGGGTCCTACAAGCAGATGCTGATCGACGGGAAGTGGGTCGATGCAGCCTCCGGCAAGCGCTTCGAGACCCACAACCCGGCCACCGGCGAACTGCTCGCAACAGTCGCCGAGGGTGACAAGGAAGACATCGACCGTGCGGTCGCTGCCGCCCGCCGCGCCTTCGAAGGACCCTGGAGCAAGGTCAAGCCGTTCGAGCGGCAGAACTTGCTGCTCAAGCTCGCCGACCTCGTCGAGAAAAATTTTGACGAATTGTCGCAGCTCGATACGCTCGACATGGGCGCGCCGCTCAGCCGCACCCGCGCCTATCGCCTGCGTGCGGTCGGCATGCTGCGCTATTACGCGGGACAGACCACGGCGATCCATGGCGAGACCATCGAGAACTCGCTGCCCGGCGAAATCTTCTCCTACACCCTGAAGGAGCCGATCGGCGTCGTCGGCGCGATCATTCCCTGGAATGGTCCGCTCACCGCGACGATTTGGAAGATCGGTCCGGCGATCGCGACCGGCTGCACCGTGGTGCTGAAGCCAGCCGAAGAGGCGCCGCTGACCTCACTGCGCATCGCCGAGCTCGCGATGGAAGCGGGCGTGCCACCCGGCGTCGTCAATGTGGTGCCCGGCTATGGCGAGACCGCGGGTGCTGCGCTTGCCTCGCACCACGACGTCGACAAGGTCGCGTTCACCGGCTCGCATGTCACGGGGCAGTCGATCATCCGCGCCTCGGCCGGCAATTTGAAGCGCGTCTCGCTGGAACTCGGCGGCAAGTCGCCGGACATCGTGTTCGCCGATGCCGATCTCGATGCCGCCGTGCCGGGTGCCGCGATGGCGGTGTTCGCCAATTCCGGCCAGATCTGCAGCGCCGGCACGCGTCTGTTCGTCGAGCAGTCGATCTACGAGGAGTTCGTCGGCCGCGTCGCCGAGTTCGGAAAGAAGCTGCAGGTCGGCAACGGCCTCGATCCCAACACCCAGATCGGCCCGCTGGTCTCCGAGCAGCAGCTCGAGCGTGTCACCAGCTATCTCGACATCGGCCAGAAGGAAGGCGCCATGGCGCTCGCCGGGGGCGGCCGGGTCACTGAAGGCGCGCTGTCGAAGGGCTTCTTCGTCTCGCCGACGGTGTTCGCGGGCGTCCAGGACAATATGCGCATCGCGCAGGAGGAGATTTTTGGTCCGGTCATCTCCGCGATCGCCTTCAAGGACATGGACGAGCTGGTCAAGCGCGCCAACGCAACCACGTTCGGTCTCGGTTCGGGTCTGTGGACGCGCGACGTCAGCAAGGCGCATGCCGTCGCGAAGCGCCTGCGCGCCGGCTCGGTGTGGGTGAATTGCTATCAGACGATGGACCCGGCCGTTCCGTTCGGCGGCTACAAGATGAGCGGCTATGGCCGCGAGTCCGGCAAGCAGCATGTCGAGGAATATCTCAACGTGAAGGCCGTCTGGATCAAGACGGCCTAAGGCGCGCTTTTGCTGCCGCGCCCGGGCTTCAGTGGCCGATCTTGCTCGCAGCGACGAGAGACTGCTTGCGGCGACCAGAAGTTGTTGCCCGGACGCAACAAGCGGTTTTGAAACCGCTGTCGCTCGTGATCTTGCAAGGATTGTTATCCCATTTCGAACGTCGGCCAGTTAGTTCTGGTCAACGTCAATGTTCGGGTCTGGGATATCGAAAATGCTTCGCTTCGCTTCGATCGTGTTTGTGGCTTTGGGCGTCGCCTCGGCGCAGCCTGCGCTTGCAGCCGATATGGCCGCACGCGCGCCGGTCTACAAGGCGCCGCAGTTGCCCATCGCTTACAACTGGTCGGGCTTCTACGCCGGCGTGAATGTCGGGTATGGTTGGAGCGATGATGCGATCAAGCTCGCGCCGCATGATCCGGCTTTCACCGCAGGCGTGCTCGACGTGGCCCTCGCGGGTGGCCTTGTCCCGGCATCCCTGGCAACAAACCCGCGTGGTGTGCTGGGCGGCGTGCAGGCCGGCTACAATGTGCAGACGGGCTCCCTGGTGTGGGGCGTCGAAACCGATATTGCGGCCGGCGGCATCAAGGGCAGCTCAACGGTGACCCGAACCTTGCCGGTCTTCCCGACGATCACGACCACGCAAGATCAGAAGGTCGACTGGTTGGGGACCGTGCGCGGCCGGATCGGCGCCACCGTCACGCCCGACTTGATGCTGTACGCGACGGGCGGTCTTGCCTATGGGCATGTCAAGGCGTCGACCTCGATCGTAGATCCCACGGGCGCGAGCGGCACGCCCTGCCTCAACATCATCTGTGGCGCCGGATCGGTGGAAAGCTGGCGCGTGGGCTGGATCGTCGGCGGCGGAGGCGAGTACCGCTTTGCGTCGAACTGGAGCGTCAAGCTCGAATATCTCTATTACGATCTCGGCAGCGAGAAATACACCTTCTTCAATCAGGTGTTCCCGGTCACCCCGGGCCCGGCTCGCGGCTTTGACGCGACCGCGAATTTCACGGGTCACATCGCGCGGGTCGGCCTGAACTACAAGTTCGACTCGGGCCCGGTCGTCGCGAAATTCTGATCTGCCGTTCCGAACAGACAGCAAGCCCCGGGGCTTGGCCCGGGGCTTTTTTGATTCCGCCGCATCTTTCGGCTGGCCAGCCATCCACCGATGCGGCTTCCGGGCTGCCACTCTTTCTCATATGATCCCCGTCCTCTCATCGATCATTTCGGGGCCCATATGAAATTCGAGGCGTTGTTTAGACCGTTGCAGGTCGGTCCGTACAAGCTGGCGCATCGCGTTGCGATGGCGCCGCTCACCCGGATGCGGGCCGAGCGCGAGAGCTTTTCGCCGCGACCGCTCAACGCTGAATATTACGGCCAGCGCGCGACGGCAGGCGGTCTGTTGATCGCCGAAGCATCCCCCGTGCTCTCGCACGGTCGCGGCAATCCGGCGACGCCGGGCATTTATTCGGACGCGCAGGTTGCCGGCTGGCGCAAGGTGGTCGATACCGTGCACGCCAAGGGCGGCATCATCTTCCTCCAGCTTTGGCATGTCGGCCGCGTCTCGCATTCGTCGTATCATGGCGGCGAGCTGCCGGTCTCGGCCTCGGCGATCCCGATCAAGGCCGAAGGCATGAAGGCGATGACCGCCGATGGCAAGATCGCCGACTACGAGACGCCGCGAGCGCTGGAGACGGACGAGGTCAAGGACATCGTCGAGGCGTTCCGGCAGGGCGCCAAGAACGCGCTCGCCGCGGGCTTCGACGGTGTCGAGATTCACGGCGCCAACGGCTATCTGCTCGAGCAGTTCTTGCAGTCGCGCAGCAACCAGCGCATCGATCAATACGGCGGCGGAATCGAGAACCGCGCGCGGCTTCTGCTCGAAGTGACGCAGGCCGCGATCGACGTCTGGGGCGCGGGACGCGTCGGCGTGCGGCTGTCGCCTCACGGCATCGCCAATGATTCCGGCGAGCCCGATCCGATGCCGCTCTACACCCATGTCGTGAAGGCGCTCGACAAACTCGGTCTCGCCTATCTGCATTTCATCGAGCCGCGCTCCAGCGGCTCGGGCCGTGCCGAGGTCAATTGGCAGAACGTGCCCTCCGCAATGCTGCTGTTTCGTCCGCTCTACAGCGGCGTGCTGATGACAGCCGGCGGCTTCACCGGTGAAACTGCGAATGCTGCGATCGCTGACGGCCACGCCGACATCATCGCCTTCGGCCGCATCTTCATCTCCAACCCCGATCTGCCGCGCCGTCTGGAGCACGGTTATCCGATCACCCCGTACAACCGTGCGACCTTCTACGGCGGCGAGGAGAAGGGGTACACGGATTATCCGGTGTATGACGAGCTGGCGCCGGCGTAGGTCTCTCCTGTCATTCCGGGGCGACGCAACGCGTCGAACCCGGAACCCATTTTCACGTCTTGGCTTGCCGTCCGATGGATTCCGGGCTCGCGACTTCGTCGCGCCCCGGAATGACGATCGTGTATTATCGTCCCCGCAATGACGACGGAGAGAGTCCCCATGGCCAAAGCCGCCGCCGCCGCAGGTACCGCCACCGGGCAATGCCTCTGCGGCAAGGTCACTTTCGAGATCGACGTCCCGGCGCGTTGGGCCTGGCATGATCATTCCGCCGCCAGCCGCCGGGCTCACGGCGCCGCTTACGCCACCTATGTCGGAAGCTGGAAAAAGCGCTTTCGCGTCATCTCAGGGAAGACGGCGCTTACCCGCTACGAGGACAAGGCCACCAAGACCGCGCGTAGCTTCTGCTCGCATTGCGGCACGCCGATCGCCTATGAACGTCCGCGTGGCCCGCACATGATCAACATCCCGCGCGCGCTGTTCAAGGAACGCACTGGCCGTCAGCCACTCTATCACATCGCGATCGAGGAGCTGCAGGAATGGGCCTATACCGGCGAGCCCCTGGTGCCGCTGAAGGGTTTTCCCGGCGTGGTCTGGCAGCGCTCGAAAAAGAAGAAACGCGGAAGCGGGGACGATCCGTTCGAACTCGGGCGGGAGGAGATGTAGCGCGCTTTGCGCGCTCCGCTCTCCCACGCAACGCAGCCATGATCGCGCTCCATTGCGCGCATCCTCCGACTTCGGCCATCATGCCCTCGGCTTGCGGCAACGCCCGCGAGCCCTGGAGGAACTATGAAGAACAAGATCACCGGCCGCTCTGCCTTTCTCGCGCTGCTCAAGGATGAGGGCATCACGCATCTGTTCGGCAATCCCGGCACCACCGAGCTGCCGATCATGCATGCGCTGAAGGATCATCCGGATCTCACCTATGTGATGGCGATGCAGGAGAGCCTCGTGGTCGCCATTGCCGACGGCTACAGCCGCGCCTCCGGAAAGCTCGTCGCCTGCAACGTCCACGTCGCGCCCGGCCTCGGGAACGCGATGGGCTCGCTCTACAATGCGCAGTTCACGGGTACGCCGATGATCCTCACCGCGGGTCAGCAGGAGCAGGGCCACGGCCTGATGGAGCCGGTGCTCTATGGTCCGCTGGTGCGCATGGCCGAGCCGCTGGTGAAATGGGCCGTCGAGGTGACGCGGCTGGAAGACTTGCCGCGCATCGTGCGGCGCGCAGCAAAAGTCGCGACCACGCCGCCGACCGGGCCGGTGTTCATCTCGCTGCCCGGTGACATCCTGAACAGCGAAGCTGGCATCGACCTCGGCCGCTCGACCCGCATCGACCCGCGCACAAAGCCGTCCGATGAGGCGCTGAAGGCCTTTGCCGCGCGCCTGCTGAAAGCCGAGCGTCCCGTGATCGTCACCATGGACGAGGTGGTCAAGAGCGATGCGTTGGAGGAAGCCGCCGAACTCGCCGAGTTGCTCGGTGCCGCCGCGTATCAATCCTCCACGCCCTATGGGTCGCACTTCCTCTCCGAGAGTCCGAGCTTCGTCGGCACGCTGGCGCGGGTGCAGAAGGTCGCGCGCGATACGCTCGCACCTTACGATCTCCTGATCGCGCTCGGCGGCGATCCCTTACGGATGTCGGTCTATAGCGAGGTCGACGCGCTCCCGGACGGCCTTGGTATCGTGCAAATTGGCTTGGTCGATTGGGAGATCGCAAAGAACTACGGCGCCGAGATCGCGCTGAAGGCGGACCTGAAGGAAACGCTGCGCGCGCTGATCCCCGTGCTGAAGGAAATGGGCGGCGCTGCACTGGCGAGCCGCGCGAAGCTGCGTCTCGCCGAACTCGCGCCGAAGAACTGGACCGCGCGGCGCGCCGCGCTGGTCGAGCAGATCGGCAAGGCTGCCGACACTAGCCCGATCGATCCGGACTGGCTGGTCTTGCAAATGGTCGAGGCGATGCCCGACAACGCGATCCTCGTCGACGAAGGCCTTACCTCCAGTCGCCAGATCACGGCGTTGCGTGCGCACCGCGACCGCTTCGGCTATCACGGCCTTGCCTCCGGCGGCATCGGCTGGGGCCTGCCGGCCTCCGTCGGCGCCAGTCTTGCCAATCCGCAGCGCCCGGTCGTGTGCTTCTCCGGCGACGGCAGCGCGATGTATTCGATCCAGTCGCTGTGGACGGCCGCGCATCACAAGCTGCCGCTCAACGTCGTCATTGCCAACAATGGCGGCTACCGCATCATCAAGCAGCGCCTGCTCGCCTTCCACGGCGACGACAATTATATCGGCATGGATTTCGTCGATCCGCCGGTGGATTTCGCCGGGATCGCGAAGGCGCTGGGCTGCGAGGCGATCAAGGTCAGCGATCCCCGCGAGCTGAAGGCGGCGCTGGCGTCGGCGTTTGGCCGCCCGGGGACCAAGCTGATCGAGGTGATGGTGGACGGGGTGTAGGAGGCTATATCCTTCGACGCCTACCCTTTATTCCCCACGCGATACCCCGCCGCGGGATGTGGCGCGCCGAGCCTTGCCCGGCCCTCGCCGAACAGCTTCTCCCGCAGCGTCCCTTTCGCATATTCCGGCTTGTACCGACCGCGCCGCGTCAGCTCCGGCACCAGCATGTCGGCGATATCCTCGAAATCGCCCGGCGAGATCGCGAACGCGACATTCAGCCCGTCGACATCGGTCGCCTCGAACCATTGCTCGATCTTGTCCGCGACCATCTCGGGCGTGCCGACCACCACGGGGCCGGCGCCGCCGATGCCGACATGCTCGATGACGTCGCGCACGGTCCAGACGCGGTCGGGATCGGCGCGGGTGACGTTGTCCATCGCGCTGCGGCCGGCGTCGTTCTGGACGTGACGCACCTGCTGGTCGAGGTCGTAGCCGGAGAAGTCGACGCCGGTCCATCCCGACATCAGCGCCAGCGCGCCTTCGGGGCTGATATGGCGGCGGTAGTCGGCATACTTTTCCTTCGCCTCGGCCTCCGTTCGCCCGAGGATGATCGTCATCATCGAGAACATCAGGATTTCCGCCGGGTTGCGGCCGAGCGCTGCGGCTTCCTGGCGGATCGCTGACACGCGAGGGCCGATCACCTTGGCCGACGGTCCCGACATGAACACGCACTCGGCGTGCTTCGCCGCGAACTGCCGCCCGCGCGGCGAGGTGCCGGCCTGGTACAACACGGGCGTTCGCTGCGGCGACGGCTCGCTGAGGTGGATGGTGTTGTTGATGCGGTAATTCGCGCCTTCATGATTGACGCGATGAATCTTGGTGGGATCGGTGAAGATGCCGCGCGCCCGGTCCCTCAGCACGGCGTCGTCCTCCCAGCTTCCTTCCCAGAGCTTGTAGACAACCTCCATATATTCGTCGGCGATGTCGTAGCGATCGTCGTGTCCGGTCTGCTTGTCCTTGCCGGCGCCGCGCGCGGCGCTGTCGAGATAGCCGGTGACGACGTTCCAGCCGATCCGCCCTTCGGTGAGGTGGTCGAGCGTCGACATCCGCCGCGCGAACGGGTAGGGCGGCTCGAAGGAGAGATTGCTGGTGACGCCGAAGCCGAGATTCTGCGTCACCGCCGCCATCGCCGAGAGCAGCAGCAGCGGCTCGTTGGATGGCGTCTGTGCTGCGTTGCGCAAGGCCGCGTCAGGGCTGTTGCCATAGACGTCATAGACGCCAAGCACGTCGGCCAGGAACAATCCGTCGAAACGGCCGCGCTCCAGCGTCTTGGCCAGATCGATCCAGTAGGGCAGGCGGTTATATTCGGCGGTGCGGTCGCGCGGATGGGTCCACAGGCCGGGTGATTGGTGCGCGACGCAATTCATCGCGAAGGCGTTGAGCCTGATCTGCTTGGCCATGCTGGTCCCTCGGCGCCCTGTACCGGGCGCTCTTCGAATGATAGACGTGCGCCCCAACTTGGCGAAGTTCTTGCATATCGCTTGCGCTTGGCAAGGCCAAAATCAGCGGCGCTCCCGCTCTTGGCAAGCCAATCTCAAGAGAGCAAGAACGAAATCCCAAGAACTTCCAAGTCCCCGCCACTTTCGAAGGCCTGTCCGTCTCGGGTCAGGTCGTTCGTCCAAAACCTCGAAAAACCAGCCATGACCAGAACCGACGCCATCGCCCGCGCCCGTGAGGATTTCAAATCCGGCACGTTTCTCACCGAGCTCGACCGCCGCGTCGCTTATCGGACCGAAAGCCAGAACCCGTCGCGCGGCGCCGAGCTGCGCGGCTATCTGGAGCAGGAGATGCAGCCGGCCTTTGCGGCGCTCGACTTTACCAGCCGCATCGTCGAATCCCCGAGCGGCAAGGCGCCGTTCCTGTTCGCCGAGCATCATGAGAGCGCGTCAGCGCCGACCGTGCTGATCTACGGTCATGGTGACGTCGTCGACGGCATGGAGGGGGAGTGGCGCGATGGCCGCGATCCCTGGCGCACGACGGTTGCTGGCACGCGGCTCTATGGCCGTGGCACCGCCGACAACAAGGGCCAGCACAGCATCAACATGGCGGCACTCCGCGCGGTGCGCGACGCCCGCGGCGGCAAGCTGGGCTTCAATGCCAAATTCATCATCGAGATGGGCGAGGAGATCGGCTCGCCCGATCTCGGCAAGGTCTGCGATCTCAATCGCGACGCGCTGAAGGCCGATTTGTTCATGGCCTCCGACGGGCCTCGTCTGTCAGCAGATCGTCCAACACTCTTCCTCGGTTGCCGTGGCGGCATCCGCATTCATCTCGATGTGAATCTGCGCGATGGCGGCCACCATTCCGGCAATTGGGGGGGCGTGCTCGCCAATCCCGCGACTATTCTCGTCAACGCGATCTCGACGCTGGTCGACGGCCATGGACGGCTTCAGCTTGACGCCCTGAAGCCGCCGCGCCTCACCAACCAGATCCGCAGCTACCTCGCCGACGTGCAGGTGGTACCGACCGAGGACGAGCCGGCACTCGCGGAGAACTGGGGCGAGGAGGGACTGTCGGCGGCCGAGCGGCTCTATGCCTGGAACACGCTCGAAGTGCTGGCGATGTCGTCGGGCAATATCGACAAGCCGGCCAATGCCATTCCCGGCCATGCCAGTGCCGTGCTGCAATTGCGTTTTGTGGTCGGTACCAAGATCGACGGCCTGATCGAGGCCATCGGCGCGCATCTGGTCCAGAAGGGCTTTCCGATGGTCGAGGTGCGCGCGGCGCAGAGCTTTGCCGCCTCGCGCACCGATTTCGACAGCCCCTGGATCAAATGGGCCGCGGACTCCGTGAAAGAGACCACCGGCAATCCGCCGGCGGTGCTGCCCAATTTCGGCGGCTCGCTGCCCAACGACGTGTTTTCCGAGATCCTGGGCCTGCCGACAATCTGGGTCCCGCACTCCTATCCCGGCTGCTCCCAGCATGCGCCCAATGAGCACATCCTGCTGCCATTGACCGAAGAAGCCTTGACGGTGATGGCCGGCCTGTTCTGGGATCTCGGGGAATTGCCCAGCCCATTAACCTGAGCCGTTAACCTGAGCGGCGATCCAGCCGAAAGTCACATTCTAATCCGGGCCGATTTGTGCTTGCATCCGGCCGCATCATCCTGAAAGGGGACTAAAAAGTGAAACATTTCCGTAGCATCGGGCTCGCGCTCGCCGCCACCTTCGCCGTCAGCCAGGCCGGGGCCCAGGAGCTGACCGGCACGCTGAAGAACATCAAGGACACCGGCGCCATCACGCTCGGCTTCCGCGACTCCTCGATCCCGTTCTCCTATCTCGATGACAGCCAGAAGCCCATCGGGTTCGCGATGGACATCTGCTACAAGATCGTCGACGCCGTGAAGAAGGAGCTCAAGCTCGACAAGCTCGAGGTCAAGCTCAATCCGGTGACCTCGGCGACCCGCATCCCGCTGATGGCGAACGGCACCATCGACCTCGAATGCGGCTCGACCACCAACAATGCCGAGCGGCAGAAGCAGGTCGCCTTCACCAACACCCATTACCTGACCGCCAGCCGCTACGTCTTCAAGAAGTCGAGCGGCCTCAAGTCGATCGATGACCTCAAGGGCAAGGCGGTGGTCTCGACTGCCGGCACCACCAACATCAAGCAGCTCACCGAGGCCAACGTCGCGCGCAGTCTCGGCGCCAACATCATCCCGGCCAAGGATCACGCTGAATCCTTCCTGATGGTCGAAACCGACCGCGCGGTGGCCTTCGTGATGGACGACATCCTGCTGGCGAGCCTCGTCGCCGGCTCGAAGTCGCCGGACGACTACGTCATCTCCAAGGACGCCTTCTCCAAGCCCGAGCCCTACGGCATCATGCTGCGCAAGGACGACGCGCCGTTCAAGAAGGTGGTGGATGCGGCGACCGCCGCGCTCTACACCTCCGGCGAGGGCGAAAAGATCTACAACAAGTGGTTCACGCAGAAGATCCCGCCGAAGGGGCTGAACCTCAACACCCCGATCTCGGCCGAGCTGAAGAACGAGTTCGCCAAGCCCACGGACTCGCCGAATCCGGACGACTATAAGTAAACTGAGTTGATCGCCTCTCCCCGCAAACGGGGAGAGGCGGCACATTCCGGCCATTCTGGAGGGAGTGGCCGGACATTTGCATAGGCACCTGCGATAACCATGATTGGCGCGTTCGCGCGGGGGACACGTGAACTACCACTGGAACTGGGGAATTTTCTTCCAGCCGAATCCGATGGGGACCGGCACCTATCTCGACATGCTGCTGACGGGATTGGTGCTGACCCTCAAGACAGGTGCGCTCGCCTGGATCATTGCGCTGATCACCGGCTCGATCATCGGCGTCATGCGCACGCTGCCATCGAAGGGGGCGTACTGGTTCGGCTTTGCCTATGTCGAATTCTTCCGCAACATGCCGCTGCTCGTGCAACTCTTCCTGTGGTTTTTCGTGCTGCCGGAAGTGCTGCCAAGATCCGCCGGATTGTGGCTCAAGCAGCTGCCGAATGCGCCGTTCTGGACGGCCGCGATCGGCATCGGCTTCTTCATGTCGGCGCGCGTCGCGGTGCAATTGCAGGCCGGCATCGGCTCACTGCCGCGCGGGCAGAAGATGGCGGCGACTGCGCTTGGGCTCACCACCGTGCAGGCCTATCGCTACGTGCTGCTCCCGATGGCGTTTCGCATCATCCTGCCGCCGCTGACGTCCGAGTTCCTCAACACCATCAAGAACACGGCCGTGGCCATCACCATCGGACTGCTCGAACTGACCGGACAGGCGCGCTCGATGCAGGAATTCTCGTTCCAGGTGTTCGAGGCCTTCACCGCCGCGACTCTCCTCTATCTCCTCGTCAACGCCGTCGTCGTGACCGCGATGCGCTTCCTCGAGCGCTACGTCGCGATCCCCGGCTACATCACGGGGAAATAACACCATGTTCAGCAATTTCGATTTCGAGGTCATCCGCCGCGCGCTGCCCTATCTGTTCTACGAGGGCATGACGTTCACGGTGACGCTGACGGCGCTCGCAGCACTCGGCGGCCTGATCTTCGGCACGGCCATCGCGCTGATGCGGCTATCGGGCTTCAAGATCCTGGGCCGCATCGCCGGTGTCTATGTCGACTTCATGCGCTCGCTGCCGCTGGTGCTGGTCATCTTCTGGTTCTACTTCCTGGTGCCCTATATCGGGCAGTGGGTGACCGGCGCGTCGCGCCCGATCAGCGTCGGCGCGTTCGCCTCCTCGCTCATCACCTTCATCATGTTCGAGGCCGCGTACTTCTCCGAGATCATGCGTGCCGGCATCCAGTCGATCTCGCGCGGTCAGCCGGCCGCCGCCAACGCGCTCGGCCTGACCTACGCCCAGACCATGCGCTACGTCGTGCTGCCGCAAGCCTTCCGCAACATGCTGCCGGTCCTGATCACGCAGACCATCGTGCTGTTCCAGGACACCTCGCTGGTCTACGTGCTGTCGATCACGGACTTCCTGGGGGCTGCGAGCAAGGTCGCGCAGCGCGACGGCCGCCTGGTCGAGATGTATCTGTTCGCTGCAATCGTCTACTTCACCATTTCCTGTGTTGCGTCCTTCGGCGTCCGCCGCCTCCAGGCGCGCATCGCCATCATTCGATAGAGCGTGTCGATCATGATCGAAATCAGCCACGTCAACAAATGGTACAGCCCGACGTTCCAGGTGCTGACCGACTGCACCACCAGCGTCACCAAGGGCGAGGTGGTCGTGGTCTGCGGGCCCTCGGGCTCGGGCAAGTCGACGCTGATCAAATGCGTCAACGCGTTGGAGCCGTTCCAGAGCGGCGACATCAGTGTCGACGGCACCAAGGTCAACGATCCCAAGACCGATCTGCCGAAGCTGCGCTCGCGCGTCGGCATGGTGTTCCAGCATTTCGAGCTGTTTCCGCACCTGAAGATCATCGATAATCTCTGCCTCGCGCAGCAGAAGGTGCTCGACCGTGCGCGCGACAAGGCGGTGGCGAAAGGCATGCAACTGCTGGAGCGCGTCGGCCTGAAGGAGCAGGCGCAGAAGTTTCCTGCGCAGCTTTCCGGAGGCCAGCAGCAGCGCGTCGCAATCGCCCGCGCGCTCGCGATGGACCCGATCGTCATGCTGTTCGACGAGCCGACCTCGGCCCTCGATCCGGAAATGGTGAGCGAGGTGCTCGACGTCATGGTCGACCTCGCCCATGAGGGCATGACCATGATGGTCGTCACCCACGAGATGGGCTTTGCCCGCAAGGTCGCCAATCGCGTGATCTTCATGGACCGCGGCGAGATCGTCGAGGACGCGCCGAAGGAGGATTTCTTCGGCAAGCCGCGCAGCGACCGCGCGCAGAAGTTCCTGTCGAAGATTTTGTCGCATTAGCAACGCCGTCATTCCGGGACGCGTCCCTTGGCGCGGGCCCGGAATCGATCGGGCGGCAGTACATGAGTGAAATGGATTCTCTGATGCGCAATTGCGCATCATGGCTCGTCGCCCTGCGACGCCCCGGAATGACGAGGGGTGGGGTTTATCGGGCTCACCAAATCCCGTATAAGCGCGCCAATCCCCTTTCCCGCCAGGAGACCTGCCTTGGACCCGATCGCCTACGTCAACGGCTCATTCGTTCCGCTCTCGGACGCCAAGATTTCGGTCCTCGATCGCGGCTTCCTGTTCGCCGACGGCATCTACGAGGTCTCTGCCGTGCTCGATGGCAAGCTGGTCGACAACGCCTCGCATCTGGCGCGCTTGGAGCGCTCGGTCGGTGAGATCAAGCTGAAGCTGCCGGAGATGGTCGAACGCATCGCCGAGCTCCAGAAAGAGTTGATCGCGCGCAACAAGGTCGAGAACGGCCTCGTCTATCTCCAGGTCACGCGCGGCGCCGACAAGGGCCGCGACTTCGCCTTCCCGAAGGGCGACGTCAAGTCGAGCCTGGTGATGTTCACCTCCGAAAAGGACATCATCAACGCCGCCTCGGCCAAGACCGGTATCAACGTGATCACGGTGCCCGACATCCGCTGGGAGCGCCGCGACATCAAGAGCGTGGCATTGCTGGCGCAGGTGCTGGCCAAGCAGGCGGCTGCCGAAGCCGGCGCCGGCGAAGCCTGGATGCTGGAAGACGGATACGTCACCGAGGGCGGTTCGTCCTCGGCGTTTATCCTGACCAAGGACGACGTCATCGTCACCCGCAAGAACTCCAACGCGATCCTGCCGGGCTGCACCCGCAAGGCCGTGGTCGCGCTTGCCGAGGAACGCCAACTTCGTGTCGAGGAGCGTTCGTTCACGGTCGCCGAGGCGCTCGCCGCCAAGGAGGCCTTTGCCACCTCGGCGTCACTGTTCGTCCAGCCGGTGGTTGCGATCGACGGCAACAAGGTCGGCGACGGCAAGCCCGGTCCGATGGCGACGCGGCTTCGCGAGATTTACGTGGAGTTCGCCAAGGCCACGGCGGTTTAAGAGAGCCGCTGACGTCGAGAGGCCGCATCACACTCAGGTGTCATTGCCCGGCTTGACCGGGCGATCCAGTACGCCGCGGCGGTTGTTCTGAATCTCGTTGCCTCTGGAATACTGGATGCCCCGCCTCCGCGGGGCATGACAGTCGAGAGTGTGGAGGCAATGTCAGCTCACGCCGCCGACGCCTTCACCTTCACCGGATACACCGCCCGGAACGCGATCGCGATTCTGTTCCAGGCATTGATCGCGCCGATCAGCATCGTCAGGTTCACCGTCTCCGCATCGGAGAACTGCGCGCGGACCTGCTCATAGACATCGTCGGGGGCTCGCGTTTCCGAAATCAGCGTCACTGATTCCGTCCAGGCCAAAGCGGCGCGCTCGCGGTCGGTGTAGAGCGGGGATTCGCGCCAGGCGTTGAGCAGATAGATGCGTTGCTCGGTCTCTCCGCGCTTGCGGGCGTCCTCGGTATGCATGTTGATGCAGAAGGCGCAGCCGTTGATCTGCGACGCCCGGATCTTGACGAGCTCGATCAGCGATTTCTCGAGTCCCGTCGACTGGATCTGCTGCTCCAGCGTCATCAGCGCCTTCATCGTGTCGGGGGCAGCCTGGTAGAAGTTCATGCGGGGTTTCATCGTCGTTCTCCTTGCTTGCTAGGTTGACGTCAGTGGGCGCCACCGGCCGAGGTCTGGCCGGGCTTCTTCAGGAAGAGGACGGCGGCGAGCGCCACGATCAGCGCCATGCCGAGCAGATAGAAAGTATCGCTGAAGGCGAGGATGAAGGCCTGCTTCTGGACGATATGACCGATCGCGAGATAGGCGCGATGCGCGGCGTCCGCACGGTCGAGGATGCCGTGATTGACAAAATACTGTGTGAGCTGCTCCAGCCGCGTCCGCGTCGCCTGCTCGAACACCGACACCGACTGCATCAGCACGTTGGAGTGGTACTGCTCGCGCTTGGTCAGCACGGTCTGGAGCAGTGCGATGCCGACGGCGCCGCCGAGATTGCGCATCATGTTGAACAGGCCGGAGGCCGAGCCCGCGTTCTCCGGCTCAATGCCTGATGTTGCCACCGCGGACAGGGGAGCCATCACCAACGCCTGGCCGATCGCGCGGACCACATTGGGCCACAGCAGCTGGTCGGCGGCATAGTCGGCGGTCATATAGATGTTCATGAAGTTCGAGGCCGCGAACAGGACGAAGCCGACACCGATGATGATCCGTGCGTCGAAGCGTTGCATCAGGCGCGGCACCAGGGGGATCAGCACGAGCTGCGGCAGCCCGGTCCATGCCAGCACCATGCCGATCTGTTCGGCATTGTAGCCCTGGATTCGGGACAGATATTGCGGCAGGATGAACACCGAGCCGTAGAGCGCGATGCCGAGCAGGAAGTTCGCCAGCATGCCGAAGCCGAAATTGCGGCGGACCAGCAGACGCAAATTCAGCAGCGGCTTCTTTACCGTCAGCTCGATGATCAGAAAGGCGGCCAGCGCCACGGCCGCGATCACCGACAGCTTGACGATGAAGGGCGAGCCGAACCAGTCGTCCTTGTTGCCCTCTTCCAGCACGGTCTGCAGCGCGGAGAGGCCGATCGCCATGGTGATGATGCCGGCCCAGTCACCGTCGCGCAGCAGCGCAAGCTTCATCGGCTTTGCATCGAGCGCGTACCAGAGCATGCCGACCATGATCGCGCCAGGGACGACGTTGACGTAGAAGATGTACTGCCAGCCGAAATTCTCGGTGAGATAGCCGCCGATGGTCGGGCCGATTGCGGGCGCGAACGTCGCCGACAGCGCGAATAGGGCGAGTCCGACCGGCTGCTTTCCGCGCGGCAGCAGTGTGATGATCAGCGTGAAGGCCATCGGGATCAGCACACCGCCGGTGAAACCCTGGACAGCGCGCAGCACGATCATCTGCGGCAGGTCCTGCGCCAGCGCGCAGGCCGCGGAGAGGAGCAGGAACAGGATGGCATTGACGAGGAGATAGATGCGAATCGAGAAAACCTGCGCGAGCCAACCGGACAGCGGGATCACCACGATCTCGGCGATCAGATAAGAGGTCGAGATCCAGCCGCCATCGTCGATGCCGGCGCCGATTGCGCCCTGAATGTCGGCGAGCGAGGCGTTGACGATCTGGATGTTCAGGACAGCCATAAAAGCGCCGAGGGTGGCGCCGATCACCGCGATCCAGGTTTTGGCGGAAACCGGCGGCGTGGTGGGTGCGGCCGAAGCATGAATGTTGGCAGCGGAGACGGCGTTGGCGGTCGGTTGGAGCGTGCTCATGGAAGCCTCGTCTCGGTCACGGAGACAGGATGCATTGGGCGGTCGATTTCGCTAATTGAGGAAGCGTGAGAAGGATCGTCCGGCAAGACCTGTTGATCCTGCTCGGCCGTGCTGGCCTCAGCTGCCGTTAGGGCGAGACGTGTTGTCGGCGAGGCGCTTGGCCGTCTCGCGCTCGGCCAGCACGGTTGCCTTGGTGTCGACGGTCGGCACGGCAGACATGCCGGGCCGCAAAAGGCCGGCAAGGCTGTGGTCGTCGAGCACGATCTTCACCGGCACGCGCTGCACGATCTTGGTGAAATTACCTGTGGCGTTGTCCGGCGGCAGCAGCGCGAATTCGAGCCCGCTCGCCGGCGACAGGCTGTCGACATGGCCGTGCAAGGTCTGGTTGCGAAAACTGTCGATGTGTAGCTCGACCGGCTGACCAGCGCGAACATGCGTGAGCTGTGTCTCCTTGAAATTCGCAACGACATAGACCGCATCGAGCGGCACCACCGCCATCAATTGCGTGCCGGCCTGCACGAACTGGCCGACCCGGAGCGAGCGGGCGCCGACCGTACCGTCGACCGGTGCGGTGATCTCGGCATAGGACAGGTTCAGCGCCGCCTGGTCTGCGACAGCGCGGGCGCGGTCGAACTGGGCTGTGGCCTGGGCGCGCTGGGTGGTGAGCACGTCGACCTTGCGCTGCGCGGCCATGAGGCCCGATTTCGCGTGCTGCAATTGTGCGTTGCTGGCGCGCAGCGCCGCATCGGTCTGCTGCGCGCGCTGGATCGTGCCGGAGCCTGACTTCATGAGGTCGTCGTAGCGGGCGCGTTCCTCCTGCGCGAATTTCAGATTGGCATCCGCCGCGGCAACGTCGGCCGTACCCTGCTCGATAATTGGCTGCTGCAACTCGAGCTGGGCATCAATGTTGCGCACGGAGGCTTCCGCGGCGGCGACATCGGCGCGAGCCTGGTCGAGCGCTGCCTTGAAGTCGCGGTCATCTATCTTCGCCAGGACCTGGCCCGCTTTGACCTTTTCGTTGTCGCTGACCAGCACCTTGGCGATATAGCCCGAGACTTTTGGCGCGATGATCGTGGAGTCGGCCTTCACGTAGGCATCGTCGGTTGTCTCGAGGTAGCGGCCGTTGGCCCAGTAGTCATGTCCCCAATAGACAATCGTTGCCGTGCTCGCGAGGAGTGCGAGCACCAACGCGGCGCGCCGGACCATAGTCCGGACCGAGCCACGCATCGGCGCCTTGGAGTACTCTTGAGTTATTTCAAGCGCTTGCTGGAAGTTTTCGGTGCGAGGCATCTCGGACATGGCAGTCTCCTATCGGCTGGCTAAGACTATCGGTCTTCCTGGTTCGAGTGATAATCGACGAAATGCTAGAAGGATTATCCACTCTGAGCAGATAATCCGGGGGTTGTATGGTTTTACTGAACCAGAGGGAGCGACTGCCCCACAGCGATTGCCGCGTCTGTCGAGCGATTGCTGCTAACGCATGCGCCACACGCGAGATGATCTGATGGATAATCCGAGGGAATTCCTTGCGATTATCGATCAAGAGGGGATAATCAGCCGGCATGGACCGATTGACCAGCCTCGAAGTCTTCAGCCGGGTGGTCGAGACCGGCGGCTTCTCTGCGGCAGCACGCAAGCTCAACATGTCGACCACTATGGTGAGCAATCACGTTCAGGCGCTGGAAGACCGGCTCGGGGTGAGGCTGCTTCAGCGCACCACGCGCAAGGTCAACCTCACCGAGATCGGCAAGGCCTATTACGAACGCAGCATCCGAATACTCGCCGATATCGAACAGGCCGACGATATCGCGAGCGAACTGCAGTCGGTGCCCCGCGGCACGCTACGGATCCACGTCGCCACGCACATGGTGCCGTTCGCCGCGCCAGTGGTGGCGAAACTCCTGTCGACCTATCCAGAGCTCAAGATCGATCTGCGCATGGGCGAAGCCGAAGTCGACCTCATCGAAGAAGGCTATGACGTTGCCCTGCGCATGACCTCGCCGCCGGACTCGAGCCTGATCGTCCGCAGCCTTGCCACCTGGCGCCACGTGCTGTGCTGCTCGCACGACTATCTCGAAAGGCACGGTCGCGTGCAGAAGCTCGATGAGCTCACCGCGCACAATTGCGCCCGTCACTTGAATTATCCGTTCGGCGACGATTGGCGCTTCTTCGATCGCAAGGGCAAGCCGGTATCGGTGCGGATCTCCGGCAGCTTCATCACCAACAGCGGTGAAGCCTTGCGGAAGGTGGCATTGGAAGGCGCTGCCGTCTGCCTGATGGCCGGGTTTCTCATTCGGGACGATCTCGAGGCCGGCCACCTCGTTCGCCTCTTGCCGGAATGTCGTCCCGTCGAGATGTCGATGAACGCGGTCTATCCGCACCGGCATCATCTGTCGGCGAAGGTCAGGACCTTCATCGACATGCTCGTGCATCACAGCGCCGAGCAGCAGAAGCTGATCAATCCCTATTCATGATCGGGGCGGCGCCGGCAACCGCCCGAACACTTGTTCAAGCGCCATGCCGACCGCGAGCAGCCGGCGATCGCTGCCCGCAGGGCCATCCAACTCAAGACCAATCGGCAATCGGCTCGTTGCGCCCAGCGCGATCGGAATCTGGATGCCGGGAATGCCGGCATTGCTGCCGGGATCGGTGTTCTGGATGAAGAGGCCGAAATTTTCGAGGCTGCTGGAATCGGGATTCGAAGCAATTGCCACGCGTGGCGTGGTCGGGAAAGCGATGACGTCGAGACGGTTATCGGCAAAGGTTCTGCCGTAGAGCGCCTGCAGCGCGGGACGCGCGGACTTGATGGCGGCGTCATAGATCGGCTCGGCATCGACCAGCGTATTGTCAGGACCAGGCAATTTGCGCGGGATCACGAGGCCGTCATAGGTACCCTTCACGTCAGGACTGGCGATGTCCTTCACCAAAGCCTCGATGTTGAGGCCGGTGCCGGTGTGCGCGAGATAGGCGGCCATGTCGTCATAGGCCTCGTACAGCGCGACGGGAAAACCGACCTGGCCATTGAGCTCGGCAAGTTGCGGCATCTCGATCTCGACCATCGCGACGCCCTGCGCCTTCATCTGCGCGACCGCCGCCTGGAAGGCGGCTTCGATGTCGGCATCGAGATTGGCCAGCATGGTCCTCACGATGCCGATCCGCAACCCCGCGAGATCGGCGGGATGGACGGCGTCGCCACCTGCAATGACGCGGTCGAGCAGTTCCACATCCGCCACGGTCGCGGCCATCGGGCCTGCGGTGTCGCGGGTGTGCGAGATCGGCGCGATGCCGTCTTGTGGATAGCGTCCGACGGTCGGGCGGAGCGAGGCGCATCCGTTCAGCGCGCCAGGCACCCGGACCGAACCGCCGGTGTCGGTGCCGAGCCCGCCGGCGACAATCCGCGCGCCGATCGCGGCACCCGTTCCGGAGGAGGAGCCGCCAGCGATCACGGCGCGATCATAGGCGTTGCGCACGCCGAACTCCGCACCGGTCTTGAATGCGGTGTTGTAGCCGGAGATGCCGAAGGCGAGTTCGTGCATGCTGGTCTTGCCGATGATGACCGCGCCTGCGGCTCGCAGCTTCGCGACAACCGGCGCGTCGGCCTTCGGAACGTAATGCTTCAGCGCTGGCGTTCCTGCGGTACAGGGAAGCCCCGCGACCTCGATATTGTCCTTGATCACGATTGGAACGCCGCCGAGCGGCATGTTCGTGTTGCCGCTCGCGTCGAATGCGGCTGCAGCCTTCAAGGCGCCGGCCTCGTCGAGGGTGATGAAAGCGTTCAGGTCGGCGCTGATCTTGGCGCGGGTCAGCGCTTCCTGCGTGAGCGCGGTGCTCGTGACTTTCCGGGCGCGGAGGTCGGCCGCGGCCTGGGTCAGGGTCAACTGGTCGAGATCCATGATGCATCACCCGGTTGCGGGGGCGCCATCCGGGAACCCCATCGGACCGGGAGGCTGAGGCCTCGACAGCCTCGCGTCAATCGGAGGCGTGCATCTTAGCCGACGCTGGTGCGTCGAGTTCAGTGAACCGCCGCTCGACCTCGGCTTTCGCCTTCACGATCGCGGCATCCTTCACCGGGCCGTAGCCGCGGATATCCAGCGGGACCTTTGCGATTGCAAGGAGATCGGGCAGATGCGCCGCGTCGAGCCTAGTGAGCATCCGTTCAATCAGGTACTGGTACCAGGTGATCAGCTCCCGTTCCGCGCGCCGCTCGGCCGTGTAGCCGAACGGATCGAACGGCGTCCCGCGCAACGCCTTGAGCCGCGCAAGCGCGGAGAGCGGCGCCTGGATCCGCTGACCGAAGGCACGCTTGCGTGGGCGGCCGCGAGCGTCGCGCCCGGACGGCAGGAATGGCGGGGCTAGGTGATACTGGACGCTGAAGTCGCCCTCGAATTCGCGCTTCAGCTCGTCGAGAAAGCCGGTCTGCATGTGCAGGCGCGCCACCTCGTACTCGTCCTTGTAGGCCATCAGCTTGAACAGGGCGCGGGCGACCGCCTCGGTCAGCGCCTCGCTGTCGAGGACGACTTCGGCGTTGCGGACTTTTGCGACGATTGTCCGATAGCGCGCTGCATAGGCATCGTCTTGATAGGCAGTGAGAAAATCGGCACGGCGGTCGATCAGCCGGTCGAGCGTCTCGGCCTCGGGCGCCGCGTCCGTCTTCGGCAGAAAGTCCGGATCCGCTGCGGCTATCCGGCCCCAGGCAAAGGCCTGCTTGTTGCGCTCGACCGCGACGCCGTTGAGCTCGATCGCGCGCAGCAGCGCTTGCAGCGAAATCGGAACCAGTCCGCGCTGCCACGCAAAGCCCAGCATGATGATGTTGGCATAGACGGCATCGCCGAGCAGCTGCTCGGCGAGCGCGTTGGCGTTGATCGTGTCAAGATTGCCGTCTCCGATCACGCGGCCGATCGCGCGCAGGCGGGCAGGCGAGGCGAGATCGGCGTCGCGGAAGCGGACGACGTCGCCGGTCGGCATCTCCGCGCTGTTAACAGCGGCGCGCGTGCCGCGGCGATAGGTGCCGGACGCCTTTGGCGAGGAGCTGACGACGAGATCGCAGCCGATCAACGCATCGGCTGATCCCTGGTCGATGCGCACCTGGTGCAGTGCCTCGGGAGTCGCGGCAAGACGGATGTAGCTCAGCACAGGTCCGAACTTCTGCGCAAATCCGGTGAAGTCGAGCACCGAGATGCCGCGACGTTCCAGATGCGCGGCCATGCCGATCAGCGCGCCAACCGTGATCACGCCTGTGCCGCCGACGCCGGTGACGAGCAGGTCGTAGGGGCGGTCGAGCGTTGCGGAAGCGGGCAGGGGTAGCGTGGCGGCACGGCCGATCGCGTCGATCTGGCTCGCGCTCTTCTTCCGGCGTGTCGCGCCTTCCACGGTGACGAAGCTGGGGCAAAAACCGTTGAGACAGGAAAAATCCTTGTTGCAGGCCGAGAGATTGATCTGGCGCTTGCGGCCAAACGGCGTTTCCTTCGGCTCGACGCTGAGGCAGTTGGACTCGACCGAGCAGTCGCCGCAGCCTTCGCAGACGAGATCGTTGATGTAGGCAAAGCGTTTCGGGTCGGCCATCTGCCCGCGCTTGCGCCGCCGCCGCTTCTCCGTGGCGCAGGTCTGCTGATAGATCAGGACGGATACTCCGGAAATCTCGCGCAGCTCGCGTTGCACGGCGTCCATCTCCTCGCGCGGGTGAATGGTGACGCCGTCGGGCAGATCCCCGGACGCAAACTGCGAGGGATCGTCCGATACCAGCGCGATGCGCTCAACGCCTTCGGCGCGCACGCTGTGCGCGATCGCATGCACGCTGACGGGACCGTCGACCGGCTGGCCGCCGGTCATCGCCACGGCATCGTTGAACAGGATCTTGTAGGTGATGTTGGCTTTTGCGGCGATGGCCTGGCGGATCGCCATCGAGCCCGAATGATAATAGGTGCCTTCGCCGAGATTCTGGAAGACGTGCCTGTTGCCGGTAAATTTTGATGACGCCGCCCAGTTGACGCCTTCGCCGCCCATCTGGATCAGCGACGAGGTCTCGCGGTCCATCCAGCTTGCCATGAAGTGGCAGCCGATGCCGGCCAGCGCCTTCGAGCCTTCCGGCACTTTTGTCGATGTGTTGTGCGGACATCCCGAGCAGAAATAGGGTGTGCGCGTCGCGCCTGAGACGTTGATCGTGCGCTCGGCTTCCGGCAACAGCGTGGCTGCACGCGCAGCCAGATTGAGGCCCGGAAACATCGGATCGAGCCGCCGCGCCAGCACGGACGCGAGCGCACGCGGCGACAATTCGCCGATCCAGGAGATCAGCCGCGCGCCGGTCTCGTCGTGCTTGCCGACCATGCGCTCGGGCTTGGCGCCGGGGTAGTCGTAGAAATATTCCTTGAACTGGCTCTCGATGATGCCGCGCTTCTCCTCGACCACCAAAATCTCGCGCTTGCCTTTGACGAAGTCCATGGCGTCATGCAGCGCCAGCGGCCAGACTATGCCGACCTTGTAGACGTCGATGCCGATGCTGCGGCAGGCCGCCTCATCGAGGCCCATCAGCCGCAGCGCCTCCATTAGGTCGAGATGCGCCTTTCCCGTGGTGACGATGCCGTAGGTGGCATTGGGAACGTCGTAGATGTGACGGTCGATCGGATTGTCTTTTGCGAAGGCGTAGACCGCGTGCTTCTTCGCCTCCAGCCGCTCCTCGATCTGCGGGCCCGGCAGATCCGGCCAGCGATAATGCAGGCCGCCGGGCGGCGGCGTGAAGTCCGGCGTGCGGAAGGCGCGCGGCGGGCGCAGCGCGACGGATGCACCTGACTCGACAATCTCCGAGATCGCCTTGAAGCCGACCCACATGCCGGAGAAGCGGCTCAGCGCGTAGCCGTATTCGCCGAATTCGAGATACTCGCTGACGCTTGCGGGGTGCAGTGTCGGCATGAACCAGCTCATGAAAGCGACGTCGGATTGGTGCGGCATCGAGGACGAGACGCAGCCATGGTCATCGCCGGCGACCACCAGCACGCCGCCATGCGGCGAGGAACCGTAGGCGTTGCCGTGCTTGAGCGCATCGCCGGAGCGATCGACGCCGGGGCCCTTGCCGTACCAGAGCCCGAACACGCCATCGACTTCGCGATCTGCCTGCGTTTCGACCTGCTGTGAGCCGAGCACCGCGGTTGCCGCGAGGTCTTCGTTCACCGCCGGCAGAAATTCGATGCGGTCCCGCTTGAGCCGCTCCTGGATGCGCCAGAGCTCGAGATCGACGCCGCCGAGCGGCGAGCCGCGATAGCCGGAGATGAAGCCGGCGGTGTTCAGCCCGGCGGCGCGGTCGCGCCGTGCCTGGTCGAGCGCGATGCGGACGATGGCCTGTGTGCCCGTGAGGAAGGCACGGCCCTCAGCGCGGTCGTAGCGGTCGGAGAGTTCATAGGCGTCGAGTGATGGAATGGCGTCCATGGCGGACCCTCGCGCGGCGTCCCTGCCGTAGCGCGAAGGTAAGCCTGGGGCGGTGGTAGGTCTTACCTTTCCTTACCTGAGCGCGCGCCTATTCTGGTAGAATCCACCGGTATAAGCTAAGAACCGGTGGGATAATCCGATTTGGCGGGCCTCATGATCGAAGACCAGGACACCCGGATTCTTGCCTATCTCCAGAAGGACGGCCGCGCCACCAATCAGCAACTCGCGGAGGAGGTCGGCATGTCCACCTCGGCGTGCTGGCGGCGGGTGCGCGCGCTGGAGGAGAGCGGCGTCATCCGTGGCTATGCGGCGCTGGTCGCGCGCGAGCAGGCGGGCTTTGCGATGTCGGCCATCCTCCACGTCTCGCTGGAGCGGCACGATGCCAAATTCGTTGACGAGTTCGTTTCGGGTAACCAAGCGGCGCGAGGTGCTGGAATGTTTCGCGACCACGGGCGATGCCGACTATCATTTGCGCGTCGTCGTGCAGGACATGGCGGCCTACAACCGCTTCCTCGACGAGTTCATGTTCCGTATTCCCGGCATCCGCTACGTCAGGAGCAACGTGGTGCTGAAGGAGATCAAGACCGGCGTAGCGCTGCCGTTTTGAAGATACGGTAGCTTCGTAGGATGGTAGAGCGATAGCGAAACCCATCAAGGTCTTTCCGAGACGAGCGTGGATGATGGGTTTCGCTGCGCTCTACCCATCCTACGGTATCGCCAGCTAGCGCTGCTCCCGCACAAACCTGTTGCGCAACGTCCCGATACCGGTGATGTCGATCTCCACGACATCGCCGTGCTTGATATCAGGCGATGCACCGTCCGTGCCCATCCAGATCACGTCACCGGGCCAAAGCGTGAAATACCTGGTAAGCTCGACCAGGAACGGCACCACGCCAAAGATCATGTCGTTGGTGTGGAAGCGGTTGGTCTCCTTGCCGTTGACCCGGACGATGGTTTGCATTTTGGCGAGATCGACCTCGGTTTCGATCCACGGGCCCATCGGCTTGAACGTGTCGGCGTTCTTCGAGCGCCACAGGCTGCGGTCGGTCTTCTGCCAGCTGCGTTCGCTGACGTCGTTGCCGATGGTGTAGCCGAACACGCACTCCATCGCGTCTTGTTTGGTAAGATGCTTCACCTTCTTGCCGATGACCACGACGAGCTCGCCCTCATAGTGGATCTTGTCCGTCGCAAACGACGGGATCACGACGTCCTCGTCATGCGCGATCAGCGCGTTCTGGGCACGGTAGCCGATCTCGGGTCTGTCAGGAACGGCCGGCACCTCGCCGCGCTTGTCGGCGGCTTCCTTCAGGTGCTTCAGATAGTTCAAGCCGACGCAATAGAAGGTGCGCGGGATCAGCGGCAGCTCGATCTTCACGTTGGCCAGCGGATGCGTGCGCGAGGTGCGCTGCCATTCGCCAAAGGGATCGCCCTCGACCGCGATCACTTGGTCGCCCTCGATGATCCCCCAGGACGTCTTGTCCGAGGTGGTGAATTTCAGCCAGCGCATGTCGGATCCTCCATTATTCCGCGGCAGCGCGCGGCTGCACCTTCCAGGCTCCGGCGGCGGGCCGCTTCAGCCCGAGATTTTCTCGCAGCGTCTTGCCGCGATAGTCCTTCTGAAACAGCCCGCGGCGCTGCAATTCCGGTACGATATGTTGCACGAAATCGGCGTAGGAGCCGGGCACATAGGTCGCGGCGATGACGAACCCGTCGCAACCGCGCTCGACGAACATCTCTTCCAATTTGTCGGCGATCTCCCTGGGGCCGCCGACCATTGCGTCCTGCACCTGGCCGCGGCCGGAGAAGGTGACGAAGTCGCGCGCGCTTGGATTGCTCTTGCCGGAATTCTTCAGCACGCCGTCGCGGATGCCCAAAATTCCCTGCATGCTCTTCAGCTCGTCCGTCGTCAGCGGCGCGTCGAGATCCTTGGAGGCGAAATCGTAGTTGAGCGCTTCGGCCAGCAGCGACAGCGCGTCGATCTGCCGCGGCAGCTTGTTGATCCGCGCCATCTTGTCTTCGGCCTCCGTCTTGGTCGCGGCGCAGACCGGCGTGGTCAGGTTGCAAAGGAACATCTGGTCGGGATCGCGGCCGGCTTTCGCGGCCTCGTTGCGGACGGCGGCATAGCCTTCCTTGGCGCCGGCGAGATTTCGCACGGCGGTGAAGATTACCTCGCCCCATCGGCCTGCAAAGCGCTGGCCGCGGCCGGATGCGCCGGCCTGGATGATGACAGGATGGCCCTGATCCGAGCGCGGCACGGTGAATGGTCCGCGCGACTTGAAGGCAAGCCCTTTGTGATCGAGCCGCTTCACCTTGGCCGGATCGGCAAAGCGGCCGCTCTGCTTGTCCATGATGAGCGCGCCGTCCTCCCAGGTGTCCCAATGGCCAAGCACGACCTCCATGAACTCGTCGGCGCGGTCGTAGCGCGAATCATGTTCGGGATGAGAATCGCGGCCCATGTTGAGGGCTTCGCCATCATTGAGCGAGGTCACGACGTTCCAGCCCGCGCGCCCGCCGGACATCAAATCGAGCGTCGCGAAGCGGCGCGCAACATCGAACGGCTCGTAATAGGTGGTCGAGCAGGTCGCGCCTAACCCGAGCTTGTCGGTGACCAAGCCCATTGTCGTCAGCACGATCAGCGGATCCATCTTCACGCAGCGGATGCCGTATTCGACGGTATGAGCATGATCGTTGCCGTAGCGGTCCGGCATCGCCAGCCGATCGTCGAAGAAGGCCATGTGGAACTTGCCGGCTTCGAGAATTCTGGCGATCTCTTGATAATAATCCGCCGACATCGAATCGTCGCGCGAGTCGGGATGCCGCCACGAGCTCGGCAGATTCGTGCAGTTCTGCGCCTGGAGGAAGCCGACCAGTACCATCTGCCGCGTCATGCTGCTGTTCTCCAAAATTCCGTCAGGCCAGATCGAGGACGGTGTCGAGCCGGTACTCGCGCGCCAGCGCGCGCAGCTTCTCCCAGGTCGCACCCTCGATCTCAATGCCGTCGCGCAGGCGTTGCTGCTCGCGCAGCCCCTCGATCTCGCCGGGATAGAACACGCCCTTGCTACCGTCAGAGGGCGGCGTCGATTTCAGATAGCGCGCGAATTCGGTGACCTCGCGCTTGAATTCCTTCAGCGGGCGGAACGCAGCGACGTTGAACACCGCCATGAAGCATCCGTCATTGTGACGTCCCGTCGGTTCGACGCCGAAGCCGAGACCGGTGAGCAGGCCGCATAGCACCTCGACCATCGCGGCGAGGCCACTGCCCTTGTAGCCCTCGGTGCCGCCGAGCGGCAGCAGCGCGCCACCCTTGCGATATTGCGTGGGGTCGGTGGTGTGCCGTCCCTCGGCATCGATGATCCACCCAGTCGGAATCTCCTCGCCGCGGGCGACTGCGAGCTGGATCTTGCCGGCCGCGACCGCCGAGGTTGCCATGTCCAGGTAGAACGGCGCGTCGAGATCGGACGGCACCGCGATCGAGATCGGGTTTGTGCCGAGCCTAGCCTCCTTGCCTCCGAACGGCGCCACGTGCTTCGGCGAGCGGCCGGAATCCGCCGTCGCAATCCCGATCATGCCGTCGCGCATCGCCATCAGCGGATACGCGGCGAGGCGGCCGACATGACTTTGGCGGAACACGGTGCAGGCGGCGACGTTCGCCGTCTTCGCCTTCTCGATCGTCAGCGCCATCGCCTTGGCGTTGACATGGAAGCCGAAGCCCCACTGGCCGTCGATCACGGTCGTGGTCGGCGATTCCCGGACGATGGACCATTTCGCGCCGGGAACGATGTGGCCAGCCTTGATGCGGTCGATGTAGGTCGGAACCGCGATCACGCCGTGGGAGTCATGGCCGGCGAGATTGGCGTTGATGCAGCCGACAGCCACCGCATCGGCCTCTTCCTCGGAAGCTCCGGCGGCGCGGAGCAGTGCTGCGCTGATGCGCGTGAGGCGGTCGGCCTCGACGATGGGCATGGCGTTCCTCGGCATTGTGCCCTTAACGGGCTGCTTGTTGGGAGCCATCGTCTCAAAGCGCGGGAGCGATATCAATCACTCCTAAACCAATACAGGGCTGCAAATTCGTAGAGAGAACGCGCCTTGGTCGAAGATTCCTCCCGCGCGACGGTATTCCCGACAGTTTGGCGCCTGCCGTTCGCAGCTCGTTCACTTTGATCGAGGGTTTGCAGCGCGCAATAACGACCACTTAGGCGCTCGCCGTTCATAAAGCACTCGGGAAAATTAGGCAGAAATGCCCGGGAGTTGAGATCGTGCAGACGACCCTCGCGCGGACCTTTGCAGCGTTGAGCGCCATCAACGAAGCGATCCTCTACGCGAAATCGCCGGACGAGCTGTACCAGAAGGTCTGCGACGCAGGGTTTGCGAGCGGGGACTTTTTGGCCGTTGCCGTGTTCCTGATGGGACCGGATGGCCGGCGGTTGCAGTTTGCGGCCGGCTGTGGCGATGACATTTCGCGGCTGCGCTCCATCGTGATTACGACGGAAGCCGGCACACCCGAAGGCTCGGGCGTCGGCGGCGAAGCATTTCGCGATCAGAAGCTGTGCGTCAGCAACGACTATCTGAACGATCCGCGTTCGCTGGCGTGGCGTGCGGGCGCGGCCACAGCCCATATCGGTGCTGCTGCGGCGCTGCCGCTGCTCTGCAACGGCAAGAGTGTCGGCGTACTGTTCGTGACCCGCAGCGAAGCCAACTCGTTGAGCGAGCAGATGGTGTCGCTGTTCGAGCGCATGTCGGCCAACATTTCCTATGCACTGGAGAATTTCGCGCGCGAGACCGCACGGCAGACCGGTGAGCGGGCGATGCGCCGGCTCAACCGCATGTTCGGCGCGATCAGCGCAACCAACGAGGCGATCCTGCGCGCCAAGTCCGAGCAGGAGCTATATCAGCTCGTGTGCGACGCCTCCGTGCATGGCGGCAAGTCGCTGGCGACCATCGTTCTGCTCCGCGAGCCGGACACGCACTGGATGGTTCCGGTCGCGTCCACTGGACAGAATCTCGAACTCGTTACCCAGGCGCGCTACTCGATCGATCCGGAGAATCCTTACGGCAAGGGCATCTCCGGTGAGGCGTTCCGGACGCAGAAAGCCATCGTCGAGGACGATCTCGCCAGCCGCACCAAGGGAACGCCGTGGGAGCAGGCCAACGTCAACACCGGCGTCGCCGCCTGCGTGGTCGCGCCGCTGATCAGGCACGGCGAAAGTGTCGGCGTGCTCCAGTTCTTCATCAGCCGCTCCTGGGCCAAGGACGAGGAGATCGTCGCGCTCCTGCTGCGCATGGCGGAGAACGTCTCGTTCGCGCTTGAGAATTTCGGGCGCGAAGCCGAGAAAGCCAGGTTCGCCGCGGAAGAAGAACGCCTGGCACGCATGTATGCGGCGCTCAGCGCCACCAACGAGGCGATCTTGCGCGCGCGGTCGCGCTCCGAGCTGTTCGACTTCGTCTGCGAGGCGACGGCGAAGGGGGCCAAGTTCACCTCGGTCACCGTTGCGCTCGCCGATCATCGCGCCGAGCTGTTGCGCGTCGTCGCCTGTTACGGGCCGAATGCGGATCAGGTCCGTAACTTCAAGTTTTCCACTTCCGATGAGGTGCCCGAAGGGCGCGGACTGACAGGCACTGCGTTCCGCACCCGCCAGCCCGCTGTCAGCAACGACGTGCTCGCCGACGACCGCATTGCGCCGTGGCAGGCCAGCGCCCGCCGCAACGGGATCGCGTCGTCCGCGGCGTTGCCGCTCTTCAACGGCGACCGGGTCGAGGGCGTATTCCTGTTCAATTCTCCGGAGTGCGACACCTTCACGGGCGAATTCGTCGAGTTGCTGCGCAAACTCCAGGCCAATGTCGCCTTCGCGCTGGAGAATTTCGACCGCGCCGACGAGAAGGCGAAGGCCGATAAGCAGCGTAGCCGCCTGAGCGGCATGTTCGAGGCGCTGAGCGCCACAAACGAAGCCATCATGCGCGCAAAGAGCCGCGAGGAGCTGTTCGAAGTCGCATGCCAGGCGGCTGTGCTCGGCGATGTCTTTGCTTCGGCGACAATTGGCATCGTGGACGAAGGCCGCGAGCTTGTTCGTGTCGTAGCGGTAAAGGGACGCCTCCAAGAGCGGATGGGCGGGCGCACTTGCGTTGTCTCTGCCGATCATCCCGAGGGGCAGGGAATCATCGGCACGTCATTACGGACCCGAGCGCCGAGTGTCATCAACGACTATCTGAACGACCCGCGATCGGCGCATTGGCACTCCAAGGCGGCCGAAGACGGAACGCGGGCCGCTGCCAGCTTCCCGCTGTTGCGGGCGGGGCTTGAATCGATCGGCATTCTGCTCTTCCATGCACCGGAGGAAAATACATTCACGCCAGATCTGGTCGAGCTACTCGGACGTTTGGCCGAGAACGTCTCCTTTGCGCTCGATAATTTCGATCGCGTCGAGGAGCAGGCCCGCACTGAGGCCCAGAAGGAACGCCTGACGCGCATGTTCGCGGCACTGAGCGCCACCAACGAGGCGATCATGAGAGCGAAGTCGCGCGCCGAGCTGTTCGACCTCGTCTGCCTCGCTGCATCGAACGGCGCAAAATTCACCTCCACCACCGTTGCGCTGGCCAAGGCCGGCAGCGATCAGCTGGAAATCGTGGCCAGCGCCGGACCGTCGTCCGACACCACGCGCAACGTCCGCCTCTCCGTCGATCCCGAGCGTCCCGAAGGTCGTGGGATGAGCGGCACGGCTTTTCGCACGCGCCAGCCGTGCATCAGCAACGATTATCTCAACGACGATCGCGTCCGCGCCTTCCACGCCGTCGTCCGAGGCGACGGCGCGCGGTCGGGTGCGGCATTCCCGCTGGTTGCGCACGACCAGGCTGTCGGCGTCATGATCTACATGTCGACCGAGCCGGACACATTTACGGCCGAGTTCGTCGAGCTGTTGCAGCGTCTCGCCGACAACGTCTCCTTTGCGATGGAAAATTTCGATCGCGCCGACGAGAAGACCGATGCTGACGAGCGGATCGAGTACCTCGCCTCGCATGACAGCCTGACCGATCTGCCGAACCGCGAGACCTTCAACGGGCTGTTGCGGGAGGCGATTGACGAAGCTCAGTGCCACGATCACCGTTTCGCCGTGCTCTTCATCGATCTCGACCGCTTCAAGGTCATCAACGATTCGCTCGGCCATGAGGCCGGCGATCTGCTCCTGCTCGAAGTGGCCAACCGGCTCCGCGGTGCGCTGCGGGCAAGCGACGTGGTGGCACGCCTCGGCGGCGACGAATTCGTGGTGATCCTCGACCAGTGCGGTGAGATCGACGACGTCCAGCGCATCTCGGCCGGGCTGCTCGCGGCGCTCGCCGAGCCCATGGAGCTCGCCGGCCACGAGTGCCACACCACGGCCTCGATCGGCATTGCGATGTATCCGGCCAATGGCTCCGACGCGCAGACCCTGACCAAGAACGCCGACATGGCGATGTATCTCGCCAAGGAAGACGGCAAGAACAGCTATCGCTTCTTCTCCAAGGAGGTGAAGACGCAATCGATCGAGCGGCTGTCGCTCGAGAGCGCGCTACGCCGGGCGCTGGAGCGCGAGCAGTTCTCGCTGAACTACCAGCCCAAGGTGGACATGGAGACCGGCCAGATTACCGGCGTGGAAGCGCTGCTGCGCTGGACCCACCCGGATCTCGGCAGCATCTCGCCGGCGCAGTTCATTCCGCTTGCGGAAGAGACCGGGCTGATCGTGCCGATCGGCCGCTGGGTGGTGAAGGAGGCCTGCGCGCAGGCGATGGCCTGGCAGCGCCGCGGCCTGTTGCCGGTGTCGATGGCGGTCAACCTGTCGCCGCGGCAGTTTGTCGACGAACATCTGTTGCAGGACGTCGACGAGGCTCTGGCCGCCAGCGGCATGTCGCCCGTGTTGCTCCAGCTGGAGGTCACCGAGAGCATGATGATGCGCAATGTCGGGCGCGCGCTGAAAGTACTCGATGCCATCCAGAGCCGCGGCATCCGCCTCGCCATCGACGATTTCGGCACCGGCTATTCGTCGATGTCGCTGATGAAGCATTTTCCGATCGACACTATCAAAATCGACCGTTCCTTCGTGCGCGACCTGCCGCAGGATTCGGAGGACCAGGCGATCGCGCAGGCGATCATCAGCATGGGCAAGGCGCTCGGCATGACCGTAGTCGCCGAAGGCGTCGAGAACGTCGAGCAGGAGGCGTTCCTGCGCACCCATGGCTGCGACGAGATGCAGGGCTTCCTCATCTCCAAGCCGTTGCCGGCACAGCAGATGGCCGAGCTGCTGCGGCCGATGATCATGCCTGTCGCGCCGCCGCTCCAGCCGGAGCGGGACGTTGCCGCCGAAGAAGCCGCCGCGTTACGGCTGAAACGCGCTGTTGTCTGACGGTTGCGGGTGCAGCTCGCGGACGTCGTCTTCCTTGACTGCCGCCTTGCGCGGAAAATCATCCGAACAGGGGAGCGAGGTTTGCTCGGCGAGCAGTTCGAGAAGGGCACGCGCACCTTCGGCAAAGCTCGAGCCCTCGTCCAGACCGAGTTCGCAACACCACGCGTGTCGCATCGGCTCGTGCGCGTCGAACACGGCCATCGCCGGTCCCCACCACCAGGCCGGTGCCGGCGATCGTTCGTCCTCCGGCACGGTGTGCCAGAGAATGAGCTCGTCCATCACGCGCTCGAATTGCAGGCCTGCGGCCTGATGCATTCGCCTCCGTGCTCCCTTGGGCCGCGCCTGAAAGCAGCGATGCGCCGACTCGATCCTTGTCTTCGTGGTAAAAAAATCGGCTCGCGCTGTTTGTCGAGCCACGTGTGCCGCTTGCGTCGGCGGCCATACGAAAACGTGCGGCGGCCCGGAAAGTTGCCAACGCCGACATAGTCTCTTTAGCCGCTCAGGGTCCCTGCCGGCAAGGCGCAACAAGGGTGCCTAGCGCTGCCGGAGCGGATGGGCCGTCTGGTGCCAGGCCCACGCCGTGCGGATCACGGTAGGCAGGTCGGAGTGACGCGGCACGAAGTTCAGCACCTTTCGTGCGGCGGAGGCATCGGCGACCAGATAGGTGGGGTCACCCGCGCGGCGCGGTTTGACGGTGTGCGGCACCTCGCGCCCGGTCTCCTGCCTGATGGCATTCAGGATCTCGCGGACCGAAAAGCCGGAGCCGGTGCCGAGATTGAAGCTGCCGCCGGCATGTCCCGTTCCCAGGAGCTTCAGTGCCGCGACATGCGCCGCTGCGAGGTCGGTGACATGGATATAGTCGCGGATCGCGGTGCCGTCGGGCGTATCGTAATCATCGCCGAACACGGCGAAGTCGACATGGCCCTGGAGCGCCATCATGGCCCGCGGAATGAGATGCGTTTCGTTGTCACGCAACTCGCCGATGCCGCCGGCCGGATCGGCGCCGCTGGCATTGAAATAGCGCAGGCAGAACGCGCCGAAGCCATAGGCTGCGCGGTAATCGGCGAGCATGCGCTCGATCATCCATTTCGACGCGCCGTAGGGATTGATCGGTGCGCAGGGGAAGTCTTCCGGCAGCTCCTTGGAATCGGCGTTGCCGTAGACGGCGCCGGTCGAGGAGAACACGATGCGATGGCAGCCTGCGTTGCGCATCGCCTGCAGCAGCGACAGCGTGCCTTGTACGTTGTTGATGTAGTATTTCTGCGGGTCGGTCATGGACTCGCCGACGAGGCTTGCCGCGGCGAAATGCATCACCGCCGAAACCTTGTGGTCGGCGAAGGCGCGCGCCAGCGCGGCGCCGTCGAGCAGATCGCCCGTCACAAGCGGGCCGGCGACGAAGCTGCGATGACCTGTCGAGAGATTGTCATAAACGACGGGCTGATAGCCGGCGGCAGACAGTGCGCGGCAGGCATGCGAGCCAATATAGCCCGCGCCTCCTGTGACGAGGACGGTCGGTCGGTCGGTCATGTGGTCTTCTACTCTTCTCTCAGCGATTGAAAGGCCGGTTGCGGCTGAAGAGAAGATAGAGCGCGCGAGGGTTGGTGGTCAAATAGCGCCAGAACAGGCGGCGTGGCTCGAGCCAGGTGCGCCAAACCCATTCGAGTCCGATTTTCTGCATCCATTGCGGCGCGCGGGACCGGCTGCCCGATAAAAAGTTGAACAAGCCGCCGGATGTCTTGATAACGCCAACATTGGTCAACTGCGGCGCGTACTCCTCCACGAATGCCTGCTCATTGGGCACGCCGAGCGCGATCCAGAGATAATCCGGCGCGAGCGCGTTGATCTCCTCGACTTTGGCGCGCAGGGCGTCGCCGCGCAGATAGCCGTGGCTGTACCCGACGATCTTGAGGTTCGGATACAGACTGCGGACATTCTCGACCGCCGCGGTGTTCTCGGCTTCGCTGGCGCCGAACATGTAGAAGGTGCGGCCAGCGGCTTCGGCCTTGCGCGCGACCACGTGGAACAAATCGGTGGTCGCGACGCGCTCCGGCAGCGGAAACCAGGATTGCAGCTTTGAGACGGTGACCAGCGGCTGGCCGTCGGCATTGATCAAATCGGCGGCGCGGAACAGGCGCTCGGTCTGCGGCTCGGTCGAGCAGCGCGCCAGCACCTCGCCATTGGCCGAGGTCAGGTACAGCGGACGGCCGATACGATGACGCGGATCGGTGGCCTCGATCATGAAATCGGCGGTCGCTTCCAGATCGAGCGCGGCCATGCGAAGGCCGCCGACGGAGATCCGCGGCACGTCGGCAGTCGCGGCCCGGCCGTCCAGATTGACGCGGCGCTCAAGCATATTGTCTGCCTCGCTGGCCCGCTTGGGCTGCGGGGGTAAGCTCGTCGAGCACGACGCCGACGAGCTTGCGCTCGGCGCGGCCGAGCGTGTTCAGGATTTCTTCCAGGCTGTCGTTGATGTCGAGGCTGGTCGGCAGCACGGCCACCAGCGCGTCGGCATCATCGAGCAGCTTGCGGCCGCCGGTCGTGAGTGGCGACACGGGGCCGTCGAGGACCACGATGTCATAGCCGCCGGCGGAGCGCGCCTGCTCAATTGCCTTGCGGATGGCGTCGGTCGCCTTGCCGGCCTCGTTCCCGGCAGCCGGCAGCACCGAGATGCCGTTGACTGTCTTGATCTCGCGCGCGGCCTTGCCGCCGATCGAGAGCCAGCCGAGCCGGCTCGGCCCGCTCTTGCCGGGACGGTTGACCCTGTTCGAGAGCGAGTGCGCCTGATGGTCGGCATCGATCATCAGCACGCGGGCGCCGTCACGCGCGGCCGCGAGCGCGAAGTTCAGTGCCGTCACGCTGCGCCCGGCGGTCTCGCCGGCACCGATGAGCGCGATGACCGGCATCGCCTTGCCGCCGGCACGCCGGGCCACCGCGGCGCGCATGTCGCGCCAGGCATTGAGCAGCGTCGTCAGGGGGAAGCCGGGGCGCAGCGTCGGCCAGCCCAGCCGGGTCAGATCGACGCCGCCGCCGGTGGCGAGGATGGCGCCGAGCGTGTGAATGACGTCGGCCTCCTGGAGGCGCGCGATCAGCGGCTTTTCGATCAGGGGCTTTTCGACCATCGAAGGTTGCAGCGGTGGCGCGGAAAGTTCCGGCAGCGCCTGCGCAACTTCCGGCGCTCGCGAAACTTGCTGGGGCTGGGCAACCTCCGGAGCCTGCGACACATTCGGAGCTCGCGCAGTGCCTGATGTCGGCCTGCGCTGGGGACGGGCTGGCGTGGGTGCCGGCGCGGCCGCACCGGCGAACAGGAGTTCGGCTGCGACGAACCAGCTCGAAGCGGCGATTGCGCCGAAGATGAAGCCGATCATGGCAAACATGCTCATCGCCGGCGGGAACGAACGCCGCTGCGGCACTGTCGCTTCGCCGATGACGCGAGCCGCCGAGGTGTTCAGGCTCTCCTGCTCCTCGGTCTCACGCGAACGCTTGAGGAAGGATTGATAGACGTCGCGGCTGGCATCGGCCTCGCGCTCGAGTTCGCGCAGGCGCACGGCGGCCTGGCTGAGCTGGACGCTCTGCCGCTTCTGCGCTTCCAGCGCCCTGTTGAGCGAGGCCTCGAAGTCGCGGGCGCGGGTCAGATCGTTCTTGGCGGATTGGGCGAAGCGGTCGATCTCCTCGTTAATCGTGCGTTTGAGATCCTCGACCTGCTTCTCGGTCTGGCGCAGCGCCGGATGGCGCGGGCCAAGTTCGCCGGTCTGCTCCGCATATTTCTTGCGCGCGTCGGCATATTGCGCGCGCAGGTTAGCGATGGTCGGCGATTGGAGCGCCTCGGGAATCGCGCCGGCATCCGCAGCCGTGCGACGGCTCCCCTCGATCTGGTCGAGCCGCGCCTGCGCGTCCATGGTCGCCGCGCGGGCGGCGGAAAGCCGCTGGTTGCTGGCGGAGAGCTGCTGGTCGCTGATCAGCGCGTCCTGGGTGCCGACGAAATTGTTCTGGGCCTTGTAGGTTGCGAGCGCGGTCTCGGCGACGCGCAGCCGATCGCGCAGTTCCTTGAGGCGGCCGGAGAGATCGCTGGTGGCGCGCCGTGCGGCCGAAGCCTGTGAGTTGCGGGATTCCGTGAGGTAGGTGCTGGTCACCGCGTTGGCGAGCATCGCAGCTTTCGCCGGATCGGTCGACCAGACCTCGATGTCGACGATGAAGCTCTTCTCGGTCTTACGGATCGTGATGTGCCTGTTCAGCGCCTCGAGCGCCGCAAGCTGCACTTCCTTGTTGTCCGCGGCGGAGGGCGCGCGGGGATGAAGGCCGATCAGACCGAGCAGCGACGACATCAGGCTGTTACCGTCACCGCCGCCGCCGAATTCGGGGTCTTTGTCCAGGCCTACCTGCTGGATCACCCGAAGCAGCACGCTGTTGGATGTGATCAGGCGCGCCTGACTCTCCACCACCATGGACATGCCGGAGACATCCTGCGCGCGCGGCGTGAGCTCGCGATCGACGAGCTGAAGCTCACGCGGGTCGACATAGAGCTGTGCGGTGGCGGTGTAGCGGGGCGTCAGGCTCTTGCCGGCGGTGACGGCAAGCGTTGCACCGAGGAGGGCGGCAGCGGCAATCGCAACCTTCCTCTGCCAGAGCAAATCGACGAGCTCCAGCACATTGAAGCCGGCCTGAGGCCTCTGTTGCGGGGTCCCCGGTCCGGCCCGATCGATCGGCTGGCTATAGTCAAGCATGGTCCCCAGCTTTCATTCCAACTGCCGCAGGCTGAGGGGTTACTCTTCGCTCTACGCCACGCACCCGGGATATAGGTGCCCAATCAACGCAACAGGGAAAATTAACCATACTCGGTGAGTGACTATTCACTGAAATGGCAAACAAAGCGTTTAAGCGCATGCCACTCTTCGACGCGTCGCCGTGACGCGAGCAATGGCGGGGCTCCTCAGAGATTAACGGTTCATTACCGCGCGCAGTGTGGCCGCGAAGCTCCGCTCGTCCTGCGATCGGCCGCGCGCGCCCCATGGCCGTCAGCTCTTCCGAAGGATGACGTGATAGTCGCCGCGGCGGACATCGGTCCCGCGCGGAAGCACGGCGTTCAGCACGGCCGCGCCGGCATCGACCAGAGCGGCGAATGGCGGCTTGCGCCGGCGCATTTCGGGATAGCGCGGGCTCTCGACCTCGCGGCGGTAGATCATCTCAAGACCATTGGCCGTCGCGAATGCTTCGAGCCGGGGCAGCGTCACCAGCGGATGGAAGAAGGTCGGGAACGGCGGCTCGCCGGGCAGACCGGCATCCTTGATGCCGCGGATATTCCGGTAGAACCAGACGTGAAACCAGTGCGGCGAATATTTGGTGACGACGCCCGACAGCGAGCGCGGATTGGGCGCACCGATCAGGATCAGTCCGCCGGGCTTGAGCGCGTCGCGGAAATTCAGGAGCGCGGCATCGACGTTGGGCAGATGTTCGATCACGTTGTAGCAGATCACCAGATCGAAGGTCTCGCGTCCGAAGCGGTAGGTCTGCACGTCGCCGAGGATCGCCTCGTCCGCGTAAGTGTTGTTGCGGACCTGGTCTTCGTCGATGTCGACGACGGTGACCTTGCTGCGGCTCAGCAATTCCGGCGGCAGAACGCTGCACGAGCCGCCGCCGGCTTCATAGGTGGCGAGCTGGCCCTGCGGCAGTTCGCGGCGCAGCACGTCGTGAACGGCGAGCAGGCTGTCGCGGGCTTCGCCGGGGACAAGATCGTGCAGCGCCTGGGTGCGTGCAGTGGACGCGGGGATTTGGATCGCTGTGGCTGTCGCGAAATCGATCGTGGCTGGCTTGTTCATTTTCTCTGACCGCGCTTGTTCGACTTAAATTTACAGGAAAAATCTCGCTTGCCCGAAGAGCAAATCCGAGGCCGGCTGCTTCACCGGTCGCGGTGCTTACGGTCGGGTTAATGCGCATAGGCGTTAACTACGGCATCGCCCATGTTGAGCCGTCGCCAGCGCAATGGACTGCGAATTGCACTATCACACGCGTAGGGTTTCGCAGGCGAAACGCGCGAAAGCGGTTAAGTCCATGGCTGGCGGGAGATCGGCGGCGCGGCACCGTCGCAAGCCTCAGGCCGGCCGCTCATTTTGGGACGCAACTGTCCCCCCGGCGATGTGCCGTCGCAGGACAGCCCCGATCCGCGCGATTGACGCAGGGCTTTTTCAACGAATTTCGGACATCTAGAACGCCATGACGCTGATCCCGACAGACCTTTCCGCCAGCCGGATCTCGGATGCCGTACGCGATCCCAACCGGGAGATCGCGGCGAGCTCCCGCGTCATCGACCTGTCGGTCGGCATCGTCGTCTGCATTCCCTGCTTCCGCCGCCCGCAGCATTTGCGGCTGACGCTGGACTCGCTCGTGAGCCAGCGCACTCCGCGCTCCTTTGCGGTGGTCATGGTCGAGAACGACGCGGCAGGGCGCGAAAGCACGCCGGTTGCCGCGCAGTATCTCACCGATGGCAGGCTGCAGGGCGTTTGCCTGGTCGAGAAGCGGCAGGGCAATTGCCAGGCGATCAACGCGGTCTTCGAGACGGCGCAGGCGCTGTTTCCTGCCGCGACCCGCTTCCTGATGATCGACGACGACGAGATCGCTTCGCCCGACTGGCTCGAGTTGATGGTTCGCACGGCGGAGGCGACCGGCGCCGACGTGGTCGGCGGGCCGGTGCTGCCGGTCTTCGACGACGGCAGCAAGCCCTGGCTTGCGCGTCATCCCGCCTTCTGCCCCGCCTATGATTACAGCGGCGCGGTGCCGCTGATCTATGGCTGCGGCAACTGCCTGATCACGCGTGCGGCGTTCGAGCGGTTCGATCGTCCCACCTTCGACCTGCGCTTCAATTTCCTCGGCGGCGGCGATTGCGACTTCTTCGTGCGGTGCCGCGATGCCGGCATGACGTTCCACTGGACGGCGGAGGCGGTCATCACCGAAACCGTGCCGCAAAGCCGCACCAGCCGCGGCTGGATCGCGAAGCGCAGCCTGCGTATCGGCGCCATCAATTATCGTGTGCAGTACAAGGCCGCACAAAGCGCGGCAGCGCGGGCGCGGGTGTTCGCGCAGATGCTCGGACGGCTGCCGCTGTCGCTGGTTCGCTCCGCTCGTCTGCTCGCGACATCGAAGGCGGTCGTCGCCATGCACCCCGCGCTGGTCGGGCTCGGCTCCATGCTGGCGGCGTTCGGCATCGAGCCGAAGCCCTATGAGGCATCGAAGATCGTGTCCTGACGCTGCGGTGATCGACTAGATGCCAAGCCGGGCGAGGGCGACCCTGATTGCAGCGCGCGGCAGCGATTTGAGCGAGCGGCGGCCGACCATCCCGAGATAGACGAAGACGTCGCGATATCTGCGGAAGCGGATCGCCTGCATCGCCGAATAGGTGACGAGATGAATCTCGGCGGCCTGGCGCAGCCCGGCCGCCGTGCCCTCGGGCAGTCTCGCCAGAATCAGCCCGTCGTCGAACACCCGCGCGATCGCAGGGAAGAAATCCTTCGGCGTCCGCACCGCCGCATTCATGGTGTTGGCCGTGTGCAGGCGATAGTCGAGCAGAAGCTTTGGTGCGAACTCGAACTCGCCGATCGCGGCGAGGCGGCACCAGCAATGCCAGTCCTCGCAATATCTGAGGGAGGTGTCGAAGCCGCCGATGGCGCGGAAAGCCTCCGCACGTGCGAGCGCGACGCCGCCATTGACGATGAAGTTGCCGCTGGCGAGCCGCGCCAGCACGTCGCCGGAAGGCTTGCGGCGTCCCTTCAGCAGGCCCCGCCGGCCGATCTGCCGCCCCTCGCTGTCGATCGTGTTGTAGTCGCCGTAGACGAGAACCGCGCGCGGAGCACCGCGGGCCGCCGCGAGCAGCGCCGCCACCGCGCCGGGACGCAGGCGGTCGTCGGCATCGAGGAAAAGCAGCCACTCGCCATTCGCGTGCCGCGCGCCGAGATTGCGCGCCGCCGATACGCCGGCGGAGTCGTTAGTGAGCAGCCGCAGCCGCGGATCACGAATGGCGCGGACGATGGCCATGGTGTTGTCGCTCGAGCCGTCGTCCACGACGATCACTTCGTTGATCTCGCCTTGCGCCAGTGCGCTGGCGAGGGTATCGCCGACATAGGCGGCAACGTTCTTGGCGGGAATGACCACGGACACCGATGTGGTCGAGTGCCCCGGTAACGGCAGGCGCGCTGGCGTCGCCACGCGTGAGGCGGCCGGCAAATCGAGGACGTCTTCGGCGGTGATCAAGCTACGGCTCGCCTTTAAGGGTCTGTTAACCAGGGTGCATCTGCTGATTGGCAGTGCGATCGATCGCAACCTTGGCATACTCGCATTACGGCCAAATCGTTGCCGCGAAGATCTGCGCGGCTCTGGTTTCGTAGATTAGCGTTAAGCCGGTGGCATTAAGCCTGTCGCAAATTTGGAAGAGTGCGACAGCCGGTCCCATGCGAGAATGCCGACCTGATTGCCGCGGATGGATCCGGTGCCCGCAAAGACGTTCGAACACGACCCCGATGCGATGGTCCTCAACCTCTTCTACGAGGACAAGGACGACCGCTGGTTTCCCGGCGACCGGCATCTGCGGAGCATGGCGCGCCGGATGCTGCTCGGCGAGCCGCGCATGAGCGGGCAGCTTCGCGTGTTCCTCAATCTCTGCGCGGGACTCGACCGGCTCGGCATCCGTTACCGCGTCAACGACTACGGCTACATCGCGCAGCATCCGGGCGAACTCGCCTGCATCATCGGCCGCACCTTTCTGCTCGACAAGTTCGCGTGGAAGAATCCGATCCTGCTCGGCGTCGCCGCCCACAATCATCCGCTGGACGATCCCGACCTGTTCAAGCGCCTGCCGGTGAAGAAGGTCGTGGTGCCCGGCCCATGGTACGTCGACATGTACCGGCCGTACTGGCCGGACACGGAGGCCTGGCCAGTCGGCATCGACACGGATCTCTGGGCGCCGTCGCGCACCTCGCAAAAGACCGTCGACGTCCTGATCTACGACAAGGTCCATTGGGACCGCGAGCGCTACGCGCCGGAGCTGATCGAGCCCGTCCGCGCCCGCCTCCTGAAGGAGGGCCGCTCGTTCACGGAATTGCGCTACGGCAGTTACAAGGAAGAAGACTACCAGTCTGGGCTGGCGCGCTCGCGCGCGATGATTTTCCTGTGCCAGAACGAGAGCCAGGGCATCGCCTATCAGCAGGCTCTGTCTTGCGGCGTGCCGGTGTTCGCCTGGGATCCCGGCGGCCCGTGGCGCGACCCCGATTATTTCCCGCATCGCGTCCGGTTCGAGCCGGTGTCGTCGGTGCCGTATTGGGACCCGCGCTGCGGCGCCAAGTTCGTCGACATCGCGGGGTTCGAGGCGGGCTGGGACAATTTCTGGGCCGGGTGCGCCGCGGGTACGTTCGACCCCCGCGGCTTCGTGCTCGACACTCTCACGCTGGAGCAGCGGGCGCTGCAATATTATGAGATCGCGCGCAGCATCGTGCAGCCGCAGGCGGTGGCGCAGAGCCCCAATGTGCTGGTTGACGGATGGTTAACGGGGATGGGCTAAGACCTCAGGCTTCCCCGGCTTCACGACCTGCCTTGAGCCATGGATCGCAGCGCCGCTGACATGACTGACGTCGAGACCCGAACGCTGGGCCACGTCCTGCACGATAGGCTCGCGGGGCTGAATGCCGCGCAGGCGGCGCGGTGCCTCGTCGCGGTCGCGGCGCTGCTCCTCGTGCTGGTCACGCTCGATCCGTTTCCCGACCTGCGCAGCGAGGATGTCGCCAACGTCGTCGGCGGGCGAATGGCGCTCGCCTATGTCTCATGGGGCCTCCTGGCTGCGGTCGCGCTGCTGTTCGTCGCCGCCACAGATGCGCCCGCGCTGAAGAGCCTGGTCACCCCGCTGCATCTCTGTCTCGTCGGCTGGCTGTTGATCAATATCGTCTTCTCCGAGAGTCGCGGCGTTTCGATCCAGCGCTTCGTTCTCGCGGCGAGCGTGACGTCGCTCGCCGTCGTGCTGCCATTGCTGCCGCCGACGCAACGCAGCTTCAATCCGTGCCTCGGCGTCGCCGCGCTCGTGCTGCTGGTGCTGTGCTATCTCGGCGTCTTCCTCGCGCCGCAATATTCGATCCACACCGCCCTCGACCTCGCCGAGCCGCAGCTTGCCGGCGACTGGCGCGGCAGTTTTGGCCACAAGAACGTCGCTTCGCCCGTCATGACCATCCTGGTCTATGTCGGCATTTACCTGTCTGCCGTCGGCTCGTTCGTGATCGGGCCCGCGATCGCCGCGCTGGCCGGCATCTTCCTGATCTTCACCGGCGGCAAGACGTCGTCAGTGCTGTGCCTTGCGATCTACGCGCTCGCCTCGCTGGTCTATGTCACGCCAAGCCTGTGGCTGAAGCGGCTCATCTGCTTCGTGCCGTTGATCGTGATGAACCTGCTGACGGTCGGCAGCGTCTTGAGCCCGGCGCTCGGGGCGATGACGCGGCTGCTTCCGCTCGATCCGACCTTCACCGGCCGTTCCGCCATCTGGGAATTCGCGCTCGCAGCCGTCGCCGAGAAGCCAACCATCGGTCACGGCTATGCTGCCTTCTGGGACAATGTGACCGCGCGGCAGACCACCCAGGGCGCCGAATGGGCGACGTCCGCTGCCCACAGCCACAACAGCTATCTCGACCTCGCGGTCACCATCGGCTTGCCGGGGCTATTGCTCGTGATCCTCGTCTTCGTGCTCGCACCGCTCGGCAATTTCCAGTCGGCCCAGGCCCACAACCGCAGTCGCGCGCTGGCAAAACTGTTCCTCACCGTATGGCTGTTCGGCTTGTATTACGGAGCTACCGAGACCTTCCTGCTCGAACGGCAGAATCCGATCTGGTTCATGTTCGCTCTTGCCGCGGCAGGCCTGCACTTCCTGGCCAGGTTCCAATGCGTCGAGCAGATGGAACCGGAGCGTTGACAGCTTGTCGCAGCCGGGGCGGCAATAGTGGCACCGGCTTAACGATAAGCAGCAACGTTGCTTGTGGTCTGCGACAAAACATAATCTATCCGGAAACATTCAGTAATCGTATGTCGCGCGGATGACGTTTCTCAGCGTCGAGCAACCAGATGGTCGGGTCTCCAGCACGTCGGGAATCGCGGTCGATTTCGTGCGTGACTGGCGGCAGGCCGCATTGCGCCTGAACGCAGGGCATCGCACCGCTTTCCAGCATGGTTACTGGCTCGGCGCCTGGTACGAGGCGTTTCACGGCTTTGCGCCGCTGATCGCATTGATCTGCGATGCCGCGACCGGCGAGGACATCGCGGTGGTGCCGCTGATCAGTCACGTCAGGCGCGGCATCCGCATCGTCGAATTCGCCGACCTCGGTGTCTCCGACAACAACGCGCCGATCCTGGCGCTCGAGGCCGCGTTGGACGCGGCGGAAATGCATGCGATCGGCAAGGCGCTGGTCGACGCGTTACGCGCCTTGCCCGACCGCTTCGACCTGCTGCGCCTGAAGAAGATGCCGGCCCAAGTCGGCGGCAAGCCGAACCCGCTGGTGTCGCTCGGCCGTGCCGGGGCCTGCTCGCTCAACGGCAATCTCGTGCTGACGGGCGACGACTATGAAGCCTACCAGGCCTCGATCAAGCGCATGCAGATGCCGCGCTGCTGGCGCGTCTTCAGCCGGAACAAAGGTGCACGGTTCGAGATCGCCTCGGATGTCGCGCGTGCGCGCCAATTGCTGGATGTCATGGATGTCCAGCAGCAGGCACGCATGCGAAAGCTCGGCTCGCGCTTCGTCCTCAACGATGACGCCCATGCGCAGTTCTATCGCGACGTCGCCCGCCAGGGTGTCGTGGACGGTTATGCCGTCATCTCGGCGCTGGTGTGCGACGAGGGCGTCGTCGCCACCACGCTTGGCGTCAGGCACGGCGCGACCTATTCCCTCCTGCGCATCAGCCACGCCGGCGAGTCATGGTCGAGCTGCTCGCCGGGGCTGCTCGTCACCGAGCGCACCATGGCGGCGTTGCATGCAGAGGGCGTGCGCCGGTTCGACCTCAGTATCGGCAATCAGCACTACAAGCGCCGCTTCGGCGCCGAACCGGTGCCGCTGACCGATGTCAGCGTCGCGCTGTCCTGGCGCGGCACTCCTTACGCATGGCGCGACCATGCCGCGCAGGGCCTGCGCCGCCATCCCAGACTGGCCGCCCTCGCGGCGCGCGCGATGGGCAAAGGGGCGCGCTGAAGCAGCCCCGTCGCATCACCCGTGCAGCTTAGCCGTGTAGTTTCTTCGCGGTCTCCGCGATCTGGCGTCCTTGATAGCGCGCGCCGGCAAGCTCGTTTGCGCTGGGCTGGCGGCTGCCGTCCCCGCCGGTGATCGTGGTGGCGCCGTAGGGTGCGCCGCCGGTGACCTCGTCGAGCTTCATCTGGCCGGCAAAGCCGTAATTCATGCCGACAACCACCATGCCGAAATGCAAGAGGTTGGTGATGATCGAGAACAGCGTCGTCTCCTGGCCGCCATGCTGCGTCGCGCTCGATGTGAAGGCGCCGCCAACCTTGCCGTGTAGCGCGCCCTTGGCCCAGAGCCCGCCGGCCTGATCGAGGAAGTTCGCCATCTGCGAGGCCATGCGGCCGAAGCGGGTGCCGGTGCCGACGATGATCGCGTCGTAATTGGCGAGGTCATCGATCTTGGCGACCGGCGCAGCCTGGTCAACCTTATAATGGGACGCTTTGGCGACCTCGGCCGGCACCAGCTCGGGCACGCGCTTGACGTCGACGGTGGCGCCGGCGTCGCGCGCGCCGTCGGCAACGGCATTGGCCATCGCTTCGATGTGGCCATAGGCGGAGTAGTAGAGGACGAGAACTTTGGTCATGATGGTCTCCGTTGAATTCAGATTTGGTGGGTTGAGTTATTTTTTCTCTGTCATTGCCGGGCTTGACCCGGCAATCCATCCTTCTTCGGAAGACATTCCCGAAGAGCGATGGATGCCCGGCTCAAGGCCGGGCATGACGAGTTGTTGTGTTGCTACGCCGCGTCGACGAGCACGATCTCCGAATCTTCCAGCGCCGTAATCTGCAGCCTGTCCTCGTCGCGGATCGCGGCGCCGTCGCGGGCGTTGACGCGCACCCCGTTGATCTCGACCGCACCTGCCGCCGGCACCAGATAGAGGTGGCGCGACTTTTTGGCCGAATACTCAGCCGTTTCGCCGGCCTTCAGCGTGGTGGCGAGCACCCGCGCATCGGCGCGGATCGGCAGCGCGTCCGTATCATCCTCGAAGCCGCTCGCGATGGTGACCAGCTTGCCGGAGCGGTTCGCCTTCGGAAAAGGCTTCGAACCCCAGGTCGGCTGTCCCCCGCGCACCGTCGGCTCGATCCAGATCTGGAAGATTCGGGCCTTGTTCGGCTCGACATTGTACTCGGAGTGGCGGATGCCGCTGCCGGCGCTCATCACCTGCACGTCGCCCGCCTCGGTGCGGCCCTCGTTGCCGAGGCTGTCCTGATGGGTGATCGCGCCCTCGCGCACATAGGTGATGATTTCCATGTTGGCGTGAGGATGGGCGGGAAAGCCGGTGTTCGGCGCGATCTCGTCGTCGTTCCACACCCGCAAGGCGCCGTGTCCCATGTTGTTGGGGTCATAGTGACTGGCGAAGGAGAAATGGTGCTTGGCCTTGAGCCAGCCGTGATCGGCGCCGCCGAGCTTTGCGAAAGGTCTGAGTTCGATCATCTGCGTCATTCCTTGTGTTGGACGGGTGGCGGCTAGGCGCCGAAACCGCCGTCGACGTTGAGCACCGTGCCGGTGACGAAGGAGGCTTCCGGGCTCGCGAGGAAGACGACGCCGGCTGCGACTTCTTCCGGGCGGCCGAAGCGCTGCAGCGCGTGCTGCTTGCGCTGCGTCTCGGCGAACTCGCCGCCGTCCTTCGGGTTCATGTCGGTGTCGATCGAACCGGGCTGCACCACGTTCACCGTGATGCCGCGCGGGCCGAGGTCGCGTGCCGCGCCCTTGGTGTAGCCGACCACGGCCGCCTTGGTGGCGACGTAGTCGGCAAGGCCCGGAAACGAGGCGCGGTCGGCCAGCATCGAGCCGACCGTGACGATGCGGCCGCCTTCACCCATCAATTGCGATGCGGCGCGGATTGCCGCGATCACGCCATGCACGTTGATCGCATCCTGCCGCGTCAGCGCGTCCGTATCGGCGTTGGCATCGTCGATCGCGCCGCCTGCGGCGACACCGGCGTTGTTGACGAGGATGTCGAGATGGCCGAATTCCTTCGCGACATCGTTGACGAGCTGCGTCACGTCCTTGGCTGAGGCCTGGTCGGCCCTGAAGGCACGAGCCTTGACACCCCTGGCCTTCAGATCGGTGACCACCGCTTCGGCCTTTTCGGGGGAGGCGACATAGCTGATGGCGACATCCGCGCCTTCATCGGCGAGAGCGCGGGCAGAGGCCGCGCCGATGCCGCGCGAACCGCCGGTGACGAGAGCAACCTTGCCTGAGAGCTTCTTGGTCATTGGATTTCTCCATTCCTGAACTTCTGATGGCCCTTGGATAAGTCTTCGCCTGTGGTGTAGAAATAGAAACTGTTGAAACGCATTGTTTCCTATAACGCCCCCAATTGGAATGGTTCTTATGGCAAAACTTCCGGATTTCGAGGCGCTCGCGATTTTCGCAAAAGTTGTGGAATTACGGTCGTTTGCGGGAGCCGCGAGCGAGCTCGCGATGTCCAAGGCGACTGTGTCCAAGGCGGTCACGCGTTTGGAGGAGCGGCTCGGTGCCCGGCTGTTCAACCGCACCTCGCGGCGGCTCGCGCTGACCGATGCCGGGCACAAGCTCGCTGAACGCGCCACGCGTCTGCTCGTGGACGGCGAGGCGGCCGAGAACGAGGCGCTGGCGCAATCGGTGGCGCCGCGCGGCCTGGTGCGGCTCGCGGTGCCCATGACGTTCGGGATCAAGGCGGTGGCGCCGCTGTTGCCGGAATTTTTCGAGACCTATCCGGAAGTCTCGGTTGATCTGCATCTGAGCGATGCGACCGTCGATTTGATCGGCGAGGGCTTTGACATGGCGGTGCGGATCGCGCGGCTGCCGGACTCGTCACTGATCGCACGGCGGCTCTTCACCATGCCGCGCTTTACGGTGGCCGCGCCGTCTTATCTCAAGCGCCACGGCCGGCCGACGCATCCGATGCATCTGGCCGAGCACAAATGCTTCAGCTACGCCTATCTCTCGACGCCCAATGTCTGGCACTACACCAATTCGGCAGGCGAGCAGGCGAGCGTGCGTCCGGGCGGACAGCTTCGTGTCAATAACGGCGAAGCGGTGATGCCGGCGCTGATCGCCGGTCTCGGCATCGCCGAACTGCCAGAATTCATCGTGGGCGAGGCGATTTCCTCCGGCGAGGTCGAAGTGATCCTGAAGGACTGGAAGCAGGCCGAAGGCGCCGTGCATCTCGTAACCCCGCCCGGCGGCCCGCGCCCCGCACGCGTTGAGGCGCTCGGCGATTTTCTCGTCGCGAAGTTGCCGGGCACGTGCAAGTGGCGGCCTAAGAAGGGTGTCAAAGCGGGGTAGCTATCGTAGGGTGGGCAAAGGCGCTCTTGCGCCGTGCCCACCACTCTCGTCGAGAAGCATGCAACATGCCTCAATACCGTCGAGCAAGAGGCAATGCATTCTTCTTCACGGTTGTGCTGGCAGACCGGTCGAGCACGTTGCTCGTTAATCGAGCTGATCGCCTGAGACGAATTTATCATACCGTTCAGCAGCGCCGCCCGTTCGAGACCGTCGCGATCTGCATTCTGCCCGACCATCTTCATGCCATTTGGTCGCTTCCGGAGGATGACGCCGACTTTTCGTCGCGATGGAATCTGATCAAGGGCGGTTTTTCGCGAGGTTTGGAGGCGCAAATGCGCTCGATAAGTAAATCGAGAAAACGCGAAAAAGGCATTTGGCAACGACGCTACTGGGAGCACGCCATTCGCGACGACGCGGACTTGGCGCGGCACGTTGATTACATACACTTCAACCCTGTGAAGCATGGCCTCGTCACGCGCGTGCGCGATTGGTCCCTCAGCAGCTTCCATCGCTACGTCGACCAGGGCACTCTTCCAGTGGATTGGGGAGGGACATGCGGGATCTGGCGGGGCAGTTCGGAGAATGATGGTGGGCACGGCGCGCGAAGAGCGCGCCTTTGCCCACCCTACGAGATCTCGCTTGTCTATCCTCCGAACGGCTATCGTAGGGCGGGCAAAGCGAAGCGAGCCCACCACCTCTGACTACGACACCTTCACGCCGTCGCTAGCAACAATGCGCAGCCTCGGCTTCAGCGTCTCTTCCAACTGCGACTTCAATTCGTGAACACGTGGGTCGGTCGAGCGTGCCGCGCACACCGCGTATTGGTGGACGGATTGCGCCAGGGCGTGCCGCGCTTCCGGCGTTCGCGTCAATTCGGGCTTCGAAAGCCGCAGGACGATCGCGGCGAGATTCACCAGCATCTCGTCCAAGGCGATGTCGATGGTCGCAAGATTCCGCATCACTCACTCCCTGGGAGGGCAACAGTGGGTTCACGGATGCGTTCCGGGCGGGCCCGGACATGGTCAATGCTTCGTTAACGCCTTGTTCTTGCCGCGTGGCACGTTAGGCTGGCGAAACAAAGAAAACCGGGGGCGAGGGGACTATGATGGATCGACGTGATCTCTTGCGGGCCGTTGCCGCACTTCCGTTGTTGCGGGCTGCATTGCCTGAGCCGGCCTTCGCGCAAACCTATCCGATGCGCAACATCACTTTGATCGTGCCGTTTCCGGCGGGCGGTCAGGCTGATCTAGCCGCGCGTCCCGTGGCGATGGCGCTGGAGCGGATCCTCGGCAAGCCCGTCATCGTCGACAACCGCGCCGGTGGCGGCGGCGGTTCGGTCGGCAACGCCGCGGCGGCGCGCGCCGAGCCTGACGGCTACACGCTGCTGATGACGCTGTCCTCGCTTGCGGTGCTCCCCGAAGCCGACCGTCTGTTCGACCGTCCCGTTGCCTACGAAATCTCGCAGTTCATGCCGATCGCGCGCGTGCTCGCCGATCCGACGCTGCTCGCGGTGCCGGCATCGGCGCCGTGGAAGACGGCGCAGGATTTCGTCGAGGATGCGAAGAAGCGCCCGGGCCAGATCACTTACGGCTCGTCCGGTCCTTACGGAACGCTGCATGTCGCAATGGAGATGTTCGCGAGCAGCGCCGATATCAAATTGCTGCATGTTCCGTTCCGCGGCGCGGGCCCGGCGCTGACCGCGCTGCTCAGCGGTACCGTGCAGGCGATTGCAGCCGCACCCGGCACGCTGAAGCCGCAGGTCGACGATGGCAAGCTCCGCGTGCTCGGCAATTGCGGCGCGCAGCGCATCGCGAGCTTTCCTGACGTGCCGATCTTCCAGGAGCTCGGCTACAAGGATGTCGAGATGTACATCTGGGCCGGCCTGTTCGCGCAGAGCTCGCTGCCGGCGCCGGTCGCGAGTCGGCTGCGCGAAGCGATGGCGCAGGTGATGACGAGTCCCGACGTGCTCAAGTCGTTCGAGGCCTCGGGCAGTCTCGTCGCCTATCAGGACGCGCCGGCCTTCTCCGAGTTCGTCGCCACCGACAGCGCGCGGCTGATCGCGGCGGTGAAGAAGATCGGCAAGGTGGAGTAGGTTCCAGCCACGCTTTCACATTTTGTTGTTGGTCCAGAACCGGCTCCCGCCTCATTGTTTGATGAGAATTTGAGGGAATCGAGAAGGATCGGGACATGCGAACAGAGCGGATTGCGCTGGGTGTCGCGCTTGCGATCGGTGGCACCGTCGCGCAGGGCGCCGCCTCCGCCGAAGAGTATCGCGGAACGATGGAACAGCAGATGGCGTGTACGCCTGATGTGTGGCGGCTGTGCAGCGACCATATTCCAGACGTGAGCCGCATCACGGCTTGTCTGCAGCAGAACACGCCACAGCTTTCGAGCGGCTGCCGGGCAGTGTTCCAGTCCAACAATCAGATGCAGCCGCAGCAGCAGGTTCCGCGCAATCGCGCGGCGCCCTCACCGCGTTACAACGCTGCGCCGCCGCCTCCGCCCGCGCCGCCGCGGCCTTACGATGAGGACGATTAGCGCGCGTTACGATCTGACTTCGCAAACGTCGATCCATTCGGCCGCGACAAGCTCGGCCATCCGGTCGGGCGCGATGCGCACGGCGCTGTGGGTCGACCCCGCGGCGGGAACGACGATGTCGAACGCTTTCAGCGACACATCGCAGTAGATCGGCAGCGGTGATTTCAGCCCGAACGGGCAGACACCGCCGACCTCATGGCCGGTGATTCCGGCGACCTCTTCCAGTCCCAGCATCTTCGGCTTGCCGCCGAACGCCGCCTTCACCTTCTTGTTGTCCATGCGCGAGGTGCCGGCCGCGACGATCAGGATGACGCGCTCGCCGATGCGCAATGATAGCGTCTTGGCGATCCGTCCGGGCTCGACGCCATAGGCCTCGGCGGCCAACGGCACCGTGGCCGAGCTGATCGGCGATTCAATCACGGATATGTCGGGAGCTTTCTCGGCGAAGAAGGCGCGAACGGATTCCAGGCTCATTCAGGTGTCTCACGTGCGGGCGGCGATCCCTGGGTCATCCCTAGATGATCCCGGGCAGCTCGGACAGCGAACGGACGCGGTGGTCCGGCGCCAAGCCAAGCTCGTCCATCTGGGTGCGGATCGCCTTGAACATCGTCAGCGGTGCCACGAGTTCGTTCTCGACGCAAGCCAGCGCCACCGCCTCGGGCGTCACGCGCTCGATCCAGGCGACGTTCAGCCCGAACGACTTTGCGCCCGCCACGTCCCAGGGATTGGACGAGACGAACAGCACCTCGTTCGGCGCGGTGCCGAACACCTCGCCGATCAGCTCATAGGCGTCCGGGCTCGGCTTGAAGATCTTCTTCGTATCGACGCTGATCGTGGCGTCGAGCAGGCGGTCGAGCCCGGAGTTGCGCACGAGCGCGTTCAGCATGTCCGGACTACCATTGGAGAGGATGGCGAGTTTCCTTGGCTTCAGCGCCGCAAGCGCATCGGTCGCGTCCGGATAGAGATCGAGGTGCAGATACTTCTCGATGAGGCGTTCGAACACTTCGCCGTCATAGCTCAGCCCGAGCACCCGGAGCGTATAGGCGAGCGAGTCGCGTGTGACCGCGGCAAAGTCCTGGTAGCGCCGCATCAGCGAGCGCAACCAGGTGTATTCGAGCTGCTTGATCCGCCAGATCTGCGTGATGATCTCGCCGTAGCCCGGAAAGGCATCCTCAGTGGTCTCCGCGACGGACTGGATGTCGTAGAGCGTTCCGTAGGCATCGAAGACCACGGCTTTGAGGCTCATGGGTTGTCCTTCCGGGCCGTTTGTGGTCATAAGAACTGCGCTTGGGAGTACGCATAGTCGTCAGCTTACCAAAGCACGGCGGACTTGTACCACTGCAAGCGTGATCGGCGGCTTGTCGGTTCTTAGAGATCAACCGGAAATTCGCAGGCGAGCGCTAGATCGACGCTTTTGACCCAAAGACGACGTAGGGCAGGAACGCGCTGAAGTCGACTTCAGACCCGGAGCGCTCATCACCCTTCCGGCACGCCAGCGAGGCGCCAGCCTTCACACAAGCGCTGCAGCCCGGCAAGGTAAATTGGATTGTCGCTTTGTTGAGCTGCGAGCAAGCAACCAATGGTGAAACCTGAGTTGAGCGCAAGTCCCGTTCTCGCAGCAGTTCGCGCCTCATCGAGCGCGCCGGTCAAGGCCAAGGCAGCGGCGAGCGATATATGAGCGAGATGAAAGTTACGATTCGCCTCGGTGCTTCGTCGCAGCCAACTGACGGCTTCGACGTCTGAACCAAGCAGCAGCTTGGCCACGCCCGCAAAACACGCCCACTGGTAGGCGAAAACGTCGCGAGGAGAGAGCCGTAAAGCTTCGAGTATATGGCCTTCGGTCTCGGTAGCGCGACCTAGGTAGGATTTGGCGAAACCAAGGGCAGCATGAGCGTGGACCAAATTCGGAGCCAGCGCCAACGCATGTTCGAACTCACGGATGCCTTGGGCGGCCCGGTTCGTAAAGGTCTGGACCCAACCCCGAGCCATGTGGGCTGAGGCACTGTTCGGCCTAATCGACAATACCTTGCTCACCATCGCCTCGGCCGCCGCAAGCCGCGCGGGCCCATCATCTGTCGTAAAGCTACCTCCAACTACCGTATCAACATTTGCCAGACCAATCATTGCTTCGACGTTGCCGGGATCGAACTCCAGCGAGCGCTCGAAGAAGCCCCGCGCTTGCGTCACGCATTCAAGGCTAATCCCCTTCATCAACCAGGCCCGGCCCTGGAAGCACAAGTCCATCGCATCGGGATGCAGCGTACGCTCGGCTCGTCGCGCCTCAGCCTCGATGAGCTGGGCACCTAATGTGCCGGCGAGCCTCGATACGATTTCGTCCTGCATATCGAACAGGTCGACGACAGGCTTCTCGAAGCGCTCGGCCCAAAGATGCTGGCCGCTCCTGGCATCGATCAGCTGAACATTCATCCGAAGTCGCTTGCCGCTGCGTTGCACTGAGCCTTCGAGCACGTAGCGAACATTCAATTCGCGGCCGACTTGGCGCACATCGACAGCTCTGCCCTTGTATGAGACGGCGCTGTTCTGTGCCATTACAAATGAACCACCGATGCGCGACAGGTCCGTGGTCAGACTCTCGGTTATACCGTCCGCGAAATAGTCCTGCTCACGATCACCGTTCAGGTTCGCGAAGGGTAGCACGACGATGGACAGGCGCGGCGGCGCTTCGCCGGTTCGCTCAATTAGGCCAATCGTCTCATTTGCGGGCATCCGGTCTTCCTGCACTGCGCCAACGAAGCGGAAACCTCTGCGCGGCAATGTTTTGATCAAGTGCTGTTTCTCGCCCGTGTCGCCGATTGCGCTCCGGGCGGCGTTCAGGCGAGTCGTTAGCGCGGCATCCGAGACGATGCGACCCTTCCAAACGGCGCTGACGAGGTCGTCTTTGCTGACGACGCGCTCCCTGTTCCGGATCAGGTATTCAATCAGGTCGAATACTTGGGGTGTGACAACGACCTCTTCCCTTGCGCGCTGCAGTTCGCGCCTGTCGGTATCCAATGCGTAATCCTCAAACAGAAAACGCAAGCTGCATTCCCTCTCGCGGCCACCTCTGAAACCCAAGAATAAGCTGTCGGTAAAGGAAATGTAAGCCAACTGTTAAGCGCGCCAGGGGATTTGCCGGCAATCTCGCTTGGCAGAAATAGACCAACCTGGACACTGCAATGAGCACCATCCACGGAAACAGTGAGTTTGGACCAGCAACGGCGAGGCGGCAGCCTTGCAGTCCCCTCGAGGCATATTGGAATGCATTTCGTGAATGGCGCAAACGCGAGAGGCTGCGTGCTGCGCTGGACGATCTGAGCGACAGAGAGCTAAAGGATATCGGGATTGGACGGGGCGAGATTGATTACGTCGCTCGATCGGCGCTCTCAATGGACCCGCGTTTCACACCATAGTTGCTGCTCCATTTTGGGCGGACGGGGCGATCACGTCTAGCGACCAACATCTGAGCGTGAGGGCTTCGATCGCTGGGATCGAAACCCTCAATGCACTACGGCGATGAGTACGCGCCTAGATCCCCAGAAGCTTGCGCGCGTTGGCCTTGAGCACCTTCGGCCGGATCTCGTCGCGGATGTCGATCTTGGCGAAATCCGACAGCCAGCGGTCCGGCGTGATCACCGGCCAGTCCGAGCCGAACAGCATCTTGTCCTGGAGGATCGAGTTGATGTAGCGGACCAGGATCGGCGGGAAATATTTCGGCGACCAGCCGGAGAGGTCGATATAGACGTTCGGCTTGTGGGTCGCGACCGACAGCGCCTCTTCCTGCCAGGGGAAGGATGGGTGGGCGAGGATGATCTTGAGATCGGGGAAATCAGCCGCGACGTCGTCCATGTACATCGGGTTGGAAAATTTCAGCCGCATGCCCATGCCGCCGGGCATGCCCGAACCGACTCCGGTCTGGCCGGTGTGGAACAGCGCGATCGCACCGCCATTGTTGATCTCTTCATAGAGCGGATAGGCCATGCGGTCGTTGGCGTAGAAGCCCTGCATAGTCGGATGGAATTTGAAGCCGCGCACCCCGTATTCCTCGATCAGCTTGCGCGCCTCACGCACGCCCAGCTTGCCCTTATGCGGGTCGATCGAGACGAAGGGGATGAGGACGTCGAGATGCTCGGAGGCGACCTCCAGCATCTCGTAATTGTTGTAGCGGCGGAAGCCGGTCTCGCGCTCGGCGTCGACCGGGAAGATCACGGCGGCGATGTTCTTGGAGCGGTAATAAGCCGCGGTCTCTGGCACGGTTGGCGGATGCTTGTGCGGCGACTTGAAGTAGTCCGCCATCTGCGCCTGGAAATCGTCATAGCCGTCGTCGGGATGGGTGCCGCAGGGCTCTTCGGCGTGGGTGTGGATGTCGATGGCGACGACGTCGTCGATATTGGGCAACTTCAGCTTCGGCATGGTTTTCTCCCGACGGGTTGCCGAATTGATTATATGATATAACGAATTTGGCAAGGCGTCGTTGCGGGCGGAACTCCAGTCGGCAAATCGGGCCGATCCGGCCGCTTCTACTTTGCATGGGGTTGTTTTCAAGAATTTGCTGGTCCGGAACCGGGCAGTTAACATTGACATCCAGTGCTCCCATGCCTTAAGAACCGCCCCGTCCCGGGCGGTCGGTCTGCCAGCGGGAAAATCTCATTTTGCCACATTCGCGCGTGCCGAAACGGTAGTGCCGAACACGGCCTTTCGAACGTTCAGGATTTTGCCATGAAGGTCCGTAACTCACTGAAATCGCTGCGCGGTCGCCATCGCGCCAACCGCCTGGTCCGCCGCAAGGGCCGGGTCTATGTGATCAACAAGGTGCAGCGCCGTTTCAAGGCTCGTCAGGGCTGATCTTTCGCCCTGCCGGTCGCCTCCGCGCGCGCAAGACCACGGTCTCACACGAGTTTGACGCCGCCCCTGCTTTGCAAGGGCGGCTTTGTGCGTTTAGACTTTGACCATGGCAGTGAGATTCTCATTCGCGCGCACCGTGTGTCTGGCTTTCGTTCTGGGAGCCGCTGGTCTCGCTCCCGCGCTGGCGCAGGCTGATCCGCCGACCCCGCCCGGCAAGCAGCAGAAGAAGCTTCCCGAAGCGCCGGCCAAGCTGCCCAAGGTCGATCGCACCAAGAATCTCGATTTTCTGTTCGGCGCGTTGAAGGCGGCGCCCGACGAAGCCAGCGCCAAGCATGTCGAGGCGCGGATCTGGGCGATCTGGATCCACACCCCGAGCGACACCGCGGGGCTGTTGATGGCGCGGGCCAAGACCGCGGTCGATGCGCAGAAGATCGAAATCGCGATCAAGCTGCTCGATGCGGTCATCAAGCTGCGGCCCGACTACATCGAGGCCTGGAACCGGCGCGCCACGCTCTACTACATGCAGAACGACTACGGCCGCTCGCTTGCCGACATCCGCGAGGTGCTGATCCGGGAGCCTCGCCATTTCGGCGCGCTCGCAGGCCTCGGCATGATCATGCAGGAGGTCGGCGACGAGAAACGTGCGCTCGAGGCCTACCGCAAGGCACTCGCCGTCAATCCGCACCTCGACAAGATCCCCGACCAGGTCAAGGCGCTGACCGAGAAGATCGAAGGCCGCGACATCTAGCCGATAAGTTGAACAATTCCCGAGGGATCGCAGCGTGCGCGGATTAACTACGATCGCACGTGCGGCATTCTCAGGGGTATTGTCGACGGACGCGCAGGCCTACCTGCATGGCAGGAGCACAGCCATGAAGCGTTCGATTTTTGCAGGTGTCTTGCTGCTCGCGTCGGGCACGGTGAGTCTCGCCGACGGACTGTTCTGGGTGGTCGGCAATCGCGCCACCGGCAGATGCAACATCGTAACCAGCAATCCCGTGATCGACGGCGACATCTGGTTCGGCGACGGTCCCTACAAGTCCAGGGCCGATGCCAAGCTTGCCCGCTCGACGATCCGCGCCTGCCCGGCGGTCACGCCCGACGAGGAAAAGGACGAGGACGGTACGAACTAGCCTGCACTTAGTGCAGGGCGCTACCGCCGCGCTCAACGAGGCCGCGATCGGCGGCTGCAGCGTAGGCCCTTGCAAGCTCCGCCTCGAGATGCTCGTTGATCAGGAGCAGCGCCCGCACGGCACCGCGCAGGTCGCCGTTGCAGCTTGCGACAATCTCCTCGATCGCGGTGTCATTCGATCTGACGCTCATCAAAAACCCTCCGGTTCGAACCAGGACAATCTGCCGGTCGTTCCCGCGTTCCTGTGGATTGCGAGGAGGAACGGCGCCCACCCGCGTCTAGATGGCGGAACCGACCGTGGCGATTATATGGATGCCGGGATGACGACTGCATGAAGCTGGCCTGAGGCTTGCGCGCTGCTGGGAATGTGATTGATTTTGTTTGCTTTTTTCCTGCTGGAATTATGCACATATCCACAGCCCAGGATTTCAGGTGGAGTGCGGGGCCTGATGGAGCGAAACTGCCGCCCGGCAAGTCTCGTAACTGCCAGGTGCCCTGGATCGCCCGGATTCTCTCCATGTTCGTGATGTCAGTCGTGACCGCGCTGGTTCTGCTGGCGCTGCTCACGCAGGCCGGCGTCCTCGCCGTGCAACGCGCCTTTCCGCCTCAGGGCCGGATGGTCGAGGTCGACGGCGCTGTGCTTCATGTCGTCGATATCGGTCCGCGCGGTTACGGCATGCCGATCGTGATGCTGCACGGCGCGAGCTCCAATCTCGAAGCGATGCGGCGTCCGCTCGGCGACCTCCTTGCCAAAGACCATCGCGTCATCCTGATCGACCGTCCCGGCCACGGCTGGAGCACGCGGATGCGGCGGCAGGATTCGACGCCGCAGATCCAGGCGCGGATGATCGATGAGGCGCTCGGAAAGCTCGGGATCGATCGCGCGATCGTCGTCGTGCATTCCTGGAGCGGGGCGCTCGGCGCGCGGCTGGCGCTCGATCATCCGAGCCGGGTTGCCGGCCTCGTCATGCTGGCCCCGGTCACGCATCCCTGGCGCGGCGGCGTCGGCCGTTACAACGAGATCATCGCGACGCCCGTGATCGGGCCGCTGCTCGCCTACACCGTCACGCTGCCGCTGGGGTATTTCGTTGCCGAGGCCGGTGCGCGCAGCGTCTTCCTGCCGCAGATGATGCCTGATGGTTTCGTGCGGGACTCCGCAACTCCGCTGCTGCTGCGCCCGCGCGAGTTCATCGCCAATGCCTGTGATCTGGTGACGCTGAAGGAAGCGGTGGCTGCGCAAGTTTCGCGCTATGGTGAGATATCGGCGCCGGTCACGATCATTGCCGGCGAGCTCGACAAGACGGTGTCGACCAACATCCACGCGCGTCCCTTCGCCGCGATGGTGCCGAATGCAAAGCTGATCGCGCTGCCCGATCTCGGCCACATGGTGCAGAACGCGGTGCCGGATCTCGTGAAGACGGAGATCGAGACGATGATCGGGAAGATCGTCCCGGTGCAGGCGGCCGCGGATTAGCGGCCGCCTCTCACGCGCTTACTGCTTGATTTTCCCGTCCTTGTCGAACTGCGAGACGTAGGTCCAGAGATTGTTGATCTCGGTCTCGTTCTTGATGCCGGCGAACGCCATCTTGGTGCCGGGGATCTTGGCCTTGGGGTCCTTGATGTATTCCTTGAACGTGGCTTCGTCCCAGGTGATGCCGGAATTCTTGTTCGCATCCGAGTAGTTGTAGTCCGGCGCGGTGCCCGACTTGCGGCCGTTGAGGCCGTTGAGCTCGGGGCCGACCTTGTTCTTGGCGCCTTCGCCGATGGCGTGGCAGGCCAGGCATTTGTTGAACGACGATTTGCCGGCCGCGACATCCTGCGCCATCGCAGTGGAGGCCGTGGCAGTCACGGTGAGGATCGTCAGTGCGCCAAAAGTCAGTTTTTTCATCGGGTGCTCTTCGTCTCTTCCCTGGTGGGTCTGGCCTGATCTGTGTTGCCTGTCGGCAATCGTCGGACCTGCCGGTTTTGGCAGGCCCGCCCGGCTTGGACAAGCCACGAAACCATGACAGGTTTCACGATTTCCTACTTGTCCCAGAGCGAACTCGTGCAAGATCGTCGATCCGACTTTCGGATGGCCTACCCAAACCACCGCGGACGTGGTTGATTTGCCGCGACAAATTGATCGTGCGGCGTGAGCCGGAAGGATATGCCATGAAGGATATGTTATGGCCATCATGATGCCTGCGAGCGACCGGGCCGTGCTCGCGCGCCGCGCCGAGATCGTGGCTGCATTGCGCGCAATCGTGCCCGGCGAGGGCGTGATCGACAGCGCTTCCGAGATGCGGGCTTACGAATCCGACGGGCTGACGGCATACCGGCAGCCGCCAATGGTCGTGGTGCTGCCCGACACGACCGAGCAGGTCTCGCTCATCCTGAAATATTGTACCGGGCAGGGCATCAAGGTGGTGCCGCGCGGCTCCGGCACTTCACTGTCCGGCGGTGCGCTGCCGCTCGAAGACGGCGTGCTGCTGGGCCTCGGCAAGTTCAAGCGCATCCGCGAGATCGACTTCGACAACCGCGTCGTCGTCACCGAGCCCGGCGTCACCAATCTGGCGATCAGTCAGGCGGTTGCGCATGCCGGCTTCTACTACGCGCCCGATCCGTCCTCGCAGATCGCCTGCTCGATCGGCGGCAATGTCGCGGAAAATTCCGGCGGCGTGCACTGCCTGAAATACGGCATGACCACCAACAACGTGCTCGGTTGCGAGATTGTCCTGATGAGCGGCGAGATTTTGCGCATCGGCGGCAAGTCGGCGGAAAACCCCGGCTACGACCTGATGGGCGTCATCACCGGCTCCGAAGGCCTGCTCGGCGTCATCACCGAGATCACGGTGCGCATCCTGCAAAAGCCGGAAACGGCACGCGCACTGATGGTCGGCTTCGCGCAAGTCGAGGCGGCCGGCGAATGCGTGGCGCACATCATCGGCGCCGGCATCATCCCAGGCGGCATGGAGATGATGGACAGGCCGGCGATCCACGCTGCGGAGGCCTTCGTTCATGCCGGCTATCCGCTCGATGTCGAAGCGCTGCTCATCATCGAGCTCGACGGTCCGAAGATCGAGGTCGACGAGCTGATCACCCGCGTCGAGGCCATCGCGAACGGCTGCGGCTCGACCACCTGCCAGATCTCGACCTCGGAAGCCGAGCGCAATTTGTTCTGGGCCGGCCGCAAAGCCGCGTTTCCGGCCGTTGGCCGCATCTCGCCCGATTATCTCTGCATGGACGGCACGATTCCCCGCGGCGCGCTGCCGAAGGCGCTCGCCCGCATCCGCGAGCTTTCGGAAAAGTACCGGCTCGGCTGCGCCAACGTGTTCCATGCCGGCGACGGCAATCTGCACCCGCTGATCCTCTACGATGCCAACAAGCCCGGCGAGATCGAACGCGCCGAAGCGTTCGGCGCCGATATCCTGCGCGCCTGCGTCGAGTTCGGCGGCGTGCTCACCGGCGAGCACGGCGTCGGCATCGAGAAGCGCGATCTGATGCCGGAGATGTTCAGCGAGATCGACCTCAACCAGCAGCAGCGCCTGAAATGCGCCTTTGACGCCCAGGGCCTGCTCAATCCCGGCAAGGTGTTTCCGACCCTGCACCGCTGCGCCGAGCTCGGCCGCATGCATGTCCATGCGGGCAAGCTGGCGTTTCCCGACATCCCGCGGTTCTGACGGGGACGACCGCGGAGGCAGCGGAGGTCGTGCCTCCGCTGCCCGCTCGAACGCTGCTGCTCATATCAGCGCGTATTGAGTGCGCTCGCGCTTCGCCAGCAGCGGCAGGGCTTGTGCGGCGATGTAGTTCTTGAAATGCGCGCTCTCCTGATGCGCCTTGAAGGCTGCCTCGTCGCGAAACAGCTCGTAGAACAGGAACTGCGCCGGATTATCCTTGGCGCGGCTGATCAGGAACAACTTCACGCCGGGCTCACTTTGCGCTTCCGGAAGGAAGCCGCGCAGGATCTCGGCGACGCTATCGGCATCTCCCGCCTTCGCTTCCCATTGCGCCACGACCAGAAGGCCGCCGTCACTGGTCGCCTCACCGATGGTTTGCCGGTTCGTTGCCTGTTGGGTCATGATGGAACTCCTCATCGCAGGTGGTCGCCGCGCCAGGTTGCGGCAGGTTCGATGGATAGCGAAACCCGGGCGTTTATGGTTCGACAGACGTCGAAGTGTTATGCGCGAACAGCAGCAAATCGAGACATGCGATCCGCGAAAAGATCCGGATAATCCGTTATCGCGCGATGAACCAATCACGGGCGCGCAAGTTCGTTAGCTACAGACGCTTGCCGGGCATGCATATGAACTGCTTGAACTCCGGAAAGTCATGAGCCGAGGCGAAGGTCGTGAAAATGCTCCGTGATCTACGCCTCAATCGCATCCGACACACCTAATCGAATGGAGCAGCGATGAGTAAGACGAGAGCCGTCAAAGATCGGATCGTAGGGAAGACCAAACAGATCGCGGGCGAAATCGTTGGCGATCAGGCGCTGCACGAGGAAGGCAAGGATCAGGAGAATAAAGGGGAGCAGCCTAGCGAGGAGACAGGCGATCTCAAGCCGTTCGGCAATCTCGACCGGCTTACCTGAGCGACAGGCTTGCCGTGAGCCGAGTGGCGACCCTCGCCTTGATTTTCTTGAACGGAAACCCCGCCTTCTTTCCCTGCTAGGTCAGCCGCGATTGCCCGCTTCGGCTTGGGTGTGGTCCTGCCGGCCGGCGGCATCAAGCAGCCGCTGCAGGAAATCCGTCAGGCTCTTGTCGGGAGTCCCGTGCCGGCTCGACAGCACCTTGATCCCCCACCCGGAAAGAACGGCTTCCTGCACAGGCTCTGGTTCGGACATGAAGACGAATGAGTGCGGCCGATCCTGCTCGTGTCCGGAATTGTGCCAGGTCCTCCACAGATTGTGCAGCAACAGCCTGATGTTGAGATCGCGCATGCTGTAGCCGATAAAGAGTACGGTTTTGCCGAGCGCATCGGCACGAAATTTTACGTCCAGCGGGCTGTCGAAGGCGAGGCGGTTGAAATAGTCGGTCTCGGTGACCACGAGCGAGTCGTCATCGTCGAAATCGCCGTGGAATTTCACGATTTGCGTCACGCGCTCCCTGATCTTGGCGATATCCCGCGCATTCGCGACCTTGATGAAGTCACGACCGTGCGCGGCGAAGGCTGCCTCGATGTTGCGATCAAAATTGGTGGTGTAGATGATCGGAAAATCAAGCGACACGATCAATTCGTGCATCTTCGAGCGGCAAACGCGATCTTCTGAAACCTTCCAGTTTCGATCCATCCAGCTGCGAAGCGGCCCGATGCTGCCATGGACAATCCGGTAGTATTCCGCCAGCGAGTAGTGGCTTGCCGGCGAACTGGCGAGGTCGGATGGATCGAGCGATAGCTCCTTGGTGAGATGATCGATGAGGGATTGCCAGGACGGCAGCCCAACGCTGATCGATGGACCTGCTCCGACGAAGAGCACGGCACTGCGCTGCCTGACGGCTGCGACCAGCTCTTTCGGGATGTCAGCATCGCTGATGTCCAAGCGATCGGGCCGGGCGCCGCGTAGGGTCATGAGCGTCCTTTCGTTCGAGGCTGTCCCCGGTGATGAATGAGAACTGTCCGGATCCGAACCCTAAACGGAAGCGCATGGCGCATGTTCCTATCGCACCGCACTCGCCGCCTTCAGGATGAGGGCGAGGAGAGGACCCGCGCACCGCGACCCTTCAGGACGCCTCCTGTACAGTCGGACGAAGTCGGGTGATCAAGGCGTTCCGCGGCCGCACGACATTTGATTTCCGCCGCGAATTTCGCTACCGGCTCAGTGGTGGATACGCTCAAGGTACGTGACGCCAAAGACGTCGAAGAGGTGGTGCGCGCGGCGATTGCCAATGAGCAGCCGCTCGAGATCATCGGCCATGGCTCAAAGCGCGGCATCGGCCATGCGATGGCGACCAATGCCGTGCTCGACGTCTCCGCGTTGAATGCTGTCACGTCTTACGAACCGAACGAGCTGATCGTCACGCTGCAGACCGGTGCGCCACTGGCCGACGTGCTGTCGCTGATCGATGCCAAGAACCAGCAATTCGCCTTCGAGCCGATGAATACGGCGCCGCTGCTCGGCACGCCCGCGCTCGGAACCATCGGCGGCATGATCGCGGCCGGTCTCGCCGGTCCGCGCCGGATCAGGGCGGGCGGGGCGCGCGATCACCTGCTCGGGGCGCATGCCGTCTCCGGTTTCGGCGACAGCTTCAAGACCGGCGGCAAGGTGGTGAAGAACGTCACCGGCTACGATCTCTGCAAGCTGTTGGCGGGGTCCTGGGGCACGCTGTCGGTGATGACCGAAGTCACGCTCAAGGTGATGCCGAAGCCGGAAGCAGAGCGGACGCTGCTGCTGCGCGGGCTTGACGATGCCGCCGCCAACAAGGCGATGACCGCGGCACTCGGTTCGCCCTTCGATGTCTCTGCTGCCGCGCATCTGCCGAAATCGGCGTTGCGGGCCAAGACCGACGGGCTTGGCGACACCGCCGGCCAGGGCGAAGCGCTGACCGTGCTGCGGCTCGAGGGCATCACGGCTTCGGCCGCCCATCGCGCCGGCTCGCTGCGCGAATTGCTGGCGCCGTTCGGAACCGCGACGCTGGTCGAGGATGCAGCCTCTGCCGTATTGTGGGCCACGATCCGCGACGTCCTGCCGTTCGCGGCCAACGGTGCGCTCGGGGCCTGGCCGGTATGGCGGATCGTCTGTCCGCCGGCCTCCGGCGCGGCGCTGGGGACCCAGCTGGTGCGGGAGACCGGTGGCGACGTGATTTACGATTGGGGCGGCGGGCTGATCTGGGCGGCGCTGCCACCGAAGGCGGACGCGCATGCCCCGGCCGTGCGCCAGCGCGCAGATGCCCTTGGCGGACATGCGACGCTGATCCGGGCGGCCGAAGACGTCAGGCGCGGTGTCGACGTATTCCATCCGCAGGCGCCTGGCGTTGCCGCGCTGAGCGAGCGGGTGCGCGCCAGTTTCGATCCGAAGGCCATTCTCAACCGGGGGCGGCTGACACGGGGCGCTGCGGCATGAAGACCGAATTCTCACTGGCGCAGCTCGCCGACCCAGACATCGCGGAAGCCGACAAGATCCTGCGCGCCTGCGTCCATTGCGGCTTCTGCACTGCAACCTGTCCGACCTATGTGCTGCTCGGGGACGAGCTCGACAGCCCGCGCGGCCGCATCTACCTGATCAAGGAGATGCTGGAGAAGGACCAGACCCCGACGGCCGAGGTGGTCAAGCATGTCGACCGCTGCCTGTCGTGCCTGGCCTGCATGACGACCTGCCCCTCAGGGGTGAATTACATGCACCTCGTCGACCAGGCCAGGGTCAGGATCGAGCAGCGCTACCGGAGGCCGCTGACTGAGCGGCTGCTGCGCCAGGTGCTGGCCTTTGTCCTGCCGGACCCGCGGCGCTTCCGCGCCAGCATGTGGTTGGCGCGGCTGGCGCGGCCCCTTGCCGTGTTCCTGCCGACCCCGCGGCCGTCGGCGACGCCCGGCCTGATCCAGCGCCTCAAGGCGATGCTGGCGCTGGCCCCGAACCGGCTGCCGCCGCCCGGCCCGCTCCCGGGCAGCGTGTTCGCGGCACTCGGCAAGAAGCGCGGTCGGGTCGCGCTACTGCAAGGCTGCGCCCAGCAGGTGCTGGCGCCGCGCATCAACCAGGCCGCCATCAGCCTTCTCACCCGCCACGGCATCGAGGTCGTCCTGGTCAGGGACGAGCAGTGCTGCGGCGCGCTGACCCATCACCTCGGCAACGACCGCGATGCATTGGAACGGGCTCGCGCCAATGTCGCGGCGTGGTGTGCGGAGGCGGCCGGAGAGGGACTCGACGCCATCCTGGTGACGGCGTCCGGCTGCGGCACGGTGATCAAGGACTACGGCTATCTCTTGCGCGAGGATCAAGCGTTCGCGGCCGATGCGGCGAAGGTCTCCGCGCTCGCCAAGGACATCACCGAATATGTCGCCGCTCTCGGACTCGAACCGGCCGCGCGACAGGACAGCATCGTCGTCGCCTATCACTCCGCGTGTTCGTTGCAGCACGGGCAGAAAATCACGGGCCTTCCGAAAGAATTGCTTTCCAAGAATGGATTCGTGGTGAAAGATGTCCCGGAGAGCCATTTGTGTTGCGGCTCGGCGGGGACCTACAACATTCTCCAGCCCGAGCTTGCGGGCAGGTTGCGCGATCGCAAGGTCGCCAATATCGCTAGCCTCAAGCCGGACATGATTGCCACGGGCAATATCGGCTGCATGGTGCAGATTGCCAGTGGCACGTCAGTTCCGGTCGTACACACGATTGAGCTTCTCGATTGGGCTACGGGCGGGTCGCGGCCGGCATTGAATGCCTCGAGCTGAGCCTTCGTCCGGAGGTGACGGCTGAAGACGCCCGATCGACCATTGTTCGGCGGCAACAGGAGGACCACGATGGCGAAAGCGAAGAAGAAAAAAAGCAAGAAGGCCAAAAAGGCCAAGACGGCTGTAGCGGCGAAGAAGACCGCGAAGAAGGCAGCCAAGAAGTCCGCGAAAAAGTCTGCCAAGAAGTCTGCAAAGAAATCTGCCAAGAAGGCCGCCCCAAAAAAGGCCGCCAAGAAGACCGCGAAGAAGTCGGCCAAGAAGGCTGCTAAGCCGGCTGCACCGAAGAAGGCCGCAAAGAAAGCGGCACCGAAGAAGGCGAAGGCAGCTCCTGCGCGGAAGCCGTCAGCGCCGGTGGCAGCTCCGGCTCCCGAGCCCGCCGCCGAGACAAGCTGGGCGATGCCTTCGTCTTCTGCGGAGCCGACGTCGGCCGACGGGCAAGGTTAGGCCCAACGTTGGCCCAACGTTAGGCCCAAGGTTAGGCCGAAGACTGGGTCCATCCCGACGATAACGATCGACAACAGGAAGGCCGCGGCGGTGACGCTGCGGCCTTTTGCATCGTCACAATGGTCTCGGGCGGCTGTCGTTTCTCGCGTCAGTCTGATTCGTGGCACAGGCACCACTGCGCCGGAGGCTCGCGTATTAATCCGGGCGGCTCTGTGCGCCTTTGAAAGCAAATAATGTGGTCGCGAAGCAACACACGCTGACAACCTTTCGTGGAATCGTCGGAACGCCTAAAAAGTCGGCAGATGCCCGTGATTTTTGCTTCTCGGTTCACGCCCTTCAATCCAGATTGCCGCAGTTACGAAATTTGCAATCAGGTCGAGCGCCGGGGGGCTTCCGGATCGACTGGGGTCTAAGAACTGGTGATGGGGATCGAAATGAAAAAAATGGCTTTGTTGGCAACGGCGCTGGCAATGGTGACGACGGGTTCGGCTTTCGCGGCAGATCTGCATGTGAAGGCACTGAAGGCCCCGCCGCCGCCCGCCTTTGACCCCTGGGATGTCGCCTTCGGCGGCGCGATCATGAGCGACTACGTCTTCCGCGGTATCACCCAGTCGAACCACAAGCCGTCGGTCACGGCCTATTTCGAGCCGCGCTACAACGTCACCAAGGACCTCCAGCTCTATATCGGCGTGTCCGGTGAGAGCATCTCCTTCCCGAACCGCGCTGCCGGCGAAATCGACATCTACGGCGGTATCCGCCCGACCTTCGGTGCGTTCGCGCTCGACATCGGTGTCTGGGGCTACCTGTATCCGGGCGGCACCTGTTATTTCGGCGGCACCGGCATCGACTTTGCCGGCGTGGACCATGGCGCTGGCTGCGCTGAGAAGGCCCTGCTCAACACCAACGTGATCAAGAAGGACCTGAGCTTCTTCGAAGTCTACGGCAAGGGCACCTATACGGTGAACGACAACTGGTCGTTCGGCTTCACCGAATACTACACCCCGAGCTATTTGAACTCGGGTGCCTGGGGCAACTACGCTTCGGTCGTCGGCAAGTACATCGCGCCCAGCACGACCTTCGGCGCGAGCGGCGTCGGCATGTATGTGTCGGGTGAGTTCGGTCGTCAGTGGCTCGGCACCTCCGACAGCTTCTACGGCACGGCGACCTTCCCGAACGGCATCAAGTACGCCGACTACAACACCTGGAACATCGGCATCGGCTTCACCTACAAGGTCGCCACGCTGGACCTGCGCTACTCCGACACCAATCTTTCCAAGGGTGATTGCAACGCCTTCACCAGCGACTTCGCGGCTCGCGGCAACCTGACCGCTTCGACCGGCACCTACCTGACGGCGATCAATCCGTCGGGCGTCGGCTCCAACTGGTGCGGCGCCACCGGCATCGCCAAGCTCTCGTTCGACCTGACGGCGATGAGCAACCTGAAGTAAGTTTCTTCCCGAGGAGACTTGATGAGGGCGGCAGGGCAACCTGCCGCCCTTTTGCTTTGGGGCCACGCGGGTGCTCGGCCTGCATGGTTCGAGACGCCCGCCTCAGGCGGGCTTCCCACCATCAGGGGTCTGGGATCTTGCCCTCAGCGCACTCCGCTCGGCTCGGCGGCAGCCGGCTTGCCGACATCTGCGAGGACGTGGATCGCGCCATCCTTCACCATCGTCACCTTGCGGGTGTGGAAGGCATCGAGCGTCGAGCGGTGGCCGATCGAGACGATGGTCGCCTGTGGCAGCTTCTCCGCCAGCAGCCGGTAGAGCCGGGCCTCGGACGGCTCGTCCAGTGACGCCGTGGCCTCGTCCAGGAACAGATAGTCCGGCACGTGCAGCAGTGCGCGCGCAAGCCCCAGACGCTGCTGCTCGCCGAGCGACAGCATCCGGTTCCAGTGACTCTCTTCGTCGAGCCGCTCGGCGAGGTCGGGCAGCCCGACCGCGATCAGCGCGTCCCTGACACGTGCGGTCTCGAACGTGCCGGGCGCTGCGGGATAGACCACGGCGTCGCGCAGCACGCCGACCGGGAAATAGGGGCGCTGCGGCAGCATCATCAGCTTCGCCTTCTTGGGGATGAAGATGGTGCCGGTGCCGAACGGCCAGATGCCGGCGATGGCCCGGAACAGCGTCGACTTGCCGGAGCCCGACGGGCCGGTCACCAGCACGCGCTCCGGCGCCTGGATGGCGAAGGCGTCGGCGGCGACCAACGGCGTGCCGCTCGGCAGGTTCACGCAGAGCTGCTCAAGGTCGATATTGCGGCTGCCGCCGGTCGCCTTAAGTGCTATCGCCGGCTCATGGGCGGGCAGGTTCGCGGCCGCATCGACCGACATCTCGAAGCCGTCGAGGCGCGCGACGATCGAGCGCCATTCCGCCAGCGACCGGTACGCCGTCACGAAGAACGATAGTGCGCCTTGTACGCTGGAGAAGGCAGACGCGGTCTGCATCATGTCGCCGAGCTGGATCTTTTTGGCAAAGAAGGCCGGTGCCACCAGCACGTAGGGGAAGATCACGGCGGCCTGCTGATAGCTCGCCGTGAACGCGGTGAGGCGCTTGGTCCGGCTCATGATGGCGTACCAGTTGCCGATCACGAAGCCGAAGCGATCCAGCAGCCGGCCGCGTTCGGCGCCTTCGCCCTTGAGCAGTGCGATCTGCTCGGAATTCTCGCGGACGCGGACGAGGTTGAAGCGGAAGTCGGCCTCGAAGCGCTGCTGCTCGAAATTGAGGTTGACCAGCGGGGCGCCGATCCAGTGCGTCAACGCTGTGCCGAAGATCGCGTAGATCATCGCGCCCCAGCAGAGATAGCCGGGGATCATGAGGTCGGTGCCGAACAGGTGCAGCGGCGCAGCGTTGGACAGGCCCCAGAGGATGATCACGAACGAGAACAGCGTTACGATCGACGACAACAGCCCGAGCCCGATGGTCAGGGTCTGCTCGACGAAGTTCTTGACGTCCTCTGTGATGCGCTGGTCCGGGTTGTCGGCCGCATCGCCCTTGAGCTGCATGCGGTAATGCGTGGCGCCCTGCAGCCATTCGCCGAGATAGTGCCGGGTCAGCCATTGCCGCCAGCGGATCTGGAGCCACTGGTTCAGATACAGCTTGTAGACCGCCAGCGCGATATAGGTGGAGGCGAGGGCGATGAAGATCCAGATCTGCGTGACGAACGCGTCCCAGTCGCTGGCCTGGAGCGCGCTGTAGAACCGGTTCTGCCACTGGTTCACCAGCACGTCGATCGCGACCAGCGCCAGCTCCATCGCGACCACGGCGGCGAGCAGGCCGCAGCCGGCCCACTTGTCCTCCGATCGGAAATAGGGGGCGGCGATTCGCCAGACGATCACGAGCGTGGCGCTGATGTTCTTCACAGAGCTGGGTCTCCTAGGGGGATGCGCACAAATGCCCGGAGCCAAATGGCTGAGGCAATGGCTGCAATGGGCGCGCTTAGACTAAAGTCGCAATTTCTGCAATTTGCGTTGGCTTGTCGCAGCTTGCAACCCTAGCATGGGACTCGACGGCGCGGGGCGGGGTGCTTCGGGGTGTCGCGAGCTTGTGAGCGGACGGGAACCGCCGCATTCGCGAGGAATTCGCGTCCAACTCGGGGGTTATCGCTTCCAGCGTCAAGCAGGATCGGCTCTCCACGCGGGCCGCCTGCCGCAAACATGCGTGGGGGAGGAAAGACCATGTGGAATCAAATCTATGATCCGCTGCACAGCCCTGTGCTGTCGACGATCGCGGCGGCAATCCCTGTCGTCACACTGCTGGTCCTGATCGCGAGCGGCCGCGTCCAGGCTCATATTGCCGCCGTCATCGCCGTAATCGTGGCCAATTTGATCACGATCTTCGTCTTCACCATGCCGGCGAACATGTCGATCCGCGCCTCGGTGCTGGGCATCGTGACCGGCTTCTTCCCGATCGGCTGGATCGTTCTCAACGTCATCTTCCTCTACCAGGTGACGGTGACCACCGGACGCTTCGAACTGCTCAAGCGTGCGGTCGGCGGCGTCACCGAGGACCGGCGGCTGCAATTGTTGCTGATCGCGTTCTCCTTCGGCGCGTTCTTCGAGGGCGCTTCCGGGTTCGGCACGCCTGTCGCGATCACCGGTGCGGTGCTGATCGGCCTCGGCTTCTCGCCGCTGGCAGCAAGCGGCCTGTCGCTGATCGCCAACACCGCGCCGGTCGCCTATGGGGCGCTGGGCACCCCGATCCAGGGCCTTGCTTCGGTCACCGGGCTCGATCCCTACATCTTGGGCGCGATGGTCGGACGGCAATTGCCGTTCTTCTCGCTGATCGTTCCGTTCTGGGTGGTGTGGGCGTTCGCGGGCTGGAAGGGTATGAAGGACGTCTGGCCGGCAATTCTCGTGACCGGCGTGTCGTTCGCGATCCCGCAATTCGTGATCTCTAACTTCATCAATCCCTGGATCGTCGACATCGGGGCGTCGCTGATCTCGATGGGAGCGCTGATCCTGTTCCTGAAGGTGTGGCAGCCCAGGCAGCTCTGGCTGTCGCCGGCGTTGCGCGGCCGCGATGAATCGGCCGCCACTATGGCGGCGGCCAAACCGCTCGACAAGACGCCGCTGACGCAGAGCGAGCTGTTCAGCGCGCTGCTGCCGTGGATCATCGTCTGCATCGTGATGCTGATCTGGGGCAATGGTGGATTCAAAACCTGGGCGAACTCGATCTTCACCTGGAACTACCCCGTTCCCGAGCTGCATCAGATGATCAACAAGATGCCGCCGGTCGCACCAGGGCCGACGAAAGAGAGCGCGGTGTTCGGCTTCACCTATCTCTCGTTCACCGGCACGGGCATGCTGATCGCGGCGATCATCTCGGGCTTCCTGATGGGCGTCGGCCCGGGCAGGCTGCTGATCCAGTACGGCCGCACCATCCGGCTCTGCGCGATCTCGCTGATCACGATCTCGGCGATGCTCGCGATCGGCACGCTGACGCGGCTCTCCGGCGTCGACGCGACGCTCGGCCTCGCCTTCGCGGCAACCGGCGTGCTCTATCCCTTCTTCGGCACGCTGCTCGGCTGGCTCGGCGTGGCGCTGACGGGATCGGACACCGCCTCCAACGTGCTGTTCGGAAACCTGCAGAAGATCACCTCCGAGCAGCTCGGCCTGTCGCCGGTCCTGATGGCGGCGGCGAACTCGTCCGGCGGCGTCATGGGCAAGATGATCGACGCGCAGTCGATCGTGGTCGCCTCCACCGCCACCAATTGGTACGGCCACGAGGGCACGATTCTGCGCTTCGTGTTCTGGCATTCGATCGTGCTGGCCTGCCTCGTCGGTGTGCTCGTGACGTTGCAGGCCTACGTCTATCCGTTCACGGCGCTGGTCCTGAAGTAGCAGGCAACGGCTCGCTTCAACGCAAATCCCCGCAGGGCTACGCCGCCTTGCGGGGATTTTTGCATCCGGCGTGCGCGAACCTTCTCAACGGCGCCGCCCTCTTGTAGAAGATTCCGCAAATCAGGTCGGTCGAGAGGTCTCATGGTTTCGCTCAAGCAGATCGTGTGTGCGACGGTTGCAATGCTCGCGACGTCCACGCTCGCGCGTGCAGAGGACGGTTTTCCGTTCGGTACCGAGATGACGCTGGAGGCCCTGCCGCAGCCCGGCTCGAAGCGGATTCCGAACATCGAGATCGGTGACAATGGCGAAGTCGTGCTGGAGCTCTGGTGCAAGGGCGGCAAGGGCCAGTTCTCGGTCGCCGGCAACACCGTGATCTTCGTCCCCGGCCAGATCCAGGACCGCTCCTGCCCGCCGGCAAGGGCCCAGGCCGACGACGATCTCGTCGCGGCGCTCGGCAGCGTCGAGACCTGGAAGCGCCAGGGCGACGTGCTGACGCTCGTCGGCCCGAAGCCGCTGCGCTTTCGCGTGACGGGGAATTAGACGTCGCCGTCATTCCCCGCGAAGGCGGGGAATCCAGTACGCCGCGGCCTCTCTATTCCATCACAACCGTCTCGGAGTCCTGGATCGCCCGGTCAAGACATCAAGCCGGGCGATGACCGAGAGTTGGTGCGCGCGCCTACTCCCACACCGATTTGTCGGCGTCCCAGCGCTGGGCCTTCAGCTCCTTTGCGAGCGCCTCGACTGAGCCGTTGTCGTCGGGCTGATCGCCTTCCTCGTCGGCCGAAGCGTCGTCCGAGAGATTGAGCTTGGCGCCGCTGCTCTCATCGGCGGTCGTGGTCGCGGGGCTGCCGATCCACAACATCAGCCTGTCGGTGGTGCCGGGCTTGTCGGGCGAGATGAGACCTGCGACCTCGATCGTGTCGGTGAGCTCGAGCGCGGCGAAATCCTGGTTCGACCGCTTGAAGATCAGCTTGAGCTTGCCCGTGGCCGGGTTGAAGCTCTGCGAGACCGGCTTTGCCGCCAGCGTCCTGCTCAGCACGCCGGCGACGGCCGAAGCGAGCTTGTCACGGTTGATCTTGTCGCCGTCGCGCCAGTCGGCGGCGGCAAAGCGGATGGTGCGGTCCATCTCGGTCATGCCCGCGGTCCAGCCCGCGGCGGTGACGCCCGGCATCGCCTTGAACTTCGCGAGCAGCGCGCCCGCGCGCTCCGGATCGACCGACATGTTGATGGTCTGTTCGCCGGCGCGCAGCGCGTCGCAGCCGACGGTCAGGCTCGCCAGCGTCACCTGGACGTCCTGGCCCTTCAGGCTCTTCAGGAACTCGGTCGCCGCATCCAGCTTGACCTTGACCGCGATCGCTTCCGGCGAGACGTCGGTGAAATCCTTCGGTTGCGGCGTAATGCCGTCGTCGGAGGTCTGGTTGTCCTGAAATTCCTTCTCACTGAGATCGGAATTGTCGGGCGAGGTGACTTCGGTCACGGCCTGGCCGATCGCGATCTGGCCGCGAAATTCGAACGTGTCGCCGGCCTGTTTGCGCAGCAGCTTGACGGTGACGGGCGCCTTCTCGCCGAGGCTCTGTGTCGCGCCCGTCAGCATCTGGCCCGCAACCTGGAGATTGACGACGAAGCGGTCCTTGCGGTCGGAATTTTTTGCGACAGGATAGCAGACGTCGAGCACGGCCGCCGTCACCGTCTTGCCCTGCCGCGTCTCCTTCAGGATCACGTCGGCATTGCCGTCCATCAGCCCGTCGATCGAGGTGAAATAGCGGATCTCGGTCCCGCCCGGCGCCGTGGCCTTCGGCGACAGCTTCATCTGGGCGGATGCGACATTGGGCGAGACGGCAAGCACTGCCGCCAAAACGGCTGTCGAACAAACCAGAAGCGCACGCATCGATGAAATCCTCGAGCAATGGAGCATGATCCGGAAAAGTGTGAAGCGGTTTTCCGAAAGGATCATGCTCAAACCTTGGAATCGCGGCGCCACCGTAGTGGGTTTTGGCCGCCGGTTGAATTGGAAAGCGGAAGGGCAGGGTCGGCAAAAAAGAAGGCCGCCCGGAGGCGGCCTTCGCAACACCGTAACGGAACGGAGGCTTAGAAGCCGCCCATGCCGCCGCCGCCCGGCGCGGGCGCGGCTTCCTTCTTCGGCGATTCGGCGACCATGGCCTCGGTGGTCACCAGCAGGCCGGCGATCGAGGCGGCGTCCTGGAGCGCGGTGCGGACCACCTTGGCGGGATCGATGATGCCCTTGTCGACCATGTCGACATAATCCTCGTTCTGGGCGTCGAAGCCGAAGGTCTCGGACTTGTTCTCCAGGATCCTGCCGACGACGATCGAGCCCTCCACGCCCGCATTCTCCGAGATCTGGCGGATCGGAGCTTCCAGCGCCTTCAGCACGATGTTGATGCCGGCCTGCACGTCGGCATTGGCGTTGCTGAGGCGACCCACAGCCTTCTTGGCGCGGAGCAGCGCGACGCCGCCGCCGGGGACGATGCCTTCCTGCACCGCGGCGCGGGTGGCGTTGAGCGCGTCCTCGACGCGGTCCTTCTTCTCCTTGACCTCGATCTCGGTCGCGCCGCCGACGCGGATCACCGCGACTCCGCCGGCGAGCTTGGCGAGGCGCTCCTGGAGCTTCTCACGATCGTAGTCCGAGGTGGTTTCCTCGATCTGGGCCTTGATCTGGCCGACGCGGGCCTCGATCTCCGGCTTCTTGCCGGCGCCCTTGACGATCGTGGTATTCTCCTTGTCGATCACGACCTTGCCGGCACGACCGAGCATCTTCACCGTGACGTTCTCGAGCTTGATGCTGAGCTCCTCGGAGATCAGCTGGCCGCCGGTGAGGATCGCAAGATCCTCGAGCATGGCCTTGCGGCGGTCGCCGAAGCCCGGCGCCTTGACGGCGGCAACCTTGAGGCCGCCACGGAGACGGTTGACGACCAGGGTGGCCAGCGCCTCGCCCTCGACGTCCTCGGCGATGATGACGAGCGGCTTGCCCGACTGCACCACGGCTTCCAGCACCGGCAGCATGGCCTGGAGGCCGGACAGCTTCTTCTCGTGCAGGAGGATGTAGGCGTCCTCGAGCTCGGCGGTCATCTTCTCGGCGTTGGTGATGAAGTAGGGCGACAGATAGCCGCGGTCGAACTTCATGCCCTCGACGATGTCGACCTCGGTGTCGAGCGACTTGTTCTCCTCGACGGTGATGACGCCCTCGTTGCCGACCTTCTGCATCGCCTGGGCGATCATCTTGCCGATGGCGGCATCGCCGTTGGCCGAGATGGTGCCGACCTGGGCGACCTCGGAGGAGGCGGCGACCGGCTTGGCGCGCTTCTCGATGTCCTTGACAACGGCCGACACCGCGATGTCGATGCCGCGCTTGAGGTCCATCGGGTTCATGCCGGCGGCAACCGACTTGGCGCCTTCGCGCACGATCGCCTGCGCCAGCACGGTCGCGGTGGTGGTGCCGTCGCCCGCGAGGTCGTTGGTCTTGGAGGCGACCTCACGCACCATCTGGGCGCCCATGTTCTCGAACTTGTCCTCGAGCTCGATCTCCTTGGCGACGGTGACGCCGTCCTTGGTGATGCGGGGCGCGCCGAACGACTTCTCGATGACGACGTTGCGGCCCTTCGGGCCGAGCGTCACCTTGACGGCGTTGGCGAGAATGTCGACGCCGCGCAGCATGCGATCGCGCGCGTCTCCGGAAAATTTGACGTCCTTGGCAGCCATTTCTTGCTCCTGAAAAACTTGAATCGATGAGGCGCCGCAGTTTTTCCTCGTCATTGCCGGGCTTGACCCGGCAATCCATCATCTTGCGAAACGATGGATGCCCGGGTCGTCTGGCGCGAAGACGCGCTTCGCGCTTCTGCCCGGGCATGACAATGGAGCATTCAGCGGCTGTTCAGGCTGATGGCCTTAGGCCATTACGCCCATGATGTCCGACTCCTTCATGATCAGGAGCTCATCGTTGTCGATCTTGACTTCGGTGCCCGACCATTTGCCGAACAGCACGCGGTCGCCGACCTTGAGGTCGATCGGGATCAGCTTGCCAGCCTCGTCGCGGCCACCGGGGCCGACGGCGACGACCTCGCCCTGGGACGGCTTTTCCTTGGCAGTGTCCGGAATGATGATGCCGCCCCTGGTCTTTTCCTCGGCGTCGATACGTTTGACCACGACACGGTCATGCAGCGGACGAAATTTGGATTTAGCCATGACGTTTCCCTTTGGAGGCTCGCTTCGGAGATAGTGGAAGTGTGTGGAGCGGCGCTTCCGTCCACCCTCTTGCCGAGGATCGAACGGCGCGCTTAGCAATCGGGCTTTCCGAGTGCTAATAGTGCGTCCGGAAATATGGCTTGGCCGCGATCCTGTCAAGCAAAGGTGGTTAAGCGATTGGTGAGGCGGATATAGGATTGTGTCTACAGAAACCTATTGGTCGCGCTGGCGTATAAAGGACGTCATTGCTCCGACAGCGGTTTTGCGCTTGGCTGCAGGAGGGATGCGGTCGTGGTCTTGTTTGGGGGGCGGTTTGCTCGGGGGAATGTCATGATCAGTTCAGCTCACGCACGCACGGTCGCCAATCTGGCGGCCGCCTTTTGCCTGGCGCTGCTGCTTGGCGCCTGCGGCGGCGGTATGAGCCTGCCGTCCTTCTCGTCGTCTTCGCCGCCGCCCGAGGCTGAGCCCGGCACCGGTCCGGAAATGCCGGCGAGCATCCGCGCCGACGAGATCGTCGGCCGCTGGGGTCTCGCCTCGTTCCAGAACCCGGCCGACCGCGCCCGCACCGAGGCCGCGGCGAGGGCGCAATGCAAGAATCCCTACGTGATCACCGCCGGTTCCTCCGGCGGCGTGATCATGCATCTCGCCGACCAGGCGACGCCGCAGGAATTGCGGCTGAAGGGCTCGCCCAGCGGCAAGAACTATATTGGGCCGGCGGGTCCCACCCCCGGCGAGCAGGACCGCGAGATCGTCTCCTTTGACGGCCGCGTCCTGATCACCCGCTTCATCGATAAGGACGCCGCCACCCGCTACGGCAACATGGTCTACGTCCGCTGCGCGCCAAGGGCGTAGTCGAGGTGCCGGCCTAACCACGCGTCATTGCCGAGGAGCCACCCGGTCCGGCTTTCGGCCGGCCGGATGATAAACTCCGCGGCGGGGCAATCCAGGCTGTTTCCGCGGAGGCAACCTGGATTGCCTCGCTCGCTCGCAATGATGAGACAACAAAAACGCCGGCTTTCGCCGGCGTTTTGTTTTTCTCTTCGTCGCGTCCGCTCAGTCGAACAGCGCGTCGATGTCGTCCTGCGAGGCGTGACCGACGTCGCCGGCGAGCTTCGGGCCGTTGAGAAGCTTTTCGTCATCGCTGCGGGTGTCGGCCTGCGGCACGACGTGGGACTTGATCGCGTCGACGCCGCCCCAGATCTCCATCATCGAGTTGATGTGCTGCTCGATGAATTTCATCGTGCCCATGACCTTGCTGATGCGCTGGCCGGTCAGGTCCTGGAAATTGCAGGCCTCGAAGATCGAGATGACGCGTTCCTGGATGTCGTCGGCGAGTCGCTTCTGCTGATCGGCCGATTGCACCTTGGACATCGCGCTGGCCGCCTGGTCGATCGACTCGGCGGCTTCGAGGATCTGCTGGGTCGCCTGTTCGGTGCCGCCGACGACCGCGCCGAGCTCGCCATTGACCTTGGCCATTTCGCCGCCGTCGAAGCTCTTGCCGTGCAGCGTCGCGATCTCGCGCTTGGTGCGGTCGATGGCGTCGTGGATGAGGTCGAGCTCGACCTTCAGCTTCTCGCACTGCTCGATCTGAGCCCGATAGGTATCGAGCATCGTGCGCGCGTCGGAAAGCTCCTGGGCGGTGGAGGCGTCGATCGCCGCCATGGCCGCGCTGCCGGACAAGGGCGCAGTGCCCTTCGCCATCTGTGCGCGGATCGCACGCAGCTCCGCCATGATCTCGCCATGCATCGGGATTGCCTCTTCGGTTACGTCAAGAATCGGCATCTCGCCACGGACGATATCCTCGACACGAAAACGTTTGCGGTGAACAGCCATCAGGATACTCCCCCACCTCACTCACGCGTCTTTGTAGGCAGAAGCGATTTAACACGAAGTTCACAGCAGGAACGGTGGCGCGGCCGCGCACGACGGGGCGCAAACGAGCGGTTAACCAAGCCGCTTCGCCTTCACCGAAAATAAACGCTGATCGCCAAATTGCCGCTCTGTTGACGACGTGGTGAATCGAAACGTCGCTTCCGTTTACCAAACGAAACGGCTTTTGCTCTCTATTGACCGCGTCGCGGGTGCCGGTCAGCCAGACGCACTCCAGGGCAATGTGATCTAGACGAAACAGTACAGAGTACGTCGATGTTCAAGAAAATGTCTGTCGCGCTGCTTGGCAGCGCTTGCACCTTCATTGCCGGCGCCGATCGCGCTAGCGCCTTCGACAATACGGTGCCGAACGATCCGCCTGCGGTGCTCTACCAGCCCCAGGTGCCGCCGGCGCCGCTACGCGTCGCCTCCAATGCGGACATGGGCGGCGGCTTCATCGAGTTCCTGTTCGGCGACGGGCCCGGCCGCGGTCCGGCCTACGCTCCGCAGCAGCCGATGTATCAGCAGCAGCCCGGCTATTACGACCAGCGCCGCCTGCCGCCGATGGGCGAGCCGCAGATGCAGGGCGCCGGTTTGCAGCAGGAGGCGATCGATCCGCGGCAGCGTCAGCTTGATCCGAAATTCGAGAAACAGCTTGTTGACTATAGCGGGAATGAAAGCGCCGGCACCTTGGTGGTCGATACGCCGAACAAGTTCCTCTATCTCGTCGAGGGCAACGGCAAGGCGATGCGCTACGGCATCGGCGTCGGACGCCCCGGCTTCACCTGGTCCGGCGTGAAGTCGATCACGGCCAAGCGCGAATGGCCGGACTGGACGCCGCCGGCGGAAATGATCGCGCGCCGACCCGACCTGCCACGGCACATGGAAGGCGGCCCGGAAAATCCGCTCGGCGCGCGCGCGATGTATCTGGGGTCGACGCTCTACCGCATCCACGGCTCCAACGAGCCCTGGACCATCGGCACCAACGTCTCCTCCGGCTGCATCCGCATGCGCAACGAGGATGTCATCGATCTCTACGGCCGCGTCAATGTCGGCACGAAGGTCGTGGTAATGTGAGGTGTTTCTTTCGCCTGTCCCCGCGTGCGAGGAGAGGCCGGAATTCGGGCGCAGCGCGAATTCCGGGTGAGGGGGTCTCCGCGAGTTCAGCTCTCACCGGCTATGCAGATGGAGCCTCTCACCCCGATCCTCTCCGCATAAGAATGGGGAGAGGGGAGAAGATAAGACGTCACGCGTAATCGCTGCCGCCGTCGTCTCCGCCGTCGAAATCGCTATCGTCGGCTATGTCCATATTGCCGTTGTCGTTATCGCCGTCGTAGCTCTGATCGTTATTGTCCCGATCGTTCGACGCCTGATCTGCGAAGCCCTGGCGGGAATTGTCGCCGTGGTCGCGGTTCGAACCGATGTCGTTGAGGCCGGCATCGCGCGCGAGCGAGCCGCCGGACTGGTCGCTACCGCCCCATGGGCTGCCGCCGCGATCGCCCGAAGCGTTGGTGTCGCCGAAGGCCTGCTGGTGCGATCCGCCCATCATGCCGCGGATGCTCGAGAGCAGCAGCGAGCCGCCTACGACGCCGGCCGCTGCCGCCGCTGCCGTGCCGAGGAAGGAGCCGCCGCCCCCGCCCATCGGCGGAGCGCCATAACCTTGCCCTTGGCCCTGACCGGGAGCCTGTCCGTAAGGCGGCTGGCCATAGCCCGGCTGCGTCTGCTGCATCGCCTGGCCGCTGTTCCAGACCGGCCGCGCGTCACGCGGCGGCACGTTCGGAACCGAGCCGCGTGACGGGCTTCCGCCGAACAGCGTGTCGCGCATGGTATCCAGGAAACCGCCGGACTGCGCCTGTTCGGGCGCTTGCGCCGCTTCCAGCTCCTGGATGCGGACATGGGCGCGCTTCAGCGCTTCGTCCTGCAACAGCACGGTCTGCACCAGCGCATAGATCGCGCCAGGCGCCTTGCGCAGGCCGTCGGAGATTGCGGCGATCGCGTCGGGATCGCGCGGTGCATTTTCCAGTTTCGAAAGCCGGTCGAAAAGCTCGTCGACGAGCTGGCGTTCCTGCGGCGTCATGATCAGTCTCCATCGCGCAAAACAAGCGCGATGGAGATGTAAGGTTCCATTGTGGCCCCAACAGTGCCGGTCGGATTAAATTTCGGTATGCGACAAGCTGCCTCGCGGCTTGCTTTCCGCCCGTTTCACCCCAGCGTGACGCCGCTGTCCGCCAGCAGGCGCGCGAAGCCATCGCCGGCAAGATAAGCGTGCTCGCGCTCGCGGACGTCCGTCATCGGGTCGAGACCGGTGAGGATTTCGTCGACGAAGCCGGGGTGGCACATCACGAGGCCGCCGTCGGGGAGGCCCGCCAGGAATTGCCGCATCAGCTCGCCGAAATCGGCGGCCCGGGTGAAGTCATAGGCGCCGGCGAAGCCGGGATTGAAACTGAGGCCGGCGGCGCCGGCACGGCGGCGGAACTGTGCGCTGAGGATGTCGAGCACCATTGCTTTTGGTGAAGCCAGCCGCTGCGCCAGGGCCAGGTCCCGGCCGCCCTGGCGCACCCAGGCTTTTGGCGCGATCTCACTGACGGCATCGACAAAGCCGTCGCGCACCTGCGGATAGAGCTGCACATGCTGATGACCATCGACGAAGTCAGGCGCGCGCCCGAACGCTTCCGCGAACGCCGCCAGCTGCGCCTTGACCTCGTTGCGAAAGAATTCGCGGTCGAGCCGGCGCGCAAGACCCGCGCGCAGCAGCTTCGGAAACGGCATGAACATGTCGCCGTCCAGCGGCCGGAAATGCATGGTGAGCGGCCGGAACGGCGCCGACAATGTCACGTGCAAGCCGATCGCGCAGCGCGGGCTGGCTTTCGCTGCCGTCTGGAGCGCCTCGATCTCGCTGCGTTCGATCGCGGGGCCAACCATCATCACCGAGGTGGCATTGAGACGGCCGCGTTCGATCAGGTCGCGGATGGCGCGATTGACGCCCGGGCTGATGCCGTAATCGTCGGCGCAGAGCCAGATCCGCCGCGGCGGCGTGGCCGCGCTCATTCGGCGGCCGTCCTCTTCGGGGCGGCGTCGGCCTTGTCGGTCTCGAAATGCTTTTCGCTGTGCTCGGCGACGAAGTAGATCGGGCGCGCCTTCAGCTCGGAAAGGATCTTGCCGATATATTCGCCGACGATGCCGATCATGATGAGCTGCACGCCGCCGATGGTCATCAGGCCGATCACGAGCGAGGGATAGCCGGGCACCTGCTTGCCCGTGGTCAAGACCTCCCAGAGGATCGACAGGCCGAACAGGAAAGCGCCGCCGGCGAGGATCACGCCGAGCAGGCTGGCGAAGCGCAGCGGCGCCACCGAGAACGAGGTCACCCCTTCGATCGAAAGACCAAGCAGACGCGCGGCGCTGAAGGTTGTCACGCCATGGACGCGCGGCGCGGGCTCGTAGTCGACGCGGATCTGGCGGAAGCCGATCCAGCTCGCGAGGCCTTTGAAGAAGCGGTTGCGCTCCGGCAGCTGCCTGAGTGCTGCGACCGCGCGCGGCGACAGCAGGCGGAAATCGCCGGCGTCTTCAGGGATCTTTTGGCGCGCGCCCCAATTGATCAGCGTATAGAAGCCGTGTACGGCGACGCGGCGCAGAAAGGGCTCGTTGTCGCGATGAGCCTTGGCGGTATAGACGACGTCATAGCCGTCCTCGATCCAGTGCCGCACGAGTTGTTCGACAAGGGCCGGCGGATGCTGACCGTCGCCGTCCATGAACATCACGGCGCCAAGCCGGCCATGGTCGAGGCCGGCCATCAGCGCCGCCTCCTTGCCGAAATTGCGCGACAGCGAAACGACCTGGACGTCGATCGCGTCGGCCGGCAGTGACCGGGCAATCGCCAGCGTCGCGTCCGCGCTGCCGTCGTCGACATAGACGACCTCGCAAGGGAGCCGATAGCGCTGCCGCAAGGTCTTTGCGATGTCGCAGATGCGCTGGTGCAAGCCGGCCAGGCCCGCCGCCTCGTTGTAGACAGGGACGACAATCGACAGCCCCTTCGCGGCGGTGCTGGCCGCAGTGGTCGTCATGCCGGAAATGTCAGAGCCCAGCGTCATTGATCAAGGTTCCAGGGGCGTCCAATTGTTGTCGACAGCATATGGTAGCTGCCGCTTGCTGTCGCTACGCTGAACGGACCCGAGGCTCACTGCCGCAGGAACGCCTCGAGCCTGGCGAACAGCGGGTTCTCCCGGTCGAACACATAGTCGAGCGAGACCACCGAGACCGTCTCGGCGCCGTGGTCGCGCAGGAAACTCGCGAGTGCATAGAGCTGTCCCGGTGGGCAGTGCAGGGTGAGCATGCCCGACGAGGTCGGCCCGCCAAAGGGGGCCTCGACGCCGAAGCGCTCGTGGGCCTCAGTGAGCAGGGCCGCGTCGCATTGCCGGAAGCGGGTACGAACCTCGCGGTTTTTGTTGGCCCGCGCCCGCGCCGCGATGTGATCGAGGATGACGCGGGCGGTCTCCCGCGCCTGCGGCGACCAGTCGGCGTCTTTCGAAGCGACCAGATTGGCCTGGCTGCGCAGGATCATGCCGTCATCGAGCACCCTGAGCCCGTTGGCGGCGAGCGTCGCGCCGGTCGTGGTGATATCGACGATCAGCTCGGCGGCGCCGGCCGCCGGCGCGCCCTCGGTGGCGCCGGTGCTTTCGACGATGCGGTAGTCGGTGATGCCGTGGCTCGAGAAGAAGGCGCGGGTGAGATTGATGAACTTGGTCGCGACCCGCATCCGCATGTGATGCTGCTCGCGGAAGCCGGTGGTGACGTCGTCGAGGTCGGCCATGGTGCGGACGTCGATCCACGCCTGCGGCACCGCGACGACGACGTCGGCATAGCCGAAGCCGAGCCCTTCGATCAGGGATACGCGCTTGTCGGCATCCGCGATGTTCTCGCGCACCAGATCTTCGCCGGTGACGCCGAGATGCGCAAAGCCGCGTGACAGTTGCGAAGCGATCTCGCTCGCCGACAGGTACGCGACCTCGACATTGTCGAGGCCTGCGAGCGTGCCGCGATAGTCGCGCGCGCCGCCGGCCTTCGACAGTTTGAGCCCGGCGCGGGCGAAGAATGCCTCGGTGTTTTCCTGAAGGCGGCCCTTGGAGGGAACGGCCAGGACGAATGGCGCGCTCATGACTTAGGCTCCCACCTTGCGGCCGATCCGGGTCAGCGCGTCGACCCAGACCGAGAAGCCGACCGCGGGGATCGGCTCAGCCGATCCGAGCTGGGTCATCAGCCCGTCATAGCGGCCGCCAGCGACCAGCGGCTCGGCGCCGTTGCCCCTGTGATGCAGCTCGAATTCGAAGCCGGTGTAGTAGTCGAGGCCGCGCCCGAACGCGGTCGAAAAGCGCGTTTGCTTCACGTCGATGCCGCGCGCCGCCATGAAGCCGACCCGGCTTTCGAACTGGTCGACGGCGGCAGTGAGATCGAGCTTCGCGTCCGTGGTGAGCGCGCGGAGCTCGGCGATGGCATCGTCGGGATTGCCTGCGATCGACAGGAAGCGCTTGAGCACGGCGATCGCCTCGCGCGTCAGCGCGCCGCCCTTCAGCGTCGACTGCTCCAGGAACCGGTCGGCGATCTCGGCCGTGGTGCGGCCGCCGACATTGGTGGTGCCGGCGATCGACATCAGATCGGTGACGAAGGCGAGCGCCGCCTTGCGGTCGGAGCCGGCGAGGGCGGCAAGCACGCCTTCGTATTCGCTGCGGGTGGCGGTTGTCGCGGCCGCCAGCCGCTCCAGATCCTGTTCCAGGCTGATCTTGCGGTTGAAATCCTTTACCAGGCGGCGGCGCCAGACCGGATAAAGATCGAGCGCGTCGAGCAGGGCATTGAACAGCGCGACGTCGCCGGTGCGGATCTCGGCGTCGCGGACGCCGAATGCGGCAGTCGCTTCCAGCGCCAGCGCCAGCATCTCGGCGTCGGCCGCGGCGCGATCCTGGCGGCCGAACGATTCGATGCCGGCCTGCAGGAATTCGCTGGCCTGGCCGCTACGGTAGCGAAACACCGGACCGAGATAGCTGAACCCGGCTGGCTGGCCCGCGCGGCTGGAGGTGAGATAGTCGCGGGCGACAGGAATGGTCAGGTCCGGGCGCAGGCACAGCTCCTCGCCGGACAGGTCCGTCGTCAGGTAGAGGCTCTTGCGGATGTCTTCGCCGGAGAGGTCCAGGAACGGCTCGGCCGGTTGCAGGATCGCGGGCTCGGCCCTGACATAGCCGGCCTGCGCGAACGACAACAGCAGCGTATCCGCCCAGGCGGCGGAACCGGCAGCATTGGAGGTGGCAGTCGCAGTCATAACGGGGGTCCATCGTCCGGGTGGAACCGGGCAGGGCAAGTGACAGGGCAAGTGAAAGGACGGGAATTGCCGCAGCCCTTAGCATGGCCCGAAAGCGGTTTCGACCTCCAAAGGATCAATCGCTTAACGGCCAGCCAATGCGCCCGGCCGCGAAGCAGGTGCCCCCTCTCCCGGAAGCGGGACAGGTTGACGAAGCCCGCGGCGCGATCGATGTGGTCTCGTCTGGGTTCTAGGCCGATTCGCCGCCCCAATCCCCCAACACTGCCTGCACCAGCGCCAGCGCGGCCACCGCGGCCGTGTCGGCCCGCATGATCCGGGGGCCGAGCGCCAGCCGCAGGAGTTTCGGCTGCCGCAGCAGCAGCGCGCGCTCTTCCTCGGCAAAGCCGCCTTCGGGGCCGATCAGCACGTCGATGCCAACTCTGCCCTGGTCATGGCCGGCCTCGCGCGCGCTTTGCAGGCTCTGAACGGGGTTTTCGACCTCCGCCGCCTCATCGCAGAAGATGAGCAGCCTGCCCGCGGCGCGCTGGCTGAGGAAGCGCTCCAGCGGCATCGGCTCAGCCACCGCGGCGATGCTGAGGATGCCGCATTGCTCGGCCGCCTCGACGACATTGGCGCGCATCCGCTCGGTGTTGACCCGGGAGACCTGGGTGAAGCGGGTCAGGACCGGCTGAAGCGTGGCGGCGCCCATCTCCACGGCCTTCTGCACCATGTAATCGAGCCGGGCATGCTTGAGCGGCGCGAACACGTAAGCGAGGTCGGCAAGCCGGTCTTGGGGCCGGATCTGCTGGAGGATGACGAGGCCGTCCGGCCGCTTGCGGCCTTCAATCGCGGCCTGCCACTCGCCATCGCGGCCGTTGAACGCCAGGACCTCGGCCCCGGCGGCAAGCCGCAGCACATTGCCGAGATAATTGCTTTGGTCGCGGTCGAGCGCGACCTTGGCGTCCTGGGCCAGGGGGACGTCGACGAACAGGCGGGGGGCGCGAAAATCGTGGGTGGGCATCGTTCAAAGGTCCGATTTGCTGCCGTTCTTAACCGAAAGCAGCCATTTCGGGGTAAATATTGCCAAATCGGTGGTTCGGCGCGCCGCGCTCTTGCCCTATTCGACGGGTTGTTAAGGACCAGCGGGAATCGTAAAATGGTGAGCGCGCTGGTTGCGCTTCAATTGGGAAGACGCCGAACCCGTAAGCTCCTGCCGGAGAGACTGCCTTGATAATCCGTCATTTGATGGTTCCGATCACTGCCGCCATGGTCACCATGGGCGCCGCGGGAGCCCATGCCCAGGGATTCCCGGCGCCGCTGCCCGGCCAGGCCGCCCCCAGTTCCGCGTTTCCGCCCGTGAATGGCTCGGCACCGACCGCTTCCGTCGGCGGCGCACCGCAATCGTCCTTTCCCGTGAACGGTGCCGCACCCGTCGGTGGCGCCGGTGCTTTCAGCGCGGCCCCGCCGACGCAAGCCGGTCCCGGCGAGGACTGCATGAAGACCTTCATGCCTCTGCGTGAGGAAGCCGAGAAGCGCGGCAAGCTGATCAAGGCTGCGAGCGATCGTCACGCCCCGCCGGACGAGGCCTGCAAGCTGATCCGCAACTTCAGCCAGGCTGAAGGCAAGATGATCAAATACATCGAGTCCAACGCTGCCAAATGCGGAATCCCGCCGCAGGTCGGCGCACAGATGAAGGACGGCCACAAGAACACCGAGGCCATGCAGACGAAGGTCTGCAACGTGGCGCAGCAGATGCAGCAGCAGCCGCGCGGTCCGGCCGGTCCGTCGCTGAGCGAGGTGCTGGGTTCGGGCTCGGCGCCTGAGGCCAATGCCGGCAAGAAGGGTGGCAGTACCTTCGACACGCTTAACGGCAACGTCCTCACCCGATGAGCGACACATCCGCCCGCGTTGCCGATTCCACCGGCAACTGGGTCGATACGCTCGCGCCGCGATGGGCGCGGCCTTACCTGCGACTGTCGCGCTTCGATCGTCCGATCGGTTCCTGGCTCCTGCTGATGCCGTGCTGGTGGTCGGCGGCGCTTGCCGCCGGCATGGCGCATGACGTCAGTCGGCTGCCGCTCACCATCGTCCTGTTCTTCATCGGCGCCTTCGTCATGCGCGGCGCAGGCTGCACATGGAACGACATCACCGACCGCGACCTCGACGACAAGGTCGAGCGCACCCGCTCGCGGCCGTTGCCGTCGGGCCAGGTGACGACCAAGCAGGCGCTGGCCTTCATGGTCGCGCAGGCGCTGACCGGTCTCGTGGTGCTGCTGCAGTTCAACCGCTTCGCGGTCCTGACCGGCATCGCCTCGCTTTTGATCGTCGCGATCTATCCCTTCATGAAGCGCATCACGTGGTGGCCGCAGATCGTGCTGGGCCTCGCCTTCTCCTGGGGCGCCCTGATGGGATTTGCCGTCACCTTCGGCCGCATCGAATTGACCGCGCTGGTGCTCTATGCTGGATCGATTTCCTGGGTGATCGGCTATGACACGATCTACGCGCATCAGGATGCCGAGGACGACGCGCTGATCGGCATCAAGTCCACCGCGCGCCTGTTCGGCGCCCACACGCACCAGGCGCTGATCCTGTTCTACGGGCTCGCGGTGATGCTGATCGGTCTCGCGCTCGCCTCCGGCGATGCGCGTTGGCCGGCCTGGATCGGGCTTGCCGCATTCGCCGTGCATCTGGCCTTGCAGATCGTGCGGCTGAAGATTGACGATCCCGAGCTCTGCAAGCGGTTGTTTTATTCGAATCGCGACGCGGGGCTGCTGCTGTTTGCGGGATTGTTGGCGGATGCGGTAATGCGGGCTTCGTAACGCTGTAGATTCCATGGGGCGGTGAGCGGGCTCTTTCCGATAGGTTTGGGTTTCCACACTCGAACCATCGGAGAGTTTGATGCAAGCATCGATCGAGAGCACG
>NZ_JADPKS010000065.1 GCF_023074175.1 Bradyrhizobium sp. 139
TATCTGCGGAGATCAACTTCGTCACCTCTGATATTGGCTTTCAATGACGGAAGAGTAGAGGTTGAGCTTGGGACCAGGCTTTGCGACGGGCAAGAGTATGCCGGCCGGCCTGTACCGAGTGCAGCGGATCGAAGCACCACCTTGTTATCTGAAGGCGATTAGCCGCGAGCATACTTCTTCGCCTTCATGCGCTTGTACATCGCCTCATCGGCTTCCGGCGAACCATCGTGCACCGTACCAAACCACTCGTCCAATGGAACCAACCGATCCCCGGTCCCATAATTCACCTCAAAGAACCGGTGGTGCAGGTAATGAAAGTAGTTTTCGGTGCTCATGTACTTTCCGTCATCCTTCAGGATTCGATCAAAACCCAGATGACCGTACGCCGGCCCCAGCGCCAAACCCATAAGCCCATAAATTACGTGTAGCGGATTTGAGGGGATTAGGAAAAAGATTAGCACAGCGGAGAAAAAGAGGATGTGCTCAAACGGGTGCATTGACAGGCCAGACCAAGGGCCCGGATTGACATTGTTGTGGTGAACTTTGTGAATAATGTGATACAGCGGCCCCATATGGATCAAGCGGTGGATCGCATAGAAGTGCGTCGACGACCACAGCGGCCAAAGCAGAACAAGCGCGATGAAATAGGCCGGATGCTGTTGGAACTCGATGGTGGGGATGTAGCCGTTGGCGAACATCCATAAGGCAAATACCTCATAAGTCGTCCAAATCGGCACGCCACTGCACATCGTATAGAATACATTCTCCGCATTCTGGCATCCGAACAGGAACGTAGAATTTTGGGTATCGGGCCACTTGGCATTGTATTTGAATTTAGTCTGCTGACGACGCTGAATGTACAGCACCGTATGGAAGCTGCCATAGAACAATAGCGCAAGCGCAGCATTCCGCAGGAGGATCAGCGAAATCCAGCCGGGGCTAAACTCCCGCATCGTTTCGAGCGAAGGCGTCAGATAGATCCACGCCACAAGCGAAGTAGCGAAGAACAGAGCGCTCCAAGGCCATAGGTAGCCCGGATAGCCGAGCAGCCAGCGCAAGAATGTCCTCGGCTGCACCGGCCAAATGAAAACCGGAGCGCGCCTTGGACGCTTGTTAGGTGTCCAGTACCCTCGTTTATCGCGTGTACCGAATTGCGTTTCGTCCATAGCATCCTCCAACACTGAACTGTGAGAATACCTGACTGCTCAAGCTGAGTTTCGACAAATGTCCGCGGAAATTCGAGTTTTGTGCGTTGTTGGTGATCTGTGGTGTCAGTG
>NZ_JADPKS010000147.1 GCF_023074175.1 Bradyrhizobium sp. 139
GGTCGCCCTCATGCAGTTGCGCTTCACTTCGCTCGTTGTGATCAACTCACGATGGGACTTTCACCCATAAGAGTGCACCCATGCTGGGCGCACCAAAAAGAAAGCGGCGGGGCCGAAGCCCCGCCGCCATGTCTTGATTGCGATGTCAGCCGCTATTAGCGGAGCAGCTGGAGCACGCTCTGCTGCGACTGGTTGGCCAGCGACAACGCGGAGACGGCGATCGACTGCCGGGTCGACAGCGCCTGGCTGTTGGCCGCTTCCTCGTTGGTGTCGGCCAGCGTCAGGTTGGACGAGCCGGTCTGGAGCACGTTGATCAGGTTCTTGTTGAAGTCCTGACGCACCTGTACCACCGAGAGGTTCGAACCAAGGGTGGAGGCTTCCGAACGCAGCGTGCTCGACGCCGTGTTCAGGTTCGTGAGCACCTTGTTGGTCGAGGAGTTGTCGATGAAGTCGGTGCCCTGCACCAGGCCAGCGAGACCCAGACCCTTCGAGTTGAAGGTCACGCCGGTGATGTTCAGGTTGGACTTGCCGGTCTCGTCGAACACCAGCTTGAGCTGGTCGCCGTTGAGCAGGTTGACGCCGTTGAACGAAGCATCCAGCGAGGTCGTGTCGATCTGCGTCAGGATGTTGTTGTACTGGGCGACCAGGTTGGTCCGGGTGGCCTGGGCAACAGCATCGGCAACCGGCGCAGTCGGGTTCGTGAAGGTCAGCGCCGTGGTGATCGTACCGCCGATGGTACCGCCAGCAGTAGCAGATCCGATCGTGGACGACGCGTAGTCGTTGGTCGCTGCGATCGTGAGCGTGCCGTTGGCGTCGATCGTGGCCGACAGGTTGTTGGCCTGAAGAGCCGTGTTGAGCTGATCGAGCGTCTTGACCGTGCCATTGGTGCCGTCGCCGAAGGTGACATTGACCGCCGTGCCGCCGTTGAAGGAGGAGAAGGTCAAGGTCTTGCCCGAGACACCGCCCGACGCTGCGGACCGGCTCGCCGTGAAGGCGGTGCCGGTGCCGGTCGAGCCGGTGAGGCCGAGCGCCGACAGCGCATTGCCCGACCCGGTGATCGACAGATCCGCGTTCGCACCGGTCGAGAGGTTGAGCGCGCCGGCCACGACCGACGAGTTCTTGGCTCCGGCGGTGGTCTGCAAGGCACCAGAGGCACCGGCAGTCTTGACGGTCTGCACCCCGGTCGCGAGATCGATGGCGTTCAGAATGTCACTGACCGCGCCGGACTGCAGGTAAACCGTCTATTTA
>NZ_JADPKS010000047.1 GCF_023074175.1 Bradyrhizobium sp. 139
TGCAGCTCAAAGGGGCCATCAGGCGAGGCTCTGTTCACGGATGTGGCGTATTTTGGCAGCCCGGACGCCAGGAAGCTCCTGATCCTGATTTCCGGCACGCACGGTCCAGAGGGGTACCATGGCTCCGCAGCGCAACTGCTGTTCTTGCGAGCAAAGCTCCACGAGCAGCTTCCCCCCTCGACTGCCGTGCTCTTCATCCACGCGCTGAACTGCTACGGGTTTGCCTGGGATCGCAGGTCGACTGCAGAGGGGGCGACCTGAACCGCAACTTCATCGATTTTTCGAAGCCGGTTCCCTCAAATCCCGAGTATGAGGAGCTGGATGAATATCTTGTTCCTGCAGACAGAACAGAAGAGGCGATCCGCCGCGCACAAGCTGCAATTGCCGAGTATCGCAAGCTGCACGGCGAGCAGGCTTTCCGCTCGGCTAGATCTCGCGGTCAGTACACCAGGCCAGGAGGTCTGTTTTACGGTGGAAGCGAACCGACCGAAGCCAGGCGAACCCTCGAGCAAATAGCGGCCGATCTTGACGTGGCGGCACGCGATGGCGTCATCATCATCGATTACCACACCGGGCTCGGTCCCTACGGCTATGGGGAACTGCAGTGCGAGCAGCCGTCCGGACTAAAGGGCTACGAGCGAGCTGCAACGATCTTTGGGCCCTCCGTGACATTGCCGGATCTGGGGACTTCCTCCTCTGTCAACCTGCACGGGACGCAAGACGAATACTGGCAGCGCATCTTGGGCGATCGGCACACCTATGTTGCGCTTGAGTACGGGACTTATACCAATCCAAAAATACTGAGTGATGAGCACTGGCTGTTTAGGTATCGACCGGAGGCGGTCGATTCCGAACTGGGACGGCAGATTCGGAGCGCCACCAAGCGCCATTTCTACCCACAAAAATCAGACTGGAACGAGATGGTTCTTTGGCGGGCGCACTTGGTGCATCGACAGGCACTCGAGGGACTTAGGTCTGGAGGCTAGCGCTACCGACGAGCCATTTCCGGTGATGTCTCACATCACGGTTTGGTTGCCCTTCTCGCATTGCTCCACACGCGCGCAGCAGTGCGTTGGCGGGCGCATCAATCGCCGCTGGTAGGACGGCGTTCTTGGCCTAATCGCTTCGGGCTTGGGTTTCGACGCATCAACGAAGCTGAGATGGCTGGACGGTGTTTGGAATAAGAATGGGCGAGGTGGATAACCGTGCCGTCAAACCGATCGACCGAAACGAAAC